>NZ_LN824141.1:617500-1235000 GCF_000953715.1 Defluviitoga tunisiensis
CTAAAGGAAAAGATTATGAATGGAGAATTGGTAAATACCCCATTTATTTTTACATTTACGAAAATCATGTAATATGGGGTATTACAGCTAGATTTACTTATGAGTTTGTAAAAAAACTAAAACTTTAAGCCCCACATAGGATAAATATCAGATCGTTTACATTGGTACCTGTAGGTCCTGTTCTTATTAACCCGCCTATTGCATCGAGAGCAGTATAAGAATCATTATTTTTAAGAGCGAATTCAACATCTATGTTTTGTTTTATAAGTTTATTTATAGTTTGACCATCTACTATTCCACCAGCTGCATCTGTAGGACCGTCTGTTCCATCTGTGCCAACCGAGACAATAATAACATCTTCATAATTATAAATTCCTCTGGCAGCTGACAGAGCTAATTCTTGATTCCTCCCTCCAAGGCCATTTCCTTGAACTTTAACTACTGTTTCACCGCCGAGAATAACAGCGCAAGGTTTATTTATAGGTCTATCCTTTTCAATTAATTCTCGGGCTATAGAAGCTAAGAATAAACCTGCTTCTTTCGCTTCACAATCAAGTGTAGTAGTTAAAATAATAGAATTATAACCTAATTGTTCAGCAATTAATTTTGCATTTTCACATACCTTATTTACACTCCCAATTATATAAGTATCTACATTTCTTAAGGATTTTGGTGTTTCACTAAACGCATGTAATAGATTTTCTGGGAGACTCAAATTGTACTTACTAATAATCTTTTTAACATCTTCTAAAGTTGTAGAATCAGGATAAGCAGGACCAGATGCGATGCTGTCTAATCTGTCTCCAATTACATCTGACAAGATTAAAGCGTAAATTTTAGCAGGTTCCGCTATTTTAGCAAATTGTCCACCTTTTACTTGAGATATATGTTTTCTAATTGTATTTATTTCAACTATATTTGCCCCGGATTTTAATAGATCATTATTTAACTTTTGCAAATCTTCTAATTCTATACCTTCATTTGGAAGTTCAAATAAAGAAGAACCTCCTCCAGAAACTAAAAATAATACTTCATCATCTTTACCAAGATTTTTAATCATTTCTATAACTTTCCTTGTAGCCTTTAGAGTATTTTCGTCAGGAATAGGATGACCAGCTTCATATATTTGTAGACCTTCAATAATTCCTTGAGAATGTTCATATTTTGTTATAACTATGCCATTTTTTATTTTTTCTTTTAAAAAGTCTTTTGCAGCCTTTGCCATTCTCCAAGCTGCTTTACCTATAGCGACTAAATAAATGTTTTCTCCTAAACTCATACTAGATAATTGTGATTTTACAGCATGTTCAGGTAATACTGAATCTATAGAATTGTTGATTATTCTTAAAGCATCTTCCCTTAATTTATTCAAAACATCAACTCCTAAATTAATGATTTAAATTACTTTTTTGTAAGTACATTTTTTTATCTGCAATTTCTATAGCTCGTTGAATATTATTAGTTTCTAGAGGCAATAGACAATACCCCATACTACATGAAGATTTAATTATATAATCATCAATTATTATTGTATCACTAACTATAGATTGTAGCCTAGTTATTATCTTTTTGATATCTTCATGATTGTTTATATTTTTAAGGATTAATATAAATTCATCGCCACCGTATCTAAAAAAGTAATCTTCGACTCTAAGCACGTTTTTTATCCTTTTAACAATTGTTTTAAGTATTTGATCTCCGACTGTATGACCGAAAGTATCATTTATTTTTTTGAAACCATCGATGTCTATAAACACTAAAGCAATATTGTCGGTGATTATCTGACGATTTTTCATATAATCTTCAAGGGCTTTTCTGTTATAAATTTCAGTTAGAGGATCCAAATGAAAATTTAAAAATAATTCATTTAACTTAAATACTTTTGTTAATACATTTTCAATTTCGATTTTAAAACTCCTGGCAAGCTCCTTTTCAATTTTTGTAAATTTTTTAGTTTTGAACCAATCGATATTTAATACCCCAACAATTTCATCGCCAATCTTAATTGGAATACCCAACCAAGAAACGGTTAAAGGATTTTCTTGTTTCCAGGTAACGTTTTCTTTTACATTTTTGATAAAAAGAGAGCTATTAGACTCTAGCACGTTTCTAATGTTTTCACCTTCATTTTCTAATTCATATGCAATATCTTCTAAAGGTAAAAAATCTAAATTCTTAGACCATGTCAAAAATGTCCAATGTGCTTTAGTTGGTGTTAATAAAAAACTCCAAGAGTCAGATTTTAAAAAATCAGGCAAATGCTCAATAAAGATTCTTAAAATGTCACTTTTTTCTTTTTCATCTTCTAGACAATAGAGTGCCGTTTCATACAATATGCTTTTAAACCTATTAATAACAGTTTTTTTGGGTGAAGGAGGAATGAAAATGAAGAACCTCTCTTTATTGGAGGTTAATCTCTTAATGTATTTAACTGTTTGAATGCCACGAAATAGAATTAATGCTAATAAAAACGTAACAAAGGTTAAGTAAATTAATACTAAATACATAAAATCACCAAAATTCTTTTAATTTTTACTTAAAATCTGTCAAAAAATTATATCACAAGCAAAAATTAAAAAGAACTATTTTATGATATAATTAAGTTAGTTAAGTAAACCATTTAACTGCACAAGGAGGGATATTGTGAAATATAACAATCTTGGTAAAGCAGGAATAAAAGTAAGTGAAATTTCGTTGGGTTCTTGGTTAACTTTTGGAAATCAACTAGACACTGAAGGTGTAAAGCAAACAATGAGAACGGCTTATGAACATGGCATAAACTTCTTTGATAACGCCGAAGCTTATGCAAATGGGCTTTCTGAATCATTAATGGGAATGGCAATAAAAGAGTATCGTCGAGAAGATCTTGTTATTTCAACAAAAATATTTTGGGGTGGAAAAGGACCTAATGATTTAGGTGTGTCAAGAAAACATCTCTTAGAAGGAATATGGAATTCATTGAAACGATTGCAACTTGACTATGTAGATCTAATCTTTTGTCACAGACCTGATCCAACTACCCCTATAGAAGAAACAGTGTTTGCGATGGATTATATAATAAGGAATGGGTTGGCCTTGTATTGGGGTACCTCTGAATGGTCCGCAAAACAGTTGGAAGAAGCATACACTATTGCTGATAAAAGAAATTTAATACCTCCTTCAATGGAACAGCCTCAATATAACATGTTTGTTAGAGAAAAGGTTGAAAAAGAATTTTTACCTCTTTATCAGAAATATGGATTAGGGTTAACTACGTTTAGTCCTTTAGCTAGCGGACTATTAACTGGAAAATATAACGAAGGGATACCAGAAAATAGTAGATTGGCTAAATTTAAGGGTTTAAAAGATGATTTGGAGAAAGATGGTCTGCTCTCTTCAAAAAATATAGAAAAGGTAAAAAGGTTATCTAAAATTGCAAATGATCTTGGCGCAACTATGGCCCAACTTGCAATAGCCTGGATACTTAAAAATCCGCATGTAAGCACAGTTATTATAGGCGCAAGTAGACCTGAACAGGTCATAGAAAATGTAAAAGCAACAGAAGTTAAAGATAAATTGACAGAGGATGTAATGCTAGAAATAGAAAATATATTAGATAACAAACCGTTATAAAAACCCTAAAGGTAGTGTGTGTTTAACTCTTTGACCACATCTTGAAAGATTACCTTTAAAAAACAACCCTGCATTTTGTCAGGGTTGTTAATTTGATAACTTAATATAATAAATCAAATAACTTTAAAATGAACTTAATTTTCTAACAGCTGTTAACTCATCTGGTAAAAAGAAAAAGTGGTTTCCGTTGTTACTTTCATAGATGAAATCTTTTAGACTTTTACTTGAGTATTTAGAAAAATCTCCAACAATTGCTATTTTCACTTGGTAATTTACAAATTTTTGCAATATTTCACCCGCAATTTTAGTCTTTAAATCAAAAAAGTCTTCACAAATAGCTTCCTTATTTATTATAATTCTATCGCATCCTGTTTTATACAACATAGTCATCATGAAATCAAGCGCTGATTGTACATCTTTGATTATTACTTCTTGGCTATTAACAATAGCAATTTTGATATTATTCTCTTTTACAATGTTAATTGTCATATTTGTTTATAAGGGTATTTCACCTCCCTATTGTTTGTTAGGTAAAATTATATGTGAATAGCTTTTCCTTCTACTCCTTCAACAGCTTCTAGTATTATTTCACTTAAAGTTGGATGAGGATGGATTGCATCTGTAAGTTGATTAGTGGTCATTCCATACTTGACAGCTAATACGCCTTCCATGATCATCTCTGTTGCATTCTGGGAAACTATGGAAATACCGATTATTTTTTTTGATCTTTTGTCTGCGATTACCTTAACAAAACCATTTTTTTCATTTATAGTTCTGGCTCTTGCATTAGCAGAAACAGGGAACTTAGATACAATTACTTCTTCTGGATTGGCATCTTTTTCTTTTATACCTACAGTTGCAATTTCAGGATTAGAAAAAATGACATTTGGTACTGCATTGTAATCCATTATTTTCTTCTCTCCTGCAATATTATGAGCGGCAACAATTCCTTCATACATTGCAACATGAGCTAACATAATATCTGCTCTAATATCTCCTATCGCATAGATATTTGAGATATTTGTTCTCATATTAAGATCAGTTTTTATACCTTTGTTTATTTCTATCCCTATTTTTTTTACGTCTTCAGGAATTACCGGCTTTCTTCCCACTGCTAACAGAATTTTTTCGCTGTTAATTTCTGTTATTTTTCCATTTTCTTCTATCTTTGAAATATACATTTTACCGTCTTTTTCGACATTGATAACCTTATTTTTTTCGTAGATTTCAACGCCTTTTCTCAAAAGACTTCTTTTAATTTCTTGAGAAACATCTAAATCTTCAGTTGGCAATATATGATCCATCAATTCTACAATATATACCTTTTTCCCTAAACTTGCCAGAAAAGTTGCAAATTCTACTCCAATTACACCTCCACCAACTATAAGAATTGAATTAGGAATATCTTTTAAATTGATGAAAAAATCATCGCTAGTCCAAATTCCTTCTATGCTATTAAATGGAGGAAATACAGCCGGTTCTGAGCCATGGGCTAATATTATGTTTTTGGTTTCTAGAATGTTATTACCTGTTTTCACATGATTTGTATCAACTATTTCAGCAGTGGCATTTATAAAATCGATTTTATTTTTTTTGATTAAATACTCAATTCCTTTTCTTGTTTGAGTGACTACTGTTGTTAAATAATTATCCATTTTGTTTAAATCATAAGATACCGAATTAATATTTATTCCAAATTTATTAGATTTAGAAATTATTTCGTCATACAAGTGAGCGCAAGAGAGTAAAGTTTTAGTAGGAATACATCCTTTGTTAGTACATGTTCCGCCCAAATATTCTTTTTCAATTATTGCCACTTTTTTTCCTAACTGAGATAATCTAATTGCCGAAACATACCCAGCAGGCCCTGCTCCAATAATAATAACATCGTACATTAAATTACCCCCTAAATTCTTTTAATGCATCTAGAACCAATCCCGCATGCATTAATGCTGGGCCACCACCCATTAGGATAGCCATCCATGCAGCTTCTAGTATCTCTTCTTCTGATGCACCTTCATTTATAGCTTCTTTAACATGAAAGGCTATACACCATTCACAATCTCTTGCAATTGATAACGCTACTGCTATAAGTTCTTTAGTTTTTTTGTCTAAAGATTCACCTTCTTCTTTTTCAATAGCTTCTACCATTTTTTGAAAAGCCTGCATTTTCTCTGGGCTTTTTTTAGCAAATTCTGACATCCATTTTTGAGCTTGAGAATATGCTTCTTTCATACTCATAAAAATCACCCCTTATTTAGATAAATTTTTTGTGTACCTTATGAACATATGCAATTGTAACTATACTAATTATACAATTATTTGAATAATAAAACTAAAAAATTATGAAATGTGATAGAATATCTATGATAAATTTGATTTTCGGGGCGTAGCGCAGATGGAAGCGCGTTGGTTTCGGGAACCAAAGGTCGCTGGTTCAAATCCAGTCGTCCCGACCATAGATTAAAAGTCTCTTCTTATACAAATAAGAAGAGACTTTTTTCTTATCCATGAGCAAATAATTCAATTTGATTTAAATTTTTTCATAACCATAGACAGAAAAGGTCCAAAGCTTTTGATTTGAGCTCTTTTTCCATTCTGCGGTTAAGGGCATAGCAAATTCAGGAGCTAATCTTCCATTTAATATCCAATGCCTTGATTCCTCGTTGTTATAAATTCCGGGATTTGCAAGGATTTTTAGTTTCAAAGGTCTATCTACTACATCAATTTTATCTATACTTTTTTCTTTTTCTAAATTATAAACAACTTCATTAATAATGTAATTTTCTGGAAGGGGTCTTATATTAATCAAAGCGATATTTTGTGAAAGAGGTCCAATTATTTTTACATTTGCAATTTCTCGTTTAATATCATAAAAATCTAAAATATCAATTAAAACCTCATTTGCTATTACCGCTGACCTTGAATGATATTGCGAATTAACGGCCATTTTCAAAAGATGTTTAAATTTGCATCCTTCTCTTATGCTGTTTTCCCCTATTTTAGGTATTGTAAAATTATAGAAATTTAAAATCTCTTTGATTTCATTTTTATTTAAATTTATTAAAGGGGAATAAATTCCATCCATAAATTTGATGCCAGTTTTTCCCCATGAATCAGACATATTGGCTCCAGATGCTATAATCCCGTTATGAGCAAATTCTTTCACTTTTCTTATTTTTACTTCTCTTGTGCATTGATTACAGTTTGGTCCATGATACATTATAATTTCTTGTTCGTTGTTACTGCTTATAAAGTTTAGTTTTAATTTAAGCTCTTTAGATAAAAGCAAGACAGCTTCAATAGCTTTAGAGTAAGAATATGCTCCAAAGCAAACGTTTACCAAAGTTATTTGATCGTTGGGTAAAGCATCTCGTGCAAGTAAAGCAACAACTGTGCTATCCATTCCACCAGAAAAAGCAATGTAAAGGGGTTGGTTCCCCACGATTTGTTTGATTTCCTCTTTTATATTATTAATTGTGTCATTTATATTTCTAGACAAAATGCATATACCTCCAAAATAGCGTTATGTTAGTTACTTTAGAAATTCTAGAATCCGTATTATATTAATGTAGATTTCATATTTGCTTTTTTACAAAATACCTCGCTATTTTCTTAATTTTTTTACTTTTAGGTACTTGTAGGTAGGAAGGGCGGAGGGCTTCGCCCTAAACCCTTTATAAATTCAAATGCTTACTTTTAGAAAATCTTCATTTTTTAATTTTTTTACTTTTAAGTACTTGTAGGTAGGAAAGGGCGGAGGGCTTCGCCCTAAACCCATTATAAATTCAAAGGTTATAAAAAAGTATATTAATCAGCATGGTAATTTTACAAAAAAAATGTTAAAAATAATAAAACTATACAAAAAAAGAGAGTTTAATACGTATAAGATCATAAACAATAATGTTATAATTATAGCAATTGTCTAAAAAATAATAGTTTATAGGGGTGTATAGCGTGACAGCTCTAATTAATTTTGTTGTAATAGTTTTGATGGGGTATATGTTTAAAAAACTATTTCCCAAAAACACAGGAGAAATATTGTCAACGTTGATTGTGAACTTCACACTTCCAATGACTGTATTTATAGGTATTAGTTCATCTAAAGTGTTATTATCAGATTTATACTTTATTTTAATAGGTTTTTTAGGTTGTTTGTTAACTTTTTTTGGAGGTAAGATATTAGTTAATTTATTAAATATAGAAGATAAAAATGTGAGTACTGTGATATTATTATCTTTTTGTGGATTAAATATAGGGCTTTTTATGTATCCTTTAGCAGAAATGCTATGGGGAATCAATGCTATTACGTATTTTGCATTGTATGATTTAGGAAATAGTATTATTTTATACGGAATAGGAAAATCTGTAGCAGAAGGTAAAAAAGGTGGATTTAGAATATTAGACTTGTTAAAATTTCCCCCATTCATTGCATTGATATTGGGTTTGGTTTTTAATTTATTTGGAGTTACTTTGCCAGACTTGATAATGTCTCCAATCAAAATAATTAAGGATGCAAATAATTTTTTAATAATGTTTCTTGTTGGATTTTATTTTAGTGTTTCAACAATCAAAAAACATAGTAAAATTTTAACTATTACTTTAAGCACCAAATATCTAATAGGATTGGCTATTTCTTTATTAACCTTGCTAATTCCTGTAAGAAATCAACTAGAGAGAGTATCTCTTTTTATATCTCCCATGCTTCCTACAGCCATGATGGTCATAGTTTATTCGATAGAGAATAACTATGATTCAGAATTAGCAAGTAGTATTGTAAGTTTGACAGCCATAATATCATTTATTCTAGTTTTTTTAGCCTCAGCAATGTTTAATTTTGGTATTTAATCTTCTTTCAAAAGTTTAGTAGTTCTATTTTTTAGGAGCTTGTATAATAAGATGTCAAATATTACAAAAATACAGCTCGATATTATTAAAACAAAGTGTAAATCAAAATAAATAGAAATATAGTAATATAAAAAACCTAGAAGGATAAGAATTCCAAAAATAACCAATATTGAAAATAAACCGTTTGCATTTTGTTTCATAGCTTTCTGAGGATTATCCCAATCAAAGGTTGGTTTAAAAGCGTCTATCAACATTTGTAGCAGATTAAAGAAAATGCTAATGATAATAGAAAAAGTTAAAACATTTATGAACTCTAAAAAGTTTAGATTGAATAAGATGTATCCAATTAAAGCACCGGAAATTATGCCTATACTACTAAGTTGCATTATATGAAGAAATTTGCTTATTACTATTTGAGAACTAGTTATAGGTAACACTTTTAATTCTTTGATAAATTTGCCTTCTCTTGAAAAGCAAGAATAAGACAAGCCGCTTAGTGAACCAGCTATAGCAGAAATGAAAACTACTAAGAACATTTTTATTTTTATGAGTGGACCCACTAACTCTTTTTGTAAATTAATACCAATTCCAGCATCTATTATTGCTAAAAGTATGCATAAACCTGGAAATATTAATACATTAGTGAATCCATTTACTGAAAAAGAGGGTGTTTTTAAAAAATATAGCCATTCTCTTTTTAATAAAGCTTTATTTGGAGATAAAGCTTTATTAAACAACAAGTCAATATTCTTTGAGGCTTTTTTTTCTGCAGAAGTAGAGGCTTCTAGAAAATTAACATATGTTGAATAATATAATTTTTCTCCAATATACAAACTTAAAGTTAATAGAATAATATGAAACCCTATAAAAGCAATTGTCCACGTAAATCTATATATATTAGTATTTATTAAAGATTTAGCTCCCAAAAAAGCTGGAGGATAGATCCAAGCAAGTCTTGAAAAAATGCCTTGAGGATTAATGTAAATATCAGGCATATCTTGGGGATTTGTTGCCACAATAAAAAAGATATCTTTAGATGAAAAAATATATATTAGAGCAAGTACCATTAAAAGAGAAGTTAAGATATAAAGAATAAGTTCTTTGTTCTTAAGCTTTTTAAATAAATGAGAAATCGGTAGAATAAATACTAATACCAACAAAACCGGAAAAATTTGTGAAAATAAGACAACTAAAATCATAGATAAATAATATCCGATTGATAAGTGATTATAAATTCCGAAGTAAATTAGAGCCGGTAACAGGAATATGAGCGAAATAATCATTTGATCGCACAAAACTACAGATAATTTTCCTAAAATAACCTCTGATGGTTTTAAAGGCAAAGTTATCAGTAGCTTCATATCTTTTTTTAGGAAAAATTCACCTATCAATACAAATGCTCCTAAGAAAAAACCGATAAAACCGGTTATCATAATAAATTCTGCTATAAATAAAGGTTCAATATTCTTTAAAGAATAGTATTCAAGATTTACCCTTATAAAATCTAAATAGAAAGGAAAATAAATTATAATCAAGGTTGCAAGAACAGCTATTAATGCAAAGAATGGAATAGTTTCATCTTTTGTATGTTTTAAAAGATATTTATTCTTTGAGATTTTATAGTGCTGATCAAGTTCAATCAAGGAAAGAGAAGTCAATTTCTTCATTCTCACTTTTAGTCACCTCTAAGAATAATTGTTCTAGGCTTTTATCTCCTTTTAATTGGCGGAGTTCATTGATAGTTCCTTGAAAGACGATTTTTCCTTTGTCGATTATAGCGATTTCATCACAGATTTTTTCAGCAATTTCCATAATATGAGTCGTAAAAAACACTAAATTTCCATTAGAAGCGTGTCTTTTCATGATTTGTTTTAATATAGATGCTGATTCTGGATCTAATCCGACTATAGGTTCATCTAATATTAAGATCTTAGGTTTGTGAATTAAAGCGGATATAAGGGCTAATTTTTGTCTCATACCATGAGAATACGTCGATATAGGATCTTTTATTGCATCAAGGAGTTTAAAAGCTTGTAATAACCACCCTCCTCTTTTTCTTCTTTCTTCCAAGGGTACTTCAAAAATGTCACAAATAAAGTTTAAATAGGAAATACCAGTAATTTTTTCAAATAATAAAGGTTCATCTGGGACAAAGCCTATAACTTTTTTAACTTTTTCTGGTTCTTCTCGGACATCTATACCATTTATAAAAATTTTTCCAGATGTCGGCTTACATAGTCCAACAATCATATTGAGTGTTGTTGTTTTCCCTGCGCCATTAGGTCCTAGAAATCCGACTACCTTACCTTCATTTATTTTGAGATCAATATTGTCTACAGCAATAATTTTTTCAGAAAAAACTTTTGTAAGGCCTACTATTTCTATCATAGATTTCAACCTCCTTTGTAGAAACTATACGACTAATCTTAAATGAAAAAAGCGAACTATTTTCTAGTTCGCAGTGGCGTTAGTTTTCAAAGACCTTATTAAATCCCCACTTTGAATAGAACTACCTACTTCTAAAATAATTTTTTGATTAGGATTAGCTTCTTCTATTATATCATTATTCTCATAGTTAATTATTTCACTTAATAATATACTTATCTTTTCACCTTTTGACCGTATTATTTCTATCGTTTCTCCACGTTTAATCTTATTTTTTACTTCAATTAAATAAGAATTTTCAGAAATTTTTTCTTTTACAATGCCCACATAATTATATTTTCTAATATAAGAAGAAGTCTCATAGTTTTGAGAATTGTAGTTGGTTTTATCAAGATAAAAGCCAGAAGTGTATGGTCTATGACTTACATTTTTAAGTTCATTTTTCCATTCTTTAATTTTATCTTCACTGTAAGTCCCTTCAAAATAACTATCAATAGCTTCTCTGTATATTTTTGTTGTAATACCAGCGTAATAACTACTTTTCATTCTTCCTTCTATTTTAAGAGAATCTACCCCTGTTTCAATTATTTTATCAAGAAATTCTATTGTGCAAAGGTCCTTTGAGTTCATTATATAACTACCTCTTTCATCTTCAAAAACCTGAAAATATTCTCCTGGCCTTTTTTCTTCCATGAGATAATATTTCCATCTACAAGGTTGTGTACATTCACCTCGGTTGGCATCTCTTGCGGTTAAATAATTACTTAATAGACATCTGCCTGATATAGAAATACACATAGCACCATGTATAAACACTTCTAATTCTATATCAGTTACTTTTTGTCGAATTTCATTAATCTCTCTCAAAGATAGTTCTCGAGCTAAGATTACGCGTTTAGCGCCTAACTCCTTCCACATTTTAACACTTGCCCAATTCATGTTATTTGCTTGTGTGCTTATTGTTATTGGAATGTCTGAATATTGTTTTGCTAAATTAAAAACACCTAAATCAGAAACTATAATTGAATCTACCTTTATGCTTTCTAAGTACTGTATATAATCTGGTAACAACTCTAATTCAGAATTATTAGGGATAGCATTTAATGTGACAAATATTTTTTTACCAAGTTTGTGAGCTAGTTTTACAGCCTTTTTTAATTCATCATTGTCGAAGTTTTTTGAAAACGCCCGCAAATTGAGAAATTTTCCGCCTATATAAGCGGCATCAGCACCATAATGAAAAACTGTTTCCAATTTTTCTAAATCGCCTGCAGGAGAAAGTAATTCTATTTTCTTTATTTTGGTAATCTTATATTCACCTCGAAAAGATATTTTAAGTTAAATGTTTCAAATTCATTTTCAGCATTTTTTAGATGCATCCAATCTATCCCTATTTTTCCTATCTTTGTATTCCAAAGAAAAGAAATATTATGATTATTTAGTTTTCCAAAGGAGTTAGTTCCATTGTCCCATATATAACTAATAGAAGCTTTTTCAAAAGCTAAAATTAATTCAAGACTACCTATTTTAGAATTTTCACCATATTTAAATCCAAAAGGATAATCAAAAAAAATTCTAGCGCCTGGTTCATTAGACAAAGCAATAGTTCTATAATATAAATTTTGATAAGGTTTTTCATTCGAAAAAAAGTTATCTTCAATCCAGTATCTTTCATAACCTACTTTAAATCTGGAAGATTTAGTTCTAAAAGTTTTTGATACCCCAAGGCCATAACTACTTTTTAATGTATTATAATTAATTGCATATTCTCCATTAAAGTTTATATCATAAAAAGGTATTAATTTCAAATACCCTCCATATATACCAACATCTGATTTAACAAATATATTTATTGGATTAGGTAATTTTCCTGCAACCTGATTTAAAGAGCTGAGCCCAAAGAATAGATTTTCATTGAATTTGTAGTTGATTCCGTTATAAAATGCATTTCTAGAAGCAATATACTTTTCCTCCATTTTTTCTTGCTCATCCTTTGAAAGTTGAGGAACCATGGATAGTATAGCAAAATCATAACTAAGATTATCTGAAAAACTGTAAGATATGTTCATTGTATCATAATAGGGAGAATTATCTGACAAAACTAGATTGTACTTCATAGGGCCATAAGAAAGGGGTATTCGGCCAATTAAAAAGTCCATTTTGTCTTTTTTGTACGATAAATAAGAAAAAGTAGGGAAATCTAAAGAAATATAATCAATTCTAGGTATATTAAAGATATTGTAATTCCCATATTTAAAATATGTTGTATCGCCAAGTCTAAAATCAGCAATAAATTGAGCAAAAAAATTGTTTCCATAATAAGTTTTAAAACCAAAATTAAATAAATTCCCATTTTTGAGTACAAAATCTCTAAAAAGAATATCAGTTAGATTAGAAGGTCTATACCATCCTCCCTCAAGTGTGTAAGAACCTATAATTCTATTTTCATATTTTAAATCTATAGAGGTATGTATATAATTTCTATATTCTTTTGGAATATTTTCAGATTCATAATAAATTGGATATTTTAAATTTACACCGTTTAATACTTGATAGTAATATTCCGGATCATTTTTACTTAGCAATCTTGCGGATGCGAACCCACTTATAAAAATAGCAGATAAATATAAAAAAAGAGTAATTTTTTTCATTAAACACACCTGCTTGTTATTTTATTCGCACAACCCAATATTCCCAAAAATTAATAACATAAATTACCAACGGAAGAGCGATGAGAACACCGATAAAACCGAATAATTCTCCAAATAACAAAGACGATATGAGGATTATAAACCAATGTAAATCTAGTACCTTGCTTTGAATTTTAGGATATAGAAACCACATTTCTATTTGGTTACTAATTAAAGCAATCAATAAACCAATTATTAATCCCATCAATCCTTTTTCTGTAAAACCTAAAATAGCTAGAAGAATACCTGCAGCAATAGAACCTAAATAAGGTATGAAATCTCCTATCCATGCTACTATTGCTATAAATAGTGAATTAGGTATACCTGCTATGTAAGTAGCTAACCCTATAACAAACCCTACAATAGTTGCGGATAAGAATCTACCATGTACAAATTTTTCAACTTCTCCATAAAAAGATTTTAAAAATTTAACACCTTTATCTCTTTCATTTGCAGGATATAATTTCCATGAGTTGTCTTTCATCAATGATTTCAAAGAGCCTATAGCAACTGTAGTTACAATAAGAACAATTATTGACATCAATAAAGAGGGAGTTACAGAAATTAGTTTGTTTATCAAGTTGAAACCAAAGTTAGATATATTTTTTGAAAATTCATCTATCACATCTAAAATCCAACTAGGAAAATTATCTATTTCTCCAGACTTTGGAAAAGCAAAGGTTGAAAGTACGGAAAACAATTTTTTACCTTCATTTATTACCAAAGGAAAAAATGAAATAGCAGCATAAAAAAATGCCCCTAAAACCAACAAATGTGATAAAATCGAAGCTACTTTATCATTCATTATTTTTGAAAACAAATTAGTAGGTACATTTATTAACAACGACAAAAAAAAGCCTAATATTAAAGCACCCATAACATAAGGAGCAAAATGAGACAAAAATAGAAAAATAATTAGATAAGTTAAACTTAACCAGCCGCCTAAAGACATCATTTTGTTCACCGTCCATTTTAGAATAGCAAGACCATAAACCTTGTTGTTCAAGAATCAAACTTTTTTCTTTTCTTTAAATAATTGTTTCTTATAATTTCTAATTCTTTTAGGTAGTTTGGATCTCGAAAATTAGCATAAGTATATTCCAAAGGTTCCCATTTACCAAAATTGTACATTAAGGTTATTTCTGCATATATGTTTTTTCCTATATAAATTCTGTTTCCCCAATGTTTTGTACTTGCTAAAACAAATTGAGTGTGGTGAATATATCCAATGTCTATATTGACTTTTCTTTTATTGTTTACAGAAAATCTTCGTTCAATATCATTTGTGATTAACTTTGCATTTGAGAGAAAAGCTGGTGAACTCAAATATTCAAAACTTATCATTCTTGCTTCAATCAAGATATTTTTTCCCATTTCTTCATTGTAAAAGTAAGTGAATCTTTGAAAGTCAAGTACAGGAGATACATAATCAATAGGGCCAAAGTTCTCTTCTAAAATGCCTTTTAATCCCATTTTGTATAACCATAGGTCTGAATCTCCAGCGGTAAAAATATGAGCTACATAATTTACAAAATCAGGAGGTTTAGGATTTCCCATTTGATAAGATCACCTCAAAATTCTCAAGATTTATAGTATAAATGGCGTTTGGTGTAGTAACAACAATTTCCTCATTATTTTTGTTTCCTTTAACTTTTATACTTTGTCCAGGTGTGAGTTCCATTTTTATAGAATCTTGTGGTGCTAGTTTAGTTTCGTTAACCATTACTTCTGTTGAAGCATGGTTTGAAATAGTAAGAGTGTAAAGATTTTTGTACAGTAAACCAATGTAAAAATTTAAATCTTTGACTAAAAAGTAAAGAAAAACCAGGTTAATTATTAAAAATGTAGAGATAATTAACTTAAAACTGATCGACTTGTTGAAAATTTTTTTATTCATGCTTTGAACAGGTTTGGTTGTTTCATCATCTTCACAAATTAAGAGTATTTCTTCATTTAATAAATGACTAAGTCGATTTGCTATATCTTTTAATGAAACTACAGAAAAGCCTTCAAGTTTTCCCTCTAGTATTTTTTCTAAACTAGAAAGCGGAATTTTTAAGTTTAAAGAGACTTCTTTTAATGAATAATTAGAGTTTTCTATAAGGGTTTTTATATTTTTATTAAAATATATTTTTATACGCTTCACCCCAATCTAATGTTTGTTAAATAATCCATAAAAAACATATTTATATTATATCATAGCACAATTATAGGTTAGATTTAAAAAATATTTTGATTGTAAATTTAAAAACAATAAGGTAAAATAGCTATAAGAGATACATAATGAAATTTTTTTCAAAAAATTTCGGGAGGTCATACTGATGTTTGATAAAAATAAGCTTGAAGAAATTGAAAACAAAAAAAACGAATGGAAAGAAAAGACACTAAAAAAAACGATTCAACGTTTTCCTGAGAGAAAACAATCATTTTTAACAACCTATGATGAAAATATAGACGTGGTATATACTCCAAAAGATATAGAAAACATAAATTATTTAGAAGATGTTGGATTCCCCGGTGAATATCCTTTTACAAGAGGGGTACAGCCCACCATGTATAGGGGGAAATTATGGACAATGAGGCAATATGCTGGATTTGGAACTGCCGAGGAGTCAAATGAGCGATATAAGTATTTATTAGAACAAGGCCAAACTGGCCTTTCTATTGCTTTTGATTTGCCTACCCAGATAGGATATGATTCTGATGATTCTATATCAGAAGGCGAAGTAGGTAAAGTAGGTGTTGCAGTAGATTCTTTAATGGATATGGAAATTCTTTTTGACGGAATACCTCTTGATGAAGTGAGTGTTTCAATGACAATTAATTCTACTGCTATTATTCTTTTAGCCATGCTTGTTGTTGTAGCTAATAAGCAAGGAGTGCCTTTAGAGAAATTAAGAGGTACCATCCAAAATGATATACTGAAGGAATATATTGCCAGAGGAACGTACATATTTCCTCCTCAAGAATCTATGAAGATAATAGTTGACATTTTTGATTACGGAAGCAAACATCTTCCAAAATTTAACCTTATAAGTATTAGCGGATATCATATCAGAGAGGCAGGAGCAAATTCTGTTCAGGAGGTTGCCTTTACATTAGCTGACGGAATTAGTTATGTTGAAGCTGCTATTAAAGCTGGATTAGATCCAAATGAATTTGGAAAAAATCTTTCTTTTTTCTTTAGCTCTCATAACAACTTTCTTGAAGAAATAGCTAAATTTAGAGCATCAAGAAAATTATGGTCAAAAGTTATGAAAAAACGATTTGGTGTAAGCAATGAAAATGCGATGAAATTGAAATTCCATACCCAAACTGCTGGATCAACGCTTACTGCCCAGCAACCATTAAACAATATTGTAAGAGTAACACTTCAAGCTTTAGCTGCAGTTTTAGGAGGTACTCAATCTCTCCATACTAACTCTTTTGATGAAGCATTGGGATTGCCAACAGAACAAGCTGTAACTATTGCTTTGAGGACACAACAAATAATTGCTCATGAATCTGGGATTTCAGATACTGTAGATCCATTTGCAGGTTCTTATGTTATTGAAAAAATGACATTGGAAATTGAAGAAAAGGTAGAAGAATATTTAAAAAAGATAGATGAACTAGGTGGAATGGTTAAGGCTATAGAGATTGGTTATCCCCAGCAAGAAATACTAAACACAGCATATAGAACTCAAAGACGAATAGAAGAGAAAGAAGAAATAATTGTCGGAGTTAATGAATATAAATCTGAGAATGATGAAAAAATAGAAATTTTGAAGTTAGATGAGGATATTGAAAAGAAACAAAAAGAGCAATTAAGAGCACTTAAAACAGACAGGAATCAAAAAGAAGTTTATTATTCCTTAGAACGTTTAAAAAAAGCTGCCTGCGAAAATGAAAATTTGTTTCCATATGTTATAAAATGTGTGGAATCATATGCAACTATAGGGGAAATAACAAAAGTTTTAAAAGAGATATATGGGGAATATCACGAAAATTTGTCTATTTAACAAAAATCAAAATTTTATAAAATTAACCCTCATTTTTATATGAAGTTTTAGAGATCTAGATTGAGGTTAAAATTTTGTTGAATTATAGCTTTGGAAAAGAAGGTTTTCTAAGAGTAAGCATTTGAATTAATAATGGGTCGAGGGCGTAGCCCTTCCACCTTACTCTGTACAAGCACCGAAAAGGTTAAGAGATTAAGAGTTAGTAGGGATTAGAATTGAGGAGGTATTTTGTAAAAAAATCAACGCAAAAACATATATATAATGCAGTTTTTAGAATTTCTAATGACAGAAAATTTTTTTTAGAAAGGAGGGTAGCTTTCAAGTATGAACAAAAAAATTAGGGTTATGATTGCAAAGCCAGGTCTTGATGGGCATGATAGGGGCGCAAAGATAATAGCCAGAGCATTGAGAGATGCAGGAATGGAAGTAATATATACTGGGATAAGAAGAACACCAGAAGAGATAGTAGAGGCTGCAATACAAGAAGATGTTGATTTAATAGGTCTATCTATACTCTCAGGTGCCCATAAAATTTTATGTAAAAAAATTATATCGCTTTTAAAAGAACGGGAAGTTGAAATTCCAGTTATTTTAGGAGGAATTATACCAGAAGAAGATGTATCTGAACTCAAAGAAATGGGAATAATTGAAGTTTTTTCTCCTGGAACTTCTATAAACGAAATTGTAGAGAAGGTGAAAGCTATTGCAATGGCAAGAAAAGTATGAACAACTTATACATCGATTTAAAGCTAAAGATAAAGTAGCTTTAGCTAAGATGATATCTCTTGTAGAAAACAATATAATTGAATCGTGGGATATAATATCAAAATTGCAATCAGATTCTCCGCCTAAAAATTCTTATGTTATAGGAATAACAGGGAGTTCCGGAGTTGGAAAAAGCACATTTATTTCTAGACTAGTTCAATTATTTGTAGAAAGCGAAGAGAAAATAGGAATAATATTGATAGATCCGAGTAGTCCTTTTTCTGGAGGAGCTTTTTTAGGGGACAGGATAAGAATGTTTGAACTTTCCAAATTTTCGAATGTATATATAAGAAGCGTAGCGAGTAGAGGTGCACTTGGTGGATTATGTAACTCAATTTATGACATTATAGATATTATGAAATCATTTGGTTTCGATAAAATAATTGTTGAAACGGTTGGAGCAGGACAAACAGAAACCGAAATTTTTTATGCTTGTGATTCAGTTATTTTGATATTGTCTCCCGATTCAGGAGATGAGGTACAGATTTTTAAAGCAGGGATTATGGAAATAGCTGATTGTTATGTAGTAAATAAAATTGATCTACCTTCTTCTAAAAAGTTTATGGTGCAAATGGAAAATTTTATCAATTCTGAAAAGAATATTCAAAAGAAGTTATTCGGTGTAAGTGCCTTAGAAAACAAGGGATTAGATAAGATAAAAACCTGGATAGAATTGCAACAAAAAGAAGAAAAAGAGAATACTCCAAAAAAAGAAATAAGGAGAAAAATACGAGTAAAAAATTATCTTACAAATGCCATTGAAAATATAATAAATGAATTATCAAATGATAATAATGATGATATATATTCTTTAAGAAATAAAGTGTTGAATTTTTTGTGCGGTAAATTAGGGGGTGAATGGTACGATGAAAGTAAAAATTGATCACATAGGTATAGCTGTTAGGTCAATAGAAGAATCACTTAATTTTTATCAAAACCTTCTTGAATTAGAGAAGAGTGGAGAGAAAGTTTTAGAAGATAGAGGCATAAAAGTAACATTTTTATATATAAATGATGTTAGAATTGAATTAATGGAACCAATCAGAAATGATTCTGAAATTTCTAAATTTTTAGAAAAAAGGGGTGAAGGAATCCATCATATTGCTTATCAAGTTTCAGATATAGAGCATTTTCTTAAAAAAGCTAAAGAATTGGGATACAAAACATTATCAGATAAACCTGAAGTTGGTGCTGAAGGAAATTTGGTGTTTTTTCTACATCCTAAGTCTGTACATGGGATATTAACAGAATTTGTCGAAAAATGAAAATTATAGGAAAGATTATTGATAGATGTTTAAATTTGTTATAGTAACTTTTGAAAAATAAGATTTTCTAAAAATGGGTTCAGGGCGGAGCCCTCCCTCTTTCCTAGTTACAAGTACCGAAAAGGTCAAAGAAATTCAAATAGTGACTTTTGAAAAATAAAATTTTCTAGAAACGGGTTCAGGGCGGAGCCCTCCCTCTTTTCCAGTTACAAGTACCGAAGAAAAGTTTAAATGAACTAAGAGTTAGTAAGTATTTAAAGTAGGAAAATATTTAGCAAAAAAATCAAATACTAAACAGATATAATGCAGATTTTAGAATTTCTAAAGACAGTATAAATCTATTAACAGGGGAGGATAACTAATGCCGGATGAAGAAATGCAACAAAAGATAGATGAATATAAAAAAAGGAAGGACAAGCTTTATCTCGGTGGTGGAAAAGATAGAATAGACAAGCAACATAAACAAGGAAAATTAACGGCTCGTGAAAGAATAAGCCTTCTTGTTGATGAAGGAACTTTTGAAGAAATAGATATCTTTGTTAAGCATAGATGTACTTATTTTGGGTTAGATCAAAAAGAATTTCCATATGATGGAGTTGTTACTGGATTTGGAGAAATAAATGGTAAAAAGGTCGCGGTTTTTTCACAAGATTTTACAGTTCAGGGTGGATCATTAGGAGAAATGCATGCTAAAAAGATCATGAAATTGCAAGATCATGCCTTAAAATATGGTATCCCAATAATAGGAATAAATGATTCTGGAGGCGCTAGAATTCAGGAAGCGGTAGATGCGCTTTATGGTTATGGAGGAATATTTTATAGAAACACACTATCTTCTGGTGTGATTCCTCAGATCACCATCATAGCTGGACCATGTGCTGGAGGTGCTGTTTATTCGCCAGCTTTAACAGATTTTACTATCATGGTTGATAAAACTTCTCAAATGTTTATAACTGGTCCTCAAGTTGTAAAATCTGTAACGGGTGAAGATGTTGACAAGGAAACACTTGGAGGAGCAAAAATACATAACTCCAAAAGTGGGGTAGCACATCTTTTAGCATCAAATGATGAAGAAGCAATGAAGATAACAAGAAAATTACTATCGTATCTTCCTCAGAATAATATAGATCCAGTTGAAATTTTTCCTTACGATGAGACTTATAGATTATCAGAAGATATTAATTCAATGGTATCGCCCGATCCTAAAAAGAGCTATGATGTTAAGAACATAATAGAACTTGTTTTCGATCCTGATAGTTTTTTTGAAATACATCCCCATTTTGCAAAAAATATAGTGGTTGGTTTTGCAAGACTTCAAGGACAATCAGTAGGAATTATAGCAAATCAACCAAAGATTCTTGCAGGTTCTCTAGACATAGATGCGTCGGATAAAGCCGCTAGGTTCATTCGATTTTGTGATGCGTTTAATATCCCTATTATAACTCTTGTTGATACCCCCGGTTATTTGCCAGGGGTTAATCAAGAACATGGAGGGATAATAAGGCATGGTGCCAAACTTTTATATGCATATTCTGAAGCGACTGTTCCTTTAATAACAGTTATATTACGAAAAGCATATGGAGGAGCTTATATTGCAATGGGATCACAACATTTAGGTGCCGATTTTGTATTTGCTTGGCCTACTGCAGAAATTGCTGTGATGGGACCTGAAGGGGCTGCAAATATAATATTTGCAAAGGAGATAGAAAGCTCTGAAAATCCTGAAGATACAAGACAAAAATGCATCCAAGAATATAAAGAGAGATTTTCAAACCCATATGAAGCTGCATCAAGAGGGTATATAGAAGATGTTATTGAGCCTAAAGAAACTCGAGAAAAATTAATTAAAGCTCTTTCCGCGTCTTTTTCCAAAGTAGAGTCGAGACCTTCAAAAAAGCATGGCAATATACCTTTATAACGTTAATTTATTGAGGGATAATATATGATTAATGTGTGGATGTTAACAATAATGGGTATTTTGATAGTTTTTTCTATATTAATTGTATTGTATTTTGTAATAATGTCATTTAAATTGTTCTTTAGACCAAATAAAACAAAGAAAAAACAACAAAATATACCCATTAAAGAACCTATTGAACCATTGAAATTAAAAAAGATAAAAAGCAAAGAATTAGATTTGACTGAAGAGGAACTGGTTGCGGTTGTTGCTGCGATCAGTATGTATTTTGTTGGTAAAGAGTTTGAAATAAAAAGTATAACTAGGATGGACCTTCTTTCAGAAAGATATAAAAAAAATAAATTAAAAGACTTCAATAGAACAAAATGGCAGAAACATAATCCTTCAGTTTCATGGATTCCCTATCGTAAAAAAAGGTGGAGGTAATGGAGGTTATCTATTATGAAAAAAAAATTTAAGGTTACTATAAACAACAAAACCTATGAGGTTGAAGTTGAGGATATTGGCACTGAGCTTTCGATAAGTGAAGATGCACGAACAGAGATTTCAAGAAGGGTAGAAGATGATACGAATATAAAGTCATTAGAAAAGAGGAAAAAGAAAGAAGCTAAAAAAAGAAAAGAAAAAGAAGTTTTTTCGAAAGAAGTTAATCAATTATCAGAGGAAATGGCATCGACTTCAGGCTCAGAGAAAGAAGTTAAGGCTCCTCTTCCTGGGATTATTATTGATGTTTTTGTTAGTGAAGGACAGAAGATAAATGTTGGAGACACTTTAGTAGTTATAGAAGCAATGAAAATGGAAAATGAGATACCCTCAGAATACAGTGGAACTGTTGAAAAAATTTTTGTTAAAAAAGGAGATACTGTTGAAGGAGATCAAATCTTGATGTTAATTAAATAATATATTATAATAATACATAATATAGTTAATAAATGAGGAAGGGGGTTGTAGCATGCTTAAAAAAAGAACTTTGATTATGGTCATATGTTTGTTCTTTACTTGTTTGGTTTTTGCTGTTAACTTCGAAATTGGCTTTCAAGGATTTTATGATTTTGAGGAATTTAACGACAGAATAGGAGTAAAGATTTATCATTTAGCTCCTAACTTTGATTTTGTAGCTGATATAGGTTTTTACAGTGATGATAAATACAGTTTCTACGAATCAGACTACTATTTCGATCATTACTTTTTAATTGAAAATGGTTATATTACCTTTCGCAGTTTTAATAACAACATAAAATTTAGTTCAGGAATAAAAGATTTACAGGATGAAATCAACTCACCTTATTCTTTATTTTTTTCTTCAGAAAAGATATCTCAACCTTACCTAGAATTAGGTTACGAAGATGAGCATATGTTTTATGATACCCGCTGGATTCAGTTAGTTAGTTCAAGTAATAATTATTTTGATGAACCAAAAAGTATGAATTATAAAACTTATGGACTAAAATTTGGTGATTTTAGATTTGGATATCAAGATGCAGTTGTTTACAATAGAGAGTTTGATTTCTTTTATCTTTTTAATCCACTGCCGGTGTATTTTTCACAAGAAATTAGAGCTTCAGAGAACATTATGCCATGGGCAGAGAAATCGAAAAACGACAATTCTTTGATGGGTTTTTTCATTGATTATGACAAACCAACTTATTATTTTTATTCTCAAATATTAGTTGATGATTTAAACACTAACAGGTTCTTTTATCCAGAAAAAGATCAAAATCCCGACAAAATTGCATTTTCTTCCGGAATAACATTTAAAACCAGCGCAGGCAATTTTGGTTTACACGGTGCCCTTGCTACTCAATATACGTTTGAACCTGGAGGAGGACCTTCATATACAGTATATCCTCTAAATAAATATTACGATAAAATAATTAACTACAAAGAAAATTATATTGGTTATAAATATGGAGAAAATGCCGCATCTGTCTTGGTAGATTATCTATACACTTATAAAAATAGATTTGACATATATTCGTCTTTTGAAACAGTATTCTCGGGAAGTAAATCTCCTACAAAGAATATTGCACCTACACACTTTTTAGATGAAGATACATTAGAAAAATCATTTATTTATACAATTTCAGCAAATTTATATTTTAAGTTTTTTGAGCTCAATGCTTCAGCACATGTTGGGAAAATTTTCAATGAACTCACATATGATGATACTAATGATTGCTTTGTTCCAAGCAATACAGATAAAGATTTACTTAACGTTGACTTAGGATTCAAAGTAAAATTTTAATATAATTTTTAAAGAAATAAAATAACAAACTTCATTTTTTCTGATATAATCGTACGTGAATTATCAAGAAATAAAATTCCTGCCTCTGAAATAAAAATATTAGAATCAGAGGCCATAGACCATAGGAGGAGGTATACAGTGAGCAAAAGGTATTATGAAACAATGTTTATTATACGGACAGATCTTTCAGAGGAAGAAAGAGAAAATTTAGCGCAAAAGGTTAAAAACTTCATCGAAGAAAGAATAGACGGTGAGGTCGAAGAGTTTACAAGATGGGGTGTCAGAAGATTAGCGTATAGAACCCAGAAAGGCAAATTTACCGAAGGCGATTACACCTACATAATCTTTAAGGCAGAACCAGATAAACTTAAAGAATTAGAAAGTTTCTATAGGGTAACGCAAGAAATATTTCGATATCAAACTATCAGGAGAGAAGATCTAGAGAAAAAGCAAAAAATAAGACAAAAAGAATCTAAAATAAAGGTAGAGGAGCCTGTACAAGTTATCGAAGAAGATAATAAAGAAAATAGCGAATCAGAGAATGAATAATAAGCAGGAAGTGATTTAATGTCTATTTCATATAATAAAGTCATTTTGGTAGGGAGATTAACAAAAGACCCAGAGGTAAGGTCTACAGTTAAAGGAGATCCTGTTGCCACTTTTAGGCTAGCAGTTGATAGACAATTTTCAAGTGATCCGAATGCAACAGATTTTATAAATATTGTTGCTTTTGGAAAACAGGCAGAATTTGCTTCTAACTACCTCAAAAAAGGTAAGTTAATATTAGTTGAAGGATCTCTTCGTATAAATCAATGGACAGATAGAGACAATGTTAGACGGGAAAAAGCTGAGATTTGGGCTAATAGAATGAACTTTATGGAAACGAAAAAAGATGAAGAAGAAAGAATATACTCTAATACCGATATAATTGTAGAAGAAAGTGTCCATAATAACAACGATAACAACAATTTTATTGAAAGTATTGATGATGAAACAGATGCTTCAGATTATGAATTACCAGAATTTGAAACTGATGAGTTGTTTGGATTAAATTTTGAAGATTTGGACAAAGACTTATTTTCTGAAGAATAGAGCATGAAATAATGGAGGTGCTTATATAAATGGCATATGTTAGAAGGGATAGAAAAACTGTTAAACGATGTAAATTGTGTCGAGATAACGTAGAATATATTGATTATAAGGACTTAAGACGATTAAGAGAATATATAAATGAAAAAGGAAAGATTATACCTAAAAGAATAAACGGGAATTGTGCAAAGCATCAAAGAATGGTTAGAAACGCTATAGAAAGGGCTCGAAAAATGATGCTTTTGCCATATACAAACGATTAATTAAAATGTTATGATATTAAAAATAGATAGAGGGATATACTCTCTATCTTTTTTTTAGTTTCAAGATAACATAGATTTTTTAAATAGCGTATAATTAATATATCATAATGTAAAAGATAAGAATTTCGTATGACTAATATGGTAAAATTAAGGAGGTTAAAATATCTATGAAAGTATTGTTGTTAGAAGATGTACCAAAATTAGGCAAAAAAGGCGAAATAAAAGAAGTTTCTGATGGTTATGCAAGAAATTATCTTATTCCTAGAAATTTAGCTGTGGAAGCTACCAATGGATATATAAAACATATAGAGGAAAATAAAAAAACAGAAGAAAAAAGGAAACAGAGTATAAAAGAACAAAGCGAAGAAATTTTAGAAAAGCTAAAAGATGTAACTGTAGTTATTAAAGTTAAGGCTGGTGAAAAAGGGAAGTTATTTGGGGCAGTTACTTCTCAAGACATAGCTAGCAAAATAGAAGAAATGGTTGGGATACAATTTGATAAGACATGGTTTGAAGAGAAAGTTAATTTAAAAGAAGTAGGAACCTATATGGTTAAAATTAAACTGCCACAAGGAGTAAAAGGTGAAATCAAGGTAGAATTAATACCTGAGAAATAAATTAACAGGGGTTGTCATAGTTGGAGTTTATAATTAAATCTAAGGCGCTTTACACAACATGGGTCTTTTACAAACCACAAAGATTACTTTTTGATGCAGGAGAAGGTGTGAGCTCAGAGCTAGGTAATAAGATATATGGCATTGAAAAAATTATTCTTACACACTCACACGTTGATCATATTGCAGGTTTATGGGGTATAATAAACACACGCAATAACGCGATGGGAAGTAGAAACAAAAAGTTAGAAATATACTATCCCAAAGGTTCTACAAACATTATAGAATATCTTGAATTCATAAAGAAAATGAATAAAGGGTTAAGATATCGCTTAGAAACTCATGAGCTAAATTTAACGGATACTATTAATTTGGATAATAAGAGATTTTTAAAACCATTCAAAACCAGACATACCCCAGGAGAAGTTTCATTTGGTTATCAGATATTAGAAAAGAGAAAAAGACTGAAATCAATGTATAGAGATTATCCTCAAGATGTAATAAAAGATTTAATAGTTAATCAAAAGAAAGATATTTTAGAAGAATATGTAGCAAACATTTTAACAATAACCGGAGACGCTCTACCTATACCCCCTGAATTTGCAAAAAATTGTGAGACATTGATACATGAATGTACTTTTTTTGAAGAGTCGGACAGAAAAATAAGAAATCATACATCTCTACCTGAACTAAAAAAACTTGTTAAAGCGACTTTCCCAAAAAGATTAATTGTATATCACGTATCTAGTAGGTATAATAGACAAATTAATAAAGTTAAAAATGAGTTAAGACTTGAGTTTCCAGATATAGATATAGAGATAGTCCATCCGGAAAAAGTTACAAAAATATAGTTGAAATGGGGGTTGTTAATATGGGTCAATGGGGTTTATGGGTAATATTTGCTATAATTTTTGCAATTGCAGAAGCCTTAACTCCAACATTCTTTTTTCTATGGTTTGCAATTGGTGCAGGTGCTGCTGCAATAACCTCTTTGTTTATTGCTTCTGTTTCTTGGAACCTAGCAATTTTTCTGGTTGTTTCATTCACTCTTTGGATTTCTACCAGAAAACTAGTCAAAAATTTATACAAGAAATCTACAGATCTAAAAACTTTTCAAGATCAAATTGTTGGAATGAAAGGCAAAATAATAAAAATCAATGAGAATGGCGAAAAAATATTGGTAAAGATTAAAGGAGATGTATGGCGAGCTTATCCTGATGAAACCGAAAAAGAAAAGTTAGAAGTAGATGATGAAGTCTTGATTACGAAGAGATCGGGGAATTTTGTTTATGTAAAAAAAATAAGATCCGAAAACGGTGAAGATAGCAATTTTGAATAAGCGAATTCCTTAAGTAAGCGTATATAAAAGGGGGGCAAAAGGTATGTTAGTTGTATTAATAATAGTAGTGATTTTTCTGATTATTGTGGTATCAATGAGTTTAAAGATTATTAGACCGTATGAAAAGGGACTTATTGAAAGATTAGGTAAATTTCATAAAATGGCAGAACCAGGACTTAATTTCATAGTACCTTTTATTGAAAGGCTTATTAAAGTCGATTTGCGAGAAATGTTAATCGATGTTCCACCTCAAGAAGTTATAACAAGGGATAACGTCATAGTAACAGTTGATGCAATTATTTACTATGAAATAACCGATGCTTACAGAGTAACATATAATGTTGCAGAGTTTATTCCTGCCGCTATAAAATTAGCTCAGACAAACTTGAGAAATGTTATAGGAGAATTAGAATTAGATCAAACCTTAACCTCAAGGGAGAGAATAAATACAAAATTAAGAGAAGTATTAGATGAGGCTACTGATAAGTGGGGAGTCAGGATAACCAGAGTCGAAATCAAAAAAATAGATCCGCCTCAGGATATAATGGAAGCAATGAGTAAGCAGATGAAGGCAGAGAGAACTAAAAGGGCTGTAATTTTAGAGGCAGAAGGTTATAGGGAGGCAGAAATAACAAAAGCTGAGGGAGATAGAAATGCAGCAATATTAAGAGCAGAGGGAGAGGCTGAATCAGTTAAGAAAATAGCAGAAGCAGAGAAATTCAAACTTAGTACTGAAGCGGACGGTGAAGCAGAAGCCATCTCAAAGGTTTTTGAAGCAATACATAAAGGTCATCCTACAAATGAACTTATTGCCATAAGGTATTTAGAGTCTTTGAAGGCAATCTCTGATGGAAAAGCGACTAAAATATTTATGCCATATGAAATTTCTAGTATTTTAAGTACTGTAGCGGGAATAGCAGAAATTTCTAAAGATAATATTTCTGAAGGTAACTAAAACGTAAAGAGGTAAATATGATTTTTTTAGAGATTTTATTGCTCAATACAATAGCAATCATATCTGCTTTTTATATTATTAAATTTCTTATTTTAAGAAATTATCAAATTTTTGCTTTTATTCAATTATTTAATATATACGGAGCAATGTCTTTTGTTCTTTTATTTTCATATTTAAGGTTCTTAACAGGTTATATAATAGTTCTTGAGTTGCTTACTTTTCTCGTTTTACTGTTCTTTTATATTAGGGCATTTGATGCAGCAAATAAAAAGTATCATGAAAGATTTAAAGTTATAATCTTATCGTTTGGTTATACCAAAAAGACTTATTTCAATAACTTCTTATCAAAAAAAATATTAGCAAGAGGGTTCGAAGCTTATCTTGTAGGTTTAGGCTTTTGTTATTTAGTGAATAAATTGTTTTCTTTGCTATATTGGCCTTTGAATCCCGCAATTGCAGTGATACCTTCGATCTTATTTTTTTTAGCTTCTGTTATTAAAGTAAGTAAAAATAACAAAGTATATAAATTTTTAATATAGACTAAATAATAAAATGTTAAAATACCCATAGGGGGTATATTAAATCTAAAAAATGATAAATTACAAAAATTATAATGTAGATAAAACACTCGGAGGTTTAAAAAATGGAGAAATTATTAGATAAAGAAACACGAATTAAGGTACAAGAAATTCTGGAAAACATGGAAGACAATGTTCAGTTAGTTCTAATTAAAGGTAATAATGATTATTCTGAAATTTTAGAACAATTATTGTTGGAATTGACAGAATTAAATGATTTGATTGATGTTAAAGTTTTTTCAGCAGATTCCTTTGATTACGATACGTATGAAGTAGAGAAAGATTTACTTCCTGCAATGTTCATTCTTGATAGCGAAGGTATCGATTATGGAATAAGGTTTTATGGAGTGCCTGGAGGACACGAGTTTATCACATTGTTACAAGATATTTTAATTGTATCTACCAAAAAAATTATGGATTTTAGTGAAGATAACATCGAAAAAATAAAAAGTATAGATAAGGAAATTAGAATTAGAGTTTTTGTTACTCCTACCTGTCCTTATTGTCCAAGAGCTGTGTTAGCTGCACATCAAACAGCAGTCATTAACTCAAACATAATTGGAGAAATGATAGAGGCAAACGAATTTGAAGAATTATCTGTAAAATATGATATTAAATCTGTGCCTCATACTGTAATTGAGGTAAAAGAAAATGGGATATGGGTAATGAAAAACGAATTTATTGGCGCTTATCCTCAAAATAACTATATTCTTGAAGTTCTAAAAGCCATAGAATAATAAAACAGAGTGCATCAACTACATTAACAATTATTAAGGTTAAAATGAATAAAACTTGTTTCTTTGATCTCATTTTTATCTTTTACAATGTCCGATTTATAACATATATTGTTGTTTTTGTAGGTTAGGAAGGAGGAAGCCCAGTGTTTTTTAATGTTGAGTCAGTTAATATAAATAATAAAATTAAAGAACAATACGATATAGTAATAATTGGAGGAGGTCCTGCTGGTTTATCTGCAGCTCTTTATGGGGTACAGGGCGGTGTATCTGTATTGGTATTAGAAAAAGCCTTAGAAGGGGGACAAATGAATACTACAGATGTAATAGAGAATTACCCAGGCTTTGTGTCAATAAAAGGCCAAGAGCTCTCGATGCTTATGAAAGAGCATGCAGAAAAGTTTGGAGCAGAGTTCTATTCTTCAGAAGTGATTAACATGGAGTTTAAAGATGATTTAATACTAACTAATTTGGACGATGGTAATACTGTAAAGTCTAGGGTACTTATAGTAGCAAGTGGTTCTAAGCCAAAAAAATTAGGTGTTAAGGGTGAACAAGAATTTACTTCAAAAGGCGTCTCGTATTGTGCTAGTTGTGATGGACATTTTTTTAAAAACATGAAAGTGGCTGTTGTTGGCGGTGGTAATTCTGCAGTAGAAGAAGCCGTGTACCTTTCTAATATAGCAAAAGAAGTACACCTAATTCATCGACGAGATAAATTGAGAGCAGATAAATTATATCAAGATAGAGCGTTTTCAAGAGATAATATTAAGTTTAAATGGAATTCTGTTGTAGAAGAGATAAAAGGAGATTTAAAGGTAAAAAGTTTAGTTATTAGAAATACACTAACCAACGAAGTTTATGAGGAAGAGTTCGATGGAGTTTTTATTTTTATTGGAATATTACCTGAAACTAGTTTTTTGCCTAAAGGTTTTTTTGAAACTGATGAATATGGATTCATAATTACTGATGAGACGATGTTAACTAATATAAATAGGGTTTATGCAGCTGGAGATGTAAGACACAAGGATATCCGACAGATAGTTACTGCTGTTTCTGACGGTGCAATTGCAGCTTCAAACGCTATTAGGAAATATCTTAATATATAACATAAAAATGAAATTGACAAATTAGAAATATAATTGTATAATATAGGAGAACCTTAACTCAGTTTAGGAATTATCCCTTTACTTGGTTATAGGAATAATTTGCAGGAGGTTTTTGATCGATGTCTAGAGGATTAGAACCAGAAATAAAAGAACAGATCATTCAAGAATTTCAAATTAGCGATAAGGATACAGGATCTATTGAAGTACAGGTAGCTCTTCTAACCGCAAGAATTAAGCATTTAACTGAACATTTAAAGGAACATCCAAAAGACTATCATAGTAGGCGTGGTTTGATGACTATGGTTGGAAGAAGAAGAAAGATGTTAAAGTACCTTAAAAAGAACAAACCTTTAGTTTATCAAGATATAGTTACTAAATTGGGAATAAGAGGTTAAATAAAATTAATCTATAAAAAAGCGGGGCTACTAGCTCCGTTTTGTTTTTATATTTAGCAATAATTACAAATTGAAAATATATAATGTATATTGCAAAAACAGAATGGAGGTAAAAAAATGAAAGTATGGGAAAAAGAACTTTTTGGAAGAAAACTGCGATTAGAGTATGGGAAAGTTGCTAAACAATCGCTAGGATCAGTTGTTTTGACCTATAACCAATCAACTATATTGGTTACAGCTGATGCGGAAGAAGAACCAGTAAAAGGTGGAGATTTTTTTCCATTGACAGTGGAATTTCAAGAAAAATTTTATGCGGTTGGGAAAATTCCCGGAGGTTTTATAAAAAGAGAAGGAAAACCTAGTGATGAAGCTATTCTTGCGGCCAGGCTCATTGATAGACCCATAAGACCATTATTTCCTGAAAACTTCTATAACGAAGTACAAGTAATAGTAACAGTTTTTTCAATGCTAGGTGATGATAGTATTGAAACATGGGGAATAACAGGAGCTTCTCTAGCGTTAAATCTATCGCCAATTCCATTTAACGGTTTAGTAGCAGGTGTAAGAATAGGATATGTTGATGGACGATTTATAGTTTTTCCAACGCAAGAAGAATTAAAACGATCTAAAATGGATATAGTAGTTGCTGGTACTAAAGAGGCATTAACTATGGTGGAAGGAGAAGCTTTGGAAGTTAGTGAAGAAGAGATGGTAAAAGCCTTAATGTTTGCGCAAGATGCAATTAAGGAAATTATAACTTTTGAAGAAGAGATTTTGTCAGATTTTAATGTTGAAAAATGGGAAATAGAAGAAGAAAGAGTTCCAAAGGAATTTATAGAAGATTATTTATCTCTCATAGATGAATTGGAATTAAAGAATGCTTTACTAACTCAAGGAAAAAAGAATAGAGATAAAGCAATTGCTAAGTACAAAGAAGATGTGAAAAGCAAGTTTGAAGAAGAGTTTTTAGATAAATGGGGAGAAAGTTTCTACGCTGAAAAATTTTCCTTTTTGAATAAGGCATTTGAAGATAAACTCCAAAAAACAATGAGGGCACTCATTATTAATGAAAATAGAAGAGTTGATGGTAGGGGTGTAGATGATATCAGGGAGATTAGCTGTGAAGTAGGCTTAATACCAAGAGTTCATGGCTCAGGCCTTTTTACTAGAGGCGAGACTCAATCTTTAGCTGTTGTAACATTAGGAGCTCCTATGGATGTTCAATTAGTTGATACAATATTTAGTGATGAAGAAAAACGATTTATGCTACATTATAATTTTCCTCCATTCTCTACGGGTGAAGTTAAGAGATTGCGTGGAGTAAGTAGGAGAGAAATTGGTCATGGGCATTTGGCTGAAAGAGCTCATAAAAATCTCATTCCAAGTGATATGGAATTTCCTTATACAATTAGAGTTGTATCAGAAATATTAGAATCAAATGGTTCTTCTTCAATGGCAAGCGTATGTTCAGCTTCTCTAGCACTTATGGATGCAGGTGTTCCTATTAAAAAGCATGTTGCTGGTATTGCAATGGGACTTGTTTTCGAGGAAGATAGATTTGTTATTTTGACAGATATTTTAGGTATGGAAGATCATTTAGGAGATATGGATTTCAAAGTTGCAGGAACCAGAGAAGGAATAACAGCTTTTCAAATGGATGTTAAAACAAACAAAATAGATGAAAGTGTCCTTAAAATTGCTTTAGAAAAAGCAAAAATAGGCAGATTAAAAATATTAGATTTAATGTATAAAACAATTGCTGAACCACGAAAAGAATTAGCTTCTGAGGTGCCTATAATTAAAGTTATAAATATACCAGTTTCTAAAATAGGAGAAGTAATAGGGCCAAGTGGAAGAGTAATAAAAGAAATAAGCGAGATATATGATGTAGAAATATATATTGAGCCCGATGGAAGAGTTAAAGTCAACGGTAGAAATCTTGAAAAAGTAAATGGCGCAGTTAAATATATAAAAGATATGACCGAAGAGGTTGAAAGCGGGAAAATTTTTGAAGGAACAGTAAAAAGAGTGGAAAATTATGGCATTTTTGTCGAAGTGTTGCCTGGAAAAGTTGGTATGCTACACAAATCAAATTTAAAGGACAAACTAGATACCTTTAAGATAGGAGATAAGGTAAAAGTCGAAGTTCTGAGTGTAGAAGAGCAAGGAAAGTTTCAATTGAAACAGCTTAAAGAAGAATAAAAAACGTGCGGATTTAAACCGCATGTTTATATTAATTATTGCGGTACCGCAATAATTAATATAAACATTTAAATAGTTTGAAAAGGGGTAGATAAATTTGTACAAACATGAGAGATTAGACAATGGACTAGATGTAATTTTGGTACAAAGAGAGTCGATGATGAGTGCATCAATACTTTTTGGAGTAAAAGTTGGTTCTGCAATGGAAAATGAATCTATTGCTGGTATTTCTCATTTAATAGAACATACAGTTTTTAGAGGTACAGAAAAAAGAAATAGTGTTCAAATTAAAAATCCAATTGAAGAAGTAGGAGGAGAATTAAATGCCTTTACTTCTAAAAATTTTACAGTATACTTTTCAAAGATTCCTACTACAAAAGTAAGTGAAGCGATTGATATACTATCTGGGTTAGTTTTCGAACCAAAATTTAGAAGTGAAGATATTGAGCGCGAAAAAAGTATAATATTAGAAGAAATAGCGTCATATGAAGACGATCCAGGAAGCATAGTTATTGAAAATTTATATCAACATATATTTGATGAGGATTTTGCAAGACCTGTTCTAGGTTATAGGCAGACAGTTACTAATATCAATTATGATATAATTATAGACTACTATAGTAAATTTTATCACCCTCAAAATGTCTATGTCGTAATAGTAGGTAAATTTAATGAAGATAAGGTATTAAATCAACTTAATAGTATTAATTGGTCAAAAAATAATTGTTCAATAAAGAGTGAATTAAAAAGTCCAGAAATAAAAAAAGAAGATATAAAAATCGAAAGAACAAAAAAGGATCTTTCTTCAAACTATATAGTTCAAGGTTTTATAGCCCCTCCTAAATTAAGTAAAGATTATTATGCAACACTTATCTTAAATACATTTTTAGGAAGCGGAATGAGTTCACTTTTGTTTTCAAAACTCAGAGAAGAAAGTGCCCTGGTGTATGAAGTTGCTTCTCATTATGAAGCATATCCCTTGAGAGGGTTGTTACTTTTTTTTGCTTTATCAAATGATGAAAAAATACCGTTGTTATTAGATAAATTTGAAGAAATTATAATAATGATACAAAATCAAAATAAAATTGGTAAATGGTTTAATTATGGTAAGAATCGACTAATAGGTCAGCTAACTTTAAGTATGGAAAACAATTTATCTGTTGCATTAACCATTTTTGATTTATATGTAAATTATGATAAAATTATTACAATGGAAGAGTTTATTAACCAAATTGAAAAAACAGAAATTGAGGATGTTATTAGAGTTGCAAAAAGTATATCTCAAAGCAACAAATATATATCTTTGCTTTCTCCAGGTATATAAATCTATTGAATACAAAGGTAGGTAGATTAGAATGAAAAGTGTTCCTTTCTATGAATTGAAACCTGGTCAAGTCGTCGCAGAAGATGTGTTTAAAGGTTCTACCCTTTTAATTTCTAAAGGTACCGTATTAAGGGCAAGAGATATAGAAAGGCTCAAAAATCATGGCATTAAAACAGTTACAGTTTATGATGAAACTGACTTTGTTACCGGTGCAATACAAGAAAAAATTATCGTTCAATTTGAAGATATACCTTCCTTAGTAGATGAAGAACAATATTCTCAATGGCATGAACAATTTGAAATAGTTAAGGATATCACCTATTTGAAGGAAGATACATCAGAGCTTGAAGAATTGGTTGAAGATATCTATAAAAAATTTTTAAAAGCTGACGATTTGGTTTTGAACCTTTTTCATTCTATAGGGGAGAAAGCATTAAACGCCCATTCAATAAATACAGCAATAATTTCCACGTTAATAGCTTCAAAACTTGATATGCCTGAAATGTTCTTAAACTCATTGTTAAAGACTTGTTTATTGCACGATATTGGATACAGTTTAATAGGTAATAGAGTAATATTTGATTACGACAATTTAGATGATATGACTGTGAGATCGCATATTTTGTCTGCGTATGAGATGCTGAGAAGTATTCAAAGTAAAATTGGTAAAGATGTGGTAGACTCTGTTTCGACACATCACGAACGTTTTGATGGAAATGGAATATTTATGAAATTAAAGGAAAATTCAATAAGCCCGTTAGTTAGAATACTACAAGTGGGGGACGCCTATGATTCTTACATAGAATCAGGTCATTCTCCGTATAATGCTATGAGTTTTCTATTGAGATATTCTGGTTTGATTTTTGATCCATATTATGTTAGTGTCTTTTTTTCAATTGCAGGCTTATATCCAACTGGAACAGAAGTTATTTTAAATAATGGTAAAAAAGCTGTAGTCATTCGTAAAGGGAAAACTTCTTCATTTCCAGTAGTTAAATTTGATAACACCATTGTGGAAACTGGAGTAGAATCAGGCTTGTTTATAAAAGAAGTTGTTCGAAAAGGAGAATGAATTTGGATAATAATCTTTCAGAAAGTTTAGAAAATTATCTTAGAGCAGTATATACATTACAAATAGACGGAAAAGTACCAAGAATAAAAGATATTTCCAAGATGCTCGGGGTCAAAGATGCATCTGCTGCTGAAGCAATTAAGAAATTAGAAAAAGTTGGTTATGTTAAACATCAACGTTATGGATACGTTAATTTAACGGATAAAGGTATGTTAGCAGCTGAAAGAGTTTATAGGAGATATATTATTTTAATCGATTTTTTAGTCAATGTTTTAGGAATAACAAAAGAACAAGCTTATAATTTAGCTTGCGGAATTGAGCATCACATAACCGATAACTTCTATATTGCATTAGATGGACTATTGCTCTTTTTAAAAAGAAATCCAATAGAATTTAATAAGGCGAAAGAGTTCATTTCAAAGTATCAAAAGGCAATGCCTCATGATTTAAAAACCACGCTTTGGGATTTACAACCTTCTGAATCTTGCGAGGTGGTGGATATTTCTGGTGGTGAAAAACAAAGAAAAAATTTGATTAGTAAGGGGACTTCGCCGGGTTTAAGATTAAAAGTACTTGCAAAAACGAAAAATTATATAGAAGTATTAGCTAACGAAATGGTAATAAGACTTACAAAAAATGAGGCACAACATGTTGTTGTTAGTGAATAAGTGAATTTTTAGTACAAGGAGAGAAAATATATGTCTTTAGAGATAGAAAAAGCAACACAATATATAAAAGAAAATATAAAAGTAAAACCAGTTATAGGAATGATTTTAGGCTCAGGGTTGGGGTATATTGCTGACAAAGTTGAAAATTCTATTTCTCTAAATTATAAAGATATTCCCTATTTTCCTATATCAACGGTAGTCGGACATGAAGGAAGCTTGGTTGTTGGTATGATTCAAGGTGTTCCTGTAATAGTACTCAAAGGGAGGTTTCATGCTTACGAAGGGACCGATTTAAAAAAGATTGTTTTTCCTATATATGTTATGAAAAAATTGGGAGTTCAAGGGCTAATAATAACAAATGCTGCAGGTGGAATAAATCGGACATACCATCCCGGAGATATTGTTGCAAATAAGGATTTTATAAATTACACATTTAAAAATCCTCTTATTGGTCCGAATATGGACGAATTTGGTCCTAGATTTCCTTCAATGGTTCAACCAGTTGATAAACAATGGCTTAAATCAATTATAGAAGAATCTAAGAAACAAAATATAGAAATTAAAGAAGGTACTTACCTTTGGACACTCGGGCCCTCTTATGAAACTCCTGCAGAAATAAGATTATTTGATAAATTAGGTGCAGATTTAGTAGGGATGTCAACGATGCCTGAGATAATAGCTGCTAAACATATAGGATTAAAAGTTGTTTCTTTTTCTGCAGTAACAAATATGGCAGCGGGAATTCTGCCTCAACCGCTTAGACATGAAGAGGTTTTACAAACAACGGAAAGGATAAAGAACAAGTTTGAAAAAGTTGTGTATAATGCAATAAAATCATTTTGAGATAGGGGGATTTGAGAAGTTGCATAAGGTGGATGAAAAGATAATCGCTTCAGAAATTAACAAAAGTAACAATATACTTCTTGTTGGACATATACTTCCCGATGGTGATGATGTAAGCTCATTGGTTTCCATGTCGCTAGGCCTAGAAAAACTTGGAAAAAGGACTTTAGCAGTTATAGATGACGATATTGGAGAATATCTATTAGAATTTCCTTTAGTTAAAAAAAAGATTAAAAAATTAGATAGTGAGATCGAACAGAATATCTGTAATGAATTTGATTTAATGATAGTATTGGATTCCTCTTCACCTGACCGAATAGGAAGATTAGAAAATTATTTAAATTTTTTTCATGTCATTGTTATCGATCACCATATTACTAACACAAATTTTGGAAATGTCAATTGGGTAGATCCAACAGTGGGAGCTACCGCACAGATGGTTTATAGGCTATTAAATTTTATGAGTGTTGATTATGATGAACAATTAGCCACGATGAATCTCCTAGGAATCGCAACAGATACGGGTTTTTTTAAGTATGAAAATACAGGTCCAGAAACATTTAGGGTAGCTGCAAGTTTGATAGAAAAAGGTGCAAGTATTAGCTATATTTCTAATAAAATTCATGGCAATACTCCTTTGGAGCATATTTATCTATACAAAGATGTTATATCAAATCTTAAATTAGCTTCACAAGGTTTGATAGCTTATTCTTTAATTACCCTAGATATGCTTTCAAAATACAATATTCTTCCGAAAGATTCTCCATCATTAGTAGAAAATCTTCGTTCAATTAGAGGAGTGGAAGTAGCTATGATCTTTCAAGAATTTGAAAAAAATTTATATCATGTTTCACTTAGATCAAAAGAGTGGGCTGATGTTTCAAAAATAGCTTTAGATTTTGGAGGAGGGGGACATCCTAGGGCTGCTGGTTTTTCTATAAAAGCAGAAGATATCCTTGTTGAAATTCAAAAGATTGTCGAACACATAACTAACTTTTTAAAAAGCTAAGTTGGTAATACATTAATGGATTAAATCATTATATCCAAATAAAGTTATTTATATATCCCCTAAAGAGGAGGAGAGTAAATATTGCATAATAAGAATTGCAAGTGCCCGAAGAAAATCTTATTTATTTTTATTTTGACAGTTTGTTTCATCTTATCAGTTTTTTCACAAGATATTTTAGAATTGGTTCCTTCAAATTCTAAAGCCGTATTTTATTTTAAAGATTTAGCTAAATTTTATAACGATTTGAAGTTGGTGCCAACTACCAAAAGTTTGCTTTTAGAACCATTTAATGGAGAAATGCTAGTATCCGCTTTAACACAAATGTATTTAAGTGCCTTAAAAGTCGATTATCAAAATTTTATAAGTCAGTTAGATACTAACTTAGCGTTTTTTATCCAAGAAAATACTGAAAATAATTACGCTTATGGTTTTGTTCTTGGGCCAATCAAAGATATGAATTCATTTTCCTCTGATTTAAAGGCATTACTTGATCCAATAAAAAGCTCGGGCTATGAATTTACAACCCTTCAAAAAAATATAAATAATGAAGAATATTTTATTTTAATTGCTGATGAGAATGTCTATGAATCTTCGAAAAAGGGTGTTGAACAGTTAAAAGAAGTTATTGAGGATAGAAGTGGATTATATTATATAGTAAATACTTCAGATTATCAAGGAAATGGATATTTTTATGTTATTGATAATTTATTAATGGGAAAAAGCACAGGTGATTATGATCCGGATTTTGTTGATAAAAGCTTTGTTAAAAATCCAAGTGAATATCCGTTTTTCGGAAATTTATTTATTACATCTGGTTTTATACCAAAAGATCTTGACGCATTTGCTAGCCTAATAGACAATTTTGTAGATTATCAAATCATAAAGAATCTCTTGACATTGTCTAGTGGAATAGAAGTTAATGCAGATATATTATCTATTAATTTCAATGACAACTTCTCGCAAATTTCTGAAAATAATTATATAAAAATTAAAACTGAAGCTAATGTTGAGGATATAATTCCGATATTAAAAGAGAATAATATTGAATACAAAAAAACCGCTCAGAATACACTTGAGTTTTATGTTAAAGATGAAATAGTCAAGCAGAATAATAAAAAAGAATCTGTTAAATACACATACTATGTTTGGAAAGATGATTACCTTTTTATTTCAAGAGACAACCAAAAAAATTTGCAAAAAAAGATGAATCAAAAGCCAAAATTATCTGAAAATACTTTGTTTAAAAAATTAAGTAATCAAATAGGAGTAGGAGATATAGCTTATGTATTCTTAGACATTACTTCTATTTTTAGACAGTATGGACCAGGTTTAGAAGATGAAAACGGGTTATTATTAAGTGTAAAAAATATAGGTGAAAGACGGTTAGAGATTAATTTTGTACTACAATAATACAAATAAAATTTTTCTTAGTTTATTAAAAACCAGCCGTTTTAATCGGCTGGTATATATATTGTTTACCAAACTATTATAAATTGCGTATGATATAAACCTTTTTATCTGCTTTGCTATTCTGTAAGGTTCTTTCACAAACATTTGTAAAATGCTTCTGCATAATAACATATGCTATCTACACCCTGAGCGTTTTTCAAAGAACAAACTCCATATTTTTTAACAGATTCCAAATTAAGGTAAATCATGTTGAAAATGATTAATTCAAAGTGAAATGTAATGCAAAATGCAAAGATTTAATTTAGGGACTTTGGAAATGAATGTTTTCTAAAAGTAAGCATTTAAATTTATAATGGGTTCAGGGCGGAGCCCTCCTACGGTATTGGTATAAGTACCAAAAAATTCAAATAGAGGTTATGGAAATGAATGTTTTCTAAAAGTAGGCATTTAAATTTATAATGGGTTCAGGGCGGAGCCCTCCTACGGTATTGGTATAAGTACAAAAAAATTCAAAAAATTCAGTTCTAAAGCATATATAATTAATAAGAATTTTGGAATTTCTAAAGTTAGTAAGATTTAATTCTCGAGGAGGAAAACTGAAATGAAGATGAAAGATAAAATGCACACAGGAGAGCTTTATTTTCCAGGTGATGAGGAGATTATTGAGTGGCAGACAAAATGCCTAGACAGGCTTTATGATTTTAATATGACACGTCCTACGGAATTTGAAAAACGTCAAGCACTTATGAAAGAAATGTTTGCAGAAATTGGAGAAGGTTGTTATATAGAGCCTCCTTTTCATTCAAATTTTGGTGGGGCACATTGTCATTGGGGAAAGAATATATACGCTAATTTTAATTTGACAATGGTCGATGATACCCATATTTATGTTGGAGATTATACTATGTTTGGTCCAAATGTTACCGTAGCAACTGCTGGACATCCAATCTTACCTGAACTTCGCCAGAAAGGATATCAATATAATGCACCTGTGTATATTGGTAAAAACTGTTGGATTGGTGCCGGGGTAGTTATTTTACCAGGTATAACTATTGGAGATAATGTTGTGATAGGTGCCGGAAGCATTGTAACAAAGGATTTACCATCTAATGTAGTTGCTGTGGGGAATCCTTGCAAAGTACTTCGTGAAGTTAATGAGTACGATAAGGAGTATTACTTCAAAAACAGAAAAATAGATTATTCAACAATAATAAAGGAAGAGTAGTTTGGTTAGGAAAAGATTTGAGAACTAGATTTAAGGATGATATTTTATTGTATTTAACAAAATTATTGTTATTTTACGATAACTTCTACAAGGATCTAAACTTAATAATGACATCTTAAGGTTAAATTGTGCATTAAAGTTTCAAAAATGTGTTGAAAAAAAGCTCGAAACCCTTAAATAGGATTTACGAGCTGTTGTTATTTGGTGCCGAGGGCGGGAGTTGAACCCGCACGAGGTTCTCCACCCCAACGGATTTTGAGTCCGCCGCGTCTGCCTATTCCGCCACCTCGGCGTTAAGTAAATTATATAATAATATTCAGCTTGATATTACAGAGTTATTATACTATAATTATAATAAAATGTCAAGGTGTGTTACAGTAATGATGGTATATTGAGTAAAGCTCTGATTGATAAAATTTTTAAGACAACTTGTAAGGAGTGAACATAGTGAAAAAAATAGCTTTGATAGGTTTTGGAGCATCAGCAATAGGATTTTTAAAGGGGTTTGAAGAGTTTGGATTGAATAAGATATATTCAGTTGATGTATATGAAAAAGGTGAAGATATTGGAAGAACAGGTTTTGGGGGCTTAAAATATGATGGTAAATTATTTATATCGAAAGGAATGGGTGGAGACCTGGAAATTCCATTAAGTGTACAAAGAAGGGTGGTCGAATTTTACCTACTAAAGTCTGGGTTGGCTAAAACAGATAATAAAGGAATAGTGGTATTTTCAGAAAATCTTGAAAGAGGAGCTTCTTTTGAGAATGAAGAATTATACAAAAAATTTTATCATGCAGGTTTCGAACCAATTAGGTCTCATTTCTATCACTTGGGAACAGATTTATTGACCGAAACTGTGCAAAAAATCTATGAAGATTATATAACTATAGATAATGTTAATTTTCATTTTGGAGAAGAAGTTATACAAATAATTCCACAAGAATCCAAGGTTGTGGTTGTTACAAAAAACGGAGAAGGAGTTTATGATAAGGTTATTGTAGCTGTTGGAAGAAGAGGGCACAAACTGGTAAATGACATGGTTAAAAATCACCCTGAACTAATTTTATCAAATGACAAAGTGGATTTGGGGATAAGATTTGAACTACCAGATCATGTAGTAGCGGAGTTAAACAAGGAAATGTATGAATTTAAAATTAGGTTGAGATCAAAGACGGGCTATATAGTTAGAACATTCTGTAATAATCCTTCAGGAAAAGTTACAATAGAAAAATACGATGATTTTGTTACCGTTAATGGACATGCCAATTCCAATCAGAAGACCTCAAATACAAATTTTGCTATATTAGTCACGCATTCTTTTACACAGCCTTTTAACGATCCGGTTGGTTATGGTTCATATATTTCCAAACTTTCGAATATATTAGCTGGTGGAGATAAAGTAATTCTTCAATGTTATGAAGATTTTAAAAATTCAAAAAGGACTAAGAAGTTAGGTAGGGTGGAACCAACTTTAGATTCTAGTTATTATATTCTAGGGGACTTAAATTTAGCTTTACCTAGAAGAACGATAGAATCTATTATTGATTTTTTAGAAAGACTTGAAGAGGTTATTCCAGGAATTACCTATCCAGATAATCTTTTATATGGAGCTGAGGTAAAGTTCTACACAAACAAGATAAACAATGGTTTTTTTGAAAATATAAAGATTATAGGCGATTGTAGCGGATGGACTAGGTCTATTACCTACGCTACAGCACATGGTTATATGCTAGCTAAAAGTATGTCTGAGATGAATTAAAACTTAGTTGACAAAGTTATAATCATATGTTATAATAAAACTCGGGATGATAAGTAATTGGGACGTAGCCAAGTGGCAAGGCGACGGACTTTGACTCCGTTATTCGTAGGTTCGAATCCTACCGTCCCAGCCAATATAAATAAAAGAAGCGGGGAAGTTATCTTCCCCGCTTCTTGTTTTCTTTTTATTGAACTTCCACTTCTGTAGCGGTTTTTGTGGAATCTTCTATAGCTTTTCTTGTTTCTTCAATTAATTTATCTATATCAGAGTAATATTCAGGATCAATTTCTTTTATTTTTTCTAGATAATACAATTTTAAGTCATTTAGTGATAACATTTCTGCAAGATCTAAACCTAATTCTAAAGCTTCTAACTTAATGCTAATTTCTGCTTCTTCGGACTCTATTACTGTTTGAATGTTGACAAGAATTTCATTAATTGGTTGTTGAAAAAACATAAAAAGGTACTGAGGACCTAAATAGTTTATATATTGTTTTAGTTGATTCATCTGTAATTCAGAGTATTTTACCTTTACTTTAAGATCTTGAGGATTAAATTGATAGTACAACTGTACTACAGATGAAGAAGAAGGATATTGAGCAAATAAATCTGATAATACTTTTGTTAAATTAGTCTTAGTCTTCTCAAATTTATTTTCCAATTCTATTTTTAGAGCTTCAGCTTCTTCTAAAGTGGTTATTCCCATATTTTCTACGGATTCTTTAGTGTTGAGAAAATCTCTTGCTGCCTCATACTTAGCTTTCTCATTAGCAATTTCATCGTTCTCGTCTGATAATTGATTAAGTTCTTCAATTTTCTTGTTAATCTCATCTAAACCCAATATTGAAATATTTGGGTCGACATTTTCTGACAGATAAATGTAATTATTTAGATTAGTTAACTGTGTTGAATAACTATTTAATAGATCGGTTGTTAGCATTGTATATATTGCAAGATAATCTGAATCTACTTCTAGAGAGATATCCTCACCTTCAAAAATCAAATCTTCAAGTTCTTTGGCTAAATTTTCTTTGGCTTTTTCATCTAAAGTATTTGAAAATATTTCGTGCATATACAAGAGTTTAGTGTCATAATATATTCTTCCAAAATTCTCTTCTTTTTTATAATTGACTAACCATTCCTGAAATTTTTGTTCTTGAAGGGTATTTTCAATTTCTGTGTAAACATCTTCATATAAAAATACATCTTGAGGGTTTTCAAAGATCTTTTTATCTGTTACCTTTATTAAATGGAAACCATAGGTAGTTTGAACAGGCCCTACTATTTCACCCTTGGGGGCATTGAACGCAGCGATTTCAAAATTTTCTTCTAATTCTCCATGTTTTACCCAACCAAGATCGCCAGAATTTGTTGCGTTGGATGTATCTAGCGAATACAGAGCCGCTGCTTCTTCAAAAGATAAATTTCCGCTAATGATGTCATCCTTCACTTGGTTAGCTGTAGCTTCATCTGAGACTAGTATGTGTTGTACTTTTATCTGTTCGTAATTATTTTTTATATCTTCAAAATTTTGCTCAATATAACTCATAGCTTCATCTCTAGAAACCGCAGCAACAGCATTTCGTACATTACTTTCTAGTATTCCGGAAGCTAATAGACTCTTGACAGCATCTTCGCTTCCGTAATAACTAACTATCATATTCCAATTATTTTCATTTGCCTTTAAATTGTTAATGGATTCATTCAAGGTTTTAGAATCAGGTAAAAGATTGTTTTGTTCAGCATAGTATTGAATTAGTCTTTGATCATAAAGCATATCAACTATTTGATTTTTAAGAACTAGATAATCAAAAACAGGGTCTAGCTGTTGTCCGTAGTATAGTTGATACATCTGAGCTTGTTGTTGAGAAAGGGCATTAACTTCATCCTTCATAATCCAATAAGGATACTCGAGCTCCACCCCGTCCTTAGTAATAACTAATACCGAGTTTTCTTTATTGAGGGTAGAGTCTTGAACCACAGAAGAGGTTCTTTTTGATGATAGGTATGTTGCTATAGACCACCAGACAATACCTGCTAAAAAACCTGCTATAACCAAAATAGTAATAAGCTTCTCATGTTTTTTAAACCAGTTGTTCATCTATATATTCCTCCTAACTTATAAAGAGTATAAATATTTTTAAACCATATAAAAGGTATATTCATTTAACTAGACATTTCACTGTTTAGAATACTATAACTAATAATTCGTGCATAGGCTCCATATTAAAAACAGTTTGATTTACCATATACTAATTATTTAAAATGTATCAATCAAATTTTTAAAGACACTTATCAGTAATTTTATCACATATTCGATGAAAAAGTACTAACATTATACCCTGAAATTAATAAAAAGGGGATAAAAATCCCCTTTTTAATGAGAATAGAGTTTCAACTTATATTTTTGTTCTGATAGGTTTATCTTTTGTTATTTCTTCAAGTGCTAGCAATCTATCCCATTTAGCATTTACATAGTTTTGTAACTCTTCAATGATCTCATTAGCATCTGGTCTCTTCATCAGCTTATTGTATCTACCAAGTTTTGTTATATATTCTTTTACAGGTTTAAAGGTTTTAGGTTTCTTAGTGACTTTGTATACTCCCATGTTATATTGCCATAAAGGCCAATACTTTGTTTCAACTGCTAACTTAGTTACTTCAACTCCTGAATCATCAGGTATTCTCCAAAATCTCACACATGGAGCTAATACAGCTATGAATGCAGGACCAGGGAATTCTAGGGCTTCTTGCATTTTTTTCATAAAATCCCATGGTTCTGAGGTAACCGCAGTTGCTGCGTAAACCCCTTCATGACCAGCTATTATATCAACTATGCTCTTTTTTAATTGTAGTTTTCCAGAAGAAGCTTTTCCCAAAGGTTCTGTTGTTGAATCGGCACCTGGGGGTGTAGATCCTGAACGTTGATTACCTGTATTCATGTATCCTTCGTTATCATAGAGTATATAAACAAAGTCGTGTCCTCTTTCAATAGCTCCAGAAAGAGATTGTAAACCTATATCATAGGTTCCGCCGTCTCCACCTATTGCTATGAACTTAATCTTATCATTGTCTATTTTCTTTCTATTTCTTAGTGACCTATAGGCTGATTCGACACCTGAAATTGTTGCGGCTACATTTTCAAATGCATTATGTATATAGGGAACATTCCATGAGGTGTAAGGAAATATTGATGTTGAAACTTCCAAACATCCTGTAGCTACTCCTACAACGGGTTCATATCCTAAACTTTTAGCAGCTAGCGTAGCCCAGTTTGCAACCATTGGAGCATTACAACCCGGACAAAGCCTATGACCTTGAGCAAAAGCCCAATCATTGTTTTCAACGTAATCCACTAAATCTCTTATATTAGGCACAATTGTCCACCTCCAATTATTCTCTTAATCCTAAATATCTTTGTTCGTCAGCGAGTAAATTACCATTAAAAGCGTCTTCAAAAGCTTGTCTTATCATTTTAGGAGATGTGTTTCTTCCTCCTAAACCATAAATATAAGAACCAAGCTTTGGTCTTGAAGGTACTTCGTATAATGAAGATTTTATTAATGAATACAAAGGAGCTTCTTTTCCAAAAGACATAGCTCTATCTAAAACAATAACTCCTTTGCGACCATTCAAAACTTTTTGGAATTCTTTTTTAGGAAAAGGTGTAAAAACTTGAGGCTTAATTAATCCAACCTTTTTTCCTTCTTCTCTAAGTTCATCAACTACATATTTTGCGGTTGATGCTGTAGAATTCATTATTACCATTATATAGTCAGCGTCGTCGGTTTTATATAAATCAAGAAAGTCGTATTTTCTACCAGAAATTTCTGCAAATTCCTCAAAAACTTTTGGTAATTCTTCATACGCATGTTTCATGCCTTCTTCTTGTTGTCTATGATGCTCAAAATAATAATCAAAAAGATCAACCGGTCCATAAGTTACAGGATTTTGAGTATCAAGTAGAGAATATTTGGGATTCCAAGTTCCTACAAACTCCTTAACCACTTCATCGTCAAGCATTTCAAAGCTTTCAACACCATGAGAAGTGATAAATCCATCTAAATTAACCATAACTGGTAAAAGCACATTTTCTTTTTCAGCTAACTTGGTGGCTATTATCATAAAATCATAAGCTTCTTGGTGGTTTTCAGTAAAAAATTGAATCCAACCTGAATCTCTAGCCAACATTGCATCAGAATGATCACAATGAATGTTTAAAGGGCCAGAAAGGGCTCTATTTACAACAGGCATTATAATTGGTAATCTATTTGAAGCAGCTATGTATACAATTTCAATCATTAAGGCTAATCCATTAGCAGCGGTTGCTGTCATAGTTCTAGCACCTGCAGCAGCAGCTCCAACAACTGCACTCATAGCTGAATGTTCAGATTCAACGGGGACTAGTACAGTATCAACTATTCCGTCTGCAACAAAATTTGCATAATATTCAACTACGGGTGTTTGAGGCGTGATAGGATAAGCTGCCACAACATCAGGATTAATTTGCCTCATAGCATGAGCTACAGCATGAGCTCCTGTAACAGTTAATTTCACAGGCATTTATTTTAACCTCCTTTATTCATCAAGAAATTCTGATTCTGGTTTCATTTCAATGGCATTAACCGGACAAACAGCTGCACATACTCCACAGCCTTTACAATAATCCATGTTAAATGCACCTAGTTTCATTTTTTTACCATCGATGCTACCTTCTATCGCCATATCTGGACAATATAACCAGCATTGCATACAATTTATACATTTTTCTCGATCAACAACGGGTCTTGAAACTCTCCATTCACCAGTTTTATATTGTCTTGATGTGGCTGGTTTATCTATAACCCCACCAATGGGAATATCTTTCCATCCTTTAAGGTTACTCACTAAACTTCACCTCCTGGTAGCCCCTTTCTAAAGCTCTAATGTTTGCTTGTACAACACTTTCAGAGAATTTTCTAGCAAATGCGGCTCTGATCTTCTGTTTTACAGCATCCATGGGGACGACGTCTGTTGCCCTAATTAAGGCACCTATCATAGTAGTATTAGGTATAGGACGACCAATTTCTTCTAGAGCAATTTCAGTAGCAGGAACTACACCTATTTTGCCTTTAAATTTTGTAAGCTTTCTCACTTCTTCAATACTTCTTGTAGTATTCACCAGTAACAATTTATCTTCTGATAGTCCACTGGTAATTTCCGGATTTTTCAAGAGTGTATCATCAATTACACATACAACATCTGGATTTTCTATGTCACTTCGGAGCCTGATTGGGACATCTGCAATTCTGTTGAATGCTTTCATAGGAGCACCAGTTCTCTCTGCACCGTATTCTGGGAATGAGGTAGAATATTTTCCAGATTCCTCTGCGGCCTCTGTTAGAAATTGAGAAGCACTTTTTGCTCCCTGTCCCGCTCTTCCATGCCATCTTATTTCAAAATATTTTTCAGGCACTTGTTTATCCTCCTTTCAATAGTATGAATTCTTTTAGTATTTGCTCGCAAAAATTTTATAATCTAAATCTTTAAAAATACCGTCTACCCATTCATAGTAGGAGAGTGTTTGTTCATTTATCTTTTTTTCTATGAGCATTTTTTCTAATTCCAAGAATCTGTTAACACAATTTTTAATTTTCATATTTGCATACTCTACTGTGGTATTGGTAGTCATTATAAAAGGCCAATCACTCGCTTGAATTAAAAAAACTTCACGTGCCATTTGATTCAATAATCTTTTCTCTAAAGAGGAAGGATTTTGATAGGTATTAGCATAAAGGATCATTTTTTCAGTCATGTCATAGATATATCTATATATCCAACTATTTGAGGAATTTAACCAAACATCATGATAACCATTGGCTCCCCACGAAGATTCAGCAGGTGTAACTATTTGAACCTTTTCTATCGTGTCAATTACCTTCGAAGGGGTGCATGACTCTAGATTATCAAGTTGGGCTAGATTTCTAAAAATATACTCTAAAAACAAAGGTCCTTCATACCACCAATGACCAAATAATTCAGCATCAAAAGGAGCAACTATTATTGGTGATTCACCTTCGATCGAATTCTTAATTTTTTCTATTTGAGATAATTTTTTCAAAACAAAATCTTTAGCATGGCCTTTTGCGGCGTTTTTTGCCTCATCCACATCATATATTTCTTTTTTATCTAAAGGAAGATTTTTATCAGTAACTCTGTAATATTTAATTCCAGTATTACATCTAATTCCGCTTTTGTCTATGTACGGTTTTATATACTCTTCCTCTCTTTCAAAACCTATGTCTCTATAAAACTCTCTATACCTAGGATCACCAGGATATCCTATTTGTGAACTCCATATTTGCTCGCTTGATTCGGGATCTCTAGCAAAGACAAAGACATTGTTAGGGGTAATTATTGGTCTATATACCCCATATTTTGGCGCAGGAGCGGCAAAATGAAATGCATGAGAATCAACAAAAAAATATTCGATATTTTCTTCTTTAAAATATTTATCTAGCCCTTCATAATAAGCACATTCAGCAGACCACATACCTCTAGGATGTTTTCCAAAATTCTCTTTAAATGTTGAAATAGCCACCTTTAATTGGGCACGTATAGCTTCTGGATATTCTCTGTAAAGCGGTAAATAAGAATGCGTACCATTAGATGTTATCACTTCAATGTAACCTTTATCTTGAAATTCTTTAAAAGCTTTTAGAATATTCTGATTGTATTGGTCAGAATATATCTTCATAGCTTCGATAAATTCTTGTCTATAAAATTTTGCAATTTGCATTTTTTTAGGATCTTCATTTTTAGTTCTTTGAATTTCTTTTTCTGTTAACTCAATTAATTTGGAGAGATGATTTAAATATTTGGTTTGCAAACTATTTGAAGTTAGCATTTCCATAAGTGGAGGGGAAAAGCTTATAGTCAGATTAAAAGGTATTTTGTCTTTTTCTAGGGATTTAAAAACTTTTATTAGCGGAATATAAGTTTCAGTAATAGCTTCAAACAACCAACGTTCTTCCATGAATTGCTCAAAATCAGGATGGTGTATGTATGGAAGATGTGCATGTAGAACTAACAATAAACCAGCTTTAAATTGACTCATATTGAAGAACCTCCGTCGGAAATGAAGGGAAAAAGCAACTTTTGATTGTTAACCATTTGTTTACTACTAACCTCCGTTAGTTTGGTAGGAATATCTTGTATATGGTTACTTTCTTTTTCCTCAATAATATTATTTTTCCCCTTGATTATTAGCCATTTTTCTTTATCTATTATCATTGGTGTTGATCTAGGAGTTTTTACACTTTTAGATTCTAGAATCACTTTAAAAATATTATTTTCGTCTTTTGTCCCAATTTGAACAATATAACTTGAATCTTCATGAGGTACATTGAGGAAATATTCAGAGGAACTTTCTATGGGGACAAAATCTTCAAAAATGTAATTATCCGTTGTTTCTGTTGTTTTAGGAGATTCTAATATCCTGAGAAACAGCTTTGATGCTTTTTTTGTTGAAATTTTATTTATGGTTTTTTTAGAGAAATCCCAGTAGGTGTAGACCCACCGAGGATTTACAGGTATTAATTTTAGCTTATCTTTCTTTTGCAAATTTGAATGTTCGGTTGTTTTCTCCACTTTTTGAGTATCTATCTCAAAAGATTTCTCGATTTTTTTAATTTCATTCAAAGTAAGCTTTAGTATGTCTTTTTTTTTCATATTTCTTTTTAGTTTTATACCCAAATTCTTAGCTATATTTCGTAGCTCTTGAATAGTTGGTTCATCAGCTTTGAAAGAAGTTAGATAACTTTTTTTAACTTTTTTGGTTTTCATAAATACTTACCCCCTTAAATATTTTTTTGATATTAAGGGTATAATTTAGTAAATTTTTCACATTTATACAAACGATCATAATTATTTTATCACAAAATTAATTAAGAATATATCGATTATTTATTAATTTTGTGATACCTACTTTAAATAAAAATTAGAAGGAAATTTACAAAATTGTGTTGACAAATATATATCATTGTGATATTATATATTTCGATAGGGAAACGGAGCGTAGCGCAGTTGGGAGCGCGCCGGTCTTGGGCACCGGAGGTCGCTGGTTCAAATCCAGTCGCTCCGACCATTTTTGTTGCTTTGGAACGAGATAAGTTATCTGCGGCCGTAGCTCAACTGGTAGAGTATTGGCCTTCCAAGCCAAGGGTTGCGGGTTCGATCCCCGTCGGCCGCTCCAGCGCCTGTAGCTCAAAGGATAGAGCATTGGATTTCTAATCCAAGGGCTGTGGGTTCGAGTCCCGCCAGGCGCACCAATCTTTGTTTTTTTATGTATATGTTTTTTAATAATGGTGGCTGTAGTTCAGTGGCAGAACGCCTGACTGTGACTCAGGATGTCGTGGGTTCAAATCCCACCAGCCACCCCAAATAATTAAAACCTCACGAGATAGTTTCGCGAGGTTTTAATTTTTGCTATTATATACATAAACTTCCGTTCCTAATGAAGTGATAAAATCTATTTCTTCCACATCAAAATTGAACATTCTGATACAGCCATGTGATATTCTTTTTCCTATTTCCCAAGGTTTTGTAGTTCCATGAATTCCATATTGGGGATTTGAAAGCTGTAACCATCTTGTTCCCATACCATTAAGAAGCGAGCCTGGCGGAATATATTCATCATACCAGTATAATGCGGGATCTTTTTCTTTATATGATATTCTGTAATAGCCAGGTGGAGTGTAATCACTCATTCCTACAGCTACAACGTATGTTTTTAAAAGTTGTTCATGAAAATAAAGGTACATTTTATTTTTTGAAAGATCTATTTCTAAGTGTATTGGGCTTTCATAATATTCAACTTTTCCGATTTTTAAGGCTTGGCCAGGATAGATTAGAGATGGATCTCGTAAATTATTTATGTTAACTAAATCACCCGGGAGGACATTATATTCTCTTGCTATTTTATATAAGCTTTCTCCTTTTTGTACTATGTGATAACCAATAATTTCAAATTTTTGTTGAGGTTTTAAAATATTTTCTGTTATTACTACCTCGCTTAGTTTCAAAAAAGTAGAATCTACTTTAAAATAAATACCATACCTATTTCTGAATATAAATTGAGTTCGATAAAGTCCTTCTTTAAGGTTTTTTAAGGCGTTTAGAAAATCTTCTTTACTGTCAAATTCTTTACCATCAATAATGATATCAATTAAGTATAATGTATTGTTTGGGTAAAAGTCTAGGTAATATTCATATCCATTTGGACCTATAGAAGTAGTTATTTCAACTTTAATTTCCGGAACAAAATCTTCCTTTGCCAAGAAATTATTAAAAAAATGTGATATATACTGACCATCTTTATCAGTCGAAGATACTAAGAAAGAATAAACGTCACCAGTATAAGAATTTAAATTGACATAAAAACTATATACATTTTCCCTAACTTGAGAGGTAATCAATTTTTTTCGTATTCCCCCATCATAAATGTAAACATCGGGAATACTTTGAAGTTCTATTAAGCTTTCAAGATTTATTTTAACAGTATTTTTTGATTGATCATATTCGCTTGGATACATTAAAAAGAAATCTTCAGAAAAACTTATTATAGATGTAATCAACAATACCAGCAGCAATAATTCTCTTATTATTTTTTTCAAGTCGATATTCCTCCCCATCACTATAAACAATTATCTCATTTTCGTCGGATTCAAATCCAATATCTTTTCTAGAAACATCATTTACAATAATCATATCTAAATTTTTCTCTTTGAGTTTCTTTATGGCATTTTCTTTATGATTTTGGGTTTCTGCGGCAAATCCAATTAAAATTTGATTCTTGCTTTTTTTCTTTCCCAATTCTTTTAAGATATCAGGATTTTTTTCTAACACAAGAGTAGGAATGTTGTCTTTTTTTATTTTCTGAGTAGAATAATTTTTAATTCGAAAATCGCTTACCGCCGCTGTCATAATAATTATATCACTATTTTCCGAGTGTGTTGCTATTGCTTTTTCCATGTCAATAGCGCTTTCAACCGAAATAATTTTTTTTACTAGTGAAGGAGGGGGTAAATTTACAGGGCCTGATACAAGGGTCACTTCTGCCCCCCTACAAGCAAACTCACGAGATAGTTCATATCCCATTTTACCACTAGATCTATTAGAGATAAATCGTACAGGGTCTATTTTTTCAATAGTTGGTCCAGCACTAATTAATACCTTTTTATTATGAAAATCTTTTTTGCAGAGTAAATATTCTGCATATTCTATTATTTTTTCATTGTCAGGATAGCGACCTTTTCCAGATTCTCCATCAGCAAGATGTCCAACTTCTGGTTCTACAATCATCCATCCATCTGTTTCTAAAGTTTTTAAATTTCTTTGTAAGGCTATATTTTCATACATTCTTACATTCATTGTAGGGACAATTAATTTACTATTTTTTGCAAAAGCAATTGCAGTTGATGTTAACAAGTCATCACCTATACCGCAAGCTAATTTTGCGATAATATTTGCAGTTGCAGGAGCAACAATAAATATATCTGCCCAGTTAGAAAGTTGGGTGTGTGGTATCCAACCCCCTTTTACATCAAAGGTAGAATAGTATACATCGCAATTACCTACAGCAGAAAAAATTTGGTCTGAAATCCAGTTTTTAGCGTTCTCTGTCATAATAATCTTCAAATCAACGTTCATCTTTCTTAATCTGGAAACCAGATCTATGACTTTATATATGGCAATCCCACTTGATACACCAATAAGAATTTTTTTATTTTCTAAATAGGGGTATTTCATATAACCTCCCATTTTCTCATATTTCATCTATTAATATTATTAGAAAAATCTACGGCTTTTTTTAGTCTATTTATGGTTTGTTCTTTTCCTAAAACTTTTATGGATTCATATAAACCGGGTGTAACTAGTTTTCCTAAAATTGAACCTCTAATTGATTGAAAAACATTCTTTTTTCCGGTAATATTTAAAGCTGCTATTTGTTTTAAGGTGTTCTCAATATTGTTTATTTCAAAATAATCAAGTTGTTGCAGTTGGTCTATAGTTGTTTCAATAACTTCTTTAAACCAAGGTTTGCACATGTATTTTTTTACAAATTCTTCTTCATATTCAAAGTCATCTATGAAAAAGTTTCGAGAGAATTCATATAATTCTTTCAATGTTTGAACCTTTTGTCTTGATATCTCAATTACTCTTTTTATATAAGTATCTTCTGCAGCTATCTTAATTTTACAATAATTACTCCAGTCTAAAAAATTTTGATAAACTTCATCTATCGGATTGTTACGTAAATGAACTTCATTGGTCCATAATAATTTGTTATAATCAAAGACTGTTGGGCTTTTTGATACGCTTTTTATATCGAAATCTTTATACTTCTCTCTAAAATCGAAAATTTGTTCATTTGCGTTCCAACCTAATAAGCTAAGATAATTTAGCAATGCTTTGGGTAGATATCCTTCTTTTCTAAAGTAAGATATAGATACTTCCCCGTGCCTTTTTGAAAGGGGCGTTTTGTCTTCACCTACAATTAAAGGTAAATGAGCAAATTCAGGTAAATTAAAGGATAGGGCATTATACAGCAATATCTGTTTTGGTGTGTTTGATATATGATCTTCTCCTCTAATCACATGGCTTATTTTCATAAGATAATCATCTATTACTACACAAAAATTATATACTGCAACCCCATTTGATCTTAAAATAACAAAGTCATCTATATTATCAGTATTAAATTCTATTAATCCTCTAATTAGATCATTAAAAGATATTATCTTTCCTTTCTCAACCTTAAATTTAACAACAATTGAATAGTTATCATTTGAATCTGTTTTATATTTATTAGGTAGTGGATTACCTTCAAAGACTATTTCTTCTCCTTTATATACTGAATAATATGCTTTGTCTTCTTTTAGCAATTGATCAATGTATTTTTTATAAATATCGAGTCTTTCACTTTGTCTGTATGGCCCATATTTTCCTTTTTTGTCTACACCTTCGTCGTAATCCAAACCAGCCCATCGTAGTTCCTCTATTATTGCATTTTCATATTCTATCTTTGACCTTTCTGTGTCTGTGTCTTCAATTCTAAGAATAAACTTACCGTCATTTTTTTTAGCAAAATACCAATTAAATAAAGCAGTTCTTAGTCCTCCAACGTGTAAATTACCGGTTGGACTAGGGGCAAATCTTACTCTTACCAATCTTTTTTCACTCCTTGTTCAATTTCTTTTAAAGCTATTTCCATTTCTGTGACTTTATAAACTTGCCTTAATTCTATCAATTTTCTGTTATCTAAATATTTTTCTTCAATTAAAATTTTTGTTATATTATCAGTCCAACCTCCAGTGTTTCTAAATAAAATTATAGGTTTCTTATATGAATAAGCACCCAAAATTTCTATTGCTGTTCCAATTTCTCCACCTAAACTAACAACAGCATCAACGTTTTTAAGCATTATAAATGACCGCATGTTAAAATCTAAACCGGTTTTGATAGGAAGAGTTAGATATTCATTCCCTTCTTCTCCCCAAGGTAAATATCCTATAACATAGCCACCGTTGTTTTTAGCTGCTTTTGAAACAAGATGCATAACTCCATCTCTACCGCCATTTACTAGTATCCAATTATTTTTTGCGATGCATTTTCCAATTTCAAGACATATCGATGTTAAAGATTTTATAGGTTCTTTATAAATATCACCAGAATATCCAATAACTCCTACGTTCAAGACCGTCACCAACCTAAATAATTTGCTTTGACATTTTCATCTTGTAAGACATTTTTTGGCGAACCCCTAGCAATAATTGTTCCTTTATGAATAACGTATAGTTCATCAACTACTTGTACTATTTCATCTACACTATGGTCAGTTACTATTATTGAGATTCCTGTTTCAGATAATTTTCTTATAATCTTTTGAATATCTTTAACGGTTATAGGGTCTATACCTACAAAGGGTTCATCTAGAAGAATAACCTTAGGATTAGTGAGTAAAGTTCTAGCAAATTCCAACTTTCTCTTTTCTCCACCTGATAAAGAGTAAGCATATTGATGTTCTAAGTTGTCTAATCCAAATTCTTTTATGATTGATGATATTTTATAATCAGCATTGTCTATCTTAAGCAAATCAGAAATCATTTGTAGATTATCTATAACTGTTAAGTTTCTAAAAACAGAGGGTTCTTGTGGCAAGTATGCTAAACCACTAAGAGCCCTTTTATGTATGGGTAAATGGGTTATATCTACGCCATCGAGATGGATTTTACCTGAATTTGGAACAACGAGTCCAAGAATTATTTTAAAAAGAGTACTCTTTCCAGCACCATTAGGTCCTAATAAACCAGTTACAATTCCTTTTTTAGATTGAAAGTTGACATCTATAAGTACTTTCTTTTTCCCATATTTTTTTGCTATATTTTTACAATCAATTATTACATTTTCCATATATGTAAGATTATTTCACATTTATGTAGCTTATAATAACATCCGTTAAGTCTAATGCATCTTTTACGTAAATAATTGCACTTTCATAAATTATTAAATCATAATTATTTGCTTTTGCATATTCTCCTATTTTTTGAGCTACTTCGGATACAACAGAATCAATTTTAGTTTGATAATCATTTTGAAGTGTCTGTTGATACTGATTAACAGTTGATTGTAATCTTAAATAATTTTGTTGTAGTTCTTCGTCTGTAGCCCCTGATTGTTGAAGTTGCTTGAATTGATTTTCCATTTCATTTATTTTGTTTTGGTAATATTGAATATCAGATTGATATAGTGACTGTAGATCCTGCCACTTGTAATAACTTTGAACTGTCTTTTCTAAATTAACATATCCAATCTTTAAATTAGAAGTTCCTTGAGAGAACCCTAATAGAGCAATAACCATAATAGCTCCTAACACTAACATCTTTTTTAGATTTTTAATCATAAAACACCTCCGAGTATTTTAAAGTTTTTTAATTAATCCCTTTTTTTAAAAAATCTCTCTGTTTCTTTACCTCAAAAAGAATTATTCCAGCACTTACAGATACATTTAAAGAATCAACATTATTTGACATAGGTATAGTGATCAATTGGTCACAATGCTTTTTAACATTTCTCCTTAAACCACTTCCTTCATTACCATAGACTAAACATACATTTCCGCTAAAATCTATTTCGTAGTATGGTGTACCAACTGAATCAGTCCCATAAACCCAAACATTCCATTTTTTTAATAATTCTATTGTATTAGATAAATTGGTTACCTGAATTATGGGTATTTTAAATACCAAGCCTGATGAAACTTTAACAACTATGGGAGTAACTTCAACTGTATTGTCTTTTGGAATAATTATAGCATCTGCACCAGCTGCAACTGAAGATCTTATAATAGCTCCAAAATTATGTGGGTCATGTATTTGATCTAACATTACTAAGAACAAGTTCTCTTTATCTTCTAAAATATCCAGTGATTGGTAGGAGAATTCGTTACCAATATCAATCACAATACCTTGATGTTTATTTGTCAAAGACATCTTTTCAAGTATATCATTATGTGCAAAACTATAAGAATAGCCTTTTCTTTTAGCAAGCTCTACAAATTCATTTAAAGTACCTTTTTCTGTCTTTGAATCACTAAAGAAAATATGTTTAATCTTATAATCTGATTCAATTATTTCTTTTAATATGTTTCTTCCATAGACATACAACTATCAATCACTCCTAATAGTTCCTTTATTCTTTCATAATTTTTTGTTAAAAATAAATAGCCAATAACTGCTTCAAAACCTGTAGATTTTCTATATTCATTATCGTTCCCTCTTTTTTTAGCTCCATTAGAGTTTACAGCTCTTTTATAATACTGCTTTTCGGTGTCCGTAAATTCTTCATAAATTAAGTCAATAAACCTTGAATGAGCTTTTGCACTTAAGAATTTTTTTGAGTTTTCATAAACTGTGCGAGTCTTTACTCTTCCATCACCTAATAATTTAACTTTATAAATAAGGCCTATAACTGCATCTCCAATATAGGCAAAATTATCTATAGGAATTTCTCTTAAATCTGCAAGTTGAAATTCAAATATATCTTCGATATTATTCATCTTCACCGCTCATAATCTCCCTTTCATATAAATCTAGAATATTTTTTACACAAGTTTCAATAGAGTAGTTGTTTTTGACAAAATCTTTTGCTTTTCGGGATAACTCTTCATACAGAGTATTATCTCTCAATAACCTTAGAATTTCATTAACAAAATCATCCTCGTTTAATTCTTTTATCATTATTCCACCTGCATCTTCCTGAGAGAGAAGATCATATACACCCAATTTTCCCAAAGCTACTACGGGTGTTCCCGCACTCATGGCTTCCAAAACTACTAATCCTTGTGTTTCTGTATAAGAGGCAAATATAAAGATATCAGATTGCTTATAGGCATCTATAACCTTTTCTCGAGGTTGAGCATCGGTAAAAATAACGTGTTCTTTAACTTTTAATTCTTGGGCTAAAAGTTCTAAATTTTCTTTTTCGGGTCCGCCACCAATAATTACAAATTTAACATTTTTTTCTTCTGCAAATACTTTAGAAAAGACCTTAATTAGAAAATCTATATTTTTTTCTTTACCCAATCTACCTACAAATATAAGTATTCTATCTTCTTCTTTTATCGAAGGATACTCTTTCCTTAAGTCCCAAGTTATTGGATTATCAAAAGAGCTAATATCTATTCCTGTGGGTATTACTTCTATATGATAAGATGGAACTCCATATTCTATGAGGGTATTTTTAATGTTGTTTGTTGGAGCTATTACTTTATCTAATTTCAAACACCAGTTTTTGACCACTTTTTGAGTGAGCTCAACCGGTGGCCTCATTATGGGTGGTAAATAATGCAGATAATATTCATACATAGTATGGTGGGTTCCAATATGTTTAATATTTAACAATCTTGAAACAGACATAGCCAGAATTCCCATTGAAAAAGGGTCATGAGAATGAACTATATCAAGATTTAAATCTTTTATTTTAAAAACTTTCCATGAAAAAGGAATAGCTACTCTTTGCTCTTTCTCAAAAGGAAACTTTACAGCAGGAAATTCAATTACATTTTTTTCTTCTCTTGTATAATTAATATCATATTTTGGTACAAAAAGAAAAACATTATGTCCAAGTTTTTCCATTTCATCTTTATATAATTTTAAAGCAGTAGCAACCCCATTTTTTTGAGGTATATAGGTATCTGAAAACATCCCGATATTCATTTTGTATACAGCGTAGGTTTTCTTAAATATATACGAAAATACGCCTTTCCTCCTATTTGTGAATTTTATAATGCATGAAATAATAAAAATCTGACACTCTCAAATTGCTGAGAATGATCTATTGTATATTGCGTTAAAAGATAAAAAAAGAATTAATTATTCTATACCCAAACTAATTATAACAAAAAATTAAATATTTTATAAGTAATAATAGTTTAATTCATAAAATGATATAATTAAAAACAACTGATATTATATATTTTTTTGTTAAAAATGTGATTAATTTAAGTGAAGAAAGGAGAAAAGGCGAGCCGACAGTTATGATTAGAATAAAAGAGTTACCTAAAGAAGTAATTATCAAAATAGCTGCAGGAGAGGTGGTTGCAGGTCCTAACTCTGTAGTTAAGGAACTTTTGGAAAATTCATTAGATGCTGGGGCAGATGAAATTACAATTGAGATAGTTGATGGTGGCAAAGCAATAATACGTGTTGAAGATAATGGATGCGGTATGACAGCCGAAGAAATGAAATTATCAATAATGCCACATACAACAAGTAAAATATCTACTATTGAAGACTTGTATTCACTTCAAAGCTTTGGTTTTAGAGGAGAGGCGTTGGCATCAATATCAAGAGTATCTAAAATGAAAATGATATCCAAAACTCAAGAAGAAGAGATAGGAACCCAATTAGAAATATTTGGTGGAGAAATAGTTGATGAAAAAAAAGTGAATGCAAAAACAGGAACGATAATTGAGGTGGAAGATCTCTTTTACAATATTCCAGCAAGGAGAAAGTTCTTAAAAAGCGAATCTGTAGAAGGAAGATATGTAACAGAAATCATTGAAAAATTTGCCTTATCAAACTCTGTAAATCTTGTATACTTAAGAGATAAGAGAGAAATTTACCATTTCACGAAAGACTTGGATTTAGTAACCAAGTGTTTAAAAATTTATCCCGAATTAAAAAGTAAAGATTTAATAGAAATCTTCTATGAGGATACCTCAATAATAATCTCTGGCATAATATCAAATCCCAAAGTGGCTAGGAGTAATCGAACCGCCCAAACTTTTTTTGTAAATAAAAGATATATAAAAGCCGCTTCGCTTTTTTCAATTTTAGAAAAAGGTTATGGAGAAATGTTAGAAAAAGGGAAGCATCCTTATTCGGTCATTTTTATAGACCTTCCTCCAGATACGATAGATGTAAATATTCATCCTCAAAAGTTAGAGGTAAAGTTCAAGGAGGAACAAAAAATTGTTATGTTATTAAAAAATGTTATCAGAGAATCACTCTTAAAAAAGACTAAATTCACAATAGAATTTGTAAGTACTCGCTCTGATAATGAAGAAAAACAACAACAAGAAGAAAAAATATCTAATATTAATCCAATACAGGATTTATATGTCAAAAGTGCAAATACAGAATCATTTGACGATCAGGTTTTTAAAGAAAGCTCAGTTTCATTTGATCCTAGAAGTGAAGGTAGAAGATTTGATCCAAATGAATTAAGAATCAACAAATTTAAAGAACATAACGTTCATGAAATCAATAAAAATATGTATTTTGATTTTGATAGGATTAAAAATGAATTCAAAAAGGATGAAACTTTTTTTGATTTAGATTTGAACAATTTGATTCGAATTTTAGGAACAGTGGCAAATAGATATATTATTGTTGAAACTAAAGAAAGTATTTTAATCGTGGATTTTCACGCAGCTCATGAAAGATATATCTTTGAAGAATTGAAAAAACAGATAAGTGAAAAAGGTTCTTTGAGTACAAATCTTTTAATTACTCCGTATAAAATTAATTTAGACGAAATAAGAAAAAGCATAATAATAGAAAATAAAGATTATTTAGAAAAACTAGGAATTATTATTGAAGAGAAGAGTTATGAAGTATACGTTAAGGGTTTACCTACAGGAATAGATTATAATGACATAGAGACAGTTATTTGGAACATAGCAGATGAATTACGTGTTATTGATTTTGAAGGTGCAGAAAAAATTTTTGATAAAAATTTGGCTACCATAGCTTGTCGTTCAGCAGTTAAAACAGGTGATAATCCTGTGGGTTTGGAAAAACTGTTAACTGAGATTTTAGAAAATAAGTTGTTAACCTGTCCTCATGGAAGACCAATAATGATGCATTTAAGTTTTAAAGAATTAGATAAATATTTTGAAAGAACGTAAACAAACACAAACCAGCAATATACTGATAGTAAAATAATAAAAAAGGCGCCCGTTGTTGGCGCCTTTTGAGTATGATTAATAACGAATTTTATTAATTTAAATATTTGATTCTTTGTTCGGAAGGATAATCTTCAATAACCTCCAAATACATAATATATTCTGCTAAAACATCTGCATCGGTGAATCCTGTATCATAACCAGGTTTACCGACGAGCATGGTGTAACCATCGCCACCAGCAGCCACATAGTTATTAGATACAACTTTATAAGTTTTGTTAAGATCTAAAGGTTCTCCATTTATTTTAACATTAATAGGTTTGCCATCCTTAATCTCTGCAGTCATTCCACCAACATGAAGTTTTGCTCCTTGACCGTCTGGAATAGTTGCAGCATATTCTAGAACAGCCATTAAATCTTTCCCTGTTAGTTCCATCACATAAACTGTATTGCCAAAAGGAAGAACAGTTAGGACATCCCTATATGTTATTTCTCCAACATCTATAGAGCTTCTAATACCGCCACCATTAACTAAAGCCACATCTGCACCTGTTTTCCATATCATAGAGTCTGCTATTAAGTTGCTCAAGTTTGTAGCGTGACTCCTCACATGTGCTCTTTCACCATCAAGAAGAACGTTAGTTACCCCAACAACTTGATCAAGGGCGGCGGATCCTAACTGATAGAACATATCAGAAAACATTTTTATGAAAGGATCTTCTGGAATATCTGCAGTTATAGGTATTAACTCGCCTCTCCAGTCGACAACTCGACCACTGTCTACCCATAAATCTATTCTACCTAAGAATTTACCGTGTTCTCCTGCTTGAGCAATAATGACATCATTTATTAATACAGGTGAATCTAAAACAGAATGTGTATGACCATCGATTATTACATCAATTCCTCTGAAAGATTTGGCAAGTTCATTTGTTGATGTAAATTTAACTGGAAGGTTTGGTTCGGGATTTTTATCATCATAGTAACCTAAATGTGACAAAACAACAACTACATCAGCTTTTTCTTGAACTATAGGTAAATAGTTTTCTAGAGTTTCTTTTGCATTTACTATAGTATTATCCCCTAAATATATTGGTTCTAAAACTAAAGTTTGCTCTGTTGCAAGACCTATAATTCCCACTTTTAAATCTCCAACTTTTTTAATGATATAAGGCTCAAAAATCGGTCCGCCGTGTAGATTGTCAACATAGTTAGCAGCAACAAAAGGGAACTGTGCAATTTTACTTTGTAGTTCAAGGATCTCAAAAGGTTTATCAAATTCGTGATTTCCAAGCGTCATAGCATCTAAACCCATATAACTTAATATCATAAAATCTGGCAAGGCATTTACTTGATCTGATTCTGGGACACCAGTATTAACGTCACCTGCATGAACAAAAAGTACATAGCCATCTTCTTTTTCGACCTCTTCTTTAACCTGGTTAACAATAGTCGCAATTCTTGCAAATCCTCCACCATCGTCTGTACCCCATACGTGTCCATGTGTGTCATTTAAATGTAGGATGACAAGATGCGTAGGTTTTGCAAAGATCGATAAAGCCACCAACAAAATCAGAATGACGCTAGTAAGTTTTTTCACTTGGATCCCTCCTTTAAATTTGTGATACCATATAACGGAGTAACCTATTATTTCACATTAGTACTGTTTTTTTTGAATATTAAGTCACCTACATTAACACCTAAAAGTTCAGATATGACTTTGCAATTAACAACCAAAGAAAAATATATAGGTTTACGTGAGCTAAGGTTAGCTAAACTTTCATAGTTTGCTTGGCCTTTTACTATTATTATATCAGCATTTTCAAAAATATTTTTAAAGGTTGAAGTGGAATCCTCCCACAATGTACCTAAATAATCTGAACCACTTTCAAATGGGATAGAGATTTCCTTTAAAAAAATTTCTTCGGCGTCTTTCATAGTTGCACATTTATATACAGGTTTAGATTTTACAGCAGAATGGATTATCAAATTTGGATAAATGTCTTTTATTGTTTTAATAAAAAGTTTATCAAAAACAATTTCCCCTGCATAATTATGAATAAAGAGTAAAGAATTAGCTTTTTCTAAATCTTTATTTAATTGTTGAAAGTCGTTTATAACTATCGTTTTATTTCTGAAAAAACTATTTATTTCTATCTCTAATTCCCCAAAAGAATTTTCTGAAGTATGGCTAAATAGTTCACCCATTACACAAAGCTTAAAAGCTGATTTTAAAGGGTCTTCAGTGGATAAACACAAATCAATTAAGTCGTCGTAAATCTCTAAGAAATGCTGATTTGCATTTGTTTTTTCGATATAAAAGTAATCTTTATTTGGAAAAATTTCAAAAAATGTGTCAAAAAAAATCTTAGACAAATATGAAAACTCTAGGTCTGGATTAAGTTGATTCAAAATTTTTTGGATCATTGTCTTGTAATCGTTAAAAATTTGAGTGGATGAAAAATGATTATTGGCTATTACCTTTGGCAATAATTCGGAAGCATAGTTTAGTATACAATTTATACATTTATAATCCACTTTCACATTATTCACTCCTTGAAGATTTTTTCATAAATATATTGAGATATTGAAGAGAAATTATCCTAATTAATTTTATCATCCTAAAATTAAGTAAGTATTTTATTTCTTATAGTTTTGTTAATAAATACTTGACAAAATTTGTTACCTCATTTTATTGACAATACAACAATAAACCATTATAATATTATTCGATAAATTTAAAGAATATTCTTTTAGTATAATATTGATATAATTGATATAATATATATAATAATTTTAGAACTTGGAGGTGTAAAAATGAAAAGGACATATCAACCATCAAAAATTAAACGTAATAGGACACACGGATTTTTGGCAAGGAAGAGTACCCCAGGAGGTAGGAACGTTTTAAGAAGAAGAAGAGCTAAAGGAAGAAAAAGATTAACGGTTTAGATTAGCATTATGAGTGATCAGAAATTACCTAAAAGGGAACGTCTTAAATTTAACAAAGATTTTAAAAGGGCTTTTGAAAAAGGAAAAAGGATAATCGATACTTATTTTGTTATCATTTATTTTGAAAACAATTTAAGATATAGTAGAATAGCTACTGTAGTTAGAAAAGATTTTGGTAAGGCCTTTCAAAGAAATAAAATTAAAAGATATATTAGGGAAATTTACCGAACTAATAAAACGTTTTTTCCAAAAGGGTATGATTTTGTGTTTATACCCCGAAAGTTTTTATCTGATAACTTTTGTAAAGTTAGTTATTCTGAATTAAGAGAAATGATTTTATCTATGGTTAAGAGGATGACAAAAAATGAAGAAGTTTGTTCTTAAGTCTATTGAGTTTTATCAAAAACGTATTTCTCCAACCACTCCTCCCCGTTGCAGGTATATTCCTACTTGTTCTGCTTATACTTATGAAGCAGTTGAAAGATTTGGGGTATTTAAGGGATTATATCTGGGATTAAGACGTTTTTTAAGGTGTAATCCTTTACACAAAGGAGGGTATGATCCAGTGCCAAAAACCTTTAGTTTTCTTTCTAACAAGAATAAGTCTAAAAAATGTCTAGACGTTTAGACATAGTTTTTTATTTTAAAAATGTGAAGGAGTGTGTGACTTGAAAAAAAGAATTATTCTACTTCTTTTCTTAACAACTTTAGCTATTTTTACTTTTGCGATTCCAGAGATTCAGGTTTCAGAAAGTTCTCTTCATGATACTATATTTATTGAAATGAAGCTTTATAAATTAGTACTTGATAAGGATGGACATATTGTAAGCTTTGAGCTTTATGATAATAGAACTAAGAAATTCAATTTAGTATATGAGTATATAGGTGACAGTTTTGACGTTCTAGACGAAACCACAATGGAAGAAATTTTACCGATTAGTTATGATTACTTTGTTCCAAATGATCGAGGTTATATAGAAATTAGATATTTTTATCCAGAACAAGGTGAAAAAATCTATAAATTCTATAATGATCCAAATTTTCATTTTGACGTTGAGTTTAAAAATTTAACTGGCTATATTACTTTACCAACAATATCTTATACCTCAGGAATTAGGTATAAGAATAATGATTTTGTCTCTTATATTGATAAATCACCATTAACAGGGGCTAAATTAGATGCAACATTAGCTTTTCATGCCCCATCTAATATTGAATTATATGAAAATAAATATTTATTTAAAATCAATGGTGAATCTTGCTCATTAATATCTTATTTAGGTCCCACCAAGAAATTATTTTTGAAAGAAACATTCTCTAACATAGATGATGGAGCTGTCTATTCTAATATATTAAATTTAATTAAAGATCTAGGAAAGTTTGGTTTTTTTTCTAACATATTTTATGGTTTAGTTTATTTTTTCTGGTGGCTATTTACTGTAACAGGAAATTTTGGTTGGGCAATAATTTTATTTACTTTGATAGTCAACGCAATCTTATTCCCAATCTATGGAAAGCAGAAAAAATCTGCTATTGAAATGAAACAACTACAACCTGAATTAGATAAAATTAAGAAGAAATATAAAAATCCACAAAAACAACAAGAGGAAATGATGAAGTTATATCAAGAAAAAGGTATTAATCCTGCAAGTGGATGTTTAACTTCTTTAATACCGCTACCTATAATGATCATGTTATGGCAGGTTATTTATTATTTTGAAGGAAGTTATGCCTATAATCCAAGGTTCTTTTTTTGGACAGACCTTTCTATAGGTGGGTTTAAAGCAAACTTTCCGCTTTTATTAATAGCAATTGTTGCATCGATAATAAATGCCATGTTAATGTCTCAAGATTCCAAAACTGCATGGACATCGGTTATTATGTCTGTAATTTTCCCTTTCATGTTAATAGGATTACCTGTGGGAGTATTCATTTATTATGCAATGAATAATATAGTACAAACGTTGTTAACTTTTATTTATAACAAAATCTACAAAGTTAAAGGTATTTCTGTTAGACAACTTTTTGGTTTGGGTCCTAAGCCTGTCAGGAGGTGAACGTCGAAGTGCTAAAAATAGAGCAAAAAAAAGTTTTTGAAGGAAATGATTTAGAAACGACTTTGGAAAAGGTGAGAGAAGATTTTAAGGTTCAAAGTAATGAAGAAATATCGTATAAGATTATTCAAGAGCCCTCGAAAGGTTTTCTTGGTATTGGGAAAAAACCTATTATACTAGAAGCATACCTAAACGAACAATACTTAATAAATAGGGTAAATGAGTTTTTAGAGTCAATCCTATACTATTTTGAAGAAGAGGTAGACATTAAAATTAAGTGTCATAATAAAACTATTACTATTTACTTAGAAGGGGAAAGCTTAGGTAAAATTATAGGAAAACAAGGAAGAAATCTTGGGGCGCTTCAACATCTTGTTATGATTTATGTAAACAGAATGACTGACACTAAATTTGACGTAAGATTGGATGTAGGAGAATACAGAAAAAAAAGGAAAAAGAATTTAGAATTAATTGCCGAGCAAGCTGCTAAAAGAGCTATAATAACGAATACTAAGGTTGAACTATCTCCCATGTTTGCTTTTGAACGCAAAGCAATACATGAGTATATAAAGAACAATTATCCCAAATTAGCAAGTGTTTCGGTTGGATTAGAACCATATCGAAAAGTTGTTATATATCCATCAAGAAATGGGAAACGTAGATACTAGTATATAGTGTACATGGTTTTATCTTTAGTTTTAGTAACTAGCATACTTGGGGGAGGATAAAAAGTGCGAACAATTTATCAGTATCAAGAACAAACTCTCTCCATTATTACAAAAGACAAAAATCCAGATTTAGGAATAATTGGTGGAATTGAAGTAGAGCACATAGTTGATAAAATAAGAGATAATTCAACCATTGTTACTCAAGTCGGAGGACCTGGTGGAAAACTCGCATTATATTTAAATGATTTCTTTCATTTAAAGCCTATAATATTAGATTTTCTTAGTATAGATGAGTATTTTGATCTAATATTAAAAACTTTCCAAATGAAGAAAATACAAGTTGTTTGGTTAGATAAACCTTTGGGTAACAAGAGAAAAATAAGAATCTTAAATGAAGATAAAGAGTATATAGATCTAAGAGAAACGAAATTGAAGATTGAGGCAGAATTTTTGATCCAATTTTTACATAATTTAAAAAATGTATATGTATGTTATGAAGATTGGAATCAAAAAGTTTTAGATTTTATTAATTCAAAAAATCGAACAATTTTTGTACATCTAGATAATCAAAAAATGGATAATGATACAGTATTTTACTGTGATTACCTATTTTTAATTGCCAAAGAATCTACAAATCTACAAGGTGTCAATAACTTATTAAAAAATCTTAATACAACAAGCAATATAATCATTTCCAAAGAAGCTATAATGTTTCAAGACAAGATTTTAGAGGTACGCGTAATGCAAAAAAAATATTTTGATGAAGCTGTTGCAGCGTTTGAAGCTGCTTTTATAAGTTGTCTAACAAAAGGAGCCACCCTAAAAACAGCTCAAGAAAATGCTTTTGGATTGTACTGTCATGTATTAGAAAATGGATCTATTCCTACTGAAAGACTATAAAAGTTATATAAAATGAAAATGCAGCGATGGCGTTGTCATCGCTGCATTCTTCAATTATACAACTTAGAAGAAGTTAGATGGGGTGGCAGCCCCACAGGGAATCGAACCCTGACTCTTGGACTGAGAATCCAATGGACTAACCATTATCCTATGGGGCCATCGTGAGCTACATCATACATTCATAGAAATTATATCATTATTGGTTAATCCTGTCAATCACTTTTTTAGCTTAATATTGCGATTAATACTCATTAAGTATATTTTCGATCATCTTTCTTCTAACAGGATGTTTTAGCTTTCTAATAGATTTAGATTCTATCTGCCTTATTCTTTCTCGAGTAACGTTGAAATATTCCCCGACTTCCTCTAATGTTTTTTGCTTACCATCAATAAAACCGAATCTCATCTTTAGTACCATAGCTTCTTTAGTTGATAATGTGTCAATTACTTCTTCAACCTTTTCACGAATAATCATCTTACGTCCTTCTTCATGAGGGGTAGGGATATCAGAATCAACGAAATCTAATAATTCAGATTCACCCTCACTATCAACATCATTTGATATCGGAGCATTTAAAGAATAAATATTTTTAGAGCTTACCAATATTTCTTTCATCTTTTCAACAGGTTTATCCATTAATTCTGCTAGAGTTTCCAAATTAGGAGCTTCACCGTTTTCTTGAACATATTCATTAACAATGCGGTTCATTTTATTAATCGTTTCTACAAGATGTACAGGTATTCTTACAGTTCTGCCTTGATCTGCAATTGCTCTAGTAATTGCTTGTCTTATCCACCAATAGGCATAAGTTGAAAACTTATACCCTTTTTTCCAGTCAAACTTTTCTACTGCTTTCATTAGTCCAATGTTTCCTTCTTGTATTAAATCCAAAAAGCTTAGACCTCTACCTGTATACCTTTTTGCTATACTAATTACTAACCTAAGATTACACTTAATTAATTCATCTCTAGCTCTTTTATCGCCTTTTTTTGCCCTCATTGCTAATTTTCTTTCTCTGGAAGGTGTCAGAAGTTTACTTTTGCTTATTTCTTTAAGGTAGATTTTTATAGGATCTTGCATTGAAATGTTGTCACACATTTCAACTTCTAACTCAGAAAAGCCCTCAAAAATATTATCTATTTCTTCGTCAGTGAAATCTTCGTAAAAACTCTCTAAGACGTTTTCGTTATCCTCATCTTCTTTAGTATTAGATCCATATTCTGACCCCAAATTTTCGCAATATTGCTCCAGTTCATCACCATCAATTACAGATATCTCTGCTTGCTTTAACTTATTGTAAAAATCTATGAGGAACTCAAGGCTAAATTCGTCGTTGTTAAAAGATGTTATGACCACTTCTATTTCTTCAAAGGTTATTGTGTTGTTGTTTTTCAAGGCTTTATTTTTAATCTTTTTGACAATATCAACTCGTTCACCGTTTTTTTCCTTTGGAGATTTAGTGGTCAATGTTCGAGAGGTAGTTTCTTTCTTTAGGTAAGGCTCCGATACTTTTACTTTTGATGTGTTAATGTTAGAATCACAACATTTCTTTTCTTCCAACATTCAAAAATCACCTTCTACTATTAAAAAGTAAGAATTAACATTATTAGAAAATTAAATTAAAGTTTAAAAGTTAAACTTATTAAGTGCAAATATAATTCATTAATAACATGAAATTCTAATAACTAAGATTAAATTTGTATTTTTACTTATATAACTGTAACTATTATACAATTTTAATATTAACAACACATGAATACGCAATTAACAAACAAAAATTTAATAATTTTCACAAAGAATACATTATTAGTGTCTGTATTTGATGTTATAATAAAAGCGGTGGAGATACAATTATACAAGTTACTTTTTTCACAACTTTTAAATTTATAAAATATTGCAAAGGAGGTAATTTTGTGCCAACATTTACTTTTAAAGGTGGTGTTCATCCTCCCCAGATGAAAGAACAATCTAGGGATAAAAGTATTCAAAAACTTCCGCTGCCTGACATAGTTTATCTGTTTATGAGTAACCATTTAGGAGTGCCTGCAAAACCAGTAGTTAAAGAAGGAGACTTTGTGAAAACTGGTCAACTTGTTGGTGAAGGTGCAAAAGGTATATCTGCTAATATCCATTCTTCGGTAACTGGTGAAGTTATGGGGATTGAATCTATAGTTAATGCTTCAACCGGAAGAAGAGATCAGGCTGTTGTTGTAAAAAGAACTTCCGAGGATCAGTGGGAATATGTAAAACATGATGCTGATTTTAAAAAATTTACTAAAGAAGAAATAATTCAAATAGTAAAAGATTCAGGAATTGTTGGGTTGGGTGGAGCAATGTTTCCAACTCATATTAAAATGAGTATTCCTGATAATAAGGTTGTAGATTATTTGATAATTAACGGTGCTGAATGTGAACCTTATATTACCATAGATGAAAGAATAATGAGAGAAAAAGCTAATGAAATCATAAAAGGTATTGAAATTATGGATTATGTGCTAAATCCGAAGAAGATTTTCATTGGTATTGAAAATAACAAACCAGAAGCTATTGAAACTCTAAAGAAAAGTATTAAGAATAAAGTAAAAATTGAAGTAGCCCCATTACAGACCAAATATCCTCAAGGTGCTGAGAAGCAATTAATAACAGCAATTACCAAAAGGGAAGTGCCAGAAGGTAAGTTGCCAATTGATGTTGGGACGCTGGTTTTTAATGTTTCTACTGTTTATGCTGTATATGATGCAGTAATAAATGGGAAACCTTTAGTTGAACGAGGAATCACTATAACGGGGAAAGGGGTTAAAAATCCTGGTAATTATTGGTTTAGGATAGGAACCAAAGTTTCAGATCTTTTAAATTTTGTTGGTATTGTTGAAGCAAAAATTGATAGAATTCTATACGGTGGTCCTATGATGGGGATTCCGATCCCAAGTATTGATTTACCAACATTTAAAGGTAACAATGCTATAACAGTCTTGACAAACGAAGAAATATTAAGAAGAAGAACTTATCCTTGTATAAGGTGTGCATCTTGTGTTGAGGTTTGCCCCATGGGTTTGCAACCCTATTATCTCAAGAAACTTGCCGATGCTAGAAAGAACGATTTGGCTCAAGAAAATGGGATATTAAGTTGTATTGAATGTGGTGCGTGTTCATACATTTGTCCGTCAAATATTGATTTATCTAGAACTTTTCAGACAACCAAAAAAGTAATTCAGGCAATTCAGAAAAGGAGGGGTTGATTTGAGACTTAGTACCGAAGCTGCTCCCCATTTTAGAACAAATGATACTACCCAAAAAATAATGTTAGATGTGTTAATAGCTTTAACTCCTGCTGTTATCGTATCAACATGGATTTTTGGTTTAAGGGCTCTTTTTATTATGCTTTTTTCAATGGTATTTGCAGAGGTATTAGAATATGTAACCGTAAAATTTTTGAAAAAACAAAAGGATTTTAAACCAGATTTTTCTGCCTCTGTTACGGGATTGCTTTTAGGAATGAATCTCTCATTAGGAGTTAATTGGTGGCAAATAATGATTGGGGTAGTTGTGTCTATATTAATAGCTAAGCACGCTTTTGGTGGATTGGGACAGAATTTTTTCAATCCAGCTTTAGTTGGAAGGGTATTTTTAATGATTTCTTTTCCTACTGCTATGACTACTTGGTATCAACCTTTTTATTATAAAAGTCCAAGTATAATGACTGCTGCTTCACCTTTATCTATGTTATCGGAACAAGGAATTGACCAAGTATTAAGCAATTATAGCTATTGGGAAATGTTTGTTGGAAAGATTCCTGGTTCTATTGGTGAAGTAAGTGCATTAGCTCTAATTATAGGGTTCATTTATTTGCTTGTGAGAAATAGAGTTAAAGTTATGATTCCATTATCTTATATTGGGACCGTTGTAGTATTTAGCTCCATTCTCTATTTTGTAGATCCTATAAAGTTTGGCAATCCATTATTTCATATCTTGACAGGTGGATTGATGTTGGGAGCGCTTTTTATGGCTACAGATATGGTAACTACTCCTATGACCCCAAAAGGTGAATTTGTATTTGGAGTAGGTGCAGGTGTTTTAACCATTTTAATAAGGTCATTTGGTGGTTATCCGGAAGGAGTATCTTTCTCAATTTTAATAATGAATGCATTTGTTCCATTGATAGATGATTGGCTCAAACCTAGAATATATGGCACTTCTAAAGGAGGTGCTGAAAATTGAAAGAACACTTAAAAACAGGTCTTATCTTAGCAGTATTTATGTTGGCCTCCGGATTATTAGTATCAATTGTTTATAATTTTGTAAGTCCATATTTAGAGCAAGGAGATATATCAAACACATTAAAAGCTATAGAAGAAGTTTTAAAGGATCCTACATCTGGATCATTGATTATTTCAAGTATTCCAAAAGATAAAAAGTCCCTTGATGAAGCTGTTTGGAAAGATAGTCCAGATGGAGTGCTGTATACAAGTTCAAAAGGGGCTAAAGTGTATTCTCCGTCCTACATGTTTAAAGAAGGTAGCAAGGAGATATATGTTTTAACTGTCTCTGGTTTAGGTTTTGGTGGAGAAGTTAAAAGTATTCTTTCTTTAGTAAAAGAAAATAATGAACTTAAATTAAACAAAATTGAAGTATTAGATTATTCTGGTGAAACGCCAGGCCTTGGTGCAAAAATTGCTCAAGATTCTGTAAAAAGCAGATTTTACAATATTCCACAGGAAGGATTGATATCAGGAATCCGAGTTGATAAAGATGCAAAAGCTAGTATATCAACAGAAGAGATAGACAGTTACAAAGAACAAGGAATTGTAAAGACAAGTGATATTATGACAGGTGCTACTATAACAGCAAGAGCAGTAGCTGATTCAATAAACGCTGCTGTAGAATTTTTAAATCAAGAAGGAGTTCTTAAAGCTGAATTGAAGGAAGTTTCTGTAGAGCCAAGTGATGTTCAAGAAGAAATTGATTGGAACGTTATTTTACAGGCAATTGATAAGATTCTTATCGATAGTGAAACTGGAGAATATCTTGTTTCAGACGTACCTACAGATCTAGATAGTTTAGAATCAGCCATTTGGAAGGAAAATTCGGATGGAGTATTATATACAAGTTCAAAGGGTGCAAAAGTATATTCTCCTAGTTATAAGTTTACAGAAGATGCCAGAGAGATATACGTTTTAAATATTGCAGGAAAAGGCTTCGGAGGGGAAGTTAAAAGTATAATATCCTTTGTTAAGGAGAATAACGAACTAAGGTTGAACAAAATTGAGGTTTTAGATTATTCTGGTGAAACGCCAGGCCTTGGAGCCAAGATTGCAGAAGATAAGGTTAAAGAAAGATTTTACTCAATACCTTATTCTGGTCTATCTTCTGGTGTGAAAGTTGATAAAGATGCTGGTGTTACAGTATCTTCAGAAGAAATAGAAAACTACAAAAAACAAGGTGTAGTTAAAACTAGTGATGTAATGACCTCTGCTACAATTACTGCCAGATCAGTAGCTGATTCAATAAACGCTGCAGTAGAATTTTTAAAACAGGAAGGGGTGATTGAATAAAATGGCTGATATTAAAAATTTTACTAATGGCTTGATAAAAAACAACCCAACTTTTGTTCAAGTTTTAGGAATATGTCCTACTCTAGCAACAACGACAAGTGCTAAAAATGCTTTAGGCATGGGAGTAGCTACATTATTTGCTTTGATACTATCTAACATAGTTATTTCATTAATAAGAAAAATTGTTCCTGAAAATGTTAGAATTCCGATATATATAGTGGTTATAGCTTCTTTTGTTACTGTTATAGATTTATTGATGCATGGTTTTCTCCCCGAGTTATGGGAATCTCTTGGTATTTTCATACCCCTTATAGTTGTTAATTGTATTATTATGGGAAGAGCAGAAGCTTTCGCTTCAAAAAACGGAGTAATAGATTCAATATTTGATGCACTTGGTAATGGTTTGGGTTTTACAGGTTCTTTGTTTTTAATAGGAACAGTGAGAGAGTTAATAGGAAATGGAAGTATATTAGGAATAAATATTTTTGGAAATTCTTTTAAGGTTCCCTTACTTGTTTTAGCACCTGGAGCTTTTCTGACTTTAGGTTTGTTACTTGCAATGTTTAATTCAATAGGTAATTCTAAGAAAAACAAGCAGAAAAAGGTAGGTGCTAACAAATGAATTTAGTTTTACTTTTTATTTCAGCAGCGTTAATAAACAACGTTCTCTTGTCTAGATTTTTAGGAGAATGTCCTTTTTTAGGGATGTCAAAGAGTAAAGATTCAGCTATAGGAATGGGACTTGCTGTTATTTTTGTTATTACTATATCAGGAGCCATAACATGGTTTTTAAACGAATTATTAGTAATTTTAGGACTAGAATTTTTACAAACTATATCTTTTATTCTTATAATTGCTGTGTTAGTGCAATTTGTTGAGCTTTTCTTGAAAAAAACAAGTCCCTCTCTTTACGATGCATTAGGGATATATCTTCCTTTAATAACTACAAATTGTGCTATATTAGGTATGTCATTATTAAATATAAGAGAAAATTATAATTTTATAGAGGCTGTAATCAATTCATTTGGTTCAGGATGTGGATTTGCACTTGCATTGATAATATTTTCAGCTATTAGAGAGAAAATGCAATTAAATGATGTTCCAAAAGCATTCGAAGGAACAGCTCTAGCATTGGTAACTGTGGGGTTGTTATCTATGGCGTTTATGGGTTTTTCAGGTTTAGTATAGTTATACTCTGTCAATTTTTAAGGCATAAGATAATCTATAAGGGAAGATTGATATCAATCTTCCCTTTATTATTAATGTATGTAAAACTCATCTATTATCTCGTTTATCTCATTATATTCATTTGGAAAAAGAGGATTTATAATTTCAGCCACAGCAATAACAGTTGCTTTTACAGAATCTTCAGTAACTTCAAAATTGATATAGTGCAATTTACCTAGTACATGTTTAATATGCCAGGCTAAAGGTTCCGCACTGTGATCTGTGTTAAGTTTGGCTCCACCACCACCTGTTGTTATAAACATTATGCCATCCTTATAGTAACGTTCATAGGCGTGAATATGACCATTTATAACTACATCTACTCCATATTCTTTGAATAAGGGTAACCAGTATTTGGTATTATAATGACCGTCCGGAGAATTTTCATCCATAGGTCCATATTCGGTTGCTGTAGTCCAAAAAGGATGATGAAAAGCAACAAAAATGAAGGCACTATCTTGGTTATTTTTTAAGTCGTTTTCAAGCCACTTAACTTGTTCTTGAAATAAAGAAGTATTTTCAAGGATATTTGAGTCCAAAATGATAAAGTGAGAGTTTCCATAATTAAAGGAATACCATCTTTTTGAATAATCACCGCCTCCACGAGGTAACTCAAAAGCTCTATAATAAAGTTCATTGTTTCGCTCATGGTTACCTAAAGCTGTGTAATAAGGAACTTGAGAACCTATTGGATAAGCTGATTCAAAAAAATTTGACCAACTCTTTTCAGAGCTTCCCTCTTCTGTATGATCACCAGGTTTAACAACAAAAGCAAAGTTTAATATATCTGAATTATCATTAATTATTCTATTAACTACATAGCTGTGTAAATAATCATATATTTGAGTATCACCGTAAACTAAAAAGTTAAAACTTTTAATTTCTTCATCATAAGGCTTTATTTGAAAGCTTTTTGTCTCAGATTCTAAAGAGTTACTATAAGTATCGTCAACTCTTATAGTATAATTATATATCCCACCAGGTTTTAATCCTTGAAGAGAAACATGATGATATTCCATAGGAATTAAATCGTAGGTCTGTAAAATATCATTAGGATTGTTTTCAAGATATACTTCAATTTCCGCTCTAGCAGGAATAAATGTTCTGAAATTAACTGTTATGCCATTTTCTGATTTATTAGTTAAAAGTGGTTGATAGAAAAAGTAATTTTCAGGAACATCTAATATAATATAATCACTGTTTAATAAACTCATCGATTCAGTTTTCAAATTTCCAAAATCAACTTTGATTTGGTAATCGTCATTTGATGGAATAAAAAATAAAGCCATTTCATTTTCATCGACTATTTGAACAGATCTAATTTTTTTTAACTTATCTTCGAGCACCACTCTTATCCCTTGAGAAGATTTTCCATTATTTAGCTGGATTTTTTTACCAAAGGTCTGAAAAGCTATACCATGCATTTCATAATACTCTTTTTCAATATCTGCAATACTTTTTTCTACCTTAATGACCCTGTTAAATGTAACTTTTTCATTAGAATTCAATGTAAGTATTGATATATTACTGATCATATTATTTCCAGGAATGATTCTATCAAAAGAAGGTTTATCAAGAGGTAAATATCCAAAACCTCCATAATCCTGTTGCAGCAAAAAAACATGATTATTCATTAATTTTGTATTACTAAAAAATGGGAATGTATCTGAATAATCAATTATTTCAACTAACTGAGATTTTTTTGTTTTATTTGACAAATTTATTATAGTCGTAGAAATAAATATATTATTGTTTTCTAAAGTGTATTTAGTAAGAACTTCAAGTTCATGTCCATAAGATATAAAGCTAATTGAATTGTCTGAAGTCTCTTGTATTTCACTTATTAAACTACTCCCAGAGATTAAAAATTTGTGGTTTGAAATGAGTGACTGATCAAAATTAGCTAATTTGACAGATTTTATGAATCCAACGTTTTCTCCGTCAGTAAAAAGTTCTACCTTTAAGTAATCGTTGTGCAAAGTACATGAATTATTTTGTGAAATATTAGGGTTAACAGAAAATAATGTTATAGAAAGAAATAAAAATAAAAAGAAAAAGAAAAAGATAAAATAACTTTTTTTCATAAATTGTACTACCTCCTTCAAATTGGGATAAAAAAATTAATGCAATGTGATATAATAAATTTTGATTCTGATATAAAAGTACATAAATTAATTATACTACACTCTATTTGATTAATTTTGCTAAAGACTTTTTTATATCTTGAACAAGTGGAGGTGAAATAATGGCAAGGAAAAGCGTTTATGCTAAGCAAACAGAAGAAAAGATGGCGAAAGTAGTAGAACATTTTGAAGAAGAGTTAAAAAAAGTAAGAACCGGTAGACCATCAACGGCTTTTTTTGAAGATATTAAAGTAAACTACTATGGAACGCCTACCCCAATTAATCAAATTGCCAACATGAGTATAGGTGAAGATAGAACTGTCATAATTAGTCCATGGGATAGAAAGATGCTTGAAGCTATAGAAAAAGCAATAAACTCCTCAAACTTTGGCTTCAATGCAATAAACGATGGGAATGTGATTAGAGTAAAGTTTCCAACCCCTACTGTAGAGGATAGAAAGAAATTAGTAAAACTTACTAAAGAGATGTTAGAAGAAACAAAAGTTGCATTAAGAAATATCAGAAGAGAAGATATAAAAAAGGTAAAAGATGACAAAAATAATTCCAAATTGAGTGAAGATGAAGCTAAAAAGATTGAAGAAGAAATTCAAGAAGTCTTAAAGAGTATGGAAGAAGAAGTCGAAAAAATTTATGAAAGAAAAGAAAAGGAGATTATGGAAAATTAAATGGAGATCTCTAACGAAATTCCAGATGGTATTAATTTACCTACCCATATTGGAATTATAATGGACGGAAATGGTAGATGGGCTACAAAAAATAATAAAGATAGATCGTATGGTCATGAGCAAGGGGCGGTTGTGGCAGAAAAAGTGATAGAATGGACTAAAGAGTTTAATGTAAAGTATCTCACTCTATACACTTTTTCGGAAGAAAATTGGAAAAGGCCAAAAGAAGAAATAGATTTTTTGTTTGAGCTTTTTGTAGGTTATTTTCAAGTAAACTTTAAAAAGATAATCGATAATGGGGTGAAGATTGAATTTATTGGTAGAATTGACAAGTTACCAGATGAAGTGTTTAAATCTTGTATTGAAATAAGAGAAATGAGTAGTCAAAATAAAGATTTAACTGTCATTCTTGCACTAAATTACAGTGGTAGACAAGAAATTGTTGATGCAGTCAACAAAATTTTAAATCAATCTAAAGAACAAGTGAGTATAGAAGACATTAACGAAAATCTGTATCTTTCTAATGTTCCATATCCTGATTTAATTATAAGAACAGCTGGTGAAAAAAGACTTAGTAATTTTCTTCTTTGGCAGTCGGCTTATGCAGAACTTTATTTTACTGATGTATTGTGGCCAGATTTTTCTCGTGAAGAATATATTAAGGCACTTTTAGATTATTCCAAAAGAGAAAGAAAATTTGGAGCAATACCTATCCAAGCTAATATAAATCAAGTGGAGTGACGTCTTTGAATAAAAAAGAGCTCGCAAAGAGAACAATATCAGGTGTGATATTAGGTCCAATTGTTGTTTTTTCTTTTTTAACCTATCCTACTCTCCTTGGATTAGTCACTGCTATTGTTATGATTTCATCTTTTGAATTGATAGAAATGTTTACAAGTGATTTAAAAAATCCTTTAATTAAATTTCTTATAACTTTTATCGTAGGAGCCTCAACTTTAGTATATGGTTTTGCTCTTGAAGCTGAATCTAGAGGGATTTTACCTTTTGAAGCTGAAGGTACTTTCTTTTTAGGTTTTGTAATCTGTATTATTTTGATATTGATAAATGTGAAAGAAATAAAATATACAAAAAGATTAATTGAATCATCTGCTTTGAGCTTATTATATGTTTCTTTCTTTCTTTCTCATTTTTATTTAATTCAAATGAATTATGGATCTGGTTTAGCGATCATGGCTCTTACATCTGTTTGGGCTTATGACGCAGGCGCTTTTTTTATAGGTTCGAAGTTTGGTAAACATAAACTTTCTCCACATTTCTCTCCTAAAAAAAGTTGGGAGGGATTAATTGGAGGAATTGCATTTACTTTTGTGTATTTGTTTATTTTTGATTTTATTGGATTATTATTTTCTGTAATGCCGAAAATGGATATCTTGCATTTTTTTATATTCGCCTTAATGGTTGGAATTTTTGACACTATTGGAGATCTTATGGAATCTGTTATTAAACGATATTATAATGTTAAGGATTCAAGTAAGATTCTTCCCGGACATGGAGGAATGCTTGATAGGATAGATGGCTTATTGATAGCCACGCCTATGTGGTATCTGCTTTTGGCTATAATAGGGGTTTAAATAAACATAAGGATGGGTTAAAAATGATTAAGCAGAAATTTAAAGAAGGATTTACACTAATTGAGGTACTGGTTGTGTTAGGTGTTATTGCTATCATTGCTAGTATTGCCGTTCCCTCAATTAAAGGGATTATCACTCAAGCCGAAGCTACAAAAGTAATAACAGATATGAGAAATGTAGAAGTTGCTGTATTAAATTATTCACTTTTTAATAGCAACTTAAAAGATTTGAACATTGAAACATTAGTTAATGAAAACTATTTAAGTACAACTCCTGAGAATATACAAATATCCGCAGGTGGATCAAGAGAAATTAAAATAGAATATACAGGTGAAGATCTATCTGGAAAAGATTTATATAAAATCGATAAAGATATCTCTTATTCAGAGGGTTCTTTCCCCTATTTACTTGTTACATATTAGCGCTTGAGGTATTTTGAGATATGGGAAAATATATAGATGAGAATAGTTAGGGAAAAATGTAATTACACAAATTTTCAAAAAACAAAACTGGTAAAAACAGGAGGAATTGTTTAGATGAACTATTTGAATTCGGACGAAATAAGAGAAAAATTCTTGTCGTTTTTTGAATCTAAAGGTCATAAAAGATTGCCAAGTGCTTCATTAATACCAAATGATCCACAGTTACTATTTACAGTTGCTGGGATGGTCCCATTTAAGCCAATATTTTGGGGTAAAGTTGAACCTACCTATACTAGAGTAACTACATGTCAAAAATGTATTAGAACTAATGATATAGAAAATGTGGGACGTACACCTAGACATCATACTTTTTTTGAAATGTTAGGGAATTTTTCATTTGGCGATTATTTTAAAGAAGAAGCAATAGAATGGGCATGGGAATTCTTGACAAAAGAATTAAATATGAATTCTGAAAAATTATGGGTATCAGTTTATGAAACTGATGATGATGCTTTTAACATATGGAAAAATAAAATAAACATACCAGAGAATAAAATATTAAGATTTGGGAAAGACGATAATTGGTGGGGTCCTGCAGGACCTACAGGACCTTGTGGTCCGTGTTCAGAAATTTATTATGATACTGGACACGTTGAAAATTGTCCTGATCCTGACAATTGTACACCTGCATGTGATTGTGGAAGGTTTGTAGAAATTTGGAATATTGTATTTACCGAGTTCTATGCGGATGAAGAAGGAAATTTATCTCCTTTACCAAGAAAGAATATTGATACTGGTGCGGGATTTGAAAGAATTTGTGCTGTCGTTCAAGGAAAATATGATAATTTTAAATCAGATTTGTTTAAAGAAATTATTGAAGAGATTGAAAAGACGTTCAATGTGAAATTTGGACAAGACAAAGAAACTGATGTATCAATAAAAGTTATAGCTGATCACGCTAGAGCAATATCCTTTTTAATCTCAGAAGGCATTCTTCCCTCTAATGAAGGAAGGGGATACGTACTTAGAAGGTTGATTAGGAGGGCTGTGAGGCACGGAGCTTTATTAAATGCCGAAGGACCATTCATGAGAAATATTTTAGAAGCTGTCATAGAAAAAATGGGAAAAACATATCCAGAGCTGATCGAAAAGCAAGAGTTAATTAAAAAAATCACTTATATAGAAGAAGAAAAATTTTTTGAAACCTTAGAAAAAGGTGTAGAAAGGTTAAATAAAATAATTGAAACATTAGATAATACAAAGGTTCTTCCTGGTTCTATTGCATTTGAACTATATGATACCTATGGTTTTCCTTTAGATATTACTAAAGAGATTTTAGAAGAAAAAGGAATAATGGTTGATGAAGATGAATTTAATCAATTAATGGATACTCAAAGAGAAATGGCAAGATATGCTTCAGGGTCGGTTGAATACGATAAAACCAAATCAATTTACAAAGAGGTTATCAAAAGAATAAATCAAACTGAGTTTATAGGTTATGAAATGCTCGAATCTGTTCAGGAAGTAAAACTGATTGTTAGAGATAATAATTTAGTTACAGAAGCCAAAGAAGGTGAAGAAGTCGAATTATTCTTCTTAAAAACCCCTTTTTATGCTGAAAAGGGAGGACAGGTTGCAGATAAAGGAATAATTTTTTCAAACCTATTTGAAAGTGAAGTAGTAGATGTTCAGTTCGTCAGTGAAAAAGTCATCTCTCACTTCGTAAAAATAAAAAGAGGGAATATAAAAGTTGGGGATGAAGTAACACTTAAAGTTGATGAATCCCGAAGAAAAGCAATTGAAAAAAATCATACTGCCACACATCTTATTCATGCTGCATTAAGAAAAGTAATTGGTAATCATGTTAAACAAGCAGGTTCGTATGTAGGACCTGAAAGGCTGAGATTTGATTTCACTCATTTTGAATCATTAAGAGAAGATGAAATCGTAGAAATCGAGTGTCTTGTCAACGAACAAATTCAAAAAGCTTTACCAGTAATTACTTATATAAAAAGTTTAGATGAGGCAAAAAATCTAGATGCACTTGCACTTTTTGAAGAAAAATATGGCGACACTGTTAGAATCATTGAAATAAATGAATTTTCGAGAGAATTTTGCGGTGGCACCCATGTATCTAATACCGGTGAAATAGGTATGTTAAAAATTATTTCCGAATTTTCAATTTCATCTGGTGTAAGAAGGATAGAAGCTATTACTGGCATAGAAAGTCTTAAATATGTGAATCATTTAGAGAAAATAGTAAATAGTATTGCAACTAAATTAGAGGTGTCAAGGGATAACATTGAGAGTAAAATAGATGAATTTATGAAAATAATAAAAGAACAAGAGAAAGAAATCAAGAAATTACAATCTCAACTTGCATCAAAGGAAATCGAAAGATTCCTAGAAAATCCTATATTAGTGAAAGGTGAAAAAGTTATAGTTGCTATTTTAGAAAACGTTGACAAAGACGTACACGCAAATACAGCGGATGTTTTATCACAAAAGCTAGGTAAAGGTGTTGTTATCTTATTTAATAAAAATAATGAAAGCAATGTCAGTATCATAGTTAAAGTTTCAAAAGAGCTGATTAACAAATTTAACGCAGGACATATTGCTAAAAAGATTGCTTCTTATCTTGGGGGTGGAGGTGGAGGAAGTCCTATCTTCGCTCAAGCAGGGGGTAAAGAAGTAAAAAAGCTTGAAGAGGTAGTTAAAAACATTTCAAATTTTCTGGAGGACTGATTTTTTGCGTGCACTAGCTTTATCAGGCGGCGGAGCAAAAGGCGCTGCACATGTGGGCGCTTTATTGGAATTAGACAGAATGGGAATAAAGTTTGATATGGTGGTAGGAACTAGTATTGGCGCATTAGTAGGGGTAGGGTATGCAGCGTTAGGAAACGTAGATTTATTGTATGAATATGCATTAAATTTGCAAAATACACCGCTGATTAAGAAAGCCCCGTCGTCAAAAGAGATTAAACCTTTTATTAAGTGCTTAGGATCTAGCATGTTGCCAGCTAGTTTACCATCCTTTCTTTATTTTTGGGTTTTAAACAAAATTCTAAAAAACTTGAGATTTGAAGACTTACCTATACAATTTGCATGTACCGCTGTGAATATTGAAAACGGTGAATTAACAGTATTTACACAAGGAGATATTTTACCTGCCGTGAAAGCAAGTATGGCAATGCCTGGTGTATTCAAGCCTGTTAAGATAGACGGGAAAAAATATACAGATGGTGGAACCTTGGAAATTCTTCCAATAAGAACAACTAAGAGATTAGGGGCTGACGAAATCGTTGGACTAAAATTGCTTTCAAAAAAGCGAGATTATAGTGAAGTAAAGAATTCAGCAGACGCATTTGATAGAATAGATGGAATAAGAGAGAATATATTACAAACTATTACAGAAAGCGATGCAAATATTATTATTGAATTACCTACTGAAAAATATAAAACATTAGATTTTACGCAGACTCAAGAACTTATAGAAACAGGAAGAAAAGCAGTAATAGATAAAAAAGACGAAATATTGGAGAAGCTAAGATGATATTAGTTAGTGGTGGTTTTGGATGGAATGGAGTCAAAGCCGCAATGAATCTTAGAGAACTAGATTTATCAAAGTATGATAAAGTTATTACAAATGGACTAACTGGATTTTGTCTGAGTTGTTATAAACTAGGAAAAATTATGCTTTTAAAGGAATCACTTAATATAATAGAGCCATTCTTAAATAAAATAGATAAAGATTATTTTTTTATTGGAAATATTAGAAATTGTCTCTACCTTTCAAAGGGTTTAGGCAATTTTGATTACGAGATCAAAGATACAGTAAAGATCAATTTTAATCTAGAAATAGAGCTTATAGATTTAAAGACTGAGGAGATCAAATTAAAAACGATAGAAAATTTAAAAGATGCTTTATTTTATTCTACGCTTATTCCAGGCATAAGGCCTCCAAAAGATTGGCTATATAACACTGCATCTTTATCAAGAACACCGTGTTACTCTCTATTGAAATTGAAGAATGAAGACATACATATTTATGATCTAGGTTATAATTATTATAAGCATTCAACAATTCAAAGAACATACAAGACGATACAAGTCATGAGAAGTAAATATTTTTATGAAATATGTTTAGACATACTTAAAAAAAATAATAACGTAAAAATATTTAAATTTGAGGAAAAAAATGAAAAAACTCTTTAAAGTAGAGCTCATAGACAAGTTTTTGGATAAACAATATGTCTGTTATTTGCTGCTAAATAAAGAAGAAGAGGTATACGAACTTTTCAGTAATCTTGAATTAAAAGTTATCAACATTCGTGTTGATAACTTTTATTTTTCCACAAAAAAAATTAATGTTGATAAAATGAAAATAATAGTTGAAAACTTATATTTGCTTGTAAATTCGGGTTTAACGTTATTTGAAGGATTGAGCTTCTTAGTTTTCAACGATCAGGTTGATAAGTTCATAAGAGGTGTGTTGTTCAAAAGTTATTTTATGGTGAGAAAAGGATTGGATTATGAAACCTCCTTTGATTTTTATGAATTGGACGAGTATTTTAAGTACGTAATGAATATATCTAAAACAACATATTCTTTAAGGAAAAATTTGGCAAACCTAAAAGATTATTATGATAATATGATACTTTCTAGAGAAAGTGTAGAAAAATCAACAATTTATCCTTTTTTAGTTTTTTCTTCGATTGTGGTGATATTAATTCTTTTAAAGTTTTTTATCATTCCAGAATTTTCATCATTATTAGGTTATGAAATTAATTTAAAGTTGTCAACATATTTATTGACATTTTTGTTGATAACTTTTTCATTTACGTTGATAATTTTAATCATTGGGAAAAAAAACGACGTAATATGGACAAAAATTCCAATATTAAAAACATTTTATAAAAATTATATACTTTACACATTTACTAGAGAAATTAATCTCTTGATAAAAAGTGGTCTAACCCTCTATGATTCGCTTGAAGTAGTTTTATCCAACACTCAATCTCAGTATATATTATCCAAGTTTTTATCCGCATCAATTTATTTAGAAAGTGGCCAAGATATAAATGAAGTATTTTCAAAAGTTAATGATGTTAAAGAGTTCTCTTTAACTATGAGTATTTCCAAGTGGAAAGGCGACTACAAGGAAGTATTTGATTTTTTAGAAAGGTATTATTACTCTTCTTTTAAAAGGGCATCAGAAAAATTATTGAAGATGTTAGAGCCGATGTTAATAGTTTTTTTATCATTAATTGTTGTTAGTTTAGCATATGAAATATACTCCAACGTATATATAGGAGGGATGGGTTTTGAAATATAGAGAAAATAATACTTCAAATGCAGGATTTTTGATTATGGAGGTTATAGTGTATCTGCTGATTGAGATAATTTTTTTTGGAATAGTTGGATATTTTGTAATATTTCCTATACAAGAGATGTTTAGCATCCTTACAGAAAGATTTATAGCTTCAGAAGTAGTGTATAAAACAAGAAGTGCATCAGTACACTATGGTGCAAATAATCTCAACGGAATCTTTTCTAGTCATATAATTCAAGGAAAGGTTAAGTTTATTACAAATGATATAAGATATAGAATTGAATCAAATTCAAATGAAAACCTGTTTTGGAGTTCTGGAAAAATAGTTGGTAGAGGCGGAAGAATAGTAAATAGTGAAGGTAAGACTATATTTAATGTTGTGCCCGTAACAGGGGCACTTACAATACCATAAGTATTTTTAGAGAAAATACGATGATAAAGTTTAATTATAAAAGAAAAAAAGTAGTTATAGACCATATAGATTCTTTCATAAAACCATTTCAAAACGAATTTCAATTTAGAAAGACATACTTTAATGAAATATCTAATAAGTTAATCTATTACAAAAAAATATTTGTATCTGACATAATTTACTATTATGTATTGTCAATGAAAGATTATAAAAAGTACAAATATTCATGTTTTATAGATACTTTTTTTCCTGTACAAGCACTGATTTTAAGAAAAGTTTTGAGTTTAGATCAAGGAAAATATATTATTAAAACTAGTTTTTATAATTATGAGTTTATTCGAAATCACGAATATGGGTTTTCAGGGATTATTGTAAAAGAAAAACCTAACATTATTATAAATGATGAAGAATTAAAATCTTTGGCAATAGATTCTTTGGAGGATTCAAAAAATGTTCTTTATAGAATCTAGTTTAAGAAAGTGGTTGAAATATGTATTTGTTCTAATGATATTATGTATATCAATATTATTAATTTTTGAAATATACGGAAAATATATCGTCATCAATGATTTTCAGGTTCAGCAAAAAAAATATGAAGCCCAGTATAATCAATACATCAAGCGTGTAAATCAACAGAGAGAAGAGTTTAAAGAATTTTTTGAATTTCTAATTGAAAATGACCTCTACCTTATAGAATTTGATTATTCTTATTCCGGTGGTATAAAAGCAAAAGTTTCTTCTTTTCTTGAACCTTCTACAAAAATTGTTTCGAAATATGAAATTATAGAAATAAGTAAATTAAAGATAAATGATAAATACTATGTGGTTCTAGAAATAAGCCAGTAAATAGATACTTTAGGAATGAAGATTTTCTAAAAATGGAATTTTTAACTTATAATGGGATTAGGGTGTGGCCCTCCCCATTCCTCGGTGCAAGTACCGAAAAGTTTAAAAATGAATTATTTTGTAATTTCTAAAGCGAGGATAAATCAGTAAACTGAAGGAGGACAACAATAAAACATTATCTAATAATATTTATCTTGATATTAATAACCCTTATTTTTGTTAAAAATTATAAATTAAAAGAATCTCAAAACAATATTTTTGAGATTTATATTAGTGAAGACATAGAAGCAGTTTATAATTCAACATATAAGTTAGAAGAAGATTTGCAAGATGTTTTTGAATCACAGTTGTTAATAGAACATTTAACTTTAAAAAGGCAAGACGACCTTTTTTTAGAATTAAGTAACACTTTTAATCTTTCTGTGGTTTTCTCCCCTCCAATATTCAATTATGTAGGAATAAACAAAAAAACTTCAAATTTAAAACCTGACAATATTCAATCTTCTCATAATTTTGATCCCCTGTCTACTTTAGCAATAGAATTTAACGAATTATGGAATAACAAAGAGTTTTTTACAAAATATGAGAAACCAGGCGTAGAATTTTCAGGGGTATATAAAGATATGAATGGAGAATATAATGGTTTTATCTACTTTTTTGATTCTTTAATGAAACTTTCTCCAAAAGAAAAACTTGGTGAAGATTTAATTTTAGAGATATTTGACGACGGAATATTGATATTGACTAATCAAAATGAATTTCAAGTACTTTTTTAAAATATATACAAGGGGGACAATACAAATGAGAACAAAAAAGGAGACCTTTTTGACAATCATTTTTGTATTTTTATCTTCTTGCGTTTTTAGTATATATCTTGATTATGATACTCAAAAAAATGCCAATATAGTGTTCTTAGAAACAGATATAAAATTCAAATATACATATAATGACTCAAAAACAATATATAAGTTTATATTTGAAGAAGATATTTTTAAAGAAGGTAGTTATCAAATTGCAAAAGGTCCTGTTAAAGAGATTGAAACATCTAAAAATATAATGGTAATAAAACTATTGTATCCTATTGCACATATAGATATTAAAGATAATACAATTTTTTTCTATGGATATGAACCATATACGTTTCAAAAAATGAATTTTAAAAAAATAAGGTTAACAGATGCTATAGGACTAATTTTCGATTATGCAGGTTGGGATTGGATAAAAACGAGCGATATTCCTGAAGTTGACTTTTCTGTTAACGCTACTCAATTACAATTAGAATATTTTTTAAGGATATTAGAAGAAATTTATTCATTATCTACCATATTTTATGATGAAAAGACGGTTTTTATTGGAGATAATTCTAAAATATTTGAGAATGAATTACCTATTTATATAGAAAGTTATTTAAACAATCCAGAAAAAACAGATGAACTAATATTTTCAAAGGAGTTCAATATTCATATAGAAGAAGATAACAAAGAAGATAGAAAAAACACTGAATTATTCTTTTTTGAATCTAATCACGATTTAACGTTGCTGAAACAACTTTTTGATTGTAAAGTGGTGATGTTTGAAGAAAAGTACTATGCTATTCTTGCGGATGTAGAAGAAAGTGAAAAGATTACTCAAGTGATAAACTTGTTAAATCAGATACCTTTAAAAGATGATAAGAAGTCAGCAAATGAAAATGAAGTTATTGAAAAGTATCGTTTGTTAAATTCAAACTATGACCTTTCTTTTTTGGATCAAATAACAGATGTAAAGGTATATCCCTTGGATAAAAACAGATATTTTTTGTTGGGAGATGAAGTATCTTTAAATATTGCCGAAGATATAAATAATATAATTAATTCACAGATTTCTCAAGAAGAAAATGAAAACCAAATTGTTATAACTACCATCAAAAAGGAGCTTGCTGTTATAAATGTTAAAAATACCCCAATTTTTGATAGAATACTACTAGAAGAAAAAATAAAATATTCAAAAATAGGGAATTTTGATGACAAAATAATATACATTTTAGAATATGAAGAAGAAAAGAGTGATTTAATAAAGGACATTAAAAATGTTTTAAATATTGAAGAATTATATGGGGAAATTTATTTAAAAGATTTACTAGCATACGTTGCTAAAATTGAAAAAATAAACATAATATATGATTTTAATGAAAACAGGAAGATTATAGTAAACAACTTTGATTTGACAATGTCGACATTAATGTCTTATTTGATATCTCAAGGTATTAATTATCATTATGTAAATGAAAATACTATAAGATTTTTTGAGAATGGTAAATTGTTAAAATTTGAGGTATTTGTTTTTTCTGGACAAAATATTGAAAAATTGTCCATAGAAGAACTTTATCTTCTTAGTAAGCAAAACGTTGGAATAAATGGTATAATTAATAATAACAAAGATAAGGCATTTTTGGTTTCTAAGCCTGTTATATATGTAAACGAGGGTAATACTGCAACGATAAGATCTGTTTTATCTGTTCCGGTATTTGACGATGAAGGTAAGATATATTCTAAAATAGAATCAGGTTTTAAAATGGATGTACAAGGAATCTATGATAACATTACAAAATTGGTAGATACTCATTTAGAAATAAGTATAAGTGAGCTAAAAAATGAGCAAAAAAACATAATTGATGAGAGAAGTATAAAGAGCAACTTTATAATTCCAAGTGGTGGATTTATAAAAATAGGAGGATTAAACTTTATCAGTTCAATAGAGAAGGAAAAAGGTATTCCTATTATTAAAGACATTCCAATTCTAGGAAAAATTTTTTCTACTTATGAAACGACAGAGAGTTTATACGATTTAGTAATCATAATCAGAGCAGAAGCGTTAAATCGACCAGATTTGGGAGATCATTTTTAAATTTAAGTGAAATAAGTTTTTGGAGGCTAACAAATGGTTAGAGAACCAATAGTTTCAGGAACATTTTATCCTTCAAATCCGAAACGATTAAAAAGTATGCTAGAAAGTTTTTTTGGAAAAGAATACGTTCCTAATCTAAGTAAATTAATGCCCCCTACTGCGGTGATAGTTCCCCACGCAGGTTATATTTATTCAGGGGAAACAGCTGCTAAAGCTTATAAAAAAGTATTTCAAGAAGGTAAGGCAAATAGGGCTTTCTTAATAGGTCCTAACCATACTGGATTAGGTTCATCTGTATCTGTCTATGAGAAGGGAAGTTGGAAAACGCCATTAGGTTCGGTAGATGTGGATAGTGAGGCAACGAAACATATAATATCAAGAATAAAACAACCTAATGATGAGTCTGCTCATTTAAGGGAACATTCATTAGAAGTACAATTACCTTTCCTTCAATATATTTTAAATAATGATTTTCAAATAATTCCAATATGTTTGATGGATCAAAGTCTTAGTACTGCTAGAAAACTGGGCGGTATCTTAAAAGAAATAATACAAGATGGAGATTTAATAGTAGCATCTACTGATATGAACCATTATGAAAATCATGAAAAAACAATAGAAAAAGATGGAAAAATAATAGAAGCTATTAAAAAACTAGATTTAGACACGATGTATAATGCCATAAGGCAGTATAATATATCAATGTGTGGATATGGAGCTGTTGCAACTGCGATAAGCATCGGTTTCAAAAAAGTTGAGATAATTGAACATACTACTAGTGGAGAAAAAAGTGGAGATTACCACGCAGTCGTAGGTTATCTATCTGGTGTTTTGAGTGAACTTACATAAAGCCAAAAACTACGGAGGTGAATTTTATGTTGATAGAAACAGAATATGGAACTATTGATATCAAAAATGATGTTATAAGAGATTTAGTTTATAAAGCAGTTATTGAATCTTATGGTGCAGTAGAAATGTATGGAAAATCTGGTTTTTTCGATAAGATACTAGGAAAAAGCGAAGATAAAGGCATAAATGTTTCTGAAGATGAAGAGCACTTAATTATTGATTTATATTTGATTCTTGAATATGGTTTACCTATAAAAAAAGTCGCCGAAAACATTCAGGAAAACGTTCATCACAGAGTCAAGTCTATGTTAAATTTCGAGAATTTAAAGGTGAACGTGAACGTCTCGGGCTTAAAATGCTAAAAGGTGTATAGAAATGAAAAAATATTTATATGCTAAAGATATATACCTTGCTATAAAAAAAGGTACAGAAGAATTAGCAAGGCATAAAGATGAAATTAATGTGTTGAACGTTTTTCCAGTGCCTGATGGAGACACAGGAAATAATATGTTAGCAGGCATGCTTGAAGCTTGCAAATGGATGGATGCCGTTGAAAACAAGAACGATATGAAGGAAATGATGGAAGCACTTAGAAAAGGATTACTTTTAGGTGCTAGAGGTAATTCTGGTGTTATAATTTCTCAGATCTTTAGAGGAATTACCGAAGTATTAGAAAAAAAGAAGAGAATTACAACACAGGATTTTATAAAAGCTCTAAACAATGCTAAAGACCGAGCTTATAAAGCAGTTATGAAACCGGTTGAAGGAACAATGTTAACGTTAATTAGAAGGCTTTCAGAGAAATTGCAAGAGACGATGACCGGTGAAGAAGATTTTCTAAAATTGTTTGATGCAATTGTAGATTATTCTTTTGAGATTGTAAAAGAAACTCCTAAATACTTAAAAAAATTAAGAGATGCCAATGTGGTAGATGCGGGTGCTAAGGGTCTGGCTTATATTTTTAAAGGCATGAGGGACGCAATACACGGAGATGTAGAGGTTGATTTGGAAGTATTAGGAGAGGCAACTCCTGAACAAATAGCTCAAATAGCCTATGAAGAATTGACGTTCCAATATTGTACTGAAGGAATAGTACAATTCAATAAAATTCCAATAAAAAAAAGTGATTTAGAAAGCATCAGAGCATTTCTTGAAAGTATAGGTGATTCAATAGTATTAGTCAATCAAGATGAGGTTTTGAAGTTTCATATACATACTAACCATCCAGGTACCGTCTTTGAAAAGGTTCTTGAATATGGTGAATTAATGAAAGTTAAAGTAGATAACATGAAAAGCCAGCGCAAGCATGTTTTAGAAGAGCAAAAAGAGTTAAGGGGAGCTTCGGAAAAAATAGAACATGCATTGGTTGGTGAATATATGAATTCTAACAATAAAAATTGGGGAGTAGTAGCTGTATCACCAGGAAAAGGTATAACTCAGATCTTTAAAAGTTTGGGTGTGAACGAAGTAGTTACGGGAGGTCAAACCGTAAATCCAAGCGTTAAAGATTTAGCTGAAGCTGTAAATAAACTCCCCCATAAAAAAGTTCTAATACTACCAAATAATCCTAATATTATTATGACTGCAGAGAAAGTATCTGAACTTACAGATAAGAAAGTTGTAGTAATTCCTACCAAGCACGTTCAAGAAGGTATAAGTGCAATGTTAGGATTTGATGATAATCTTGAAGAAGAAGAGTTAAAAGAATCTATGATGAGTTACGTTCAATCTATAGTTCCAATAAACGTTACTTATGCCATACGTGATTCTCAAATAGATGGAGAAAAGATTAAAAAAGGTGAATATTTGATATTTGTTGGTAGAGATTTAAAAGCTCACAGCAGATATGTATATAAAGAAACTGAGAAAATACTTGAAGAACTGATAAAGAAAGGATATCAAATTGTAACCATCATATATGGTGAAGGTGCCAAGAAGGAAAAAATAGACGAAATAGTTAAGAATTTAACAAAAAAATACCCTAACATTGAAATGGAAATTCATGAAGGTGGTCAAAAACATTATCCGCTTTTAATATCTGTAGAATAATGGAGGCGTAACAAAATTGTTTATTCAAGATGTAATCATGACTTTAGAAAAGTACTGGTCAGAATTAGAGTGTATAATAGATCAACCTTATGATTTAGAGATGGGGGCGGGAACGTACAGCCCCTCTACTTTTTTTAAATCTTTAGGGGACAACATATGGCGTGCAGCCTATGCTCAACCATGTAGAAGGCCAACAGATGGAAGATATGGAGAAAATCCAAATAGAATGCAGAGATTCTATCAATATCAAGTTATCTTAAAACCTTCACCAGAAGAAATACAAAGTATTTATCTTGATTCTTTAAAAATTTTGGGAATCGATCCTAAAGAACATGATATTCGATTTGTAGAAGATAACTGGGAATCACCAACTTTAGGGGCATGGGGGGTAGGATGGGAAGTATGGCTTGATGGAATGGAGATAACCCAATTTACTTATTTTCAACAAATGGGAGGAATCCCTTTAAGATATATACCTGTAGAAATAACGTATGGTGTAGAAAGAATAGCAATGTATTTACAAGGGATAGATAATGTTTATGAGACCAAATGGAGTGCTAATGTTAAATATAAAGAACTATATAAAGAAAACGAAAGGCAATTTTCTCACTATAATTTTGAAATAGCCGATACTGAAATGCTTAAAACCCTATATACTCTTTACAAAAAAGAATTTATAAATCTAATAAATAATAATTTCTATTTACCAGCTTATGATTATATGATAAAAAGTGCCCATGTTTTTAACTTGTTAGATGCAAGAAATGCTATAGGTGTAAATGAACGGCAAAAATATATTTTAGATATTAGAGATATGGCAAAAAGTTGTGCTAATTCTTATCTAAAAAGTTTAAACACGGAGGTTGTCAACCTTGAATAAAGCATTATTTGAAATAGGCGTTGAAGATCTTCCATCAAGTGAATTTGATAGTATAGTTGAGCAACTTAAATCAAATCTTGTTGAATCACTAGAAAGGCACAAGCTATCTTTTAATAACCTAGATATTTTTATTACTCCCAGAAGGTTTGGAGCATATATAGAGGGGCTACCTTTAAAACAAGAGGATCAAAAAGAAGAAAGAAAAGGTCCTCCTAAAAGTATTTGTTTTGATAAACAACATCAGCCTACAAAAGCCTTAGAAGGTTTTGCAAAAAGTATGGGTGTACCTGTAGAAAATATACAGTTCAAGTCATTTAATGGTTCAGAATATGCATATATTGAGTTGGTTAAAATAGGTGAAGCTACCAAAAAAGTTCTAGAAAATATAATTCCTGAAGTTGTTACAAAAATGACCTTTAAAAAACCAATGAAATGGGGAACAGGCGAGTTTTCTTTTGTAAGACCTGTACATTGGGTCTTGGCATTATACAACGATGAGATAATTTCTTTTGAGATATTTGGCAAAAAGTCGTCAAATATAAGTTTTGGACATCGATTCTTTGGTGACAAGATAATTGTAAATAATATAGACGCTTTTTTTGAACAGTTAAGAAATCAATATGTATTACCTTTTTATGAAGAAAGAATTCAAAAGATTAAAAAAGAAATAAATGCAATAGAAATTGAGAATAAAATCACCGTATCAATTGAAGAACATGAAGATCTCGTGCAAGAGGTCGCTAAAATGACCGAGTATCCAACAGCGGTATTAGGAAGTTTCAACGAAAAGAATTTATTCTTACCTCCAGAGATTGTTACGGTAACTATTAAACACCATCAAAGAAGCTTTGTTGCCTCAAAAGAAAATAAATTATTAAATTTATATATATCATTTCAAGATGGTTTTGGAAGAGAGCAAAATGTTGTGAGTGGATATACTAGGGTTATCAACGCTAGATTAGACGACGCTGCATTCTATTTTGAAGATGACATGAAAGCGGAGATAGAAGAAAGGTTGAAAGAACTTTCAGAAATTACATATCAGAAGGAACTAGGAAGTTACCGAGATAAAGTTGAGCGCATTTCAAGGATTTCAGAGAAAATAGCCCAGATGCTAAATTTTAAAGACCTCAACATTGTTAAAAGAGCTGGCTTGTTATGTAAAATAGACATACCATCAAAGGTTGTTTATGAATTTCCCGAACTTCAAGGCGTTATGGGAAGAATTTATCTTCAACATAAAGGAGAAGAAGAAGACGTATACCTAACCGCCCAAGATCATTATAAACCAGTATCAGAATACGATGAAATATCAACAAATTTGATATCAAACATTGTGTCCTTAGCTGATAGACTTGATGATTTAGTTGGATATTTTGGCATAAATAAAATACCCACTGGATCAAAAGATCCTTTTGGATTAAGAAGAAAAACTTTTGGAATATTAAGAATATTAATAACACTTGAATGGGATCTCAATCTTAATGATTTGTTTAATCTCACTTTGCAAACATATTTAGAAACAAACAATCAAAATATATCTTTGGAAGGAAAAGAAGAGATTTTAAAAGAATTTATTGATAATAGATTAGCCACAATATTAGAAAGAGAAAATATTTCTAAAGAGGCTATTAATGCTGTTTTGATAAACTCATTTAAACCACTTAGAGCTTATCTAGCTGCTAAATCCTTAGATGAGTTTTTAGAAAAAGAAGAGTTTCAAGATTTCTTAATTGCATTCCAACGTGTTAATAATATTTCAAAAAACCATAGCAGTTTAGATTATCAAGGAAGATTATTTGTAGAAAATGAAGAAAAGATATTATTCCAAAAATACCTAGAAGTTAAAACTCGTTTTGAAGAATACATAAAAAAATTAGATTATTCAGGCGCAATTGAAACGCTTCTATCTTTAAAGAAAGATATAGATAGATATTTTGACAATGTGTTTGTTATGTCGGAAGATGAGGCTATCAGATTAAACAGATTAGGATTTTTAAAAAGCTTAGCCGCATTATTTTACGATATTGGTGATATTGAAAGATTATATAAAGGATAAATGCAAACGATTAATTAAGTTAAATAGAAAGAAAAGGTGTGCATAAAATAATGGATTTATTGTACTATGAAAATTTTAAAAATTGCGGATATTTTGTTCCTACTTATAAAAGGCAAGGGATCTATTTTAATGTAAATATTGAAGATATCAACGTTCAAGCTAATTACGAAAGTATAAACGATGGCATCGTGAAAATTACTAGATTGGGGAATAATTTCAAGAAAACTTATTGGTTACATATTTATGCAGTATACACATACTTTAAGGAAAAAAAAGTACCTATAAAAAGAATAGTGTTAGAAACCTCAAATGCTAGTTATGAAGTTCTCCCTAGCGATATTATATTGAGAGAGAAATGGATAAAAAAAGATTTTAATGATCTTAAAAATGTTCCAAAAACTCACGGACCACACTGCAAATTCTGTAAAATCAAAAAAACTTGTCACCTTGAATTCTTAAATAATGGTGACATTTCTGTTGTTCCAAATTTTAATCAAAATTTAATCAAAGAGTTAAAGTCTATGCAGTTGGATCCTGTTTTGATAGTAAAGAGCAATCAAATAGATAAAATGGATCGTAAATTCAGAAAACCTCTTTACAACCTTAAATCTTTATTAGAAGATAAGATTATTGCTGTAGAGCCCTTTAATTTTCCAGAAGATTACATAGTTTTTGATGTAGAAAGCTATATGAGAAAAGATTTTCTCTTTGGTTTTTTAGAAAATGACAACTATACACCTTTTTTCCTAGGCAACAATGAATCAAAAAGTGTAGAAAAAATGATATCTTATTTATCTAATAAAGATAAACCACTTTTACATTATGATAAAAGTGATATCCTAGCCTTAAAAAAGATAGCAAATAAATATCCAAAGTATAAGACAATTATTAATAATAAAATCGCTAATTCATTAGACTTATATGAGGTTATCAATGAGAATTATACATTGCCTGTAGTTTCTTACTCTTTAAAAGACATTAGCAAATATTTTGGATACCAATGGAAAACTGAGTTGAATGGATTTGCTGTAATTTTAGAATATAGACTGTATCTAAAAGGAGATAAACGATCTTTAGAAAGAATTTTTAAATACAATGAAGAAGATTGCAGAGCTACCAAATTGATAGTAAATAGACTAGATTCACTAGAAAAATTGGAGTGATGCTGATTGAAAGAATTGTGGGAGCTATTTAAAGTTTTTGCTCAAATAGGTGTCCTAACATTTGGTGGAGGATATGCAATGCTTCCAATGATTCAAGAGGAAATTGTTGACAAAAGAGGTTGGGCAACAGACGAAGAGATCCTCGATTATTATGCAATAGGGCAAAGTACCCCTGGAATAATTTCAGTAAATACAGCAACCTTTATAGGATATAAAAGAAAGGGTATTTTGGGGGCTATTGTAGCCACTTTAGGAATAGTATTTCCATCTATTGTAATTATTACTGTTATTGCTATTTTTTTTGATCAATTTGAACATTATCAGATAGTTCAACATGCCTTTGCTGGAATTAGAGTAGCTGTTGCTGCACTTATATTAAATGCAATAATAAGCATGTGGCAAAAAGCTATAAAAGATTATTTGGGAATAATTATTTTTTTACTCTCCTTTTCTGTTGTTGCTTTTTTAGATATTTCTCCCATATGGGTAGTTATAATATCTTTTTTAGTTGGTGTAATAATTAAAGGTAAAAAGGTAGATTCAAAATGATTTATATAAAATTATTTTTTGTTTTTTTTAAAATAGGATTATTTTCTATTGGTGGTGGGCTAGCAACAATTCCTTTTCTACAAGAACTAATTGATACTTACGGATGGATTACATCTCAAGAATTACTAGATATTATAGCAATTTCCGAATCAACACCAGGTCCAATAGGTATTAATGCAGCGACTTATGTTGGGTATAAAACATCGGGCATAATGGGTGGAATAATAGCCACGTTAGGAATAGTTGCACCATCTATTATAATTATTTCATTAATAGCTAGTTATTTTAGGAAAGTAAATGAAAAACCTATAGTTCAAAATGGTTTTTATACTTTAAGGCCAGCAGTTATAGGATTAATAGGTGCAGCTGGATTTGAGGTTTTCAAAATAGCTCTTTTTAACATAGACTTATTCGCTCAAACACATAATTTTTTAAACTTATTTAATATCAAAGCTATAATCTTATTTGGAGTAATTTTGGTTTTAATGAAAAAGGTTAAGTTGCATCCCATTGTATATATTGGATTAGCAGCTGCAGTAGGAATAATATTTAAATACTAAAATTAGTCATAAAGAGAATAGAAATGAGGGTGAATATGAAAAAAGGTGAATTAATTGTACTAGAATCTGGTACAGATGCGAGCGGCAAAGCCACTCAATCTGATTTACTATATAATCGTCTTATTAATGAGAAAGAAACAGTATTGAAGGTAGAATTTCCTAATTATAAAAGTGAATCTTCAAGCTTAATAAAAATGTATCTTAGAGGTGAATTTGGAGAAGATGCCGAATCTGTTAATCCTTATGCATCCTCAACTTTTTTTGCAGTAGACAGGTATGCTACATATAATCTAGAATTAAAACAATTCTATGAAGAAGGTGGCATAATAATTGCTGACAGATACACAACCTCAAATATGATATATCAATCATCAAAATTTGAAACAAAAGAAGAAAAAGATAGTTTTTTAGACTGGCTGTGGGATTTAGAATTCAACAAATTTGCTTTACCAAAGCCTTCTTTGGTTATTTTTTTAAATATTCCCCCAAAAATAAGTGTTGAATTGTTAAAAAAAAGAGATAAAAAGGTTGAAGGAATCGGTAAAAAAGATATACATGAAAAAAACATTAATTATATAAACAAAACCTATCAAAATGCCATGTATGTGGCTTCTAAATATAATTGGAATATAATCAATTGTTTAAAAGATGACGGCCGACTAAAAACAAAAGAAGAAATACACGAAGAAGTATATAATATATACAAAAATATAATAAATAGAAGGTAAGATAGTAATGTATTATATTTTTTCCGGCAAATTTGAGTTTTGGACTTTATTTGTATTAATTTATGCTGTAATTGCAATAATTGTAGTAATCTTGGAGAGAAAAAGGCCAGAGAAAACGATAAGTTGGCTGTTAGTTTTTGCGGTCTTTCCTTTGATAGGTTTTGCGGTATACTTATTCTTTGGAAGAAATTGGAAAAAAAGTAAACTTACAAGTGATATAGATTTAGAGTCTAGTTTAACTGTAACAGAAGAAGAGATAAGAAGACTGGAAAAAGTTTTGGGAAATGTATCAGATGAATATATACAACTAATAAATCTTTTAGAAAGGACTTCAAGATCTCCCTTGTATTTTGGTAATGACGTCACTATTTTTAAAGATGGTAAAGAAAAATTCAGATCATTTTTTCAAGAAATAGAGAATGCTAAAGAAACGATACATTTAGAATACTACCTTGTTAAAGGAGATGACACAGGCAAAAAACTTAAAGAACTTCTTATAAAAAAAGCAAATGAAGGTGTAAAAGTAAAATTTATAATTGACAAAATAGGAGCAAGGGTAAGAAGAAGCTACATTAAAGATCTTGAAGAAGCTGGTGTAGAATTAGCTCTATATACTTATTTTCTATCTCCTTTATTAAAGTTAATTAATACTCAAGTAAACTACAGAAATCATCGAAAGATAGCTATAATTGATAGCCAAATTGCTTACATTGGTGGATTAAACATTGGTGATGAATATCTTGGCAAAGGAAGGTTAGGTTATTGGAGGGACGTACATTTAAAAGTTGAAGGCCAAGCGGTAAATGGACTCCAGAAAGTTTTCTTAGAAGATTTTCGAAAGATAAAGAGTATAGATGGAAAGAAAGAATTTGATTTAGATACATCCAAATACTATAAAAATCATGAAGAAAAAGGGGATGCTATTTTACAAATAGCTGTCAGTGGGCCAGAATCAGAAACTCCTTCCATAATGCAGATGATTCATAAAATGATTACCACTGCAAAAGATCATATTTATATTTCAACCCCCTATTTTATTCCTCCAGAAAGCATAATGACAGCTCTAAAAATAGCAGCTCTTTCAGGTGTGAAAATAAAAATATTATTTCCAGGTAAACTAGACCATTTTATGGTTTACTTTGCATCCAGAACATATTTAGCAGAATTGATAAAAGATAATGTCGATATCTATTTTTACAAAAAAGATAGATTCACTCATTCCAAATTCATAACAATTGATAGTAAAATCTCTACGGTAGGAAGTGCTAATATAGATATAAGGAGTTTTGATCTTAATTATGAGGCAAATGTATTGATCTATGATAAAGAAAAAACTAAAGAATTAGAAAATATATTTCTAGAAGATTTAAAGATAAGCACAAAGTTGCCTCAGAATTATTTTGAAAAAATACCTTGGATAACCAAGTTTACAGAGTCTTTTTGTAGATTATTTTCAAATCTTTTGTAAAAAATTTAATCACTATTGACAAGTTTAAATTAAGGTGCTATAATATGGAAAATTAATATTGTGTAAAGAGAGGATTACCATGAAAGAAATTTCATATAAAGATAAAACTAGAAACATAAAAAATAATGGATATTTTTACTTTTGGTATTGGAAAGACACCCGGTTTGGTGCCTTCCAATGCCTTTTTACGTCGTAATTAGGCGAAGGCGAATTCAGATTGGGTGTCTACAAAAAAGTAGACACCCTTTTTTTATAGCTATTTTCAAAAACTCCAGGAGGTGTTTTTTAATGAAAAGATTAGTGTTAACATTGCTTTTGGTAAGTTTATTCACATTAACTTTTGCTGTCGTTAAAGTTGGTATTACACAGATAGTAGAACATCCTGCTTTGAATAAAATCTATGAAGGAATAGTAGATGTGTTAAACAGTTCTGGGCTAGATGTAGAAATTGAATATCAGAATGCCCAAAATGTATTTCAGAATGCGATAGCCATAGCAAAAAAGCTCAAAACTGATGTAGACATAATTGTAGCAATAGCTACCCCTTCAGCACAAGCAGCAGCAACCGAAATAAAAGATAAACCAGTAGTGTTTAGTGCTGTAACAGATCCGATAAGTGCTGGATTGATACCAAAGTTTGGAAAAAATTCAGGGAATGTAGTTGGAATAAGTGATATGGTACCAGTAGAGACACATGTTAAACTTATTAAGACAATATTTCCAAACGCAAAAAATTTAGCAGTACTCTATAATCCAGGAGAAGCAAACTCTGTTTTTATAGCCCAAGAGACTAAAAAATATGGAAGTCAAATAGGTTTAAATGTTATCGAAATAACTGGGACTTCTGCAAATGAACTAGTTACATCACTTCATGCCAATGCAAATAGAATAGATGTAGCCTATTTATCTACTGATAATTTAGTTGCTTCTTCTTCTGAGATTCTGGGACAAGTATTTGAGAAGTTAGCTATACCCGTAGTTGGAGGGGATATTGATATAGCTAGAAATACGTCTGTTTTAGGTTTTGGATTTGATTACTATCAACTGGGGGTTGAGACCGGTCAGATTGTTCTAGACCTTATTAATGGAAAAAAACCATCGGAGATAGAATCGAGAATAGTTAGTGCAAATGCTTTATCTTTTTATATAAACTTAGATAGAGCAAAAAAGCTGAATATAACAATACCACAGGAGTTTTTAGAAATAGCTGATGAAGTAGTAGGAGGATAATAAAATGGATTTAATAGGTATTATAGAACAAGGACTTATAGCGTCGTTAGCTGCTATCGGAGTTTTTATTAGTTTTAGAGTTGTTGATTTACCAGACCTAACACCAGATGGGTCCTATGTACTAGGGGGAGCTGTTAGTATTTCACTAATGTATTTAGGATTACCATGGATTTTGTGCTTGATTTGTGGAGGCATACTTGCGGGATTTTTTGGTATATTAACTGCTTCCATACACAATAAATTAGGTGTAAATTCTTTACTGGCCAGTATTTTAATTATGACGATGCTTTACTCAATTAATATTAGAGTTATGAACGGGCCAAACATTTCAGTTCCAAAGGAAGTTGCAGCTCAAGAAGAGGCTCGATACACAGAAAAGACAAAATTAGATGACCTATTAGGAATAAAACCAAACACACAAATGTCTGAAATAGAAACGTCCAAACAATCAAAAAAAACTATTTCACCATTTAGAGAAAAGTCTGGATATAATTCAACAATACTGATAGGCGTAATAGTGGCAGTTTCAGTTTTTAGCACGATTATATTTCTTAGAACAGAATTTGGCATTGCATTAAGGGGATATGGAGGAAATAAGGAAGGAATAAAGAATCTAGGAATAAATCCAGAAATAATGAGCATAGTAGGGCTTTTTTTAGGGAATTTTTATGCGGGTTTAGCAGGTTCTTTATTCTCAATGTATGGAGGTTTTGCAGACGTAAATATGGGACAGGGAGTTGTAGTTACTTCATTAGCGGCAGTAATACTCGGGGAGATTATTTTTGGGAGATTTCATTTATTTTATAACATGTTGTGTCCTGTGATAGGTGCAGTTGTTTATCAAATACTGCTGGCTTTAGCAATGAGATATGGTTATACAATAGGTTTTCAATCCAGTGACATGAAGTTAGTTACCTCCCTGTTTATAATAATAGTAATAGGTTTAAGGAGGGTTGAATTAAGAAAATGGTTGAACTTAAAAACATCAGAGTAGTCTATAATAAGAGCCACACAAATGAAAAACAGGCGTTAGATGGGTTAGATTTAACGATAAAAAAAGGAGAATTCGTTACAATAATAGGTCCAAATGGAGCAGGAAAAACTACGTTGTTAAAAATTTTAACTGGAGAAGTTTATCCTGAAGAAGGAGAATACATATTAAATAATAAGAATATTAGACACACTAAACCATATAAACTTTTTAGAAATGTTGGAATAGTATATCAAGAACCAGATAGAGGTGTATTTCCGGATTTAACTATAGAAGAGAACCTAATTTTAGGATCAAAAAAGGGAAATAGATTGTTCTCTTTTGGAAAGTATAAGGGATTGGAATTACTTAAATCTTTAAATATGGGTCTAGAAGATAGGTTAAAAACAAAGGTTAAAGAATTATCCGGTGGTCAAAAACAAGCACTTTCAATGATATTGGCTGCGATTACATATCCCGACCTTCTTTTATTGGATGAACATACCGCTGCTTTAGATCCCAAAAATGTTGACAAAGTTATGGACTTAACCTTAAAAATTAACAACGAAATGGGAATAACAATCATTATGGTAACACATAACATGAAAATAGTAGAAAAATATTCAAAAAGAATAGTAGAGATAAAAGAAGGAAAAGTTACCAAAGATTTTCTGTACGAAAGACCTTTATCTCAAATAGGATCAGAGAAGATAAAAGCCACTTTGTAATATAAATCCTGTTCTAATATTAAAGAGAGGCGCCTAACAGGCGTCTCTTTTTAATATAGTCTTGGAAAAGTGGACTATAATAGAAAGCAATCAATTCATTTTTTTGAAAATGAAAAAGCTTTGTATGATATAATAAATGCAGGATGTAAAAATATTATAATATACTATGAAATAAAAGGGTTGGTAGGAAAATGGGTATAAAAAAAGTTGATATATATAAAGAAATAGATAATCCTAACAGGAATTTTTTTATCTCTGCTTCAGCGGGAACTGGCAAAACTTATCTGTTGACACAATACTACCTTAAAATTTTAGAAACAAACTTTCCTAACTCTGATATAGTCGATAATATACTTGCAGTTACTTTCACAAATAAGGCTGCTGCAGAAATGAAAAACAGAATAATGGATTCAGTTTCAAAAAAATCTACAAAAAAGCCTCCTTCTGGATACAATGAATTTGAGTGGAGCAGATATTGGAATGAGATAAAAATAAATTTATCAAGGTCTTGGATTAGAACAATTGATAGTTTTTGTTCGCGTATAATACGGGAAAATAACATAGCAATTGGTGTAGACCCAAACTTTATTATTATTAGTGATTTTCAAAAGAAAAGAGAGATCGACAAAGCAGTTTATTCTGCCCTGAGGGTTATATTAGAACTCTATGAAGAGAAAGACACCGATTGGATAAACTTTTTACCTACGAAAAGAAAAGAGAATATAGAAAATCAAATAAAACAAATAATAGCAGAAAAAGATAGATTTAAGGTTACATTTAAACATATCTTAAAGGAAATAGGATTAAAGCAGTTAAATAAAGTCTTAAATAAGATAATAAGCGACTGGCGATTAGAAATGTCAAGAGCAAACGTAGTAGAAGATTTTCAACTTTCAGACCAAACATTTAGTGAGATATATCAAGATATCTTATGGTTGTTAAAAATATTATCACTCATAGCTTGTGAATTCTTTTTAGGTCAAACTGTTGATCTTTTCATGTATGATTTTAAAGCCCTTTCCGAAAAAGTATTAGAGGTATTTGAAGATCCGTTTTTACTTAAAAAATATCAAGATAAATTTAAATACATAATAGTAGATGAATTTCAAGATACTAATTACTTACAAAAAGAAATATTTGATAAACTTCATACAAATGACAATTATTTTTTCTATGTAGGTGACAGAAAACAATCAATTTATAGGTTTAGAGGAGCGGACGTTTCTGTTTTTTCTAAGACATTGCTTGATTCCGAAAAGTCATCTGAAGAAGTCCTTCTAGGAGAATTAACAATTAACAGGAGGTCTCATAAAGGAATAATAGATTACGCCAATTTTATTTCAGAAAATGCTTTGTTCAACAAAGATAACATCAATTTAGAAGATATAGACCCCTTATTGTTAAATACATTTATATTTAATAGTGGAGATAAATTTTCTTCTGAGATACCTCCTAAAGAAGATGAGATTGTACCTTCATTAAGTGGAACTGATAAAAAAAGAATTAAATATGTAACTGTTTATGAAGACGAATATATTAAGTTAAATAATGTTGATGATCGAATATATCATGAAGTTGAAACTATAGCAAAGGTAATAAAAAAATTATTAGGTCAAGAAATTGATTTTTTGATGAGAAAGAATGGTGAACTTTGTTATGAGAGAAGAAAAATTGAACCGAAGGATATAGCTATACTTACAAGAGATCTAAAAAACTCCGAAGGAACTATTAGAGAAGTTTTCTCAAAATATAACATCCCTTTTTATATATCGGGTAGTAAAACTTTTTACAATAGACCAGAGATTCAAGCAATTTTTGCTGCTATCAGTTGTGTTCAAAATCCATACAATGACTATGAATTTGTTAGGTATATGATGTCATTATTAGTCGGAATGAGCTTTCAAGATTTATCAAAATTGGTACAATATAGAGAAGGTTCGCTATTTGAAACATTTGAAAAAATAAAAGATATGTTTTCAGATGGAATAGTCAATAGCTATGAAGTTTTAAAAAAATATAAAGATCTAAAATATTATTTAACCCCATCAGCTATATTTAAAGGTATAATAAATGAAAACAACTACTTTTTAAAATTATCATTAACAAAAGATCCAGAAGTTGCAATATCTAACGTTAAAAAGCTAATGAACGATGCTGAAAATTATAACAACATTGCAAATTCCTTTTCAGAATTAGTTAGATATTTAAAAAGTGCAACTTCATTTTCAGAAGAAGAAGCCTCTATCGAAGATGAAACTTCTAATAGTGTGAAAGTAATGACAATTCATAAAGCAAAAGGGTTAGAATTTCCAATAGTTATATTGATGGGTTTACATAGAAATATTCAAGTTACCGATACTCATGATTATATTGATGTAGAATTTTCGCTACCAGATTTGAATGGAAACAGGTATTATATTTTAAAAAACAAAAAAATTGAAAAGATCTTTCAAGAAAGCGATAATTGGTTATTAAAGTGGTATAAAAACAATGATTTTCTAGAATTAACTGAGGCCAATAGACTTATTTATGTAGGAATAACCAGGGCAAAAGACTTGCTCATTCCTATTTTAGTTTTAGGTGATGGGAAAGGTACCCTAAATACTTTTTTTAAAATTGAAAAAAATGATCATATTGATATAATAGATAGCCGCGATATTGAAATTGAAAATACAGAAGAACTAACAAGCGATGAAGACAACGAAAATATTTTTAAAGAGGTTCCTCAAGAAAATCTAAAAGACTTTAGAAATTTGGCCTATAAACAGTATATAGCCCCAACTTATTTAATCCACGAAGTTAAGCCTTCAGAATTACAAGTTACAGAAGATTTGGAAGATAGTCAAATTAACCTATCTCTTACTTTCGAAATAGATAAGTTGTTCTCAGAGCAAAATCTTTTAAAAAAAGGCTCCGAATTACACAAAAAATTATGTAGTGCTCAGAATTTGAGCCATATACGAAATATGATCGAATTAGGTGAGTTGCCAAGAGGTTTTGATAAATTAGAAATAATTAGAAAAGCATTTTCACCTGAACCTAATAAAATTATAAAAAACGAATGGCGACTCATGAAAAGAACAAAATATCAAGACAGGGAATACATGCTTTTTGGAATTCCAGATAAAGTTATAATACAAGATGGAGAGATTGAGATACTAGATTTCAAATTTTCAGACCTAAATGATCCAAAAAAGATAAATGATTATAATTTTCAAATTCAATTTTATATGTATTTACTTAAAGATTTTGGTAAACCAAAAGCTGGATATATAGTTGGAATAAAAAAAATTTTGGAACCAATAAAGATAGAATACGACTATAATTTTGAAGAAATTCTCTCAAAGACCTTAAAAGAATTAAACTAAAATAATTTTTATACTTTAGAAGCTAAGTCTTTCTAGAAAATAGGATTTTGAATTTATAAGGCTACAAATTTCAAGTTTCCTCTTTGTTTTTGGGATGAACACAAAAGAACAGTTAGGAATTGTTTCAAATAACTAAACACTTTAGCATTTATTGAATAATGGTTTCACAAATTTTAAAATGTCTATTAAATTGATCAAAGGAGGAACTTCAAAGAATGAAAAATAAGATAGACGAAAAAGTCGATTCTTTAAGTCAAGAAATTGTCAATAGTTCTAAAAAATTCATCTCCATAAATTCTGTTAATCCTCGAACAGGAGGACCGGGAGAAAAAGAAGCAGCAGAGTGGCTAGAATCCTTACTAAAACAATGGAATTTTGATGAAATTAAAAGATACGATGCCCCTGATGAAGAAGTTAAATACGGCTATAGGCCTAATATTGTTGCAACATATAAAGGAACAGATCCAGATAAGACTATTTGGTTTGTTACACACATGGATAAAGTTCCTGCAGGAGATCTAAGTTTATGGGATACAGACCCCTTTACCCCAGTAGAAAAAGACGGAAAGATCTTTGGAAGAGGAAGTGAAGACAACGGAGCTTCTTTAATCGCAACTATATATGCATTAAAAAGCATTATGGATTTAGGAATCAGACCCAAAAATAATATTGCTATTGCTTTGGTTTCTGACGAGGAAACGGGTTCTGATTATGGAATAAAATATCTTTTGAAGCAAGGTATATTTGAAAAAGAAGACTGGTTTTATGTGCCAGATGCAGGAAATAGTAAAGGAGACTTCATTGAAATTGCAGAAAAATCAATTATGTGGGTAAAAATTACTACAAAAGGTAAACAAGGACATGCTTCAATGCCAAATGTTTCAATAAACGCCCATAGGGCAGGCATGCAATTTGCGTTAGCTTGTGATAAATATATACATGAGAACTATAATTTAAAAGATGACTTGTTTGATTATCCATATTCATCATTTGAACCCACTAAGAAAGTTACTAATGTTGAAAATGTAAATACCATTCCAGGAACTGATGTTGTATACTTTGACGGAAGAATATTGCCAAATTATGATATAGAAGAATTAATAAATGAATTAAAAAAACTTTCTAAAGAATTTGAAAAAAAGTTAAATGTTAGAATACAAATTGAACCATATCATGTAGAAAAAGCTGCACCGTCAACTTCACAAAATCATTCATCGGTTATTTTACTAAAAGAAAGTATAAAAGAATTAAGAAATTTTGAACCAACTGTTGGTGGAATAGGTGGTGGAACTTGTGCGGCGATTGTTCGAAGGGCAGGATTTCCCGCAGTAGTTTGGTCCACAATAGACGGTACAGCTCACCAACCAAATGAATATGTCAAGGTAGCTAATTTAATAGAAGATACAAAGGTTTTTGGGTATTTGATGTCACAGCTATAGATAAATGAAACACTTTTATTTTATATAATTATTGGGGGCCAGAAAATGTACATCAAATTATGGCAGAATACACATTTTGCAAAAATTGATTACTATGAAACAGTCCAGGAGGCTATAAATAAACTCATCTCAATTGGAGATTCTTTAGTTGTTATAAGACGAGATGGAACACTATATAATCTCTTATCACAAATGGATATTGAATTCTTGAAAACATATGAACCTAATAGAAAATTAATAGAAATTCTTGATCCTACTGACAGTTTTTTATTTGATGACGATTTGGTAGAAGACGCCTTAGTAATCATGTTAGAAAATCGAGTTAAAGTTTTACCTGTTGTGGATAGTGAGTTGTTCCCGGTTGGTACCTTTGGATTTTTCGAATTACTAAAGGCCTTTAAAACTATTTCAGCAATGGATGAAGCTGGTACAAGGGCTATTATAAAAATAAAAGATGAACCAGGAGAGCTAAATAAAGTTTTAGCTGTTTTTGCCAGAGAAAAAATCAATGTTTTATCGTTAATGACTGCAAAAATATCAGAAAACAAAAGAATGGTTAGTTTAAAACTAGGTATTAAAGATATAAATAAAATCTCAGAAATCTTAGAAGATCAAGAAATCGAATATGAAGGGATTTATGAAGAAGACAAAGGTATGTAAGGACAGAATATCAAAGTAAGGAGGTTCTTTTGTGAAAATTGCTTATGTATCATATGAGGTTTCTCCATATGCAAAAGCTGGTGGATTGGCTGATGTAGCGGGTGCTCTTCCCATATATTTAAAAAAGATGGGTGCAGAACCTTACGTAATTATGCCTTTGCATAAAAGTATTGAAAAAAATTTTGATGTTTCTCAGTTTAAGTTGGTTAAAGAAAATTTGATGCCAGATTCTCATACTTATAAAATTCCTTTTTCTGTATATCAAGGCTATTTACCAAATTCCGAGGTTAAAATATACTTCATAAAAACAGACAAATTATTCGATTCCAAAAATATATATGAAGAAGAGAACATATTTTTAAAAACGTCTTTTTTTTGTGATGCTTCTTTGAAAACAATAAAAGAAATTGAATCAGATACAGATGTAATAAATATAAATGACTGGCATACCTCTCTTATTCCAGTCTACTTAAAAACTAATTATTATGAAGATACCTCACTTAGAAAAATAGCTACAGTTTTAACTATACATAATATTGGATATCAAGGATTATTTGATTCTGGAGTACTAACAACAGCAGGTTTACCTTCTTATCTTTTTAATATGGAAGCCTTGGAATTTTATGGAAAAGTCAACATATTAAAAGGTGGAATTATGTTTAGTGATGTTATCAACACTGTTAGCCCAACCTATGCAAAAGAAATACAAACAAAAGAATACGGATTTGGGTTAGAAGGGATTTTAAAGATAAGATCAGAAGATCTTTATGGCATATTAAACGGGATAGATTACTCTGTATATAACCCACTAACTGATCCACATATTTTTTATCCAATAAAAACCTACGAAGACAAGCTAAAAAATAAAAAAAAGTTGCAAGAATACCTCAATCTACCTCAAAAAAAGAGTGCAACAATCGTTTCTTTTATAGGCAGATTATATGAACAAAAAGGTATAGATTTGATAAAAAATATGATAAAATATCTTCTTCTTACAGATATTCAATTTGTAATCCTTGGAACAGGCAATGAAAATTATGAAGGATTTTTCAAATCCTTAGAAAATGAGTTTCCACAAAAGGTTTCTATAAATATCACTTTTGATACAGATTTAGCCCAAAAAATATATGCGGGTTCGGATATTTTTCTAATGCCTTCAAGATACGAACCATGTGGACTAGGTCAAATGTACTCAATGAGATACGGAACAATTCCGGTAGTTAGATATACAGGTGGGCTAGAGGACACGGTTATAGAATATGACCCGATTTCAAAAGTTGGAACAGGGTTTGGTTTTTATGAATACAATGAAAGCGAACTGCTAATGACATCTTTAAAGGCGGTATATTACCATCAAAAAAAGAAAGATGACTGGAAAATATTGTTTCAAAATTGCATGGGCGCAGATTTTTCATATGATAAATCTGCAAAAGAATATTTAGAACTTTACAAAAAAGCTATGTCGAAAAAAAGTTAGAATCCAAAGACATGAAAAATTATAATAGGTAGGTGTCATAAACAAAATGATAGAATTGAGAAAAGATCCCATTGTGAAAAGATGGGTTATTATATCTTCGGAAAGGTCAAAAAGGCCAATAGATTTTAAAAAGGTTGTTGAAGAACCTGAAACGTTTTTTTGTCCTTTTGATTATGGTAATGAATATAGTACCCCACCAGAGGTTTTGGCGTTTAGAGAACCCTCTTCGAAACCCAATTCATCTGGTTGGTGGTTAAGGGTCGTTCCAAATAAATTTCCTGCATTAAGTACTGAACATGAATTGAAAAAACAAGGATATGGAATATATGACCAGATGTCAGGATATGGATACCATGAAGTAATAATTGAAACTCCAGAACACAATACCTCTCTCGCCAAAATGCCAGAAAGTCAAATTAGAGAGATAATGTGGGCATATGTCAAAAGATTTCAAGAGATCAGAAAAGATAGAAATATTAAATACATACAAATTTTTAAAAATAAAGGAAGAGAAGCTGGTGCTACACTATCACACCCCCATTCACAGCTTATAGCCACCCCAATTGTTCCTATTACAATTCGTTCAGAAATTGAAGGTGCTAAATCTTATTATGATTTCAGAGAAAGATGTGTATTTTGCGATATAATTTCTCAAGAATTATCTGAAAAGGTTAGAGTTGTTTTCAGAACTTCTGAGTTTGTAGTAATTGAACCCTATGCTTCTAGATTCCCATATGAAACATGGATATTACCTATAAAACATTCTCATGATTTTGGAAGTATTGAAACAAAACCACCTCTAGTTGAAGATCTTGCAAAAGCTGTTTCAATAATTGCTAAAAAGTTTGAAAAAAAGATAGATGATCCTCCTTTTAATTTAGTAATACACACTGCACCTTTTATTGAAGGCTTAGAACACTATTATCATTGGCACATTGAAATAATCCCAAGACTAACAAACATCGCAGGTTTTGAATGGGGAACAGGGTTTAATATTAATCATATTGCTCCTGAACAAGCTTGTGCAGACCTATCTGAATAAACAATCACTAATAAATTTTTCCTATTGAAAAACTTAAACAAAACATATAAGACAATTTTTCCGTTGAAATTGTTTAGGGTTTTTGTACTTGTTTTTCAAACTTCAAAAAAATATCTTAGAAATTGAGAAAAAGTTAGAAATACAACAATAATTGTATCTAACTCCTTCTAAACTTTCCTCATCACATATAATCATACTTGTTTATTTTTTAAATATAACCTATAATAAAAATAAACTTACTTTCCTTAGTAAAGAAAGAAAGTTAAATAACCTTCTAAAAACATATATTTTAAATATATAAATTCACATCATGAAATCCTCTAATTGTCTCTAGCAAGCTTTTAAATATGATTTTTTTAATGGATTTAGTGTAAAGCACTCTCCTCTTTCCTCGGTACAAGTTACAAAGGTTTAAACAAATTAAGAGTAAGTTTGGATTATAAGTAGACTGATATTTTTCAAAAACATCAAATACTAAACATATATAATGGCGGATTTTAAAACTTCTAATGTCAGTATTAAATCAATAAAAGGAGATAAAAATGTCAATAATAGGAAGTAGAGAATTAATAAGGGACATAAATGAAAAAACAATCTTAAAAACAATTTTTCTAGAAAAACAAATTGATAGAGCGTCTCTTGCCAGAAAAACAGGTCTTAGTAGTGCGACAGTGACGAAAATAGTTTCAATTTTGATTCAAAAAGATTTAGTAGTTGAATTGGGTGAAAGTGATTCGACCGGTGGAAGAAAACCAATTTTACTTTGTGTAAATAAAGATTATGGAAACATTTTGGGGGTTAAAGTGGGAGTGGGATATTTATACATAATGATAACCAATTTAAATGGGGACGTACTATCAAAATCGCGACTAGATTATGGTGAAGAAGCAGATCCCGTAAAAATTACCAACATAATAAAAAATTATGTTGATGAGCAAAACAAAAATAGTCTAGTTGGAATAGCGATTGCAGTTTCAGGAACAGTAGACCCTAAAAAAGGTATAGTACTTGATTCATTCCTTCTAAATTGGAAGAATGTAAAACTTGCTAGTTTAATAAAACATGTACTTAAAGCACCAGTATATTTAATTAATGATGTGGATTCTTTTACTATAGCCCACTTATGGAAAGGAAAATTAGTCAATTATAAGAATGCGTTAGTACTTACTTTAGGAACAGGAATTGGAGGATCGATTGTTATTGGAGGTGAACTGTATACAGGTAATGGAGGGGCTGGGGAATTTGGTCATATGACATTGATTGATAAAGGTAATACCTGTAGTTGTGGGAGTCAAGGTTGTCTAGAGTCTGAGGCAGGATTTGATGCCCTTGCTACTAATATCTATGAAAAAACTAAAAGTTTAACCTTGAAAGAAGCTTATAGAAATTACCGAAATCTTGAGACCTCTCAGATTGATTTTTTAAAGTTAGCACTTAAAGAAGATGAAAATACATTCAAAACAGTTTTTGATGAATATTCATATATTGTTGGAATTGCTATTAAGAATTTAATTAATATCTATGCGCCAGAATGTATCTTAATAGGGGGAGAGGCTTTAGAGTTTTCAGACTACTTTTTAGAAAAATCAATCAAGTTTGCAAAAGCTGCAGCCTTTGGTAATTTAGGTGAAAGAGTAACTTTCGAAATCGACAATCTTGGTACAGATGCATGGATTTTGGGGGGAATTTATAAGGTAGTTCAAGAAGAAATGTTTTATGTTGAAGTGTAAAAAGTATTTTCAAAATTTTGAAGGAGGAGAGATCTATGAAAAAGACTTTTGTTTTGGTGATTTCTTTACTGGTAAGCGTTTTTATTTTGGCTCAGATGAAAGAACTTATTTTTTGGCATAGTTACTCAACAACTTCTGGAGAATATAAGCTTTTGACCAAAGAAATAATTCCGGAATTTGAAAAAGCACATCCAGAAATAAAAGTTACTGAAGTACAAGTACCTTACGACGAAATGAGAAAAAGATTAATTGTGAGCACAGCTGCTGCCCAATATCCAGATGTTATGAGAATGGACATAATATGGGTTCCTCAATTTGCGGATATTGGAGTACTTTTGGCTATAGACAAGGAGTTCCCACAAGATTTTGCTAAAATCAAAGAAACATTTTTGCCTGGACCTCTTTCAACAAATTATTGGAAAGGTAACTATTATGGAGTTCCTTTAGATACGAATACGCGAGTTCTTTTATGGAACAAAAAAATGTTTGAAGAAGCTGGTTTGAAAGAACCTCCCAATACTATGGAAGAATTCATAGAATATATTAAAATTCTAACAAAAGATGTTGATGGTGATGGAGAAAATGATCAATGGGGTTTTGCAGATACAGGTTTTGGGCCATGGAATAGTATCCCTTGGATTTATTCATTTGGAGGACAGATTCTTGATACTACAAATTCTAAAGCAGAAGGATATGTGAACTCTTCTGAAAGTGTAGAAGCTTTAAAAATTTTTAGAGAATTATATGAGCAAGGGTATATAGCCCCAATTGGTGGAGGAGGAATAGGAGTTCTTGAAGGTTATGCTGAAGGTATTTATGCAATGACTTTTGATGGCCCTTGGGCTTGGAGTATTATCAAAGGTCAATACCCAGAAGCAGAGATTAATTTTGCATTAGTACCACAAGGAAAGGGAGGTTCCAGATCTGTAGTTGGAGGAGAAGATATCGTAATATTTAATTCAACTAAATACAAAGAAGAATCATGGGAATTTGTAAAATACATGACTTCCAAAGAGGTGCAATTAAAATTTGCGACAGTTGGCCAAATGCCTGTTTTAAAGGGCTTGTTAGATGAACCAGAAATAAAAGTTCATCTTTTCTTTCCTGTATATTTAGAGCAGTTAGAAACTGCTGTTGCTCGTTCTCCTCATCCAGCCTGGAATGAAATTAATGACATAATGGACTCTGCATGGCAAAATTCTGTGATTGGTGGAGTAGATCCAAAAAAATCTTTGGACAATGCTGCCAAGGAAATAGAAAAAATTCTTCAGAAATATAAATGAGGTTCTTAAACGGTGGGGGCCTCCTCCACCGTTTATTGATAATTATAGGGAGGTTAATTCATGACAAGAGAAAAAAGGAGAAAATTAATAGGTTTATTATTTGTATTACCTGGATTGATCAGCTATTTTGCTTGGACCTTGTATCCTATTTTCAAAAGTTTTATCATGAGTTTATTTGAGTGGAACATAAATCCTGCTATACCAAATAAATTTATTGGATTAGCAAATTATTTTGAGTTGTTTCAAGATCCAAAATTTTATACATCTTTGAAAAATACTATGTTATATACTGCTGTTACAGTACCTGGACAAATGATATTAGGTTTTTTAGTTGCAATCTTACTAAATAGAAAAATGAAAGGTCAAACGTTGTTTAGATTATTATATTATTTACCGGTTGTAACTTCTTGGGTTATTGTATCTATTTTATTTCAATATTTATTTGCAGCACGAGGAGGATTAGTTAATTTTCTACTTAAAGACATTTTGCATATAATACCAAAGAACATCGCTTGGCTCTCTAATCCAAAAACTGCCATGGTTCCAATTTACACTTTAGGAATATGGAAAGGAATAGGATGGTCTATGCTCATTTTTTTGGCAGGTCTTCAGGGTATACCAAAAGAAATTTATGAAGCTGCTTCATTAGATGGTGCAAACAGTTGGAAAAAGACTATAAAAATTACGATACCTTTAATGGTTCCTACTATAGTTTTTGAACTAGTGATGCTAACTATTGGTGGCTTTAATGTTTTCTTGTCAGTTTATGTAATGACGGGTGGTGGTCCAATGTGTTCTACGGAAGTTTTGTCTTCCTACATGTTTAAAGAAGCTTTCGATTATTTCCACTTTGGGTATGGAGCTGCAATATCTGTTATTTTCTTTTTAATTGTTTTTACTATCTCACAACTACAAAGAAAACTCTTATCCAAGAGAAGCTTATATTGAGAGGTGAAAATTCATGTATAAAAGGAATTCAAAAATAATTAATAATGTACTTATTTACGTTATTTTAATTTTAGGGGCCATAATAATGACTTTCCCTTTTTATTATATGTTTATAACTTCACTTAAAGAGAGCGCATACATTTTTTCTTTACCGCCCCAACTTATACCAAAACCCATGACTTTTCAAAATTATGTCACAGTTTGGAAAGAGGCAGATTTTGCTAGATATTTTGTTAACAGTGTTACGATTACATTGCCTGCTATACTGTTGAATGTTTTACTTTCCACGTTAACTGCATATGGTTTTGCTAGATATAATTTTCCATTTAAAGAAACTTTTTTCTCTCTATTAATAGCTACTTTGGCAGTCCCAGGATTATTATTAATCATTCCTCAATTTGATATAATAAGCAAGATAAAATGGCTTATGGATAATAAAGTTACCCTTATTTTTACAGGAGGAATAGGTGGAATTGCATTCAATGCCTTTTTCCTTAGAGGATTTTTTGAAGCAATGCCTGTAGAATACGAAGAAAGCGCTGAAATAGATGGAGCTAATGCTTGGCAAAGATTTATCCATATAGTTTTCCCTCAAGCTCTCCCAGCAGTGGGTGCCTTAACAATAATGTCTTTTATGGGTATCTGGGATGATTATTTTTGGCCTTCTTTGATATTAAGTTCTAAGAATAATTGGACTTTACCTATCGGAATAATGGGCCTTAAAGGACAATTTAGCGTACAATGGAATATTTTATTTGCAGGAACAATGATATCACTTTTGCCGGTTTTAGTAATATATGTTATATTCCAAAAATATTTTATTCAATCTGTTTCTGAAGGTGGCTTAAAACTGTAGGGTGGATTTCTTAGATGCTTCAGAAAAAAAAGGTTTTTCACTGATTGAAAAATTTTTGTTAATAACTAATTCAATACTATTTTTTTCATCTATGTTTGGAGGTGAATTTGTGGATATATTGTTCGATAAGTCTTATTATTATCCAAACGAAACTATTAATATCAGAATTTTAAATATGCTTGAAGAAAACAAACAAATTAAAGTTGAAATAACCCAAGGGGTTCAAAAAGTTTCTGAATTCGCTATTGATAATTATTTAGATAGTAAGGAAATCAATTTCTCGTTTAAGTCTCCTTCCACAACAGGAGGATATGGATTAGATTTATTTATAGACAATAAATTAGTATTAAGCAGAGGTTTTTCAGTTTTAAGTTCTTGGCTGGATTCTCCAAGATATGGATTTCTGACTGATTTTTCAAAAGGTAGGTTTGATATAGAAAAGAATTTTGACTATTTAGTTCAATATCACATAAATTCTCTGCAATATTATGACTGGATGTATGACTACGGAGATTTAGTATATGAAGAGGGAGAGGAATATAAGGATGCATGGAATAGAGAAAAAACAATATCTAATGTTGTTTTAAAAGAATTAATAGAGAAAGGACATGAAAAAAACATTTTTTCTATGGCATATGTTTCTATATATGGTGTTGAAAGAAATTTAGGATTACAACGTCCTGAGTGGCTATTGTATCAGAAAAAAGGAGTAAATTATGAACCGGTGGATTTTTATAAAAAAATACTTATTACAAATACTTATAATGATTCAGATTGGACAAAATTTCTTATTGAAGAGTGTAAAAAAACTCTTGAATTTGGTTTTGATGGAATACATCTTGATCAATACGGATATCCCAAAGATTATACTTCGCTTTTTCTGAAAAATGGAGAATACAAGCCGTATCTAACTTCAAAAGGTTTTAAGGAGTTTATAAATTTGTTAAAGAAAGAAACTCAGTCCCCTGTTTTTTTTAATTACGTAAATAATTGGCCTAACGAAATTCAATCACATACTAATGGAGATGTCATTTACATTGAACCATGGGAATCTTGTAATACTTATTTGGATTTGTACTTGATGATTAAACAAGCAAAAAAGGATAGCAGGAAAGACGTTATATTAGCTGCTTATATAAATGAAAATTTTGAAGAAAATGTTCTATTATCCGATGCTGTTATCTCTGCTAGTGGTGGAAGAAGGCTTGAGCTTGGAGAATTCAGGCTTTTACTTGCAGGTCCGTATTTTCCAGGAGATGCTGGAGTGGCAAGTCAAAAATTACTTGATGGACTTAGAAATTATTATGATTATCAGATAAGATATGAACAATTTCTTGACTTACCAGAAAAGGAGTTAAGCTTAGAAGGATCAAATTTATCCTTAATTCCTAAAAAGAATTCTATTTGGTATAACATAAAGGGAAATTCAGAGTATGTTTTTATAAATTTTATAAATTTTATAGGAATAAGTACAGAACTTTGGAGAACGAAGACAAAGAAACCAGAGATAGTCGAAAATTTAGAAATATTCTTACCTATTAAAAATGTTCAAAATGTTTATTTTGCCTCACCTGATACTCAAATAGCTTTTTCTAAAATAGATTATGAAGTCGAGGATGAGGGAATAAAAATATTTGTTTCAAAAGTTGAATATTGGAGTTCCATTTTAATTGAACTGTGATTAAGATAACGTTAGGTGTTGGGAGAGGAGGATCTTTAGTAATAAATAGTAATTTATTTAAAATTCCGCTCTTTAAAGCAATATCTAAGGTTACCTCTAGCTTACACAACATTCTTGACAATATCAAAAAATACAAATTGCTATATAACTTTTTGTACAATAATAATCCATTTCCTAAATTGAAATGATATAATAATCGTAAGTTTTATTATATAAATAACAGAATATCCATTTATTTATATCTTTTATTGGAATTATTTTCTAAAAAAATGTAAATTTTTTAACAGGAGGAGAATAAATGTTTAAAAAAGCACAGATTTCAGCTCAAACACACTTATATAGAAGTGGGGAACCCTTTAAAACGGGGGCGGTTATTCTAGATTTAAGTAAAGTCAATTTTCAAGATAGCCCTAGAATTCCATATTTTGAAATTGAAACGAATGATAAAGAAACAAACCTTATTTATAAAATGCAAAAAGATGACGTTGTTTATGGCTTAGGAGAAACCTTAGGTGCCTTAAACAAAAGAGGGAAGATTTACCAATTTTATGCCACAGATGATCCCCTGCATACCCCCGACAAAAAGGCTTTGTATGGTTCTCATCCTTTTATGATCTTAGATGGAGAAAAATCATTTGGATTGTTTATTGACTATCCTTCTGAAATTATTTTTGATATAGGTTTTACTCATAAAGATTACATAAAAATTACTATCTTTTCAAAAGATCTTGATATTTATTTATTTGAGTGTGATGAAAAATTAACTATAATAAAGGAATATTTCGCCTTAACGGGAAAACCTTACATACCTCCAAAATGGGCTTTTGGATTTCAACAATCTAGATGGAGCTATTTTTCTGAAGAAGAAGTTAGATACGTTGCAAATAAGTATAGAGAACTTGATATTCCTCTAGATGTAATATATACAGATATTGACTATATGGATGGTTATAAGGTTTTTACCATTAATCGTGAAACCTTTCCAAACTACGAAGGAATGGTTAAAGATTTGGCTCAAAAAGGAATTAAAGTTATTCCCATCATTGATCCTGGAGTAAAAATAGAAGAAGGTTACCATGTATATGAAGAAGGAAAAATGAATAAATATTTTTGTGTTGATAAAAATAGAGAAGACTTTGTTGCAGCTGTTTGGCCAGGGTTAACTCACTTTCCTGACTTTTTAAATTCCGACGTGAGGAAATGGTGGGGGAGACAATACAAGATATTTACAGATATGGGTATAAAAGGCGTTTGGAATGATATGAACGAACCTTCAATTTTTTATACACCAACCAGGGTGCAAAAATTATTTGAATCATTAGAAAAAGCGAAAGTTGAAGAAAATGAGCTAGGTCAGAAATTATCGTTAATACAAGAAGCTATCAAAAATATTCCAAACAATAGAGAAGACTACAAAAGTTTTTATCATAAACTAGATGATGGAACATTAATAAATCACGATCTTGTACATAATTTATACGGATTAAAAATGACAGAAGCGGCCTCAGAAGCTTTAAAAACGCTTTTGCCAAATGAAAGGCCGCTTTTACTATCAAGAAGTAGCTATCCAGGACTTCACAGAATGGCTTCAATATGGATGGGCGACAATATGTCTTGGTGGGAACATATGTTAGTCAATATTAGACTGTTGCAATCTTTGAACATGATGGGATTTTTCTATACAGGGGCAGATATAGGAGGTTTTGGTGGTGATGCTTCACCTGAATTAGTTATAAGATGGATGCAACTCGGTGTATTTAATCCATTTTATAGAAACCATGCTGCCTTAAATACCCGGCCTCAAGAGCCATGGCAGTTTGATGAAGAATCTTTAAACATAATGAGAGATACAGTTAGACTTAGATATGCTCTTTTGCCTTATACATATTCAGAATATATGAACTCTGTGAAAGAATCAGAACCTTTTATAAAGCCTTTATCCTTTGTATTTGACGGAAAAAAAGAGAAGGATATAGAAGATCAGTTTATGTACGGGAATTCTTTAATGGTAGCTCCTGTTCATGAACAAAACAAAAAGGGAAGATATGTATATCTTCCAGATGTAAAATGGCTCAATTGGACTGCCACAAAATTTGAAGAAAGAAATATGACGGTTTATAAACCAGGAGATTATTACATTGAAGCAGAATTAAGTCAAATACCTCTTTTCATAAAAGAAAATAATTTGTTGGTTTTAACTGAACCAATGAATTATGTAGGTGAAAAAGAAATTACCGAGTTATGGATTGTTGGTTTAGTAACCTCACAAGCAGTATATACTTATTACGATGATGATGGATTGACCTACAATTTTGCGAAAGGAGAATTTGGACATTTGAAAATAGAAATTTTAAAAGAGAGTAACGATTTTAAGGTTCAAGTAGAAAAGGAAGATCCGAAAAATATGATAAAGGTAAATAAAATACATTTTGAAATATATGATGAAAGCGGTAATGTTGTAAAAAAAGATATGATAATATAAAATATAAAAAACCACGACTTCAGATGTCGTGGTTTTTTAATTTCAACTTAGTTTAGAACTATTTGAAGATGTTTTGAATATTCTCATTATTAGATTAATGATACTAAAAATAACAAATATAATAAGAGAAATTAAAAAATAAAGTGAAACAAAAATTATAAAAATGACCTTTTCTCCAAAAATAGCATACGTTAAAAAGAAAATTCCTAGAATAAATAAGATAATTTGTAATGCATGAGAAGAAACAAAAAATATACAAATTACAAAAATCATAGATAGGAAAATTAGAGATAAATAATTAAGATTTTTAGACAAAACGATATCTCCCTTGCTTTATTATGTGTTATAGTTAACTATAACACATAATCATACAAAAGTCAAGTATGATAAATAATATAAAAAAGCTGTTTACTTACATTTTAATTGTAAATTCATAATGATAATATAAAATAAAAATGAAAGATTATGGGGGAAAATCTAATGAAAGTCTAGAGGTAACAATATAATCTATATTAGAGGAGTGATTGAATTGAAAAAATTATTATTAATGTTATTTATTGTAGGTATTATTTCAATAATATATGCTCAAAATGGTTTTCTGGGAAAGATTGATTATTTCGTTGAAATTACCGTTGGGGATGCAGCAATCGTTTCAGATTCTAAATCGAAGGATCAAGGGCCACCACCTTGGGCTCCAGCGCATGGTTACAGAGCAAAATATACCTATCGATATTATCCTGATGCTTTTGTATACTATGATACTAACAGAGGTCTCTATTTCTATCTTTCAAATGATAAATGGGAATTTTCACTATCGCTACCTTCTTTTATCAAGTTGAATAAGGATCAATCTGTTGTATTAGAAATGGATGTTGACAAACCATATATATTTCATTCAGAAGTTGTTGAGAGATATCCACCAAAAAATAACCGAAAAACACCAAAAAAGTAAAAATACCCAAAAATTTCATATAAATATGGTTAATGTGAATTAATAGAAAAATAAAAGAGAAGCCACTTTAACCTATTTTCGCCCCTCTCAATATAAGGCAGCTAATCTAAGCTGCCGATTTTTATTTCATAATTAAATGTTAAAATTGTTATTAATACTATTTATTAATGTTAAATTAAAAAAGGCTTAGGATATATCCTATCTATCCTAAGCCTATAATGAAATATTTATTCATTAATCCATTTGAAAACTTCTTCTTTTGAGATAGTAGCTAAAGCGATATAATTGTCTGCAGCTCCATAATAAACATAATACTGGTCTTTATACTCTACCATAGCATCTGAGAAAACAACGTTTGGAACTCCTCCAAATATTTCCCATGTTTCTTCAGGTTCTAAAATTGGTTCTTCGGATCTTTTTAATACCTTTGTAGGATCATTTAAATCTAGTAGCATAAATCCAAGTCTGTAAATAGGTCGAGCGTCGTCTTGGACTCCATGATATAAAAATAGCCAACCATACGGAGTTTTCAACGGAGGACCTCCCGCTCCTATCTTCAAGTTATCCCAATAGTTTTTACGTGGTGATGCAATTTTCACATAGTTACTCCAATGAAGTAAATCATCAGAATATGCAAACCAAATATCTGGTTCTAATCTATGAATAAGGACATACTGACCATTAATTTTTTCGGGGAATAAGGCAGCATCTTTGTTAGGGCTTTCGGGTAATATTATTCCATATCTTTCCCAAGAGATAAAATTTTTTGTAGAAGCCATAGCCACACTTATATTCTTTGGAGAATATGCTGTATAACACATGTAGTATCTACCATTTAAAAAAGTAAGCCTTGGATCTTCTACTCCGTACAACTCATTTTGATGTTGGGGTTCAAAAACTGGTCTTTCCATTCTGTTAAAATGAACTCCATCCAAACTTACAGCATACCCCATTCTTGAAACCATGTCTTCACCTTGTGCTCGATAGAGCATATGAAATAGTTCGCCATCATACACTACAGCCGGATTGAATACAAATCTTGATTCCCATAAGTGCATAGGGTTTGGAGCGAACAAGGGGTTTAATGGATGCCTTTTTAGTTTCAAATTCAAGATAAATCCCTTCCTTTCTTAGTTTCTTATTTTAATGTCATTGATATGCCTTGCAAGAAAGCTTTTCTGAAAATAATAAATATTAAAACCATTGGAATAGTTTGTATAACAGACCCAGCCATTATGGGACCAACATACGCACCATATTCATGATTAAAAGTAGCTAATAGTACAGAAAGTGGCATTTTATTATAGTCTTGAATTACTATTAAAGGCCACATGAAGTTATCCCATATACCAATGAATGTGAAAAGCCCAACTATAGCCATAGCCGAATTGTTCAATGGGACCATTATTCTAAAAATTACGAAAAAATCAGATGCCCCATCCATCTTTGCAGCTTCTATATAGTCGTTGGGGGTTCCTTTGAAACTTTGGGTTAACATAAAAATACCCCAGCCACTCATAATCGAAGGTAGTATTAGTGCTCCATAACTATTTAGTAAATTCAGATTCCTAATCAAAATATACATTGGTATTGTAAACATAAAACCAGGAAACACCATCTGAAATATAATAAAATTAAATATTCCTTCTCTAGCTTTAAATTTATATTTAGACAAAGCAAACGCAATAATTGCTGAACTTATCAAAACACATAAAGTTACAGTTATAGAAACAAACAAACTATTAAAAAAAGCTCTAACAAAAGGTCTATTCATTCTTTCGGCACTTTCTAGAATGAATCTAAAATGTTCTAACGTGAATTTTGTAGGCCAAAATCGAGTATAAATTTCTGCAGATGGTTTTACAGATGCTAAAAAGAGCCATATATAAGGATACAGCCAAATTAGCGCCAAGCCAAACATAACTATGTGAAGGATTACGCTTCCTGTTTTTCTCATTTTTTTAGTTTTCATACTAAATCAACTTCCCTCTCCATAATTTTTCTTACAAGCCAAACCATTCCAAAACTTATTCCAGCAACAAATACAGCCATTGTAGCAGCATATGTTGGATCCATTCTTTGAAATGAGGTTGTAATCATGTGCATCATTGGAGTCAGAGTAGTTCTCATTGGACCTCCTCCAGTTATCATGTATGGTTCAGTAAATATTCCAAAAGCTAGAGTTATTGCCAATACCATAACCATAACAATAGAAGGATTTAAAAGAGGTAAAGTGATTTTAAAGAACTTTGTAAAACCACCAGCTCCATCTAATTCTGCTGCTTCATATAAAGACTCAGGGATGGCGCTAATTCCAGCATATAGAATTAGCCCATAATACCCGATAAATTTCCAGATAACTATTAAAGCAATTGAAAACATTGCTAGTGATGGACTTGTGAACCATGGAATAGTTACTCCAAATAGATTATACAAGAGTTTATTTATAGGTCCATTTACTGCAAAAAGATTTGAGAACATTATTGAATATGCTACTCCTGATGATACATTAGCGACTAAGAAAGAAAGAGTAACAAAGGTTTTTCCATATTTAAGCTTGTTTAAAGCGATTGCAAAAAGCATAGCTCCTAAAAGAACAAGAGGAATATAATATAGCATAAAACGAAAAACATTAAGAACGGTTTTCCAGAAAAGAGGGTCCGATAAGACCCTCGTTATGTTTTTAAAACCAACAAATTGAGGAGATCCTACAAATTTCCATTTAGAAAAAACTAGAATAAATAGCCAAACAAAAGGATAACCCCAAAATATAGCAGCATAAATGAGATATATAGAAGAAATTGAAAACCCTTTTATTGCCTCCTTCTTTGCTAAGTTTTTATTTTTTTTAGACATTTTCTCTCCTACCTTTACCAAAGAATCTTATTTATAGCTTTAACAGCATCGTCTAAAGCCTTTTGTGGATCTTTTTTCTGATACATTAAAGGTTCTATAAATTCAAAAGTCATTAAATCTTGAACATCGACTGTTTGAGTTATAGGTGCAGGAGGAACAGCGTAGGCAACATACTTAGCATATTCAGCTGCCAAAGGATTTTCATTCCAAAAATCTTTGAAATCTTCATTATCCAACAAATCTTCTCTTGCAGGAGGCATTTTTGTGTATTCAAGCCATTTTACATCAAAATCTTCCTTTGTAAATAACCATTTTACGAAATCCCAAGCTTCTTTTTGATGTTTTGAACTTTTAAGTATTACTAAACCTTTAGCGTCAGCAAAGGTGTAAATAGGTTTATCTTTTGGATAATTGTCAGGAACTGGTGGAGGTGTAATTACAATGTCATTAATAATTTCAGGAAATTGTGTTTGAGCAAAAGATATTTCCCAAGGACCTCTTAAACCACCTGCTATAGCACCAATATAAAGAGGATTGCTTACAAGTTCTACAGCAGTCCATCCGTTTTTAAACATTGTATCAATAAAAGTAGCAACTTCTTTTCCTGGTTCGTTATTAAAGATAGCTCTACCTTTAGATGTATCTATATAAGGTTCTCCTTCACTAGCAGCATAATAATAAGTAATGAAGTCAAACCATCTATCCCACCAGTTTCTTCCTTGAATAATTTGAACAGAATATCTTTCTTGAGGTATAACAAATTTTTTTGAAAATTCATAGATTTCAGAGTAGGTTCGTGGTGGGGTATCAAAACCAGCTTCTTTAAGTAAAGAAGCTCTCCACCACATCAGGATAGGATTTGAATAAATTGGTATGACGTAATTTTTACCGTCTATCTTCCACCCTTCAAGTATATTACCCATTTTTCTTTTTTCCACAACCTCATCAAATCCTTCAAGTTTGTCAAATTCGACAAGTTGATCGATTTCAACTAATTGAGCAGCAAAACCAGAGAAAATATTAGTACAGACGTCAGGTGCTCGTCCTGAAGCTATAGCTGTTAAAATTGCCTCTTCTGAGCTTCCAGCAGCTGGAATTGTTGACCATTCAATATCAATCTCAGGATGTAATTGTTCATATTCTGCAACTAATTCCTTCCAAAAAACTTCCTGTTGTGGATCTGGTGCTGTCCAGAATACCAATTTAGTCACTGAAAAAGAAATCACACATAACAAAGCTACTAAAGATAGAATCAACACTCTCTTCATGTTACTTAACCTCCTTTTCTTTTTTAGTTGTTTCTCTTTCCATGAACGTGGTAAAAAGAGAAATCAATACAGGATGAGGATTTTTCTCATTAATCAAGTCTATTAATCTGCTCAATGCGATGTTTCCCATCTCGTATTTAAAAACTTTAAGTGTAGAGAGTTTTGGTTCAGAAATTGAAGCAGATATAATATCATCGAAACCTATTAGTTGGATATCGTTTGGTACGGCAATCCCTATTTTTTTGAGTGTATTCAATATAGTTAAGGCTATAACATCATTTGATGCAAAAATAATTTCAGGATTTTTTGACAAAGCTAAATTCAATGCATACGAAATTCCTTCAGGGGTCTCATCACATTCAAATGTTTGAGGCAATAAACCATTATCACTCATTGCAGCAGTATAACCATCAAATCTATCTCTAAAACCATAAAAACTAACAGAGCCATGAATGTGAACTATCCTAGTATAACCTCTTTCAATCATCTTATTTATAGCATAATAAGCTCCATCAAAACCGTTAGAAACAATTGAATCAACCTTAAGTGTAGGAATATAATTATCAACAAGAACTTTTGGTAGATCACATTCTTCTACACATCTAGGCAATTTATCGCCACCAACTACTAGAAAACCATCTATAGTTTTTAGAAAATCTCCCCTACATTCTTCAAATGTTTTTACTTCAAAAGATATATTGTTTTCTTTAGAATATGATTCAATACCTGTTAGTACAGTAAGATAAAATTCGCTTATACCGTAATGATCTCTATTTTTTAATATTTTTGCGATTCTTTCACTGATAATAACTCCAATTTGAAAAGAAGTTTTCTTATTAGCAAGATCTCTGGCAATTGTTGAAGGTTTATAGTTTAATTCTTCAATGACTTTTAAAACTTTTTCTCTAGTTTTTTCTGAAACAGTATTTTTTGAATTTAAAACTCTTGAAACAGTAGCTATAGAAACTCCCGCTAATTTGGCGACTTCGTCTATTGTTGGCATAGGTAATTTTATCCTCCTTTATGTGTAAGCGCTTACGTAAACATTCTACCAAAAATTAAAGGTAAGTGCAAGCGCAATTTTAGACATTTAGGGTAATTTATGTTGAAATATTAGCATTTAAGTAGAAATAACCAGCAGTTTCCTTAGTCCGATAAATATATTTATCAAAACGTGAGATATTTTATGATTTCTGAGCTTAAATTGCTTTAATGCTTTCTAATTATCTTTATTTGACTCTAATATTCTTTTGAAATTATTGTCAATTATATTATAATATTTTTGTAAGCGCTTACAAATAATTAGCTGGATTCAAGAGACTTCTTTAGAAAAAGGTGAGTTAAAATGAAAAAAATAGTTTTAATCTTTCTTCTAATTGCTTTGTCATTGATTATATATGCAGGTGAAATTCAAAATGTCATATTATTTATTGGTGATGGAATGGGACAAAATCATGTGGTTGCAACTAGGTTTATAGAGGGTAAAGAACTCAATATGTTAAAAACAGACCTGTTCGGATATGTACAAACTTTTTCCTTAAATAATGAAGTGACAGATTCTGCTGCAGCTGCAACCGCACTTGCTACGGGATATAAAACTAATAATGGAATGATCGGAATGCTTCCAAATTGTGAAGTTATTCCCAACTTGACAGAGATCTTATCTAATAACGGTTATAAAACAGGAATAGTAGTTACTTGCAGAGTTACTCATGCAACCCCTGCTGGGTTCTATGGGCATGTTGAAAGCAGAGATGAAGAATCAAAGCTTGCTAAGCAGTTAGTAGATAGCAATTTAATGGTTGTATTTGGTGGGGGAGCAAATTACTTTGAAGAGTTGCAAGAAGATTTGAAATTTAATAGGTTTGATTATTTAAAAACAAAACAAGAGATGATTTCTTATGTTGGTAAAAAAGGGAAAAAGGTCATAGGTTTATTTAGTGAAGATCATCTTCATCCTGTAACTCAAAGAACCAGTGATGAACCTACTTTACCTGAAATGACAAAAAAGGCAATAGAAATTTTGTCAAAAGATGGTAGTCCTTTCTTTCTTATGGTTGAGGGTTCTCAAATTGACATGAGATCTCATGAAAATGATCTAGATGGACTTATAAAAGAAGTCCTAGAGTTTGATGAAGCTATTGGAGTAGCGTTAGAATTTGCTGAAAAAAATCCTGATACTCTGGTTTTAGTTACTGCTGATCATGAAACAGGTGGGTTAATTTTAAATGTGAGCGGTTTGAATTTAGCTACCAAGAAAGGACTGTCTATGCCTATCGGAGGTAGTCAAACTGTTGATTTAGAAACAATGAAGAATTTTCAAAAAGAAATTACTCAAGTAATATCACATTCATCAAATATAAATGAATTGAAAAATAGTATAGAAAAATGTTTTGAAATTACTTTAACTCCAACAGAAATCAATTCCATTGAAGATTCACAAGATAGACATAGCGCAATTTTCAAAGTAATAGTTGGAAAAGCTAATTGCACAGCAAAATGGTCTACTACAGAACATACTGATGCATTAGTACCAATATATGCCTATGGACCTGGAGCCGAACATTTTAGCGAGGTTCTAGATAATACAGACGTACCTAAAACTATTTTACAATTGGTAGAAATTTCTTCTACTAGTTTAATAAAAACTCCATAGATTTTAGTAATATCAATGGCTTCAAAGTTAACCAGAAATAGCTCCAAGGTTGTAGTAAAGAAATTCAATGTCTAAATAATTATAGAATCTGAGTTTCATGATTTTAAAATGAGAATGAAAAATTTTGTAAGGAGGAGGTAGTAGGATGAAAAATATTAGAATGTTTTTTGTGTGTTTGTTAGTTGTTTTAATGTCTGTTGCAGTATTTTCTGCTGAAAAGGTAATAAAAGTTGTAACCGACCAAAAGACAAACCTTGAGGTACCTTATGTTATGAGTTTTTCTGAGTTATTGGATTTAGTTGGTGAAGATTTTGATGCAAATTGGTATTCTATTAGAGTGAAGGATTCAAATGGAAAAGATCTTCCATATCAATTAGTAGATGTTGATAAAAATGGGAAGATTTCATCAAAAGACTTACTTCAATTTACCTTCAAAAAAGAAGCAAAATTAGTTGTTTCTGATGATTGGGATTTAGATTTACTTCAGTTTGCACCTAGTTTGAAAGTTGAAGAAAAAGATGGTGAATATATTGTATCTTCTGACAAATTTACAGTAAAGGTGAATTCTTATGGCCTTGCTAGCTTTGTCAAATTCAATAATGCTGAAGGGAATTTGTACAATGAGCTTGGAACAGCAAGAGTAGCAGGTTGGTCTGGAAGCACATATTATGTCGACGGATATTTAGGTAAACATGTGGAAACAACTTCTTCTGGTCTAAAGGTTAAAGAATTAAATGTATTTCAGCCAGGTCCGGTTGCGGTTACTGTTGAAGCATTATTATATTATGAAGAATTACCAGGTTTTAACCAGAAGATAACCACCCATATATTTAAAACAGGTGACGTTATCGTAGAAAACGAATTTTCATTCACTAATTATGTTGATATAATGAAATTACAAGTTATGGCAACTTCACCATTGACAAGCTTAGATGATAAAGCTGTTCATATTATGCCTATGTTTAGAAGGATGCTTTGGGCTGAACAATTAGGAATTTCACCATATGACTATTGGAAGGAAAGAAATGCAGTTAAGATGGTTGATAACAATCCATTCATAGTATTTCCTGCTATTGATCCGATGAAACCATTGTGGTGGGGTGCAACATATTGTTATGCCTCAATGGAAAATTGGAGAGCAAATTTTTCTGATAGTTATGATATAGTTGCCGCTGAAATTCTTCCTGAAAAACCAGTAATTTACTCGGATCTTAAGAAATTTGTATATAACGATTTTTGGTTCTATGAAAGTAGAGAGTTTAGAGATGGAATCTTTAGATGGGTTCCTGGAGAGTTAGAAATTTACGAAGCTACTAAAGGAGTTTTTGAAAATACACATGAAGCAGATTGGATGGCTCAATTTAAAGCAGGGGACAAATTAACTTATACAAGATATTTTTCAATGTATTCTTCTAAAAATGTTGATGAAGCTATAAAACTTCTTGAAAATAGAACACATGAAATTCAAAATTTAAAAGTTGTAGCTGAGTAATTTTATAAACCTCTGCAGAAATTGAGAATGCTGCAGAGGTTTCACTTTTATTAGCTATTATTTAACGAAAATATTCAATAAAGCTGAAAAAAACTTTTAGTATAAATTTCCAAACATAAAATTGATTGTTCAAATTAGTTCAACTATCTATTCACTTATTAATCATGATTCAAGGGAGGTCACATAATGAAAAGAAAATATTTTATTATATTTACCATAATATTTATGCCGTTAACATCTTTAGGAATGCCTGAATTAAATCTAAATCATCTAGAATTTTTAAGAGATGAATTTCAAATTGAAAACGAAACAAAGATAGGATATTGGATATATGCTGAAAAATATGGTGACAAATATGTACACACAGAGGCTAAAGGTGAAGGAGTTACTTGTGTGGATGATGTAGCAAGGGTGGCTGTGTTATATACTGAATTATATAAACTTGATAATAATGAATTTTATTTGCAAAGGGCTAAAGAGGCCTTGGATTTTGTAATGGCTTTCCAAGATACCGATGGAGATTTTTATAATTTTGTTTTTGAAGATGGGAGTATTAATAAGCAAGGTATTACAAGTAGAAAATCAGCAAATTGGTGGGCTGCTAGAGGTTTCTGGTCTATTTCCAATGCCTTAGAAATTTTTGAAAATGATAAAGAGTTTCAAAAGAAATTAGAAAATTCAGCTAAGTTAGCCTATAATTTTCTATCAAAAAATTTAGATGAAAATTACTTTTTAAACCATAATTCAGATGTTTCTTCTGTTTTTTTAATGGGGGTAGTTGAATATTATAAGTACACAAAAGACGAAAAAGTAAAAGATTTAGCAATAAAAATAGGTGATTCTATTTTAAGTAAGCAAATTAAAGATGGTTTTCTAAAAGGTGCGTTCGACGAAGGTGAAGAGACACCCTTGTGGCATAGCTGGGGTAGCAGGCAAGGTGAAGCCTTGCTTGAATTGTATAAAATAACACAAGATGACAAGTATTTGAAAGCGGTAAAGTTACTTGCAGATGAGTTTTACCCAGTTTTGCTTTCCTTAGGACCTGTTTATCAAATAAGTGAGTATATAATGCTTTATCCTCAAATCGCTTATGGTGTTGAACCTATCGTATCAACTTTGGTTAAGTTATATTCAGTAAGCAAAGACGATAATTATGCGTATATGGCTTCGTTATTTGGAGGCTTTTTTGAAAAGAATAACAATTTAAAAACACCTATGTATGGTCCAAATGGTGAAGGATATGATTCATTACATTCTGTATATATTAATACTAACTCTGGAGCAGAATCGACAATCTGTGCTTTATTGAGCATTACCAGACTTAAAATCTTACCTATGAAATTTCAAGAAATAACTGAAGCAATAATAGTTTCAGGAAGAAAGACCAATTTGTTAGAAGCAGAAAAGATGAATACTGGTATATATAGTTTTACTCTTGATAATATAAACAACATTGCTTTAAAAACAGATGAAAGCATAAGAATTAGACAGACTTTAAAGGATTTTTATCCTGGAGAATACGAAATATACGTTAGTGGAATATTTGAGCCTAATACCACAGTTAAAGTTACTTCTGGTGAGAATTCTGTGGAAGTAACTTTGAAATCATCAAAAGGAATAAGCAGTATAGGAAAAATACATATGAGTAAAAATGAAATAATACTTTATTTTAAACCAGATGGAGGAAATATATATATTGATCAGGTTATTATAAAGCCAGTTGATCACCTTTTTGTGTATAAATTAAAAGATAATTATTATGAGTTTAGTAAAACGGGAGTGAAACAAATAGAATATGCGATAGCAGACGTTAAAAGTCAATATGTTCAAAAAGTTGAAGTGCCTATTGAAAAGGTCAATGAAAGTTATTTGTTTAACTTGGAAGAGTTGTTTAATAATGATGGGATAGTTGATTATGCAAATAGAAAATCAGGTAACTTTGATAACTTTGATGGAGTTATTGGCGCTAAATATCCAGTAGAAGAGCTTCAAAAGAAGTTAGACAACAATGTTTTTTATTTTGAAAAAGAAGATGTGTATTTTAAATTTAAAACTGAAGGAGTAGATAACCTAATATGTACATCTCAAGAGATCTATTTAAAAAACTTTGATGTTTCTCCTTCTAATCTATATATAGTGGGTTCTTGTGATCATGGTAACTATGAAGGATATTTAACTATAGTGTATAGTGATGAAACAATAGAAGAAAATAGAATAGCTTTTTCAGATTGGTGTCAAGACCCTGCTTATGGAGAAACAATCTTAATGGAATTTGATTATAGATATGACAATCTAGGAATCAAAGAAAACATAACGACCAGGTTGTATCTAAATAAGATAGTATTGAAAGAAAAACCCATTAAATCTATTTTCCTTCCTCAGATACCGACAATGCATATTTTTGCTATTACTCTAAAATAAAATAAAATAATTTAACATCCTATGTTAAGGGGCCTTAGTTATATGCTTAAGAGGCCTCTTTTTTATTTAAAATTATACTGTCTTCAGAAATTCCAAAATCTTTATTTCTAAGGTCTCTGATTAAAAATTTTAAATAATTCATAAATTCAATACCTGGTTTCATTAGAATTTTATGCATTACATACGAATTGAAAAATAATAAATTCATATAAATATTTTTTGTCTAGTTAAGTTATAATATTATGTAGATTATTTTTAAATAAAAAAAGGAGATTTTCTAAAAGTAAGTATTTGAATTAGTAATGGGTTCAGGGCGAAGCCCTCTTCCTGCCTTGGTACAAGTATCCAAAAGAGTTTTAAAGAAATGCAGATTTTCTAAAAGTAAGCATTTGAATTAGTAATGGGTTCAGGGCGAAGCCCTCTTCCTGCCTCGATACAAGTATCTAAAAAAGTATTAAAGAAATGCAGATTTTCTAAAAGTAAGCATTTGAATTAGTAATGGGTTCAGGGCGAAGCCCTCTTCCTGCCTCGATACAAGTATCCAAAAGAGTTTTAAAGAAATGCAGATAAAGGAGAATATAAAGTTGTTAAAAAAAGTCTCCTGTATAGGAGGAATTAATCTTGATATTAAAGGATCTCCATTCAAAAGGCTAGAGCTTCAAACTTCAAATCCTGGAAAAGTATTCTATTCTTCAGGGGGTGTGGCTAGGAATGTTGCTCATAATTTAGTTAAATTAAATGTTCCAATTAATTTAATAGGAGCAGTTGGAAATGATAGTTTTGGAGAAATTATTTTGAATGAAATGAATAATTTGGATATAGAAACAGGCCATATAAAGATTTCTAAACATTTTCAGACAGGTGTTTATTTAGCTATTTTAAATGAAATTAGAGATATGTATGTTTCTATATCTGATATGCAAATAATGGAAGAAATAGATACAGTTTTTCTCGAAGAGAAAAAAGACTTTATAATTGATTCAAAGATAATATTTCTAGATACAAATTTGAATGTAGATGTAATAAATTTTGTGCTAAAATTAGTTGAAAATAAAAATATAAAGGTAATAATAAATGCAGTTTCTATTGCAAAAGTAAAAAAATTGCTGCAGGTAGATAATAACGTTGATTATTTAACCTTGAATTTTATGGAATTGAATTCGTTATTAGATAAAGAACTCGAATTTCCAAATAGAGAAGGTATAATAAAAAATATACAGCAAAAGATTCCAAATTTTACAAATATAGTAATAACCAATGGAGCAGATGGCATTTATTTTTTTAGTAGGAAAGATAATAATCTAAATTTTTTTCCTGTTAAAGAAATGAGTTCAGAAGAAATCATTGATACTAATGGAGCTGGAGACGCCTTTACTGCTGGTTTTATATATGGATTATACAATGATTTGGGCATAAATCAATCAATTTATTATGGCATAAAAGCTTCTCAGATTACAATGAAAAGCTATAAAACGGTATCTGACGAGCTATATAAAATTTTAGAAGAAACCGAGAATAATTGAGAGGTATAATATAGCGATGGGAGGTTTGAAATTGAATCTCAAATACTTTGACATAAAAGAAGAAGTAGCAAAAGCTATAAAAAAAAATAAACCAGTTGTAGCATTGGAATCTACGATTATTTCACACGGAATGCCTTATCCACGAAATATCGAAGTTGCTAAAAAATTAGAAGAAACAATACGAGATAGAGGTGTAACTCCTGCTACTATAGCTATAATTGATGGCATAATAAAAATTGGTTTAAACGAAAAAGAGCTTGAATTTATGGGTACAGATAAGAATATATTAAAAGCTAGTAGAATGGATTTACCTATAGTAATAGCCAAAAAGTCAAATGCTGCTACAACAGTTGCAGGAACAATGATAGCTGCAAATCTAGCTGGAATAAAAGTATTTGTCACAGGGGGTATAGGTGGGGTACATAGACACGCTCAAGAAACATTTGATATCTCCGCTGATTTGCAAGAATTATCAAAGACGAATGTTGCAGTTGTTTGTGCCGGTCCAAAGGCCATATTAGATTTATCTCTTACACTAGAGTATCTTGAAACATTTGGTGTACCTTTGGTTGGTTACCAGACTGATGAATTACCCTCTTTTTATTCAAGAAAAAGTGGCATAAAAATCCCTTATCGGGTAGATACAGCTAAAGAAGCTGCTCTAATAATGAAAGCAAAATGGGATTTGGGACTTCAAGGTGGTGTTCTAATCACCAATCCTATTCCGGAAGAATATTCGATGAATGAAGAAGAAATAAAATCTATAATAAACAAAGCCATAGAAGATTCAGAAAAACTAGGAATAAAAGGAAAAGAATTAACTCCATTTCTTTTATCAAGAATAAAAGATTTAAGTAAAGGAGAAAGTTTACAGGCTAATATTGAACTTGTGCTTAATAATGCAAAAGTTGGAGCAGAGATAGCTAAAGAATTCTATAACTTATCCAATTTCTAAGAATAAGAATCTAGCAAAAAAGGAGGACTATATTTGAAAGAAAAACCTATTAAACGGGTTGCTGCTATCCATGATCTATCAGGGTTTGGTAAAGCTTCTTTAAATGTTGTTATCCCTATTCTATCCTCAATGAAGATACATGTATGTCCTGTACCTACAGCAATATTATCAACTCATACAGGTGGTTTTGAAAATTATACCTTTTTGGATTTAACTGATTACATGAAAGAGTACATAAATCATTGGAAAACACTAGATATATCATTTGATGCAATTTACAGTGGTTTTTTAGGTTCTGAAAAACAAATAGACATAGTTTCAGATTTTATTGACTATTTTTCAAAAAATAACGAATCATTAGTAGTTGTTGATCCCGTAATGGGAGATGATGGTGTTCTTTATCCTACAATAACCGCAGATTTAGTAAACCAAATGAGAAAGCTGATTAGTAAATCAGAAGTTATTACCCCTAATTTTACAGAAGCGTGTTTTCTTTTAGGAGAGCACTATAGAGAGTATGTAAACTTAGATATATTAAAAAAATGGCTCAAAGCGCTTTCAAAAAGTGGACCTAAAATAGTTATTATTACAAGTGTTCCAGAAAAAGATTCTACAAGAACCGGGGTTGTAGCTTACAACAGTTATGACGATCGATATTGGAAGGTTACAAATAGACATATAAGAGCATTATATCCTGGAACTGGGGACGCCTTTACTAGTGTAATTGTTGGAAGTCTTTTAAATGGTGATAGCTTATCAATAGCTATTGATAAGGCTACTCAGTTTGTTATTATGTCTTTGAAGGCTAGTTATGGATACAATTATCCAAAAAGAGAAGGAATTCTTCTTGAAAAGGTCTTAGATACGCTTAATATGCCTACGACTTTACAAAGTTATGAAATTTAATGTTGACAAAAGAATTTTTATAGTATATAATTAGAAAAATAAGTACCTTAATGGAGGAAAATGATTTGTCATCACAAGAACTGTGCGTTCTGAAAATTAATAATATATACAACATAAATATGCATCATCATACATGGCGTGGCCGAGTTAATACATGCCATGTATGTCGTTGTTTTAGATAACTTCATACAAGGCGTTGAATTAGCCGGTCACGAAATAACGTGACCGGTTTTTTGTTTTTAAAAAGCTGAAGTAATTAAAAGTATTGAAAACTAATATAAGGTGAGAAGAAAGGAGATTAATATGAAAAAAGATATATTTGCAGAATCAAAAACCTTATCGAATATTGTAAATAAAATGAGAAATATACTCATTCAAAATGGCTATTATGAGCTCTTTCCACCATCTGTAGCACAGTATTCTGAAAATCTGAAAAAAGGTATGAAGTTTTCTGATGGCAAAAACTTTTATTTATTAAAACCGGACGTTACTTCTTGGCTAATAGAAATGGATAAAGTTGAAGAAAAACAAAAGATTTTTTATGTTTCAGAAGTTCTTAACGAAAATCTTAACAGCACATGGCAACTAGGTTTTGAAATTTTGAATGGAGAACACCTAAAAGCAGAAGAAGAGATTATACGATTAACGATCGAACTTCTAAAAAACTTAGAGATAAGTAATTTTTTCGTAGATGTAAGTTCTATTAAAGTATGGAAAAATGTATTAAATAAGGTGGAAAGATACAAGCAAGAAGTTTTAAAAGCTATTGAGGTGAGGAATTTTGGTTTGATTGAGGCTCTGGAAATAGATCAAGAGATAAAAAATGAAATTGGAGAACTATTCAATTTTAGGGGGAAACAATCAAACATTAACAGTTTAAACACCCTTCTTAAATCCATAAATGACGAAAGAATATTCATAGACTTAGGCACAATAAAATATATGGATTATTACGAAGACATTGTTTTTGAGGTTTATGCGCCAGATAATGGTCATCTTTTAGGTAATGGTGGACAATACAGAATTAATGATAAATATGCGTGTGGATTAGCCTTTAATTTAGATGTAATAAAGGAGATGAAAAGATAAATGAAAATATCTATTGCATTGCCTTCCGGAAGATTACTAAAGGATACAAAGTACTTTTTAGAAAATGTTGGGATAAAGGTAAAAGAACCTGATAGCAGGGAACTTATTTCGTCCTTAAATGGTTATACTTTTTACTTTCCACGTGTTTTTGATGTACCTGTATATGTTGAGAACGGGGTTGATTTAGGTATATGCGGAAGTGATATAGTTTTAGAGAGAAAGAATGAGGTTTATGTACCAGTAGATCTTCCATTTGGTAAGTGTAGGATGAGCTTAATTGTACCGAAGGGGAAAAAAATCACTCCTGAAAAAATGGAAGGTTTTAAGATAGCTACAAAATATCCTGAGATTACACAAGACTTTTTTTTAGAAAGGGGAGTAAAAGTAAAAATCTTAAAGTTGAACGGTGCAGTAGAATTAGCTGCAAAGGTAGGTATTGCTGATGCAATTGTAGACATTGTGGATACTGGAAATACCTTAAGGGCTAACGATCTCGAAGAAGTGTATAAAATAATAGACATTTCAGCCGTTTTATTAGTAAATAGGATAACTCAAAAAACCAAGTTCGACTTTGTGAATGACTTAATAACGAAAATTCGGAAAATAAAATAAGACAACCTAAATCAAAAAACTGAGGAGGGATTATATTGAATTTACAAAGGTATGTTTCAGAAATATTAGAAGATTTAAAGATTAATGGACTTGATGCAGTAAAAAAATATTCTCAAAAGTTCGATAATTACCAAGATGAAATATTTTTGAGAGAAGAAGAATGGAATGTAGAATCAGAGATTCCACAAAGCGATAAAAATGCTATAAAACAAATCATAAAAAGATTGCAAGATTATCACTCAAAGCAAAAAACAGAAGACTTAATGTATAAGAATGAATATGGATCTATTTATGGATTAATAAAAGTCCCAATAGATAGAATAGGTGTTTATGTGCCAGGCGGGAAACCACTTCCTTCTAGTTTGTTAATGGTTGCTGTACCTGCTCAGATTGCTGGAGTGAAGGATATAATAATAACCTCATCGCCAAAAGAAGGAAAGGTAAATCCATATATTATATATATCGCAAAAGAACTGGGAATAAGCGAAATATACAAAGTGGGAGGAATCCAGGCAATTGCAGCTATGACGTATGGAATTGGGATGAAAAAGGTTGATAAAATTTTTGGGCCAGGCAATCAGTATGTAAACGAGGCAAAAAGGCAAGTATTTGGTGATGTAGGAATAGACAGTTTAGCAGGCCCGTCTGAAGTTTGTGTAATTGCTGATGAAACAGCAGACAAAGATTACGTATTAAATGATCTTCTTTCCCAGTTAGAACACGGAGCTGAATCAAAGGCATTTTTGGTCACAACTTCTAAACAGATATACGATTATTGTCAAAAAGAAGGTATTGATAGATATTTTTGCAAAGATATATTTGAGTGTGCAGACAAAGCAAATGAAATTGCTCCTGAACATCTAGAAATATTAACAAAAGAACCTGAATTGATCCTATCTTTAATACGAAATGCAGGAGCAGTTTATTTAGGAGAATACACCCCTGTTCCCGCTGCAGATTATTTTTTAGGGGTAAATCACGTTTTACCAACAGGAAAAGCAGCTAGATTTTCTTCTGTTCTAAACCTCAATGATTTTGTAAAGTATATGACGGTTGCAAAGGTTACTAAAGAAGAGTTCCTAAAGGAAAGGTATTTAGGTATTAGAATGGCTGAGATAGAAGGTATGTTACAGCATAAAAAGTCTATGGAGGTAAGAAAATGATAAGGAAAACTAATGAAACATATATAGAGATAATCAATTCAAAAGAAATGAACATTGAAACAGGAGATCCGGTTCTTAATCACCTTCTAAAAACACTTTTTTACTATATGGAAAGAGAAGTTGATATTAAAGCAAAATACGATTTAAAACATCATCTCTGGGAAGACGTGGGAATAACTATAGGAGATTTTTTAAAAGAGGAAATAAAAGATGCAAAGATTAAAAGATTTGGGACTTCTATTTTACCGATGGATGATGCGCTTATTCTTGTAGCAGTTGATATTTCAAGATCTTTTGCTAGTATAGAGCTAAATATTGAAAACCAAGAAGAAGGTTTTGAATTAGGAAACTTCAAAGAATTTGTTTTAGCCTTATCAAGAAGTTTGTCAGCTACAATTCATATGAAACAAATAAATGGTGAAAATGCTCACCACATAATTGAAGCTTGTTTTAAGTCGTTGGGGACAGCTTTAAAACAAGCATTAGAAAAAAGTGAAAGAATAGAAAGCACTAATAAGGTATATAGAGTATAATTAAAAAAGTTATTGAAACTTAAAACATTTCCATGGTACAAGTACCAAAAAGTTTCAATTGTTTATTACTGTTTTTGAATTAACAACGGGTCCAGGGCGAAGCCCTCTACTCCTAGGTACAAGTACCAAAAAAGTTTCAATTGTTTATTACTGTTTTTGAATTAACAACGGGTCCAGGGCGAAGCCCTCTACTCCTAGGTACAAGTACCAAAAAGTTTCAATTGTTTATTACTGTTTTTGAATTAATAACGGGTCCAGGGCGAAGCCCTCTACTCCTAGGTACAAGTACCAAAAAGTTTCAATTGTTTATTACTGTTTTTGAATTAACAACGGGTCCAGGGCGAAGCCCTCTACTCCTAGGTACAAGTACCAAAAAGTTAAAGAAATTAAGAATTAGCGATGATTAGAAGTAGGAAGGTATTTTGTGAAAATAATTAAATCCAAAACATACATATAATAAGCATTTTATAATTTCTAAAGTGAGTAAAAATACAAGAATAAGGAGGCGAAGAAAATGATAAAAAAAATACCTGCCATTGATCTTATGAATAAAAAGGTTGTAAGATTATATAAAGGAGACAAAAAATTTGTTAAAGAATATGGAGACCCCATAATGATTGCAAAAAAACTATCTCAATTTGTTGATCTAATTCATATAGTTGATTTAGATGGAGCTTTTGAAGGATCTCCGAAAAATCTTGATGTAGTTCAAGAGATAATAAAAGAAACAGGATTAAAAGTAGAAGTTGGAGGGGGATTTAGAACGTACGAAAGTATAGAAAAAGCATATAACATAGGTGTAACTTATGTGATCGTTGGTACAGCTGCTTTTGATCTTGAATTTTTAAGAAAAGTAACCCAAGATTTTACTAATATTACAGTAAGTTTGGACGTAGAAAAAGGAAAACTAAAAACCAAAGGTTGGCTCGAAAACTCTAATAAGAATTTAAAAGACGCCTTTGAGGTGTTTAAGCAATATACAAAAAGATTTATATATACTGATACAACTAAAGATGGTACTTTAGAAGGAATATCCTCATATATAAATAAATTTTGGAATGATGAGGAAGTAATATATGCTGGAGGCATTACTAGTGTTGAAGATATAAAGAAATTAGAAATAATTGGCTTTGATGGTGCAATAATAGGTAAGGCGTTGTATGAAGGAAAAATAAAATTAGAAGATTTGAAAGGAGATAAATATGAAGTCAAAGAGAATTATAGCCGCTCTTGACATAAAAGATGCTAAAGTATCAAAAGGAATAAAGTTTGACAAAATTAAAGAAGTTGGTGATCCGGTTGAATTAGCAAAAAAGTATGAAAAGGAAGGAATTGACGAAATTGTACTCTTAGATATTACTGCCTCAAACGAAAAAAGGAAGATAATCAAGGACTTAATTGAAAAGATATCTAAAGAAATATCAGTTCCATTTACTGTTGGAGGAGGCCTAAATACAGTAAGAGATATATTAGAAATAATAGAAAGTGGAGCAGATAAAGCCTTTATTAATACAGCAGCTGTTAAAGATCCTAATTTAGTAAAAGAAGCAGTTAATATTGTGGGTAGTACAAGAATTGTGGTAGCAATAGACGCAAAAAAGGATGAAGCAACGAATAAATATTATGTTTACACGAACGGTGGTCAAAAAAAGACTGATTTAGAGGCAAAAGAATGGGCAAAAAGATGTGAAGATTTAGGTGCGGGTGAATTACTAGTAACTTCTATTGACACCGATGGCATAAGAAAAGGATATGATTTGGAGTTAATTAAAACTATAACTGAATATGTTAAAATACCGGTTATTGCATCAGGTGGAGCGGGAAGTGTTAAAGATTTCTATGATGTTTTTCAAGTTGGAGCAGATGGTGCTCTTGCCGCCTCAATCTTTCATTTTGGCGTTTATACTCCTGTGGAACTAAAAAAGCAACTGAAGGAGATGGGGATTAATGTTCGATTATAAGAGTATTATCGAAAATATTGATTGGAACAAGAATAATGGATTAGTACCAGTAATAATACAAGATTTAGACGGAACCGTTTTAACTTTAGGATATATGAATAAAGAAGCTTTAAATAAAACTTTAGAGACCAATTTAGTCCATTACTATTCTAGAAGTAAAAATAGGATTAGGATGAAAGGAGAAACAAGTGGAAACTATCAAAAAGTCAAAGAAACTTATATAGATTGTGATAATGACACCTTGCTAATTAAAGTTGAACAAATAGGAGCTGCTTGCCATCTAGGTACTAAAAGCTGTTTTAGGAAAATCGAAGAAATAGAGCAACTTCCAGAATCTACTGTTGACTATTCCCTTGACTTTCTAAATGAGTTAAAAGAAACAATTAAAGACAGAAAAAACAATCCAAAAGAAGAATCTTACACAAGTTACCTATTTAAAGAAGGAAAAGAAAAAATATACAAAAAATTTGGAGAAGAAGCAGTAGAAGTCTTAGTTGCACCAAATAGAGAAAGGATTATATACGAGACAGCCGATTTGATTTACCATTTGCTTGTTTTACTTTGCTTTGAAAATATTGAATTTGGAGAAATTGTACAAGAACTCAAAAAAAGGCACAAAGAGGAGGAATAAAAAATAATGAGATTCAATAAAATTTTAAACAGTTTTCCTGAATATAATCCATCTTCAGCAAAATTGTCAAATGATTTGATAGATCTTAGCAAAAATGAAAATCCTTTTGATGTTTCTTATGAGATAAAGCAAATTTTTTACAATAAGATTAATCAAACAAGTTTAAATAGATATCCTGAATTAACTTCTGATAGCATTCGTCAAAGAATTTCAGAATTCTTAAACACGTATTTTAAATCATACTATTTAAATTTAGACAAAAACAATATAGTTGTGGGAAATGGAAGTGACGAATTAATATCATATTTAGTAAAAATATTTGATGGTGAAGAAGTGATTGTTTCTCCTCCAACCTTTGAAATGTACGAATTTTATTCAAAGCTACACAATTTAAATGTCAAAAAAATTCCTTTGGATGAAAACTATGAAATAAACAATTTAGATCAAAAAATAAACGAAAAAACAAGGATAGTTTTCATCTGCTCACCAAATAATCCAACGGGTAACATCCAACCAGAAGAAGAGATAATAAAAGTTCTAGAAAAAGGATTTCCTGTAGTTATAGATGAAGCCTACGCAGATTTTTCAAAAAAAAGCATGATTAAATGCTTAGAAAAATATCCAAACTTAATAATACTTCGAACTTTTTCGAAAGCTTTTGGTCTTGCAGGCATAAGGGCTGGGATTTTAATAGCTAATCAAGAAATAGTAAGACAAATCATGAAAATTAAATCACCATATAGTTTCAATATTTTATCTGAAAAAATGGTAGAAACAATAATAGAAAATTACGAAGATGTTTTAAAAACTATAGACTATATTATAGAAGAAAGAAATACTCTCAGTGAAAAATTAAAAGGGTATGCCTTAAAGAGTGATTCCAATTTCTTACTTATAGATTTAAGTAAGATTTCTGGGTTAAGTGCAGAAGACGCTTACAACTTTTTTCTAGAAAATAAAATAATTGTCAGAAAATATTCAGGTGTTTTAGAAAACAAAATTAGAGTTACTGTGGGTACTAAAGAAGAAAACAAGAAATTTTTAGACTGTTTCAATAGTCTGCTTGATAAGTATTATTGAATTAAAAAATCAGCTTAGATTTCAGGATTTCCAAAATGAATAGTAAAATAATTTAGGAGTGAAAAATTGATGAGAGAAATTATCTATAAGCCAATTGGAATAGTACATTCTCCCTTCAAAGATCCTATAGGAACGCCAATCCAGCCCTCTGCGGCTGCAGGTATTGCTGCAACAGTAGAAATCTTCCAAGAATATGAAGAAGGCTTAAAAGATTTAGAAGGATTTTCTCATATTATACTCTTGTATCATTTCCACTTATCAAAACCATATAAATTAATAGTAAAGCCTTTTATGGATGAAAATTATCATGGTGTTTTTGCCACACGAAGTCCAAGTAGGCCCAATCCAATAGGCATATCAACAGTTAAGTTATTAAAAATAGAAAAAAATATACTTTATATCCAAGATGTAGATGTTCTGGATGAAACACCTATTTTAGATATAAAACCTTATGTGCCAGAATTTGATATGAATGAAGATATAAAAAGAGGTTGGCTAGAAAATAATATACATAAACTTGGGTGTTCAAAAGATGATGGCAGATTTAGTGAATAAAAAATTGATGAAGCAAGTATTAGTATAAAGAAATTGGATATTTCTAATATCCAATTTCTCTCAAAAACTTATTAAATTTTAATGTTCCTTAAAATCATAACAAACTTCCAAATTTGTGTATAAATCTTTCCTTAACATATTGTGCAACTGTTAAATATGCTATTAAAGTGAACATCAAAAATAGGAAGTATATTCCAGGTAAAGGTACGAAACCAAAACTTTCTCCAATCGATGTAAATGGAATAATTGTTCCTATCGTAACGCCGAGTGATGTAAAAATCATAAGTGGCCAAGAAGCAGTACTCTGAATAAACGGCATTTTTTCTGTTCTAAGCATATGTACAACCATAGTTTGAGACCACAAACTTTCTACAAACCAGCCAGTTTGAAATAATGAGGCAAATTGGAGTTTTAGATATTCTGGTAATAAGAAATAAGAGTTACCAATTACCGCAGGACCAACTAAGAAGTACATTAAAATATAGGTAGTTATATCAAAGATAGAACTGATAGGTCCAAACCATATCATGAAACTACTTATTTTTCTAGCATCCCATTTTCTTGGCTTTTTTATATACTCTTTATCCAGCTTATCCCAAGGTACCGTTGACATTGAGATATCATAAACTAGGTTTAAAAACAGTATCTGTAACGGTTGCATTGGTAAAAAAGGTAAAAATGCACTTGCTACTAAAACTGAAAACACATTTCCAAAATTGGAACTTGTGGTTATTGCGAGATATTTCATAATATTTCCAAATATTTTTCGTCCTTCAATTACCCCTTCTTCCAAAACTGTTAAACTTTTTTCTAGAAGAATAATATCAGCAGATTCTTTTGCTATATCTGCAGCCGAATCAACTGAAATGCCCACATCAGATGCTCTCATGGCTGGAGCATCGTTTATTCCATCACCTAAAAATCCAACAACATGACCTTTACTTCTGAGTGCTTTAATTATTTGTGATTTTTGCATTGGGGAAAGTTTTGCAAAAATCGTTGTTTCTTCTACGATTTTTGAAAGTTCATCATCCGTCATCTTTTCAATATCATTGCCTAAAAGGACATTTTTTATTGATAACCCTACTTCTTTGCAGATTTTCTTTGTGACGAGCTCATTATCTCCTGTTAATATTTTGACATCAACGCCTAATTCAAGTAAAGCTTTTATGGCTGCGGGAGCCGATTCTTTTGGAGGGTCTAAAAAAGCTAAAAATCCCATCAAAACCATTTTGTTTTCATCTGCTACACTGAAAACATCTTCGGGAGGAACATCATTTTTTTGAGCAATTGCTAGAATGCGCATACCATCTTTGCTTAATTGATTAACAGTTTCCATTACTTCATTTTTAATTTCCTGGGTTAGTGGAACTACTTTTTCTTTGTATTCTACCCACTCACAAATTGACAAAATTTCCTCTACAGCACCCTTAGTTATAAGTTGCCTTTTGATTGTTTCGCCTTCACTCCTACTTTCTAGCACAACCGACATTCTTTTTCTAACAAAATCAAATGGGATTTCATCGATTTTTCTGTAAATTTTTTCCAACTCTGACCCTTTTATTCCTTTTTCTTCTCCATAATTAATAATAGCTTGATCCATTAAATTTTTTAATCCAGTTTGATAATAGCTATTTAAAAATGCGTGTCTCAATACTCTCTCATCCTCTTCTCCAGCTATATTTAAATGCTTTTCTAAAACTATTTTATTAAGAGTTAAGGTACCTGTTTTATCTGTACATAGTACATCCATTGCTCCAAAATTTTGTATGGAATCCAGCTTTTTAACTATCGTTTTTCGTTTTGCCATTGCTACTGCACCTTTTGCAAGATTTGTAGTAATTATCATTGGGAAAATTTCTGGTGTCAATCCTACTGCTACCGCCAATGCAAAAAGTAGTGCATCCAACCAGCTTCCTTTAGTCAACCAATTTACAATAAAGACAATTGGAAACATAAATGCCATAAACCTTATGAGTAATTTACTAACATCGTCGATACCTTTTTCAAAACTTGTTTTAGATCTTTTTCCTACCAAAGTTTTTGCCATTAAGCCTAAATAAGTATGTTGTCCTGTTAAAAGAACTACACCCATTGCAGAACCGCTGACAACACTTGTTCCCATAAAGCATATATTGTTTAAATCGGTTAAAGTTAAATTGTCTTGATTCAGTTTATCTTTTTTTAAATTTGGATATTTTTCTACAGGTTCTGATTCACCAGTTAAAGTGGCCTGATTTACAAAAAGATCTTTTGATGAAATGATTCTTAAATCGGCAGGTATCATATCTCCAGCAGCTAAATATACAATATCCCCTGGTACAATCTCTTCTATATTGATTTCTTTTACATCTGTTCCTTTTCTCTTAACTGCAGCTGTAGTGTGAATCATAGCTTTTAATTTTTCCGTTTCAATGCTTGAGCGATATTCTTGAATGAAATGCAAAAAACCACTTATTAGAATGATTACAAAAATAATTATAATTGTACTCCAATCTCTGTATTCAGGTGCAATAAAAAGAACGTCAGTAAGATAAGATACAATAGCAAGAAAAACAAGTATCCCTGTAAAAGGATTTATAAATGCTTTTGTAAGTTGAATATACCAGCGTGGAGGTTTTTCATGCGCTAGTTCGTTTCTCCCATAAATTTCAAGTTTTCTTTCGACCTCTTCTTGTGATAAACCATCTTTATCTGTATTCAACTGTCGAAATAATTCTTCAGGACTTTTTGTGGCAAAATCATATAATTGTTTAACAATCGAATGAGCAGTACCGTTTTTCTTTGGAATTTGTAACATTTTTCCACCTTCCAATCGTTATAAAATTATCGTTGTTGTTTTATTATTAATTTGAACTAGTCTATATAAGATTATGTATTAAGATTAAAGTTACAAACGAAAGTGAAAAAAGAGGAGAATTTATCTATGAAAAATAAAAGTAATAATATATAAAACCATCATACATATTTCATTCTATCAGAAAAAAAAGGAGTTAAGATATCATTTTGTTTTAGTCATGGTGACTGTTGAATGACTTTTATATTAAAAGATAAATTTGTGACAAAATGATAATTAGAGAAAAAATTCACAAAAACGAAAAATATTATCATAATTTCTTCATTAAAAAGTCTGTGAAATTTTTCATTAATTCGCTATAATAAAAATAAGAAATTTCAGAACTTTAATTTTTTAAATAAAAAGTGAAAAAAATAACAATCATATAAAAAATAAAAAATAATTTTAGCGTACTAAAAGTATCGAAGAAAGAAAACTAAAAGGAGGCTGGATATTTATGGCTGGAAGATTAAATGGGAAGGTAGCGATAATTACTGGTGCAGCAAGAGGTATGGGTAAAGTTGAAGCAGAACTCTTTGCTAAAGAGGGTGCAAAAGTTGTAGCGGCAGATATTTTAGAAGATGAAGTAAAGAAGGTAGCAGAGGACATTGTCAAGGCTGGACATCAAGCGATTGCTTTTAAACTCGATGTTTCCAAATCTGAAGATTGGAAAAAAGTCGTTGATAAAGTAGTCGAAAAATGGGGAAAGGTTGACGTACTAGTAAACAATGCGGGTATATTTCCAACTTCAGGGATAGAAACAGCTACAGAGGAAGAATGGGATAGAGTTATGAATATCAATGCTAAAGGTCAGTTTTTGGGTATAAAATATGTCTTACCTGCTATGAAAAAAGCTGGAAAAGGTTCAATAATTAATATTTCCTCTATTGCAGGATTGATAGGTACTGGAATGGCTGTTGCATATCATGCTTCAAAAGGTGCTTCAAGACTTTTAACTAAGACAGTTGCAGCCGAACTTGCAAAATACAATATCAGAGTAAATTCAATACATCCAGGCATAATTAGGACTCAAATGGTTCAAGACTTCTTAAAAGACGAAGAAACTACCAAACAAGCCTTAGGAACAACTGTTTTAGGTAGACCTGCAGAACCAATTGAAGTTGCATACGGGGCATTATTCTTAGCATCGGAAGAATCATCTTACATCACTGGAACAGAATTAGTTATAGATGGAGGATATACAGCACTTTAATTTAGAACAGAAATGAACTCGTCCTCTCAATTTTGAGAGGGCGAGTTTTTTTACTTATTTTGAAGAGGTTGAAAAGATTATTAATAACTTTCAATTTACAATTTTCTTGTGTTTTCATAATAAAAATAAAATAAGTCATCTGCTAGATAATCATAAGAAGTATAATAAGATTCAATCTTTTTAATTTTTTTATTGGGTTTTTTCAACATATTAAATCCCCCTTTAAATTTTCTTAGTTAACAATTATAATTCTAAAAAGATTCTATCATGATAAATTAAAAAAGTCAAGATATTATTCAAAATATTAAACATATAAACAAATTTAATAAATATGAAAAGGAAAGACATTGTTAGATAATAAGTAGTATTAATGGTATTTATTCATCAAAAAATATAATAAATTTTAAATATGTAAGTAGGCGGAATAAAATTGGAAAATAAAAATTTTTAAAATATATTGATTTTTTTGAATAAAGATGTTATAATTTTTGTAAGATATTGATTCATATGCTAAAAATTATCTATTTATTATTTAAAAATTTCAAATTACTTTTTTAAAATACTAATTTATCAAAGCTTTAAACAGTAGTTGACTTTTCGTAGTTCAGTGTTGTTGAAGGTGTATTAAATTGTGAATATATGAGTTTTAAAAGTATATAAAAATGTGTTTACTAAAAGGAGGGTCAATATGCCTAAGTATAGATTATCAAAATGTCCAGCATGTGGAGGAAAATTAGAGATTATTAAGTATCAATGTGAGGAATGTGGAACAGAAATTATAGGACACTTTGAACTAGAAGAATTTGCACGATTAACTGATCAACAATTATTATTTTTAAAAATGTTTGTAAAAACTCGGGGTAACTTGTCTGAACTACAAAAAGAACTAGGCATTTCATATCCTACAGCTAAAGCAAGATTAGAAGAATTAGCAATTGCAATGGGATATGAATCAGAAACTATTGAAAGTAGAGAAAAAACGCTTGAAATCCTTGAAAAGATAGAAAGGGGAGAAATTACTCCAGAGGAAGCAAAGGAGATATTAAAAAAATATAAAAAGTGAGGGGAAAGTTAATGCCTAAGCTAGATTTGAGCAAAGCAAAGTCTATCAAAATTGAAGCTAGAAATTTTCATGGAGATATAAAAATTCAATATGCACCAGTTACTAATTTAGAATATCCTGATTCAGACGTAGAAGTCAAAACAGTCTGGAATTCTGACAATAATAGTGTCATAGTCTATATGGATTACGAAAAAGGAGATTTTTTATCAAAGTTTTTCTCTTTTTCACGAACATTTCATGAGGTACCAGTTAATTTGTATATAAATGAAGAAGTAAGCGACTTTAAATTGGACCTTTCTGCTGCAGACTTAAATATTATTTTAAATTCTACAAATGTTGATGTTTTATCAATTAAAACATCAGCTGGTGATTTAGACATTAAAGGTTCTCCAAACTCAAAGTATATGGAAGCTTTTCTTGTTGATACTAAAGCAGGAGATGTTACAATTGATTTAGAAGGGACAAATATTGATGAATTTAAATTAAAAAGTGCAGCCGGTGATTTTGATATATTCAATATAAAAGCTACTAAAGGAGAATTCAGTTTCGCAAGTGGGGATATTTTAATTGAAGACAGTAAGATAGACGATTTATGTATGAGTATGGCCTCGGGCGATATATCAATAAAGAAATCAGTAATTACAAACGCAAAAATAAAAACTGCAAGCGGGGATATTTTAATTGATTCTTTATCCAAAAATTTCTATTGTGAAATAGATTCAGCCTCAGCTGATATAGAATTAATAGTGCAAGGAAAAGACGAAATTAATGTAGTAGGAGCAATAAAAAGGTTTTCATCTTCAATTAAATCAAATGTAGATTTAATTCAAAAGTCTGAGGTTTCTTCAACTCCTAAAGGAAGAATATTAAAAGTCAATGTGATGAGTGGGGATATAACAATTAGAGGGATAGAGTTAAAAGAAGACCCCGAAAAAGAAGGTCAATATGAAGCAGGGACACCTCGTGGAGATGAACTTTTAACTGCCGAAGAAAAGAAAATTTTAGAATTATTAAAGGAAGAAAAAATTTCAAGATCATTTGCAATAGAGCTTTTAGAAGAGCTTGGATATAGTCAAGAAGAAGCAGAAAAATTTTTAAAAGATAGGGGGTTATAGATTATGGAAGGAAGAATAATTCTAATTGCACTTGGAATACTAATATTTATATCGGTTTTATTTAATGAACTTTTTGTCAATTTTGGTTTGATAAAGTTCTTCTTTGGGGTTGTTTTTGTAGCCTTTGGAGTACCTTTTTACAAAAAAAAGAGTGCTGGAACCCTCGGAAACTTAATATTTGGAGCTATTTTAATATTAGATTCGTTTAGGCTTCTTCCTTCACCTCTTAATTTCTGGCAAATTGTATTATTGATGATTGCCTCATATATATTGGCAGCTGGTCTTAGTGGATTATTTCATGTAAGGAAAAAACCACATAAAAAAATAAATAAAGAAATTTTAATTTTTGATATTCCTCCAAATTTTACAGGAGATTCACTTGATCTATCAACAGAGGTTGATTGGAGTTATTTAACCGTAGAATCATCTAAAATTGATTATCCTGTAAGAGCGAAGGCAAGTATAGATGGCGAAATTTATTCATTTAAAAATAGTTATGATGGCGATAAAGTAATGGTTAATAACAAGCTTAAAGTTTCCAATGTAAAAGTACCTAGGAGAGCAAAGATTTCTATATATTTAAAAGAAGGTATTAGTTATAGTTATGTTGGTAAATTAAATGTGAGTGACGGTTTCTTAAACTTTAGACAAATTAACACAAAAGATGTCAGAATAGAAGCAACCGCGTCCAAAGTTGCTATAATACCGTCTGAAGTAGATAATTCAACAATAGATATAAATTCAGAGGTTTCATCAATAAATATAAAATTACCTAATGATGTAGCTTTGGTGTTAAATCAAATAGGAGAATTAAATTTTAAAGACTTGGAGTTGATGACTCAAAGAGAGGATGGGTCGTATGTATCAACTAACTTTTCAGAGGCATTATACACTTGTTACTTGAATATATCTTCGGAGATGTCAAAATTAAACATCGAATTTATAGACTAATTTTTTAAAACTAAACACGACAAGGGGACCCACCTATTGACGAGTTCTGAGTCCCCTTTTTAGAAAAATAAATAAGGGAATCTCATTTTTTCAAAAAAATCGTTTTTATATTAAAACAACTACTTGAATTATTCTCATAAACATTTTATTATATGCACTTGGTGTTATATAATTAAAGAACCATGTGACCTTAGGTTATGATAGAAGAGCATATAAGTGTTGTAAGTATAGGAAACATCTTCTATCCTTATCTTCCCTCCTTATTTTAGGAATTATGAGTGAAATTCTAAATATTAATGAAAATCTCATAATTCAAAGGCGAACAGCAACAGATGCAAGAGGAAAAGTCTTTGGCTTACGTTTCACTATTGGTAATTCTCTAATGCCTTTTTCTTTTGTATTAGCTGGAGTGTTAGCAACTGTATTTCCTTTACAAAGTTTTTTTATTGTTTTTGGGGTATATGTATGATAATAGGACTAATGTATATGTTTATTCCTATTCAATTAAAAAAACAAGAAATGTCGGCAGACTAAAAGCTTTTACGAAATCAATTCTTAAAATGGTTAAGTGGTTTCTTATTTTTCTTACCTTAGCAGTTTTATTAAGAAGTTAAGTTAAACGAATTATTTCTTTTCAATTGGTAGCATATAGTAGTATTAAGAGATGGAGAAATAATAGGAGAAGGAACCCACAACGAATTAATAAAAAGTTCTCCTGTTTACAAAGAAATCATTGAAAGTCAGTTAGTGGTGTGAAAAGAAGGGGTATTGTAGCATTTTAATTTTTTCTAAATTAACGTATGCGATATAATTTAATTGAGTTCATTAGTATAAGAAAGAAGATATAGTATATAAATCACTTAAACACCTTTAACGTTTCAAAAAGTTCTTCTCTTTCTTTTCCTTCAAAAACATAGAAAGAAATTGCTGAGGGTCTTCTTTTTAACGTGTATTTTTTCACAAATACATTGATTTCTTTTGGTACTTTTGGTCTTAATTCTTTTGGTATGTTTTTTATTTCATAATACCTTCCATAGTTCATTATGTACCTTTCTATTATATCTTTCTGCTTTGAATCAGCTTTTAGGTATTTTTCAATGAACTCTTGTAAATGTATCTTATTTAAGTCTTTCATGAACTTTTTTACAAGCTCTTTTCTTGCCAAATAAAAAGGATGTTCTTTGAAAGTTATATCTTTGTTTGTGTAAGTTTTTTGTTCTTGGTTGGTTGTTAGTAATGAATCAACATCTATATTTGGAGGTTTTTCAAATGTTGAGTTTATTAACTCTCTTGTGTAATAATCACATCTTCCTTTGATTAAACTTCCACTTTCTATGTCTTTAATTACTCTTTCTAATTTAACCTCTTGCTTGTAATAATGAACAAGATAAGAAGTAAAAAATTTAGTGAGTTGCTTTTCTACCTCTAACTCCATAAATTTGTAAAAGTTTTCTTCAAACTTCTTGTCTATATCTTTCTTTTTTAGTTCTTTTATTATTGGAATAGCAAGAGAACTGTTTATTTCAAATTCAAGATTGTCTATTATGTTTCTCAATGTATTTGGCTTTATTTGCTTTGTTATTCCAGATAAGAAATTATCTAATGCTCTTTTTGAGATATTTAGTTCTTTAATAGAAACTTGTTCTTTTTCTATTTCTTGTTTTAAAAAATTTCTTAATACCTTTGTGTTTAAATAATAATTGTTATCTAAATTAAAAACAAAGTATTTTAGGTGATTAATACTTTCTCCACATTTTCTTTTTAAAGTATTGTATCTTTCTTTATCAACCTTTGATAAACACTTTGAGAAAATAAAAGCTGTTTCATACATCATTGGATCGTTGCTTTCTTTTTGCACTTGAAAGATAGTATCAAGTGAATTGAAAACATTAAAGTTATCATCATCAAAATAATAACCAAGGTAAAATCCTAATGGAAGAGTAAAGTTTAAAGCAGTATTTTTATCTACATCTTTTAACCACCAACTTATGTTGTTTAAAGCTTGAACTACCCCAGATGGATGAGGTACATCCTTCAATGTCTTAAATGCTTGAATATTTAACTGAGTTGCTTCTACATATTTTTCTTCATTCTTTTTTTCTCTTGCATCAGCCATAAGGATAAATCCCTTATTAACAGGATTGTTTTCGTATGCTTCACTCCAATATCTAATCTTTTCCATACTTTCATTGGAGTCATAATACAATTCTCGTATGTTTCTTAAAGATTCTACAACGAGTCCTCTAACATATTGAGGAATATTACCAAAGTTATCTCTTAATTCTTTGTATATTACTTCAACTTCTTTGACATCTTTTAACCTATTTAAAATAATCAATTTTTGTTCTAAAAAAAGATAATACAAACCACCTTTTGATAATCCTTTTGTTGATTCATTCTTTAGATAATCAACAATATAATTCAAAAATGGCCTTGAAAATTGTCCATAGGTAATTATCTTCACTAAAGATTGAAGAGTCATTTTACTAACCCACCTTAGTCATCTAACGTTTACTATTTTGATACATTCATCTTTTATTGTTTGCTTAAATTCAACTTAGAGAATTTCTCAAAAAAAAGAAGTTTGTAACTCAAAATTAATTATAACATAATATTGATAAAAAGTAAAAAATGCAAGATAATTCCATTAAACAGAATAAAATTTGTCTTAATTAAAGTTTACATAAGCTTTTTTGAGGTAATCTCTAAAAATATATTCTAATCTATATTTGAGCTCAATAAAAAAATCACTTGCTTATCATATAGAAAAGGGTATGATAAACATAGAGTACAGAAGTTTTATTTATCAAAATAAGTTATGGGGGTGAAGAAAAAAGTGAAGAGACTTATTGTAATATTCTTAATCACTATTTTAGTGTTGGGGGGAATATTTGTTTTTGGAGGTGATAATACTTCAGAAGATAGAACAAATGGATTTAAAATTGGAGAAATTATAAGTTATATCGAAGAAAGTTGGTAAGTGTAGAATTTAAACTTTTAAAAAGTATTGTGAAAAGGATCAAAAAGATGAGAAGTGTTTGGTGACGTAGAAAATTATTAAATGGAGAATAAGAATTAAGGTTATTAGCCGGCATATATTAATCCTGCAGGGAAGTAAAATTTAAAACAAGAGGAGGTGTAGAAAGATGATGAAACTAAACACAAGTTCGAGAGTAGTGCCAGCTTGTGGTTGTGGGATCGGTTCTTGTGGAAATAAACCAAAAACTTAGTAATAAAATAAAGTAAAGATCAAGGATTCCTTTCCCGTAAGGAATCCTTGTTAGTGCACCTGGCATGTAACGATAGTTTGGCGGTGAAAGTCCGCTATGGGCTTGGCAGTGGGAAACATTAGCCAAAGGCAAGGGTGTCCACCGTGAGGTGGAATCTGAAGGAAGCTATAGGCAAAATCCTGGCCCGATGAACAAGAACCGCATATAAGGCTGAATTGGAATGGATGAGTTTGCCGAACAAAACGAAGTCCGACACTGCCCGAATTCCATACAGTAAATGCGGCGGGTAGATGGGATGAAAGCAATCGTACTTACCCGGGGAGGTCTGACAGAGAGCCAGGAAGCAGACAGCTACAACCGGCATGCGAAGATGGAGACATCGGAGCTAAAACTGTCAGAAGTCAGCAGAGGCCATAGTACTTAAAAAAAAGATAAGGAAGGGCCAAACGATAGGAGGTATCCAGAAATTGAGCAACACGAAGGGATATGCAGAAAGCAGGCAACTCTCAAAAGGAGGCTACCTGCAAGAAGTAGGGGTGGAACCCCGAGGTAAAGCAGGAGTGCTGAGTATTCCTTCCACGTCAGAAATGGATGGAAACGATGGCAATGAATACATTGGAAGGCTGGTAGAACAATCAGCTTACAATATTCATTAGTCCATTAATTCTATTGAACCGCCGTATACCGAACGGTACGTACGGTTGTGTGAGAGGACGGCTACTCAATTAATGGGTAGCCTCCTACTCGATTAAAGTTTTCAAATTATTAGAAATCATAATTTAAAGGATGTGAATGTATGAGGGAAACAAATGGTTTAAAGATCCCAAAGGAAAATCGGTTAAAAGATTTTTTCTTATTTCAAAAAGATGAATTCGGAATTTTGTGGGATAAATTAACTTTAAATATTTATTCTCTTGATCAAAAACATATAGAAATCTATAAACAACTTTTAAAAATAGAAGATGAAAAAGAAATTGAAAATTTTGTTATCAAAAAAATAAGTGAATTTCCACAATTAAAAAGTGAATTTAACGAATTGTTTCAAGAGTCAAGTTTTAAAGATGAAAGTAAGAATTTACGTAGACTCAACTTATTAATATCTCAACGATGTCCATTAGGATGTCTTTATTGCTACGCCCAGAAGGGAACTTATGGTAATTCTTCATTTATGGCGAAACAAATGGTAAAAAAGAGCTTAGAATCTTTTTTTTCAGTTTTTGATAGTGTAGAAATGGTTCAATTTTTTGGAGGAGAACCTCTATTAAATATAGATCTAATTGAATATACGATAAACTTATTTGAGGAATTGTTTCACAAAAAGATAATTCAAAGAAAACCGAATTTTCTTGTAGAAAGCGGATTAGGAATCTCTAAGGAAAACTTGGAAGAATTTATAGAATTATTAAAAGTTCATCCAGAAATAAAAGTTACGGTTAGCTGTGATGGCCCTGCAGAAATTCATAATTATTTAAGGCCATATGCGAATGGTAATCCATCTTATAACAAGGTTATAGAGAATCTAAATATTTTAAAAGGATATGGACAACCTCATGCAATTGAAGTAACTTATACAAAAATTCATTATGATGTCGGTATATTACCTTCAGATTTGATTAAATATTTTAAAAATGAGTTGGGCTTAAAAGATTCGTTAATATTTGTTGTTCCTGTAATATCAAAAGATCCCTCCTTATCCTTGCCCATAGATATTGAAACAAAGATTTTACATGAATACGAAGCAAATATGATAATGTCTTTAAGAGAAGGAAGTTTTGACGAGAAATACAGCTTAGAAGAACTTAATCAGCATATAGAATATAACATTTTAAGTGCTGCTCCCACAAAATATTTTTGTGATGGAGGAATAGCCAGTTATACGATAGATACATGTGGAAATATTTATCCTTGCCATATGTTGGTTGGGATAGAAAAGTTTAGAATAGGAAACATTAATGAGAGCATTGAAAAGTTTAAAATGGATTTAGTAAATTATGCAAATATGCAAAAAGCAATTGTTGAAAAATCGAAGTATGAACAATGCGAAGGATGTTTTTTACAAAATTATTGTTCAGGATGCCCATCAGCAAACTATTTATTAACTGGAAACATGGATCCCACATTCTCATGCTGTAATATTCAACGACAAGTTATAAAAGATTTATTATTTGAATATATTAAAAATACTGTAAAGGGTGAGAAATAATGAAAAAAGAAAAAAATAAAAGTTATATAAAACTTTTAAAATATTCTAAAAAATATATAAAATATCAAAAAATTCCTCTTATTCTTGCTCCATTATTATTGTTAGTTTCAATCATGACCCCTTTTTTAATTAGATATTTTATTGATGATATAATTGGTAAAAACAAATTTTCTCAGATATTGCCTTTCTTCTTCTTTTTTGTCCTTGTTGTTTTATTAGAAAGAATCATATCTTTTTTTGTTAACTATGGATATTACAAATCTATGAATTTAGTTGTGCGAGACGAACAAATATCCATGTTCAATAAAATTATGATGATTCCCTTAAAAGATTTTTCCCACAACAAAGTTGGGGACTTTATGTCAAGGGTTCTTTCTGACACTTTGGAAGCTTCTTTCTTTCTTGGAACAGGAATCTCTCTAATCTTTTATAATTTTATACAGTTGATCATTGTTTCTTTGGTTTTATTATTTTTAAACTGGCAACTTGCTCTTATCACATTCATTATGATGCCATTTTATTATTTTTCTCTTAGAGCGTTTGACAAAAGTATTCAAAAAAGTTCCGAGTTAGAGAGGAATACGTATAGTGAACTTACAGAAGAATTTAGAGAAAAAGTCGAAGGACTTTGGTCGATAAAGAGTTTTTGCAAAGAGACCTTCTTTTCGAAAGCGTTTTTCAAAAAATCAGAGAGTTGGGTTGGTGCAAAAAACAGATTAAGCAAATTAAATCAAGGTGCAGAAGATTTTATGTCATTTATGTATGAGTTAACTCCAGTTTTAGTATTAGGTTATGGGGGTTATCTAATACTTAAAGGGGATACTACTTTAGGGACCCTTATAGGTTTCTACGCTTATTTAGGATGGATATTTACTCCTATAAGAAATCTCAGTAATTTTTATATCCAAATGCAAAGGGCAGGACAAGTTTCCAATCGTATATTTGAGATACATGATATGCCAGTAGAAGACCGCGGAAAAGGGAAATCTTTTCCTGTCGATGAATATGATATCACTTTTGAAAATATTTGCTTTACATATCAAAATTTGCCTATATTAAAAGATATAAATCTAAGAATTAACGCAAAAGAAAAAGTAGCTATTGTAGGAACAAGTGGAGCAGGTAAATCTTCGCTCGTAAATTTGATACCAAGATTTTACGAACCATCCCAAGGATTGCTTAAGATAGGTAGCTTTGAAGTTAAAGAATATGATCTTGAACAATTGAGAAAAAATGTCAAGATAGTGAGACAAAACGATCCATTATTCAACATGAGTGTAAAAGAAAATATCATGCTAGGTGATGAATTCAGTGAAGAAGAGTTCAACAAAGCCGTCAAAAAAGCAAAGGTAGATAAATTTATAGACCTTTTAGATGAAGGATACGATACAGTAGTAGGAGAAAGAGGGAGTAAGTTATCAGATGGACAAAGACAGAGGGTAGCTATAGCAAGGGCATTGATAAGGAAACCAAAGATATTGATATTAGATGAAGCAACATCGGGAGTAGACTCACAAACAGAAGAAGAGATATTTGAAGAATTAAAAGAATACGATATGACGTTAATAATAATATCTCACAGGTTATCAACGATAAGAAAAGCAGATAAGGTAGTAGTATTAAAAGATGGAGAGATAATAGGTGAAGGAACCCACAATGAATTAGTAGAAAGTTCTCCTGTTTACAAAGAAATCATTGAAAGTCAGTTGGTGATGTAAATATGGGATTTTTTATCTATTACTTTTCATTTTCAAACTTTCTTTTACTAACATTGAGTATGGCATATTTACCTCTTGTAAGGACTGGCGAGTAAAACAAGATGAACATAGAAAAAACAAATCAACAGAACTTTCAATATATTTTCCTCCAATCCCTACAAGGGGTGATTATAATTTCACTCACATGTAGTAAAATATTTGTAAGAAAGAAATTTTTAATATAGTAATAGGTAATAGAAAGGAATGAATATAATGAAAATTAAAGAAATAATATTTTTAGTTGAAGAAGATCCTGAAGGTGGTTACACTGCAAAGGCTTTAGGAGAGTCAATATTTACAGAAGCTGATTCTTTAGAAGAAATAAAAGAAAACATTAAAAACGCAATTAGTTGTCACTTTGACAATGAAGAAGATTTACCTAAATAACATATCAGAATATTTAAAGGTTGCAAAAGAAGAATTAATAAACGAACTTTTTAATAATTAATTTTTTGTTTTCATTTATGTTTTGATGAAGGAAAAGTATAATAAAATATGAAAAATCTTTGTGAATTAAATCCATATAAAACGGTTTATCAAAGTAAAGAGTTTTAATTTCAGTAAAGTGAATTAATTTTATTTTCATTCAAACTCTTCTAAAATCTCAAAAAGTTCTTCTCTTTCTTTTCCTTCAAAAACATAGAAAGAAATTGCTGAGGGTCTTCTTTTTAACGTGTATTTTTTCACAAATACATTAATTTCTTTTGGTACTTTTGGTCTTAATTCTTTTGGTATGTTTTTTATTTCATCATACCTTCCATAGTTCATTATGTACCTTTCTATTATATCTTTCTGCTTTGAATCAGCTTTTAGGTATTTTTCAATGAACTCTTGTAAGTAAGCTTTATTTAAATCTTTAATGAACCTTTTTACAAGAATTTTCCTTGCTGAATAAAAGGGATGTTCTTTGAAAGTTATATCTTTGTTTGTGTAAGTTTTTTGTTCTTGGTTGGTTGTTAGTAATGAATCAACATCTATATTTGGAGGTTTTTCAAATGTTGAGTTTATTAACTCTCTTGTGTAATAATCACATCTTCCTTTGATTAAACTTCCACTTTCTATGTCTTTAATTACTCTTTCTAATTTAACCTCTTGCTTGTAATAATGAACAAGATAAGAAGTAAAAAATTTAGTGAGTTGCTTTTCTACCTCTAACTCCATAAATTTGTAAAAGTTTTCTTCAAACTTCTTGTCTATATCTTTCTTTTTTAGTTCTTTTATTATTGGAATAGCAAGAGAACTGTTTATTTCAAATTCAAGATTGTCTATTATGTTTCTCAATGTATTTGGCTTTATTTGCTTTGTTATTCCAGATAAGAAATTATCTAATGCTCTTTTTGAGATATTTAGTTCTTTAATAGAAACTTGTTCTTTTTCTATTTCTTGTTTTAAAAAATTTCTTAATACCTTTGTGTTTAAATAATAATTGTTATCTAAATTAAAAACAAAGTATTTTAGGTGATTAATACTTTCTCCACATTTTCTTTTTAAAGTATTGTATCTTTCTTTATCAACCTTTGATAAACACTTTGAGAAAATAAAAGCTGTTTCATACATCATTGGATCGTTGTTTTCTTTTTGCACTTGAAAGATAGTATCAAGTGAATTGAAAACATTAAAGTTATCATCATCAAAATAATAACCAAGGTAAAATCCTAATGGAAGAGTAAAGTTTAAAGCAGTATTTTTATCTACATCTTTTAACCACCAACTTATGTTGTTTAAAGCTTGAACTACCCCAGATGGATGAGGTACATCCTTCAATGTCTTAAATGCTTGAATGTTTAACTGAGTTGCTTCTACATATTTTTCTTCATTCTTTTTTTCTCTTGCATCAGCCATAAGGATAAATCCCTTATTAACAGGATTGTTTTCGTATGCTTCACTCCAATGTCTAATCTTTTCCATACTTTCATTGGAGTCATAATACAATTCTCGTATGTTTCTTAAAGATTCTACAACGAGTCCTCTAACATATTGAGGAATATTACCAAAGTTATCTCTTAATTCTTTGTATATTACTTCAACTTCTTTGATATCTTTTAACCTTTTTAAAATAATCAATTTTTGTTCTAAAAAAAGATAATACAAACCACCTTTTGATAATCCTTTTATTCCTTCTTCAATTTTTTCAAGTGCTTCTTCATATTTTGCATCCCATTTTAATTTCAATACATCAATGTAATCAATAAATTCTTCATGTTGTTTTGTTGATTCATTCTTTAGATAATCAACAATATAATTCAAAAATGGCCTTGAAAACTGTCCATAGGTAATTATCTTCACTAAAGATTGAAGAGTCATTTTACTAACCCACCTTAGTCATTTAATATTTACTATTTTGATACATTCATCTTTTATTGTTTACTTAAATTCAACTTAGAGAATTTCTCAAAAGAAGAAGTTTGTAACTCAAAATTAATTATAACATAATATTGATAAAAAGTAAAAAATGCAAGATAATTTCATTAAACAGAATAAAATTTGTCTTAATTAAAGTTTACATAAGGTTTTTTAAGGTAATCTCTAAAAATATATTCTAATCTATATTTGAGCTCAATAAAAAAATCACTTGTTTATCATATAGAAAAGGGTATGATAAAAATAGTGAATGGTCTTTTGAGTTTGTAAGAAAAAGTGTTACACATAACATATTATGTAAAGGGTGAAAAAAGTGAAAAAGTTTGTTGTTATTTTATTGATAGGGGTATTGTTATTAGGAGGCATTGGTTTTGGAGGAGATGAAGAAATAATATCAAGTTTAGAATCAATAAATCCTGAAAAAATTGTAAGCTATGCTGAGGAAAGTTGGTAAGTGTATATTTTAAACTTGTAAAAAGTATTGTGAAAAGGATTAAAAATATGAGAAATGTTTAGAAACGCAGAGGTAAATATTAGATAGAGTAAGAATTAAGATTATTAGCTGGCAAATAGTAATCCTGCAGGAAAATAAAATTGAAAGCGAGAGGAGGTGCAGAAAAGTGAAATTAACTCAGGAAATTGAAGTTAAGAAAGCACTCAATCCGAAAGACCTATGGAATATTAATAAAATCTCCAACCTTGAATAGTATCACACCTTGGAATAGGTCTATACAACCTCCATTGGGTTTGCTATACTTGGCATTAAGCCTTAATACTTTAAATAACAAGATTTTAATTTATGATTTTAATCTTGCTAGACAATTTGAAAATAATATAATAGGAATAATTAAAAGATTTAAACCCGACATACTGGGACTGTCTTTAAAAACAGTAAATTTTCATGATGGTTTAAAAATTTCTTGCATCGCAAAAGAAATTAACCCAAATATTATTACCATAGTTGGAGGCCCTCATATAACAACTTCCATGATGAATGAAAATAACTATCATTTTCAGCTAACATTAATGGAAATGAATAAAAATAAGGCTGATATAGGGGTAATTGGAGAAGGAGAAGAAACCTTCAAAGAGCTTGCAGCAGTCACTTCTTACTCAAATAAAAAAGAGCTTGAAGAAATCAAAGGAATTATTTTCAGAAGTGGTAATAAATGGGTAAAAACTGAAGATAGGCCTCTAATTCAGGACATAGATAATATTCCTTTTCCCGATTATTCATTTTTACCCTATCATTGGACATATGATTCTTATTTAATGATAACTTCACGGGGGTGTCCCTCAAAGTGTTCTTTTTGTGATGCAAGAGTAATATGGGGTGGTGTTTATCGTCAAAGAACTGCAGAAAATATTTTGGCTGAAATTAATTTTCATACTCATACTTTAAAAAAATCAAAGGAATTTTTGATTAGTTTTACAGATGACACTTTCATGGTTGATCAAAAAAGAGTTGCAGAAATTTGCGAAGGCATTCTAAAAAACAATTATAAAATAAATTGGCAATGTGAAGCAAGAGCAGTAGACACTCAAAATTTAAATTTACTTAAATTAATGAGGAAAGCTGGGTGTAAATCAGTATTTTTAGGATTAGAATCCGGGGATGCAAATACTTATAAAAAAGTTTTAAAACCGAACAGTTTTGATCTTGTTTTAAAGGCTGTAAATAACATTAAAGAATCGGGGATGGCAGTAGTTGGTTCTTTTATTATTGATTTCCCATGGGATAACAATAAAACTATTAGGGAAACCATTAAGTTTGCTAAAAGCTTGGAATTAGATTCAATTTCTTGTGCTTTCGCGACACCTTTCCCGGGTACAGATTTTTTTAATAAATATGATCATAATCAAAAAATATATAGGTATTATTCTGACGATTTATATAAAAATTATGATATAGGGATACCCAAATTTTTAAATGATGAATTGACATTAAATAATTTGCTTAATTATCAGAAAGAACTTTATTTTAGTGTTAAGAATTCTTTCATTCCTTTAAAGCGAAAAAATATAAGCAAGGGAAATTTGGAGAATTACTTTTCATCTAGCTGTTTAATTAATCGAAGATAAATTCTACATAATAAAGTAATCTATAAGCAAATATTTTCTCTAACTTTTGTTATAATAATTTGTAAATAATTTTTTATAACTTTGAAAAAATAAGGGGGAAAAAACAAATCATGGAATTACTTTTAAGAAATAAGAATTTCTTATTATTATTTTTGGGAACGTTACTTAGTACTCTTGGGGGATCAATTTTTTTCATATCTGTTGTTTGGACAGCTGCAAGTGAACTTGGTGGAGCCACAGCTGTTAGTGTAGTGCTGAGTTTTCAGGCTCTCCCTATAATTATTACTGCTCCGTTTGTAGGATTGTTTGTTGATAAAAGGAAGAAAAAGAATATATTAGTTAGCTCTTCTCTGATAGACGGATTTGTATTGTTATTTTTTGCCGTATTATTAAAAATGAATATTTTGAATATTTGGATACTTTCAATAACAATTTTTGTTCAACAATTCGTTGGAAGTTTTATGGGATCTTCTTTTCAAACTTTGATTCCTTTGATAGTTAAAGATGAAGATTTGTCAAAAGCTAATTCACTTTTCTCTTCTGCAAATATGCTTGCTCAGTTAGTTGGTTTAGGAATAGGTGGGATATTAGTAGCTTTTTTAGGATTACAAGGTGCTGTAATTTTTAATGGATTACTGTTTATAATTTCTGCAATTTGTGAAATTTTTATAAACTACAAAGAAGAGATAGGAAAAATCGTCACAGAGATTAAAACTTTTACAGGGATAAAAGAAGGGTTCGCATATGCATGGAAAAAGATAGAAATAAAAGGACTTATATTACTCGAAGGTGCTTCAGATTTCTTTGGATTAGCTCTTTTTGTTTTACTCCCTGTAATAACTCAAGAAGTATTAAAAATAGGTGCTGAAGGATATGGAATACTCCAAGCAATGTCTTCAGTTGGAAGTTTAGTATGCGGCATAATGATGTCGTTTATAACAGAAGTAAAGAGAAAATATTTATGGATGGCGATATTTGGGGTAATATTGGGCATTACTTTCTCAATGATCGGAGTAATTAGCTCTTTCTGGATTCTTGCTGTTTTATTGTTTATTCAGGGACTTTTGATTGGTTACGACAATATTATTATAAGCGTTATATTGCAAAGAGAGACTGATCGATACTACAGAGGTAGAGTTTTTTCTTTTAGAAGCATGTTTAACAGCATACTAAGACCTATAGGATATATGTTTGTCAGTCTTTTGCTGTTATTTTTATCTATCAACCAACTGATAATTACTTATGGAATCATTATAGCTATCCTTTCTCTATTCTACCTGTTAATTCCCTATGCATCAAAAAGGGCTAAAGTTGAAGAACAAGGGTCAACCACCCACCGCCTATAGAGGTGGGGGCTTGTAGAAATGCAAGCTCGGTTGATTAGCCTATGTCATTAGCTTTTGCTAATGATTAGTTATAGCAGAATATATAGTCACCGTGGGATGCTCCACAAGTCCCATGCTCTGAGGGTAATGGTTAAACATCTCTGAGGGGTAGGAGAAGTGCTGTTACCATTAAACCTGCTATAACATTGGCGATGTGGACCTACAGGCTTCGGCCTGACTTACCTTGATGGAGGTAAATTGTATGGAATGAAGCCTGTTCAAAAACCATTAAAGGACGCAACATTTATGTCTACTATAAGATGGAAATTGGTCAATGCGCTGATGTGTGACTACACTTACGGTTATATTACAAAATCCAAAAGAGTAAGTCTTGGTTTGGAAAAGACACATTATAACGATGCATTTTGCATAGCAGGTGGAATTAATCAACAGAGAATAGAACCTATCTATTTTGAGCAAATTAGGAGAAACAATCGTTCACTCGAAAAGTTCTATGATGCAAAATATGTTGATATAAGAGATAAGTCTATTAAAACAGGACAAGAGCTTTTCTGTGGTAGAAGGACACGGAACAAAAACTTAAATGAAGAAAATCTTCATAAGTATAGTGGAGCTAAAAAATCAAAAGGCAGAAGAAATATTCGTAAGCAAAGATACGCTTATCAGCCTAAAGATATCGTTATCTTTGGGCAAAAAATATTCAGTTCAAGGTGTACAGAACAAAGGTAAATATATTAAGCTAATGGAAATGTCTAAGCCAGTCAAAATAGATTTAGTTAAGCCCTATATGTTTAGGAAAGGATTTAGTATGTTTTATAACTGCAATTCATCCCCTACTTACAGAAGTGGGAGTCTTCTTGCAGGAAAATGATAAATTTTTAGTACAGCAAAATAATTCAACACATAACAACCCCTTGTAGAGATTGAGAATAAATCGTTTATCAACAGGATTGTTTTGATATTCTTCACACCTATGTCTAATCTTTACCATACTTTCATTGGATTCACAAACAGAAGAAGAGATATTTGAAGAATTAAAAGAATACGATATGACGTTGATAATAATATCTTGCATGTTATCGACGATAAGAAAAGCAAATAAGGTAGTAGTATTATAATCTCTATTGTTTACAAAGAAATTATTGAAAGTCAGTAGGTTGTGTGAATATAGGATTTTTTATATATTACTTTTCATTTTCAAATTTTCTTTTACTAACATTAAGTATAGTTATTCCAACAATTTCTCCTTTTTCGTACCTTATTATTATATCATCGTCAGTAAGTTCAGAATCGTCTGCATGACTTGGTTTTTTGAAATTTATGTATAAAACATCTGCTTCTTTATCGTAAGAAGTCCAAATTCTCGAATAGGGAACTTCTATTAAAATGGGAATTAAGTCTAAAATTTTTTTAATATCTATTTTTCCCATATTTTGGGTCTCCTTTCCAGTTGCTTTTTTCTTTTTGTTAAAAATGAGGTTATTACAAATCCATCTTCTTTACTTGTTTCCTTGTATATAACTACGATATATTTACTTTTCTCAATTTCTTTTACAGCTATAAATTCTCCTTCCCTACCTTTATAAATTACTTCGGGATTTTCAATTGTTTCAAGTATTTCGAAATAGTATCCAGCCATTTCTGAATGTTCTTCTGTAATATGAACCCATCTTTCATCTGTTAATCTAATTGGTACTCTATTTTTTGAAATAACTACATTCATATTATCGATCCTTTTATAATTTTTATTTTAAAAATTATAAACTTATTGCTGTAGATAAATTATATCATATCTTTTGATCATAATTTTTATATACGCAATAGATCATATTAAATGCCCGTTAAAATAGTAGGTTAGATCATATTGAGGCGAACTTTGGGAAACAAGATTTTAAAGATTTAGGGATATGTTGGGGTTGATTTTGTAGAACATAACGGAGAGTCATCCAGTGGACCTTTGCGATGACAAGTGTGTATGTTGATCTTTGTTCACAATGGGTATCAAGAGTAGCAGGATTAGGTAAAAATCAATAGAGCGTTAAGAAGATGAATAATGTAGCTCATTCAAAGATACCTTTTGATGTTATCTGTTACCCCTTGATAACGATAAGACTATTCTTAAAATATTGTTTGATAAAATAAAAGGCAATGATGGAAAGTATCTTTTAAGGAGTAGACCATACAAGAAAAACGATAATGCTCATGTTGAACAAAAAGATGGAGATAAGGTAAGAAAGTTAGTTGGGTATTTTAGATATGATTCAAAAGAAGAAGTAAGTCTGCTCAATGAGATTTACAAGAGAGCAGACTTACTAGACAACTTCTTCATAACCAACGTTTACTAGAAAGTGATTTTCTGACTGAAAAACAAAAGCAAACTCTAAGTGAACTACTCAGCACTTACTCACATTCGTTCGTTGAAGTGGGAGCTTCTTGGTCAATAGCAGCAACCTGCCAAGTTTACCCAAGCTCTAAGGATAGTTCCTACCCCAAATATTACCAAAACTATATTGCTAGTTTCAGCAAGTTTTTACTAGCATTTATGTCTCTATCATGGTGGGTTCTACATTCGGGACAACGCCATTCCCTGAGTACTAAATCTTTTACTTTTGAATTTTGGGAATCCTGTAGTAAAATATTTGTAAGAAAGAAATTTTTAATATAGTAATAGGTAATAGAAAGGAATGAATATAATGAAAATTAAAGAAATAATATTTTTAGTTGAAGAAGATCCTGAAGGTGGTTACACTGCAAAGGCTTTAGGAGAGTCAATATTTACAGAAGCTGATTCTTTAGAAGAAATAAAAGAAAACATTAAAAACGCAATTAGTTGTCACTTTGACAATGAAGAAGATTTACCTAAATAACATATCAGAATATTTAAAGGTTGCAAAAGAAGAATTAATAAACGAACTTTTTAATAATTAATTTTTTGTTTTCATTTATGTTTTGATGAAGGAAAAGTATAATAAAATATGAAAAATCTTTGTGAATTAAATCCATATAAAACGGTTTATCAAAGTAAAGAGTTTTAATTTCAGTAAAGTGAATTAATTTTATTTTCATTCAAACTCTTCTAAAATCTCAAAAAGTTCTTCTCTTTCTTTTCCTTCAAAAACATAGAAAGAAATTGCTGAAGGTCTTCTTTTTAACGTATATTTTTTCACAAATACATTAATTTCTTTTGGTACTTTTGGTCTTAATTCTTTTGGTATGTTTTTTATTTCATCATACCTTCCATAGTTCATTATGTACCTTTCTATTATATCTTTCTGCTTTGAATCAGCTTTTAGGTATTTTTCAATGAACTCTTGTAAGTAAGCTTTATTTAAATCTTTAATGAACCTTTTTACAAGAATTTTCCTTGCTGAATAAAAGGGATGTTCTTTGAAAGTTATATCTTTGTTTGTGTAAGTTTTTTGTTCTTGGTTGGTTGTTAGTAATGAATCAACATCTATATTTGGAGGTTTTTCAAATGTTGAGTTTATTAACTCTCTTGTGTAATAATCACATCTTCCTTTGATTAAACTTCCACTTTCTATGTCTTTAATTACTCTTTCTAATTTAACCTCTTGCTTGTAATAATGAACAAGATAAGAAGTAAAAAATTTAGTGAGTTGCTTTTCTACCTCTAACTCCATAAATTTGTAAAAGTTTTCTTCAAACTTTTTGTCTATATCTTTCTTTTTTAGTTCTTTTATTATTGGAATAGCAAGAGAACTGTTTATTTCAAATTCAAGATTGTCTATTATGTTTCTCAATGTATTTGGCTTTATTTGCTTTGTTATCCCAGATAAGAAATTATCTAATGTTCTTTTTGAGATATTTAATTCTTTAATAGAAACTTGTTCTTTTTCTATTTCTTGTTTTATGAAATTTCTTAATGCCTTTGTGTTTTTGTGATTACCTTTTTTAATATTAATTACAAAGCGTCTAACTTCATAAATTGTGTTTGCATAATCTTTCCATATTATTTGTCTATTTTCATAATCCAATTTTGAAAACACTTTGGAGAAAATAAAAGCTGTTTCATACATCATTGGATCGTTGTTTTCTTTTTGCACTTGAAAGATAGTATCAAGTGAATTGAAAACATTAAAGTTATCATCGTCAAAATAATAACCAAGGTAAAATCCTAATGGAAAGCTAAAGTTTAAAGCGATACTTTTATCTACATCTTTTAACCACCAACTTATGTTATTTAAAGCTTGAACTACCCCAGATGGATGAGGTACATCCTTCAATATCTTAAATGCTTGAATATTTAACTGAGTTGCTTCTACATAATTTCCTTCATTCTTTTTTCCTCTTGCATCAGCCATAAGGATAAATCCTTTATTAACAGGATCGTTTTCGTATGCTTCACTGTATTTGTGAAGAATACTCGTTAAAAAGGAGACCCTCAGCAATTTCGTTCTATGTTTTTGAAGAAAAAGAAAGAGAGAAACTTGTTGAAACGTTAAAGATGTTTAGTTGAGCACAAAAGCAATTTGGAAATTAGACCAAAAATATAGGAAAAATAGAAATAAAAAAGATATTAGACTTAATTTCGATTTTAAGAGAAGTTCCTTACTCGCGAATATGAACCTCTTATACTAAAGAGGCTTATTATACATAATTTTCAAATAACCAAGTCATGCAGACGATTTTGAACTTACTAAAAATGATGTAATAAAAAGGTACGAAAAAGGAGAAATTGTTGGAATAATTGTACTTAATGTTAGTAAAAGAGAGTTTGAAAATTAAAAGTAATAAATATAATTCCCCTATTTACACTACCAACTGACTTTCAGTGATTTCTTTGTAAACAGGAAAGCTTTTTATTAATTCGCTGCGTGTCCTTTCGTCTATTATCTTTCCATCTTTTAATACTGCTACCTTCAAAACCGATTATATTTAAATTTAAAAAGAACTATTTTTTATTAGTTCATATTTTTTTTCTACTGTTTTAATCTCACTTTCGAAAAGAAAACAGTTGAAAACTAAGTTTGCTTTTGTATTTTGAAAAGAAGAAAATAAAGTTAAAAATTCTAAAATTATTTGTAGATTATCTGGATAAGAAGATACTAAATATTTTAATTGTTCTAATTTCATTGAAAGAACTTCAAGGGAAGCGTTTAAATAATTAATACCATTCCAAATATTATAAATATACATTAAATTATTATCATTTTGTTCGATAACTAACAAATTTAAATCTTCCGTTTCTGTAGCTTTGAAAGAAGAAGATGTAGTTTCAAAAAATACTCCTAAAGTAAAATTAAAAGAATCAGTGTAAGATATAGTAACTTCAGGCTTTAAAGAAAATGTATTGTTTAATTCAAATTGGTTGCCGATCCTAAGTGTGTATGATAAATTTGGATATTCTTGATCATAAGTATTTTCATAAGATAAAGTGTTTGAAATTGTTGGAATATTTGTATAGTATTTTGGAGATAAAGTAATAAAATAAAATTCGTTAATATTTTGTGTTTTTCGAACAAATTTTTCTAAATACTCTGAAGTATAGTATGTATTTAAAAAGAATTCAATATATTCTTCAAAAATGAAATTTGATATATTTTCAACTTCTTCACTTTGACTTACTAAAAGGTCGAATTGTTTCTTGTTTAACTCAAACAAATTTTTGATATTATTATAATCAGCTTTATATTGTGAAATTATTATTTTGTTGTCTAGATAACTGTTGTAGTCTATTTGTTTGTTTTTATACTCTTTTTCTATCTCTTTTTCTCGTTTATCAAAATGATAATAATTATCTTCATAAAGATTAACAATATTTTTTAGATACATATAATTTAGAATGGAAGAAAAAATAGATATTATCTGTTCTTTTTCTATATCTATTTTTTGAAATTTTGTTTTCATTATCTCTTTTTCTTTTTCTTGCTTCATTTTACCGATAAACAGTATATTCCTCAAATCATTTGAAAAATTTATATTATAACTATCTTGGTTAATAATCAATCCTATTGAAGGAAGAATATTAAATTTGATATTATCTCGTTCACTAATTTGAGTATTTAATTGATTTTCTATAATTTTTTTATTGTAGGTATCAATTGTTTGGGAAATTTTTTCTATGTTATTGTACACATTAGCTGAAATAGTTAAATTTATTATAATAAACAATATTGTTGAAACTTTTCTAAGCACGTATATTTTTCACCTTCTTTATGCAATAGCATCTTTCAAAGAAAACTTCTTAAAAATGTGCATTTACCTGGATTACTTTCCGCCTTTAATAGTATTTCTTATAAATAAAAAGGTAAATGCACAAGCTAAAATCGTGTTTTTTAAACTATCAGAGTTTTACATAACAAATAATTACAGAAACATTAGAAAATATCAGCAAAAATATAATTATTCAATATTCCACCTCACAACTTTGTGAGGAATAGCAAGATCAAAAAAATATCTTTTCAATTCTCCTTGGTTGTAAATTACAATATATCCCTTAGTTCCATTTTCTTCCTTTAATGCATCAAATTTCGGATAGTAAAAGAATTCTGAACTATTAATGTATAATTTTATATTTAAATCTTTATCAAAAATGTATATTTCAGTTTCACCTTTCGACAAAATCAAGTTATTTTCAAAGTTAATAAAAGAACTGTTTATTATTGAATCTTGCCCTAATTCGACTCCCTTTTCTTCTACATATTTGTTATCTTGTGCTGATAATTTATAAACACCTCTAAAACTTGTTGTACCGTTTTGATCTTCTTTGTCTTCCATATAATATACGTATAGACTGTTATCAATTATTTCTAAATTAGTATATTGAATAAAATTTGATGATTCAACTGACTCGGGGTATATTTTTACAGCTTCCTTTCCCACTATTTTGAAAATTCCTTTGATATAATCTAAGACGTATATTTGTGAATCTAAAATGGCTATGTCGCTCAACATCATTGATTCGTTTAATTCTATTTTATTAAGGAACTTTCCATTAGTATCATACATTTTAATGATGTTAGAATAAGCTACGTACAGTGCTCCATTAGAGTAACTTAATCCTCCAATATATAAAAGTTTTGTGTAGTCTTCTTGATTTATAAGACGTGGAGTTAATTTAGTTAGAGGATGAATTATTTCATCAGTTTGCAAGTCAATAACTCCTTTAATATTTCCTTTTGCATCTAATAGAGCAACTGCTTTGTTTTCCAATAACAAAAAAGTCTGGCTACTTTCGCTCTCTATATTCAAAATTTGGTAATAGACTCCACAATAATTAACGATAAAATTTTCATCGAGCTCTAAATCAACAGCGAATATACTGAAAGATAAAATAATAAAAATACCGATCAAACCAAACTTGTTTTTCATAATGACATCTCCTCATATAAGCAAGCTTTCATGTCTGAAAACTTGCATTGATTTTGTTTGATCTAAATTAATAGTTTAAACTTGTAAGATAAATTATTGAACTCCGATTAAATCTTTAATTTTGTAGTTTTTTTATTATTGGTAAAATTTCATATATTTGGTAATTTTCTTTCGTTACCAATATTAAAAATCCTCTGTAAGCTAACAATTTTATTGGTTCTTCAACGAAAGGTTCTTCACTAATTGCTTTAGTTGAATATTTTCCTTCTTCATTTTGAACAATGACAGATATTTTAAGTTTATTATCTGATACGGAATGATATACTATGAATATATTTTCTAAGGAATCAATTGCAAAACTATGGATCTTATTACCTTTTAATTCTTCTAACAAAATAGTATTTAGAAATCCATCTGTTTTGTATTGGTAAATTCTGTTTGAAGAATCTCTGATATATAAATCTCCTTCTTCCGAGGTTATTGCTTCCTCAAATTGTGCAGTACTTATTCCTTATATGTTAATTTTTTCAGTTGCTGGAAATGATAAAATGATTTCTCCAGTTATATCCATAAGTTTAATTTCATCTTCCTTTTTATCTACGACCCAAAAATCCCCATTTGAAGAATCATAAGCTGTGGATAGTAATAGATCATTTTTAGAGTTTATTCCAACATCTATAGTATTAACTAAATCACCTTCTAAAGAAAAAAATACTATCTCTTTTATTTTTTCTGAGTAGCCAACAATGAAGTTTGAAATTTCATTTGATTGAATAAGGCTTTTTTCTTCCGAAGCGGCGTCTCTTTGCCTAACAAAGATTAAATTACTTATTTCATAATCTTGATATTCTTTTCTAGGAAATATATGTATAATATCGTGCGTTGCAAATTTATTAGGTTGTATAACAGAGTAAATCTCTATATAGGATTCAATTAAAACGTTGTTAGGTTTTGAATATATGTAAAATTTATAATCTCCTAAAGAAAATGCATCTGTAACTGGTATTAGTTTATCTGTTGTAAAAGAAACAGTTGGTGAAAGATTAAAAACAACATTCCCTTTTTCTTCTGCAAACAAAAAATTACACCAAATGATAGAGAATAATACTAATAAAACAAATTTTGTTTTAACTTTTGTAATGCTTTTCACTTTAATCACCTTCTCGCATGATATTTAATCAAGAATCATAAAATTTTCAAGGTTCGAAAAAATTTATTTTCTTCTCTTAGTTAGATTCTTTAGAGTTTGTAAGAATAAATATTCGATTTTTTGAGAAATCTTACTCTTTTATCCAAGAGTCTTATCTATGTTGTTTATTGTGGGCTCGTTGTATTCAGTATATATTCAAAAAATTTTAGCAGTTCTTTTTCCGTTTGGTATTTCCTTAATTTTTTTAATTTAGTTCTTTAGATGATATAAATTTGTTACTTTTTGTGCATTGCTCATATTTTATTTTTTCTACCTACTATTTTTGGAAAAGAACAATTTTTTAACATTAATTTTTGATTGACTGAATAAAAAAGTTATAAATTCGAGTGAGAAGAAGAGAAAATTTACTCTCTTCCACCCTTTCGAATATTACAAGTAGAAAGATTTGATAAGTCAATAGTAAACGTAACCACTAAGTATTGGATATAAAGGAACTGTAGCAGACCATGAACCTGTATCGGTTATATTTCCAAAAATGCCACGATATTGAGCGGAGCCCATATGTTTGTTTATCTGCCAATCAACATACCAATCAACACTACGTAATGGAGGAAGATTAACGGATGAAGAAACCGTATCTGTAATAGTTTGTCCATTAGAATATCCTATGTGAGCTTCCACTACACTTGTGAATCCACCTGATGTGCTTATAGTAACATTCTTAGACACAGACCTACTAAATGTTGCAGTTATATATAAGTCTTGATTGGGATTTCGGTTAGTAGCACTTGGAGATGAAGCGTATTTAGTTTCTTGAGTAGTTGAATGGCTGGTAATTTCCCATCCAGCATAGATGGTGATCGAAAAACTAAGTATGACAACTAAAAATAGTACAATCATAACTTTTTTCATCATCTTTCTGCACCTCCTCTCGCTTTCAATTTTATTTTCCTGTAGGATTAATATATGCCAGCTAATAATCCTTCCCTTTAATAATACATTCCCAACTTACCAAACATTTCTCATATTTTTAATCCTTTTCACAATACTTTTTAAAAGTTTAAAATATACACTTACCAACTTTCCTCAGCATAGCTTACAATTTTTTCAGGATTTATTGATTCTAAACTTGATATTATTTCTTCATCTCCTCCAAAACCAATGCCTCCTAATAACAATACCCCTATCAATAAAATAACAACAAACTTTTTCACTTTTTTCTTACAAACTCAAAAGACCAATCACTATTTTCATCATACACTTTTCCATATGATAAACAAGTGATATTTTTACCGAGCTCAAATATAGATTGGAATATATTTTCAGAGATTGGCTCAAAAAAGCTTATGTAAACTTTAATTTCGATGTTTTTTATCGTGTTTTATACTCTGTTTTCGCTTTCCCTTTTTTGATAAGGGTTATGATACAATAGTTTAAAGATAAAAAAGTAACTGTATATTCACTCGTTAACATTGGAACAAAAGTAAATATTATGTTATTTTTAAATGACAATTGTACAACAAAAACAGGTATTCATAAGGAGATAATTCAAATGCTTTTAAAATTAGTTACCAAGTTATCAACTTACGGACAGTTTGGAAGGCCATTCATGAACTATCTTGAATCAATTTCTTTAAACAATGAAACAATAGAGTATATAGAAATATTGAAATTATTTTGGGATAATAAGTATGATGAAGTCCTTGAGACTATAGAAAGAAACATTTCAAAACTACGAAAAGGTAGTTTGTATTATCTACTTTTATCTATTAAACTGTCAGCTTTGCACAGATTAAAAAGAGAGCAAGAAGTTAAAGAGATTTATGATGAATTAAGAGACAACTTTGGGAATATTCCACGGTATGTAAGAGGAACTGTTGTAGAATCTCTAAGAAATATACGAGAACTGTATTATGACTCCGATGAAAATATTGAAACTATTAGACATTGGAGCGAAATATATGAAAACAATCCTGTTGATAAAGGGTTTATCCTTATGGCTGATGCAAGAGGAAAAAAGAATGAAGGAAATTATATAGAAGCAGCCAAGTTAAACATTCAAGCATTTAAGACATTGAAGAATGTACCTCATCCATCTGGGATGGTAGGGGCTTTAAATAACATAAGTTGGTGGTTAAAAGATGTAGATAAAAACATTTCTTTAAACTTTACATTTCCATTAGGATTTTATGCATCCTATTACTTCGATGATGATAATTACAAAGTTTTCAATTCATTTGATACTACCTTTCAAGTGCAAAAAGAAAACAACGATCCAATGATGTATGAAACAGCTTTTATTTTCTCCAAAGTGTTTTCAAAATTGGATTATGAAAATAGACAAATAATATGGAAAGATTATACAAACACAATTTATGAAGTTAGACGCTTTGTAATTAATATTAAAAAAGGTAATCACAGAAACACAAAGACATTAAGAAACTTTCTAAAACAAGAAATAGAAAAAGAACAAGTTTCTATTAAAGAACTAAACATCTCAAAAAGAACTTTAGATAGTTTCTTATCTGGGATAACAAAGCAAATAAAGTCAAATACATTGAGAAACATAATAGACAATCTTGAATTTGAAATAAACAGTTCTCTTGCTATTCCAATAATAAAAGAATTAAAAAAGAAAGATATAGACAAGAAGTTTGAAGAAAACTTTTACAAATTTATGGAGTTAGAGGTAGAAAAGCAACTCACTAAATTTTTTACTTCTTATCTTGTTCATTATTACAAGCAAGAGGTTAAATTAGAAAGAGTAATTAAAGACATAGAAAGTGGAAGTTTAATCAAAGGAAGATGTGATTATTACACAAGAGAGTTAATAAACTCAACATTTGAAAAACCTCCAAATATAGATGTTGATTCATTACTAACAACCAACCAAGAACAAAAAACTTACACAAACAAAGATATAACTTTCAAAGAACATCCCTTTTATTCAGCAAGGAAAATTCTTGTAAAAAGGTTCATTAAAGATTTAAATAAAGCTTACTTACAAGAGTTCATTGAAAAATACATAAAAGTTGATTCAAAACGAAAAGATATGATAGAAAGGTACATAATGAATTATGGAAGGTATGATGAAATAAAAAACATACCAAAAGAATTAAGACCAAAAGTACCAAAAGAAATCAATGTATTTGTGAAAAAATACACGTTAAAAAGAAGACCCTCAGCAACTTCTTTCTATGTTTTTGAAGAAAAAGAAAGAGAAGAGGTTGTTGAGATGTTAAAGATGTTTGAGTGATTTATACACTATATCTTCTTTCTTATATTAATGAATTCGATTAAATTATATCGCATACGTTAATTTAGAAAAAATTAAAAAACTACAATACCCCTTCTTTTCAAACAATCAACTGACTTTCAATGATTTCTTTGTAAACAGGAGAGCTTTTTATTAATTCGTTGTGTGTTCCTTCTCCTATTATCTCTCCATCTTTTAATACTACTACCTTATCTGCTTTTCTTATCGTCGATAACCTATGAGATATTATTATCAATGTCATATCGTATTCTTTTAATTCTTCAAATATTTCTTCTTCTGTTTGTGAGTCTACTCCTGATGTCGCTTCATCTAATATCAATACCTTTGGATTCCTTATCAATGCCCTTGCTATAGCTACTCTTTCTCTTTGTCCATCTGATAACTTACTTCCTCTTTCTCCTACTATCGTATCGTATCCTTCATCTAATGGGTCTATAAATTTATCTACCTTTGCTTTTTTGACAGCTTTGTTGAACTCTTCTTCACTGAATTCATCACCAAGCATTATGTTTTCTTTCACTGTCATGTTGAATAATGGATCATTTCCTCTTACCAGTTTTATATGTTCTCTTATTTCTTGTAAGTTATAGCCTTTTAAGTTTTTATTGTCTAACAATATCTCACCACTTGTTGGTTCATACAATCTAACAAGCAAATTCATCATAGTACTTTTACCTGAACCACTTGTTCCAACTATGGCCATCTTTTCGTTTTGGTCTATGAATAGGTTTATATCTTTTAAAACTAATTCATCTTTGTATGTGAAAGAAACGTTGTTATATTCGATATTGGAATCTTTAGGGAAAGGCAAAATTCCATCACTTTCTTCTTCAGGGAGATCAAGTATTTCAAAGAACCTTTGGGAGAGTGTATCTGCTCTTTGTAGTTGTGCAAGTTGTTCACTAATTGTTTTAAGGGGAACGAAAAGCCAAGTAGAAAATTGATAAAAAGCAAGCAAAGTTCCCATTGTTAAAATGTTAGACATCATTAGGTATCCTCCAACTCCAAGTATCAATGGTGTGGTGATTGATATAATTAAACTTATTCCTTGATCTAATTTAAGAAAATTCCAAATGTATTTTTTCATGCTACTTTCCCAGTTTTCAGTTTTTTCACTTACCTTTTGATGAAAAAAAGATTCTTTAGTAAGTATTTTTACAGTATTTATGCCTTCTATTTTTTCTCTCAAGGTTTCCATAACTTTGCTATATTCTTGCCTTTCTTCAGATGAAGATTTTTGGAAGCTTTTGCTGCATTTAGTCAAGATTAAATAGTAAAAAGGTATTGTTGCAAGTACTACAACACTCAGTTGCCAACTGAAAAGAAATAAAACGGTTAAAATAAGAGCAAGTTGCAGAAGGTTTAAATATATAGAAGGTTTTGTTAGTACAAGAAAATTAGATATTTCGTTAATGTCTGAAACTATTCTAGTTAAGAAATCACCCAGAAAAGTTTTATCATAAGATAAAAAAGGAACTTTTTGAATTTTGTTGTATAGAACAATTTGTTCTTTTTTTGTCACGTCTATTTGATATACATTCAAGTAATAATCTGTTGTGAATCCAATAAAAAATTGTCCAATTATTATTGCCAGGTATATTATCATTACTGGGAGAATTAAGGAAAACCTTCCAACAGTTATTACATTATCAATTAAGTATCTTAAAATGAAAGGATTTGCAACAAAAAGGAGATAGCTAAAAAACGACAAAAGATAAATATTGAATATTTGTCTTTTATATTTATTAGAATATTCAAATAACCTTTTAACATTTTTAGAAACTATCGGTGAATTCATTAAATACCTCCCTTGGTATTGTTAAGAATATTGTGTAAGCATAGAGGTAACCTTAGATATTGCTTGCAAGAGCAGAATTTTTAATAGATTATTTACTTTTAATTGATTCAGGTTTTGCTTCTTTTGTTTCTCTCCATGTTTTAGAGTTTTTTGAAAAAGCTTTTTTCTTTTAGACCAATTTAACTAACCACTTCTTGCTGTTTCCCGTACCTTTTTTCTTTTATTGAAGAAGTTAATTTTCCAAAAGATTCTCTTTCATTTTTTGAGTAGTTTTGCAATTTCAATTGCGAACTTCTTATAATAATCCAATAAAAGGGTAAAGAAACAAAAACAATCAATGAACTTTTTCACTATTTTTATTATATCCTTTTCTATATGATTTTCAAGCGATTTTTTTATTGAGCTCAAACATTGATTGGAATATATTTTTAGAGATTGACTCAAAAAAGCTTATGTAAACTTTAGCTTTGATATTTTTTCACGAGTTATTATTCGTTGGGGATTTTCCTTTTTTGAAGGTGGTTATGAAGCTATTTTTTTAGAAGATAAAAGGGTTGAATGTTGACTCGTTAACATTGAAATGGATGTAACTTGATTTTTTATTAGTGATATTAGTTTTTTTAAAAATGGGGAAGTTATTTTTCAGAAAGTCCTTAGCAAAGAAAAAATATTGAATATAAAATCCAATATTCTCTAAGCTTATTTTATACTATATTATATTTATACATTGAAAATGATTAATTTCTAAATTAATTTGTAGAATTAAGTAAACTCAATCTAAAATATTCTTCCAATCCATATACTATTGAATCTATTATCTTATTTTTGTAATCATCTGTCAATAGTAGTTTTTCTTCATTTTCGTTGGATATAAATCCACATTCTATTATTACTGCTGGCATCTTGGTTCGATTCAGCACTTTATAATCGTCTCCTTCTATTATTCCTCTATTTCTAGCTCCTGTGCCATTAATTAATGAATTCATTAGAATTTCTGCAAGTTCATAGTTGTTTAAATCACCGAAAGAACTATTTCTATTTGGATAGTATAGCATCTGTATGCCGGTTACGGAATTATCGTTATTCAAAGAATTGCAATGAATGCTAATAAATATTCTAGCATTTTCTTTATTTGCCATCTCGGCTCTTAAGATATTATCTGTATATTTATCGCTATCCCTAGTTAAAATAGCTTTATATCCATTTAGATTTAATTTTTCCTTTAGCATTATGGAAATTTCTAAATTGATATCTTTTTCATATTTTCCACTGAATCCAATACTTCCAGGATCTTCGCCACCATGCCCAGGATCAATTACTATAACTTTTTTTGAAGGTTTAAAAACAGTGTCTCTGAAAACAAACCGTTTAATTGAAAATAATACAACTAAAACTAATAATACAGATAAAACTATAAGTATGATTTTTTTAAGCAGGAAATTCTCCCCCTTTCTCTAATGATCAGCTATAAGTTATATTATTAGTGATTGCTAATAGTAATTATTATTAATAATAAAGTCATAAAAATTGTTCCTATTGTCGCAATTACATTAATAATTTTCTGTGCCTTAACATCGTTTTTGATTATTTTTACAATAACTTTGTATATTGCTATTCCAATAATTCCACCTATCATATTGTTAATTATATCTGTAATATCAGAAGCTCCAACCCCTAAAATAAACTGGGATACTTCACATATAAAGCTGATTAAGAAAACAAAGAATATTTTTCTGCCTGTAGAATACTTTTTAAATAAAATTTCCAAATATATTCCAAGAGGTAAGAAGATCACTGCATTCATAATCATTTCTCTAAAATTGAGTTTGTCATTTATTATTAGAGATTCGCTAAAGGGAATCAAATTTATACTTCTCATATATCCCAGGTTAGAAAATGGAATATCAAATTTGAATATTATTATCCAAAATAACGCAATCATATAAATAATAAATAGTATTTTAGTTAAGTTATTTGTTTTATTATCATCATTTGTTTTACTCACTTTTTTAGTTCACCTTTCTTTTTTAACTTGGACGATACGACGATACTTCGATTGAAGGGGAGATAAGAGGGCACCGCCCTGAACCTACTATAAATCAAAATCTCTTTTTAAAAAGTTGTTTTTAAAGTCAGTAACTTGGACGATACTTCGACTGAATGGGGGATAGGAGGGCTCCGCCCTGAACCTACTATAAATCAAAATCTATTTTAAAACGTTATTTCTAAAGTCAGTAATGAAGATTAGCACTCTCTTCGCTAAAAACATCACTTTTCTTGATGGTTTTCAAATGTGGCATTGTTCTAGTTAACTATAACACATAATTTCTATATTGTCAACTTATAGATAGGGACTTTTGTGAGTTTTGTATAAATGGGAAGATTTTCGTGTTTTTCTACTAAGGTTTTGTGAAAAATAAATAATTAAAAATAGGAGAAGTATACAATAAAAAAATTGAAGATCTAGTAAAGCCTTCTTCTAGTTAGCGAGTGATTCAATAAAGTAGGCACTGCAAAAACTAAATTAATATTGTTTTTTCTTTACTTGAGACCCAATAAAGAATTCTATTCTCTAATATTGAGAAATTCGTCCTTTAATATGTCCATAAAAATAATATCGTATCGTTTATTATTAAAAAATTTTGCTTGTCTCCTTTTACCAATTACTTTACAGCCAACTTTTTCATATGCTTTTATTGCCCTTTTATTATAATCAAATACCTCGAGCATTATATTTTGTAAATTAAGAGCGTTAAAGCCATAGTCTAGAAGTAGTTCCATGGCTTCTGTCCCATATCCTTTTGATAGATATTCTTTGTCCCCTATGAATATACCTAGTGTAGCTGTTTGATTGATATTGTCTACATTGTTAAGTGAGCAATTACCTAGAGGTTTATCGGTGTTAACGTCAACTATTGTAAAAGTTGTGTCGTTGTTTTTTGCCATGTCTTCTAGAATCTCTTTTTCTTTTAGAAGCGAGAATATTTTATCATTGACCAAGAGATTTTGAGATATTTCAGGGTCATTTAGCCATTCGGTATACTTTTCAAAGTCGTCTGGGTTTACCGGTGATAAATAACATTTTGTTCCAACCATCTTTTTAAAGTATCTTGCCATGTTATTCGCCTTCTTTAGTGTTTTCGGCAATTTATAAAATTCTGCTGCTTTCTTCTTTTTGATATTATTTTACACCAGTTATTATATCTTTTCTGTTTTTAATTTTTTAAGATGTTTTTGCCATTTTTAGTTAAGCAAGTTACATTTATTGATTGAAAGTTTTACTGGATGAGAATGAAGTAGAAGTTGTAAAAAAGTGTGTGTTAAAAAATAAAAGGGAGTTTTTATCTCCCTTTTATTTTGCAAGTTTTAAAATATTTAAAACGTCTTCTTTATATAGTTTTACAAAATTTCCTATTGGCCCTTTTTCAGTTGCTTTTTCAGCCATTTCTTCAAATCTATCATCTGGTACTTTTAAACCACTTAAGGTAATAGGTAAATTTAATTCTTCTTTATAGAACTTTTCTAACCTTTTTATCCCTTCAAGAGCTGTTTTTTCAAGATTGAAAAAGTCAGGCTCAACATTCCATACCCTAGTTGCATATTGAGCAAACCTGTTGATGTCATGCCTGTATACATATTTCATCCAGGCTGGGAATAGTACAGCTAAACCTGCTCCATGAGCAACATCGTAAATGCCACTTACTTCATGTTCTATATCGTGAGTTGCCCAATCTTCTTCTCTTCCAGTTCCTAACAAACCGTTGTGTGCGACAGTTCCAGCCCACATGATCTGGGCTCTGACATCGTAGTTATGTGGATCTTTTAAAGCTAGAGGTGCATATTTTATGATTGTTCTCATAGTTGCTTCACTGAGCCTATCTGTTAAATCAACATTTTTTGTGTTAGTAAAATATCTTTCCATCACGTGAGTTAGCATGTCTACTGCTCCAACTGCTGTTTGGAAAGGTGGCAGGGTGTAAGTTAATTCGGGATTCATTATGGCGAATACAGGTCTTAAGATATCGTAGTTGATAGATCTTTTGTACCAACCATCTTCATTAGTAATTACTGATCCCATGCTAGCTTCACTACCAGCTGCTGGTATTGTAAGGATAACCCCTACTGGTAGAGCTTCTTTCAATGTTCCTTTTCCTTCGTATAATTCCCAAATGTCTCCCTCGTATTTTACTCCAGCCGCAATTGCTTTTGCGGAATCTATAACACTTCCTCCTCCGACAGCTAATATAAAATTAATGTTTTCTTTTTTACAGATCTCAATACCTTTTCTTACTAAACTCAATCTAGGATTAGGCTGTACTCCACCAAGTTCAATAAACTCAACATTTGCATTTTTTAATGAGTTTACAACTTTATCGTATAACCCAGTTTTTTTGATACTTCCTTGCCCATAGTGAAGCAAGATTTTATTTGAATATTGTTTAGCAAATTCTCCAACTCTTTCTTCGGTGTTTTTTCCGAAAATTATTCGTGTAGGACATACCCATTCAAAGTTGTTCATATAATATCACCTCTTTATATTTTAGTTTTGTGCCAGGTTTTACCCTTTCATATTTTGAAAAAGTTAATTATAAAAAAATTGTACCATTGCTAAATTACAATATAATTCAGAAATATTGTTTATTTTAAAAATAAAGATCTTTTCATGGTATAATTATTACAATACAATTATATCATTTGAATTTAATTTTTTGCAGGTGGTAACATTTAAAATCCTTTGAGGGGGAGTACATATGAAGTTGAAGTGGAAGATAACGGTCTTAATTTTATTGGTCTTGGCTTTACCTGTGGTAGTTATCATAACTTATTCGACTTTGAACTATGGTGATACCCTTAAAGATAAAGCCGCACAGATAATTCAAGTAAATAACGAAAAATTGGCAGACTTTTTTAGTCAATATATAAGCGACTTAAAAAGGGTGGGTTCTACCATTGCTTCAGATCCAGATGTTTCAAATATCACAAATCAAAGTAATGAGGATACAGAGCGCATGTACTCGAATCTTCAAAATTATTTTGAACAGTATGAAGAATTTATAGCAGTATATGTGGGAACAAAAAATGGAGATATGTTTATGAGGCCCGTTGAGTCAGAAAAGCAACTTCCAGAAGATTTTGATCCTAGGACTAGGCCCTGGTACAAAGATGCTGTAGCAAAGCCTAATGAAGTTATTATTACTGATCCATATATTGATGTTGTAACAAAAGATACCTTGGTTACAGTATCAAAGGCGGTTAAAAGTAGCAAAGGTGAAATTGTTGGTGCAGTTGGAATAGATCTTTCCATGTCAAAGATAAGTGAAATGCTTAAGAAGGATCTAGGATTTAAAGAAACTTTGTTTGTAATAAACAATAAAGGGATAATAATATTTCATCCAGATTCTAAAAGGATTGGGTTAGATATCTCAAACGAAAGTTACTTTAAAAATTTGAAAGGACAGACAAACGTTTCTTATGTTAAAGATGGCCCAGTATTTTATACGTGTACAAAACTTAATGGAATTGATTGGACGTTGATAACTGAGGTTAACGTTAAAAATTTATTTGGTGAAGTTAGATCAATCACTAACGTAAATCTTTTTATAGTTATAATAGTTGCGGTTTTAGCTATATTATTGGGGATATTCTTTACAAACAGGTTTATTACTAAGCCAATTAATCAATTAAAAACTCATATCACTGAAATTGCAAAAGGAGATCTTACACAAAAAGTAGAAATAACTTCAAAAGATGAAATAGGAGAGATGGCAGGGGCATTAAATGAGGCTATTGAAAGTTGGGCAAATTCAATAGTTTCGATAAGAGAAGGCGCTATTAATATAGATGGTTCATCATCAGAGATAATGAATATCTCTAGAAATAGTGCAAAATCCTCTGAAATTTTATCCCAGAAGGCATCGGAAATTAGCGAGAATGCACAAGATACTTCCGCTTCAGTGGAAGAAGTAACATCTGGTATTGAAGAAATAGCTGCTTCTGCACAAAACGTTTCTAGATCGGCTCAAGAGCTTAATCGAGCTGCTTCTGAAACTGAGAATGCTGCTAATGAAGGCTTGAAATCAATAAATTCAATAAGTGAAACAATAAAAAATGCTGTTAATAAGTCAAAAGAAACTCAAAGTGTTGTAAAGGAGTTAATTGAAAGGTCTGTTAATATAGGTAAAATTGTTGAGACCATCAATTCTATAACAGAACAAACTAATCTTTTAGCTTTAAACGCTGCTATAGAAGCGGCAAGAGCAGGAGAAGCAGGAAGAGGGTTTGCGGTAGTAGCAGATGAAATAAGGAGTCTTGCCGAAGAATCAAAAACAGCGACTACTAAAATAGAAGAAATTCTTGATGGAATTAAAGATAGTACAAACATTGTTGATAACTTTACAAATGAGACTGTTGAAATAATAAATCGAATAGATGATCAAATGACAGATATAAGCTCTAATTTTAAAGAGATATTATCTATGGTTAAAAATTTAAATAATGGCATAGATAATCTAACAGCCACTTCACAAGAACAGAGCGCCAGCACAGAAGAGATGAGTTCGGCAATGGATAGGGTCGCTCAAGCAGTTAATTCTATAAGTGAGAGTTTGCATGAGATTTCTAGACTGATTTCTACCCAAAAAGAAGACGCCAAAAAACTTGAACAAAGCGCAAAGACGCTTTCTGAATTAGCAGAAGAACTCTCAGAAAAAATTAAAATGTTTAGAGTATAGGAGAAAGTATTTTGTTTAAACTGTATTTAGCTTATTATTTAGAAGTACTAAGTGATAGTCAATTAGAAACTATATCTAAATTAAAGTTTGAAACTTATGAAAGAGATGGCATTAACAAATTTAGGAAGGAAATAAATTCTAAAAAAGAAACCTACAACGTTCTAAAAATATTTAAAATATTTGAGATAGTTCCAGGATACGCAGTTCAAAAAGAGGATATATATTATGATTTTGACGAAGAATCGCGTGAAAAGAATGATTTAATAATCTCTGAACTAGGGCAAGATTTTTTGATTTTTTTGTTAACACTTTTAGAAAATGAAAAAGATTCTATATTGAAAGCTAGAGAAAATATAGGTTCGATGTTAGAATCTCTTTCGTATGACTATATGGTTCAGATAAGTTTATGGAATAAGTATGGATTCGCAAGGTTGTATATAAAACAAGGTGAAAAAGATCTAGGTTTTATAGATTTGATTAATAGGTGGTATAAAACGGAACAAGAATATAAGATTTTTTTTGAAGATTTACTAAAGGACAATCGAGTAAATAAATTGTCTAGTTATTTTACCAGAAAAGAAGGATATGTTAAAATTTCTTAACAAATTGAATTAAAGTTGAAAAAGCGTTAAGAGCGTCTAATCGTCTTTTATGATGATTAGACGCTTTTATTTTAGGATAACGACTATTTATAGAGATTGAGAAATGTTACTATAAATTGTAAAATGTATTATGAGGATGAAAAATATTTCATAAGGGGGTTATTTTTATGTATAGGGTTGCAATCTGGGGTTTTGGAGCTATGGGAAGTGGAATAGCAAGGAATGTTTTGAGTAAATATGACTTACAATTAGTTGGAGTTTATGATATTAGAGAAGAATATATTAATAGAGATGTAGGAGAACTATTAGGTTTGGGAAAAACAGGAATTAAAGTCTTTGATAATCCCGAAAAAATGATCGTTGAAACTAATCCCGACCTTGTTGTAATAGCAACCTCTTCTTTCATATCGAATGTAAAAGACCAAATAATTACAGTTTTAAGAAATAATGTGAATGTCATTACAATAGCAGAAGAAATGGCTTACCCTTTTTACACGGATATAGAAGCTGCTAATGAAATCAACAATGTAGCTGTTAGACACAATATGAGTGTTTTGGGAACAGGTATAAATCCTGGTTTTGTTCTTGATACGTTAATAATAACCCTGACGGGAGCTTGTTTAAACGTTAGAAAGATAAAGGCTTCAAGAATAAACGATCTTTCTCCTTTTGGGCCCACAGTGATGCAGACTCAAGGTGTAGGTTCGACACCTGAAGAGTTTGAAAAAGGGATTAGAAATGGCTCGATAGTTGGCCATATAGGATTTGAACAATCTATAGATATGATTGCGGATGCTTTAGAATGGAATATTACCCACATTGAAGAAACTAGAGAACCAATAATTTCAAGTGTTGTAAGAGAAACAAAATATGTAAGGGTAGAACCAGGAATGGTTGCTGGTTGTAAGCATATTGCTAAGGCATACTCAGAAGATAAATTGATAATCGAATTAGAACATCCTCAACAAATTCTACCTGAACTTGAAGATATTGAAACTGGTGATTATATTAATATTGAAGGTAATCCTAATATTTCTTTATCAATAAAACCAGAGATTCCTGGAGGTAAGGGTACTATAGCCATTGCTACTAATATGATACCAAGTGTTATAGAAGCGGAACCTGGATTAGTAACTATGTCTGATTTACCTATTCCAAGAACGTTAATAGGGGAATTTTATTGAAAGGGGAGATTTTATGAAAGCCAAAAAAGGAGATTGGGTTCAGATTCACTTTGTTGCTTTGAAACCTCAAGAAAGGTCAGAACACTTACCAGAAGATACAAAAAAAGTTCCTTTTGAAATCCGCATAAAAGGATTTTTACAAAATGATGAAGCTAGTATAGGTGATTTAGTTGTTATAAAAACTCCTATAGGCAGAATTGTTGAAGGGGACTTGGAAAAGATAAATCCGGAATATGAGCATAATTTTGGAGAGCCCATTGCTGAACTTTTAGAAATAACTATGGATTCACTTTTTGAAGGTGATAGAAATGGATAAATCTTATGAAGCTGTAATGAACAGGCAAACAGAAATAATTAGAAAATCAATTGGGGTTGACTACGACAAATTTGAAATTGAAGGTATAGCATTTGATTATCAAAAGATGATGAAAGAAGCTGGTTATACAATAGCAGAAGTACAGAAAATACAAAGAGAAACGGCAGTTGGGAATACACCTTTAGTTGAGTTGAAAAATATAAATGCCTTGGTTAGAAAGCATTCTGATAGAGGCAAAGGTGCGAGAATATTCATAAAAGATGAACAAACAAATCCTTCAGGATCGTTTAAAGATAGAAGAGCATCTGTAAGTGTATATAGGGCTAAAGAATTGGGCTACAAAGGAGTTATTGCCGCAACAAGTGGTAACTATGGTGCAGCTGTTGCATCTCAAGCTGCTAAAAGAGGTTTAAAATCGATAATTGTTCAAGAATGTTTTGATTCAAGGGGTATTGGCCAACCAGAGATTTTAGAGAAAGAAAGGTCATGCGCCTCATATGGAAGCGAGATAGTTCAAACTACAGTTGGACCTGAATTGTTTTATTATACATTGTTGCTTTTGGAAGAGACTGGCTTTTTTAATGCCTCTCTTTATTCTCCTTATGCAATAGCCGGAATAGAGACTTTGGGTTGGGAAATTGCTAAACAAACCCAACAAATTACAGGTAGATTTCCTGATGTTGTTGTTAGCACTCATGCAGGTGGAGGTTTAACCACAGGTACAGCAAGAGGCCTCCAAAAAGCTGGGGCGACTAATACCATAATAGTTGGTGCAAGTGTGGATCTTAGAGGTCTTCATATGGCTTCTGATAATGATTTTAATAGAAAATCATTTACAACAGGACACACAGGGTTTGGTATTCCTTTTGCAGTGTTTCCAGATAGATCTGATGTTCCAAGAAATGCTGCTAGAGTTCTCAGATATATGGACAGATATGTCCTTGTTACACAAGGAGAAGTCTTCTATATGACAGAATTGCTTGCAAAGTTAGAAGGGCTTCAAAGGGGACCTGCTGGAAATACCTCATTAGCTGCTGCTTTTGCCTTAGCAAGAGAAATGAACGAAGATGAGATAATAGTTGTTAATGAAACTGAATATACAGGCGCAGGAAAATTACCTAGTGCTCAATTAACATTTGCAAAACAAAACAACATCGAAGTAAAAAAAGGAGATCCGATAAAAGAGGATAAACCCGGCGAAAGGATAGTAATTCCAGAGAGTCCTTTACAGATCGGTTATATAGAAATACCAATGATGCAATTAAAAGAATCATATATAAATCAACTTTTTAAAAGATTAAATAAAACAGAATTTACTAGAAAAGAAATAGAATTTATTGCAGAAGACATCAGAGAAAGTGTTGGAACGGTCCAAAAATTGATAGAAAAACTAAGGGCATAATTTTTTATGTGAGGTGTTGTTTATGAAAGAAAGACCAGATGATTTTATTGAGAGGTCAGAGAAACTGCAACACATGACAGATGAAGAGTTGAATAAATACTTTTGGGAACTTGCAGAAAGGGTGGTAGAACCTTTAGTAGAACTAGCTCAAACGCATACTTCTCCCTCAATAGAGAGATCTGTGCTGCTTAGAATGGGATTCAACTCGTTGCAAGCAAAGGCTCTTGTTGAAAGAATTTCTCAAGAAAGACTTTTGTCAAAAGGTGCGGGTAATGTTGTATATCAACTTGCGAATCTAAAAAATATTGATATCTTGCAAGCTGGAGAAGAACTAATAAAAGGAAATTATTGGGAAGAAGTAGAAAATTTATTCAAAGGTGGGAGTACAGATGAAACTTCAACCAAATGAAAAGATAAATATAGAAGAAATATTAAAAGATCTAGAAAATTATTCCCCAAAAAGAAAAGGGTGGACTTGGAGAAAAAAATTACCAGAAGGGATAAAAAAAAGTGATTTTGAATATTATCAAATAAGTGAAGATTTAAAAAATTCTATTCCCCTACCTTCTGCTCACTATTTTGAAAGCATTGATCCACAACCTGATACTGTAATAACGTCAGAAATAGCCTCAGGCAGATTTGAAGAGGATATACGAAGGATGAGAATGGCTGCATGGCATGGAGCAGATCATATAATGGTTATTAGAACATTAGGTCAAAGTCATGTTGATGGTCTTCTAGAAGGAACTCCAGAAGGAACTGGGGGTATACCAATAACTAGGAAGCAGCTTAGAGCTACTAGAAAGGCTTTAGATCTCATAGAAGAGGAGGTAGGTAGAGAAATAAATCTTCATAGTTATGTATCAGGGGTAGCGGGTCCCGAGATTGCTGTTCTTTTTGCTGAAGAGGGAGTAAATGGGGCACACCAAGATCCCCAATATAACATCTTGTATAGAGGGATAAATCCTGTAAGGTCTATTGTAGACGCTGCTGTTGCAAAGAAGATTATGGCTTGTGCTAATATGCTTCAAATAGATGGGGCACATAACGCCAATGCTTCTGCTAAAAAAGCCAGAAATGTGATGCCAGAATTACTTGTACAGCATGCAATAAATTCGTTATTTTCTTTAAAAGTTGGAATGAAGAAAGAAAATATTGCTTTGTCAACCGTGCCACCGGTTGTTTCGCCTTCACCAGAATTTAGAATAAATTTAGTGTATGCAGTAACCTTAAGGGAATTATTTAATGGATATAAATTTAGGGCCCAAATGAACACAAGGTATATTGAGTCAGATTTGTTTGATGCTACCAGGATTCATGTTTTAAATACAATGATATCAAGATTAACATCTGCTGATATACAATCAACAATTACCCCTGACGAAGGTCGAAACGTTCCATGGCATATTAATTCTATAAGAGGGGTTGAAACCGCAAAACATACCTTAATATCTGCAGATGGGATAAAAAAATATGTCAAACTTGATGAGGGAAAAATAAGGGAAGAAGTTAGAGAGTTGAAAAAGCGTGCTATATTAATGTTTGAAGAAATTATAGAAATGGGAGGTTATTTTGAGGCCCTTGAAAAAGGTATGTTTGTTGACAATGGTTTTTATCCAGAGAGATCTGGAGACGGAATTGTTAGATCAACAAATGGAGAAATTGCTGCAGGAACTGTTGTACCAAGAGATGAAGATTATATGGCACCAGTATGTGAACATTTTGGGTACAATAATTTACCAAAAAATATTGAAAAACCTTGTGATTTAATTGATGGATGTACTTTGCATAAAAGGGAAAAAATACAATATATAGATGAGTTAGACGAAGAAGATAATGTTAAAAAAAGGCTTTCTGAAATAAAAGAGTATAAGAGCCAAAATCTTATAAAACCGGAAGTTGAGTGGAGATATGATGGATGGATACAAATAGATATGACAATACCAGAACAAGAAGATTATGCACAAGCGGCCGCAATAGAAATATGTAAAAGAATGGGCCTAGAAGAGATACAAGTTATAGGTAAAAAAATTTTGCATCCTGCAGAAGGCACTTATTTAGAGTTGAAAGGGAAAGTTCCTTTTTTTATTAAAAAAGATGAATTGCAACTTCCAAAGAAAGAAGAATTACTTGATGACGATGAACTTTTCAACTTTTTTAGTAAACATAAAGTCAAAGTTGTGGCAGGTACCATCGGAAATGACGAACATAATATTGGAATAAGGGAAATTTTAGATATAAAACATGGTGGTATAGAAAAATATGGCATAAGTTATGTATACTTAGGTACCTCAGTTCCGCCAGAAAAGATTATAGATGCAGCAATAGAAGTAGGTGCACAAGCAATACTGGCTTCTATGATAATTACCCATAACGATGTTCATATTCAGAACATGATAAAATTACATCAAATAGCCGTTGAAAAAGGAGTAAGAGATAAAATATTAATAATAGTAGGAGGGACTCAAATAACTAATGATTTAGCTGTTAAAAACTATATGGATGCAGGGTTTGGAAGAGGTACTACCGGTAAACATGTTGCAACTTTTTTAGCTAAAAAGTTAAAAGATTAAACTGTTTAAAAAAACAATATAAATAAATATTTTTTAAATATAATTAGGGTCTTTCGGTCCCTAATTATATTTTTCGTATGTAAATACAGAATTTTAGCCATTATATCATTTATTTTTGATATAATAAAATAAATATAAAATTTTTATATTTATTTTAGCCTAATTAGCCATAGAAGTCACCCACTTCTATAAGGGAAGTAGTTCACAAATAGATCTAATATTATTAAAGTGTTGAGAAATGATTTTAATTAGTTAAGAAGAGTTCTCGACGGGCAACAATTAAGGTTCTGAACAATGTGACGATCTTATAGAGTATTTCCATAACCCAAGTGGGTAAGGTATATTTTTAAAAGGAGGAGGAAAATAATGGGTTTTCAAATAAACACTAAAGTTCTGAGAGATGCGGTGGAACTTGCTAATAATGCAGTTTCAAGAAAAACTACCAACCCTATTTTAAGTGGTGTAAAATTATATATTGAAGATAATGTTTTGCATATCTATACAACTGATTTGCAAACAGGTTTTCACAAGTGGCTAAAGGTTGAAGATGTAGATGGGCCCTTTTCGACCGTGGTTGAGCAGAAAGTTTTTTTAGAGATATTATCAAGTCTTTCTTCAGAGACGGTGCGAGTAGACTTAGACGGAGTGGTTAGATTGACCGGAGGAAATTCTAATTTTAAACTTCCAATAATGGATCCCGAAGAGTTTCCTGCTTTGACTTTTGATGTTTCCGGAAATGCTATATTCTTAGATAAAAATATTGTTTCTAAAATGATAGATAAAGTGTTATTCTGCGTTCTAAAAGATAGTTCTCCTTTATCAAGAAATCTTAACTCTGTTTATTGGGATTTTCGAAGAAGTGGGTTTTTAAACCTGGTAACTTCAGATTCTTTTAGATTAGCTTTATCAGAAATTGAAGTGGGGGAAGAAAATCTTCTATCTCCTTTTCTATTATCCTTAAGAAGTATGGAAGAGTTAAGATTGATATTATCTTCTTCTAAAACCGAAAAGATAGAAATCATTCAAAGTGGTTCGCAAGTGCTTTTTAATTTTGAAGATGATGATCTTCAATTAATTTTTAATACTGTAGAGGCAGAATTTCCAGATTATCTAGCTATTATCCCTCAAAGTTTTATAACTAAAATTAAGGCTAGGACATCTGATTTTTTATATATAATGAAGAGGATGTCTATAGTTTCTGGAAAAGAAGAATACACATTAATGAATATAAAAGATGGGTTAATAGTTTGTTATGCTAGTTCACCAGATATTGGTGAAGCTAAAGAAGAGATAAAGGTTGAACAAGAAGGAGAAAACATTGAAATAGCTTATTCTCCAAGGTTTTTTAGAGAGGCTTTAGAAAAAATAGAGACAGTTGAGTTTGAATTTAATATTTCAGGTGAGGAACTTCCTACTATTTTAAAACCTCTTGAAGATAATAGTTACATGTATATTATTATGCCGAAAAGGAAAGCTTAAATTAATGTTGAAGATAGGCTTTGGTTACGATGTTCATCCTTTTGAACAAAATAGAAAATTGATAGTAGGTGGCGTGGAAATTAAACATCCTAAAGGTATTGGATTATATGGGCATTCAGATGCCGACGTTTTGTTTCATGCTTTAATAGATGCGTTATTAGGAATGTGTGGGATGGGTTCAATTGGAGAATTATTTCCTGAGACTGATGAATATAAAAACATTAATAGTAGTGTTCTTTTAGATAAGACATGTTTATTTATAAGCAAGAAATATAGAATGACTATAAACAACATAGACTGTATAATTATTTCAAAGAGCGTGAGAATTGCACCATTGGTAGAAGATATGAAAAATAATATATCTCAAATAATTAAGATACCTACGAATATAATTAGTATAAAAGGAAAAAGTGGGAATGGGCTTGGAATTGGAGGAACTGATCAAGGAATAGAGGTGTATTGTGTAATTTTGGGTGATATAATTGAAATATAAAAAAATTCATGATTTTGAATTAACAAGAGAAGAAATGATTCTCATTCAAGAAAAACTATCACAAGAAGTTGAAATTATTTCTTACAAAGGCGTTCCCAAGATAGTTAGTGGAGTAGATCTATCTTTCCAAAGAGATAAGGCGATTGCTGTTATCGTAACGTTTGACTATGAAAGCCTTTCTTTGATAGATTTGACATGGGCAATCGATTTTGTAAAGGTTTCATATATGCCTGGATTTCTCGCTTTCAGAGAATTGCCAATATTTTTAAAGGCTTGGGAAAAACTTCAATGTGAGCCGGATATTGTATTTTTTGACGGTCAGGGTTATGCCCATCCTCGAAGAATGGGGCTTGCTACTCATGCTTCTTTTTTTATTGAAAAACCTACAATTGGAATAGCAAAATCGAAATTAATTGGTGATTATGTGGAACCAGGATACAAAAAAGGAGATTACTCTTTTTTGTATCATAAAAATGAGAAGATAGGTATTGTTTTAAGAACCAAAGATAAAGTTAAACCCATTTTTATTTCACCGGGAAATTGGATTGATTTTAGGGACTCACTAGAGTATACATTGAATTTTTGTACAAAGTATAGAATTCCAGAGATAACAAGGCAAGCACATTTATATACTCAAAATTTAAAAGAGAGGGGACCTTTGTGAACCAAAAAAATTCAAGAAATTTTATTTACTTTACAATGGTTATTTTTTCAATGGTTATGAATACCCTAGCACCCCTCATGACATCTATCCAAGAACGATTTTCAATTTCAGTAGCTGTATCTTCAATACTTCCATTTATAAGTACTTTAGGAACTATGATTTCTAACTTTGTTGGAGGATTTTTCATAGCACAGATAGGATATAATTTTTTTATAATAGGTGCAATTATTATTCAGATTGTGGGTTTAATCTTGTTTGCTTTTGCGGTTAATTTTCCTATGATAGTCATTGCAGTTTTTCTACTAGGCTTTGCTACTGGAGGTGTTTTTCTTACTCTAACCTCTTCATATTCACACTTAGATGGAAAATATCAAAATTTTGGTATTTATAATGCTTTCTTTGGTTTTGGAGGTATCTTTGCGCCCCTTTTGGTTAGCCTTTTTTTAAGATTAAATTTGGATTTTAGGTTCATCTATTTTTTCCATTTAGTGTTAGCTATTGTTATATTGATTTGGGTGTTATCCCTTAAACCTATCCCGAATATTAGATACGAAACAATTAAGTTTAAAGAAGCGCTTAATATAATAAGTAATAAATTTGTTTATTTGTCGTTACTTATATTTTTGTTGTATTCAGGAACAGAAATAGGAATAATTACATGGAGTGGTAATTTATTCTACAATGTTTTCAATTATTCAAAAGAATTTTCTTCGATTGTCCTTAGTTTATTTTGGATAGTTTTTACATTTGGAAGATTACTTACAGAGTTTTTGAATAAAAAATTTACAGAATTGGGAACAATTATTTACTTTTCATCTTCAGTTATAATCAGCATTGCTCTTTTACTAATATTCAAACATTATATATTCTTTTTATTTGTTGGTTTCAGCTTATCGGCAATATTTCCTACCATTCAAAAATATACAAATCAACATCTTCCAAAGAAATGGTTAGGTATGTATAATGGGCTTGCATTTGGTTCAACTGGTGTTGGGGCTATGATTATATCAACATCTATGGGTGTTGTTGGTGAAAGAAACTTTGTTATATCGTATTTGATACCCTTTATAACCTTTGCTTTAATTATTCTTGCTGCACAAAAATTAAGGATAGAAAAAGCACCTGAGTAATAACTTAAACTAAGAATCACATAATTCAATCAGATAATAAGATCGAATAAAATAGTTTTTGAAAAATCAAAAGGAGCTTAAAATGGATGAAGTATTCTAAGATTCAAACGGGATGTATAGACGGATTTAAGGTAGAAAATATACTTGTAGAAATAGATATAAACTCACGGTCAACCCAGCAGACTTTTAAAATTGTTGGTATGCCATCTACTTCAGTTTTAGAAAGCGAAAAGAGAGTTTTAAGTGCGATAAGAAATACCGGCTTTTCTATCCCAAATGGCTCTATAGTTGCTAATCTTTCTCCTACTTCTATGAAAAAAGAAGGTTCTCATTTTGATTTACCAATAGCTATCTCTCTTCTAGAAGCTTCTAGGCAGATAAAAGAGCTTGACAAGAACTATTTTATTTTTGGAGAACTTGGATTAAATGGAGAAGTTAGACCAGTTCATGGTATAGCTTTATTTTTAATGTTTATTAAAGAATTGAATAAAGAAGCAAAGTTTATAATTCCAAAAGGTAATCAAGAAGAAAGCGCATTTGTGAGCAAAAAAGATGTTTTAGTAATTGAGAATCTACGAGATATTGAAAGTATTTCTCTTGGAATTATAGACAAGTTCGAACCTTTTTATGAACGATCGAATGAAATTTTCTATGATATAGATTTTCAAGAGATAAGGGGACAAATCTTTGCAAAAAGAGCCGTGGAGATAGCTGCTAGTGGCTTTCACAATGTTTTAATGAAGGGGACACCTGGTTCAGGAAAAACAATGATTGCGAAAAGAGTACCTACAATTTTACCAGACATGACTAGAGAAGAGATCATAGAATCAACTATGCTCTATTCTGTGGCAGGTTATATGAATTTTATAGTTAACAGAAGACCTTTTAGATCTCCTCACCATACCGCATCAAGTGCATCAATAATCGGTGGTGGCGCTATACCTAAACCAGGAGAGATAAGTTTGGCACACAATGGAGTTCTTTTTATGGATGAATTTCCGGAATATAGAGCAGATGTAATAGAGGCTTTAAGGCAGCCTTTAGAAGATGGGGAAGTTGTAGTAACAAGGGCTAAGTCAGTTGCAAAGTTTCCAGCTAAGTTTATGTTGATAGCATCGCAAAATCCTTGTCCTTGTGGTTATTATGGTGACAAAGAGATTGAATGTACTTGCTCTATGAATCAAATAGTTAATTATAACAAAAAGATCTCTGGTCCTATTATGGACAGAATAGATATAAGAATAGATGTGCCGAGAGTAAAAATAGAAGAGTTGATGTCTAAAGAGGAAGGGGAGAGCTCTAAAAAGATTAAAGAAAGAGTTTCAAAAACCGCTCAAATTCAAATAAGAAGGCAAGGCAAATTGAATGGAAAACTATCTAATAAAGAGCTAAAGAAGGTAGCAAATCTTACAGATAAAGCTGAAAATTTTTTAAAACAAGCCTCGATGAATTTGAAATTAACTGCTAGATCAGTTAATAGGATTATAAAAATCTCACGTACTATAGCTGATTCATTTGAATCTAGAAATATAGAAATTAATCATGTGTCTGAAGCTTTGAATTACAGAGGTACAAGGTAGTTTTTTAAGTTTATTGGAGGATTAACTATGAAGAAACTATTAGTTACGGGTTTTGAACCTTTTGGAGAAGACAAGATTAATCCCACTCAAGTTCTTATAAACGCTTTGAAGGAAGAAAAGTTTGAGTGTACACAAATATATTTAGAGGTGTTACCTGTTTCATTTAAAAAGGTTAATAAGTTTTTGAAAGAATTGTTCGACAAGATAAAGCCAGATTATGCAATACACTTAGGGTTAGCAGGAGGAAGAAGTGGTATAAGTATAGAAAGGGTAGCCGTAAATATTATGGATGCAAGGATTCCAGATAATGACAACTTTCAGCCAATTGATGAACCAATAATAGAAGATGGACCTTCTGCTTACTTTTCAACATTGCCTGTGAAAGAAGTTTTGTACGAGCTAAGAAATAAAGGTATTCCTACTGTAATTTCTAATAGTGCAGGATTGTATGTGTGTAATGAGGTTATGTATTTGAGTTTATATTATTCAGATAAGTTGGGATATCCAGCTAAGACAGGTTTTATCCATGTTCCATATTTTCCTGAACAGGTAGTTCAAAAATTTTCTGATTTAGGGCAAAATTTACCGAGTATGTCATTTGACTTACAATTAAAGGCTGTTCAATTCATAATTAAAAAAACATTAGAAAAGCATTAAATTTTTGATTAATTTAGAAGAGGTTTAGTAAGTTTTGAACATAGAAAGTTGATAGTTGATAAAAGTTTTCAACATAGCCTAAAAAAGTTCATAACTTTTAAAAATACGAATTGTAAGTGTTCATAAATTACTGATTATTATGAGTGATATCTTTATCAACAAATAGTTATCAACATGTTGAATAAATATAGGTGGTGTTTTATATTAATAATATATTTAAAGTTTTCGAACTTAAAAAAGCTTTGAATTCTGTAAATCCAAATTTAAGTAAAATATTTTTGCCTTTTGTTTTGCAAAATCCAGAATATTTTTTGAAGAGTTATCCCATAGTAAAAAATTACTGGTGTTCAAATGAAATAAGAAGAGAATTATTGGATAAAGAAGGTATAAAAGTTCCTCCCATAATGATTTTAAGTGTTACTCCAAGCTGTAACTTAAGCTGTCAGGGATGTTTTGCATTTAACATAGGAAATGTAAACCAAGATATTTCTTCCGCTAAACATTCCTTGAGAAAAGAAGATTGGATAAATTTTATAGATGAATCAAATAAATTAGGAGTTTTTTCATATTTAATTGCCGGTGGAGAACCCTTTATGATTCCTAATCTTTTGGACATTTGTAAGTCATACAAGAATAATTTATTTTTGATTTTCACAAATGGAACTCTAATTAATGATTCCATCTTTTCTGAGCTTGAAAAACTAGTTAATACCCTTTTAATAGTAAGTTTAGAGGGAAATGATTATTTGACAGATAAAAGAAGAGGAGCAGATACTTTCAATAAAGCATTTTCTACAATAAATAAACTTAATGAGAAAAATATTCTATCAGGTGTTTCAGTTACCATAACAAAAGATAACTATCTTTATTGGATGGAAGAAGATAATTTACAGAAGTTAATTGATAAAGATATTAAAATAGCTTTTTTTATAGAATATATTGAAACGGAAGCTTCACCAGAAAAGTTATACTCTTTAAATTTAGAGCAACGAAAGATATTTAGAGAAAAAATATTATATTATAAAAAAAATAAAAATATATTTATCATTCATTCTCCAGGAGATGAGGATGCATTTGGCGGTTGTGTTTCATCAGGGATAGGGTTTGCTCATATAAATCCTTATGGAGATGTTACGCCATGTCCGGTAACTAATGTATCTTCTCACAATATAAAAACTTCTTCTTTTAAAGAAGCCTTAAAAAGTGATTTTTTTGTGGCGATAAGAGAGAATAAAAAATTGCTTGAAAATAATGATAGCGCTTGTTCACTTGCCTTAAAAGTTAAGGAACTAGAACAATTAAAAAATCGAAAGTTTGATAGTTAATAATAAAATAGTGAAGATTTTCTTGTAGATTAATAACGAATCTCTAAACAGAGAAAGGGGTGCAACACTTGAAAGATTTGGATAATATTGAAAAATATTCAATTGGAGAGGAGATCGCTAATGCAGTAATTCATGGTATTGGTGCCTTACTCAGTATAGCAGCCTTGGTGCTGTTGATTGTGTTTTCTGCAATCAATAAGGAGCCTTGGAGCATATTTAGCTCGATTATCTATGGTTCTTCCCTTATTATTTTGTACCTGTCTTCGACTTTGTACCATAGTTTTCAAAATAAAAAGGTTAAAGATTTGTTTGAAATTTTTGATCATTCGGCTATATATATTTTGATAGCGGGTACATATACTCCCTTTACACTTATTACGTTACATGGCAAAACTGGATGGATACTTTTTTCAACAGTTTGGATATTAGCTGCTATTGGAATAGTATTTAAAATATTTTTTGTTAAAAAGTTTAGAATTCTTTCAACACTTTTGTATATAGCAATGGGTTGGCTAGTAGTAGTTGCGCTTAAACCTTTAGTAGCTAATTTGGAATTTTGGGGGCTTTTTTGGTTAGTTCTTGGAGGTGTTTTGTATACAGTAGGAACCATATTTTATGTATGGAGAAAAATTCCTTATCATCATGCTTTGTGGCACTTGATTGTTTTAGCAGGAAGTATATGTCATTTCTTTGCAATATTTTTTTATGTAATATAATTAAATCTCCCAGAAAAGGGAGATTTTTTTGTTATCCTAAGTTATTTAGCTGTCTTGGTCTTCTTTTAATTTGAGTCTTTCTTCAATAACGGGCTCTTTCCATTTTCCAAAGATTAAAAATAACAGACCCAAAACCATTGCTGAAAAATTACTAATAATCATAGCTATAAATACACCGATATAGCCATGTGTTTCTGAAAAATAGATTACCAAAGGTACCCTTATCCCCCATAATCTTATTATATCAACAATAGTTGATTGGGTTGTATGTCCTGTTCCTCGTAATGCACCTAAAAATATAGATACTAATGAGAAGAACGGCAGAGAAAAAGAAACATATCTAAAGAATTCTTCTCCGACTTTTATTACCTCAGGATCGTTGATAAAAAATTGTGTAATATTATGTCCATAAACAAACATAAGCATAGATGTTATAAAAACAATTGTAAAGGAGGCTATAGAAGCTTTTTTAACAGTTTCAACAGCTTTATCCTGTTTGTTTGCTCCTACAAATTGTCCCACCATTGTTGCAGTAGCAAGTGCCATTCCACCAGAGAACATAGTGATTAAATTGTTCATTCTGTTGCCTATACCATAACCACTTATTACAACCTCTCCAAACTGTGCAATTACACTCATAATAATTGCAAAACCTATTGCAGTAAAAGATTCTCCTATTGATGCTGGGAGACCAACAGAAAAAACCTTTTTTATAATATGTTTATCAGGAACAAAATCTTTGAAATGTAATTTGAATCCAGTTTTTCCTCTTATTAAGACAATAAAAAATAGAACAGACATAATTGCTTGAGCTAGCATCGTTGCAAGTGCTGCACCATAAACTCCTAGATCAAAGGTGAATATGAATATAGGATCTAATATGACATTTAAAATTACTGAAATTCCATTAAATTTTAGCGAAATAATCGAGTTTCCCCAACCTCTAAATATACCAGATATTGTTTGCATTAAAAAACTAAAAGGCATACCAATCGCTATTAATTTAACATAAACACTACTTAGTTCGAATAACGAACCCTCTAGTTTTAATAAACCTGATAATAATGGTTTAGTAAAGATTAGGAATATTATCATAATTGCAAAAGAAAGGGCGAGCATAGCTAATATAGTTTGGGCAGCTGATTTTTCTGCTTTTCTCTTATCTCCGTAACCTGTATATTGAGCGACTAAAGAGGTTCCAGCATATGAAAAACCAGTAGCTAAGGAAACAAAAACATATATCAGTGGCCAAACAACAGTAGGGACTGACAATTCTAATGGCCCTAATTTTCCTAAAAAGTATGCATCTGTAATGTTATAAAGAGCTTGCATCATGTTTGTTAAGATTAGAGGCCAGGCAAGACTAAATAATGATTTCCATATTGGATCATTTAAAATATCTATTTTATTGTTTGTTTTTTCTTTTGATTTCATCCACTGAATCCCTCTTTTTGTAATAATCGATTTTATTCACTTTAGAAATTCAAAATTTTTTAGAACGTTTTTATTTCTAAAGCCCAAATAATTGATTTGTTTTCCTAACCAATAATATCAAAATTATTGATAATAATGATAAGTAAGATGTTAAACGTGGGTTAAATATATGAAAATTAATTAGAGGTAATTAAAATAATAATGAGTCGTAGAAATACGACTCATTATTTTGCAATTAAGAATACTTATTTATTTTTTAACTTCAATTAATTTCAAACCTATTCTTTTTCGTTCTTCTTCAATACTTAAAATTTCAACCTCCACAATATCGTTTATTTCAAGAACTTCTGAGGGATGTCTAACAAACTTTTCAGATAGATTAGATTTATGGATCAATCCATTTTCCTTTATTCCAATATCAACGAAGGCTCCAAAATCAGTGATGTTGGTTATTTTTCCTGATAATTTCATTCCTTCTTTCAAATCTTCAAACTTTAAAATATCATCCATTAATTGTGGTTGTGGCATTTCATCACGAGGATCTCTTCCAGGTTTTTGCAATTCTTTGAGTATGTCAATTAATGTGTATTCTCCAACGTCTAATTCCTTAATTAAGGCACTTAAGTTTTCTTTGTTGTTTAAAATTTCAGAGATTTTTTGCTTTATAAGCTCCAGTGTTTCTTTATCTTTTAAGTCTTCTATCTTAAAGCCTAGAATAGTTATCAATCTTTCGGTTATTTCATAACTTTCGGGATGAATGCCGGTCATTTCTAAAGGATTATTTCCATCGAGAATTCTTAAAAAACCAGCAGCTTGTTCGAATGTTTTTTCTCCTAACCCTTTTATATTAAATAGTTCTTTTCTTTCTGAAAAAGGGCCGTTTTCTTCACGATATTTCACAATTTTTTTTGCAACACTATTTGTAATTCCAGAAACATATTGTAATAATGAATAAGATGCCGTATTTAAGTTAACTCCTACGTTATTGACAACGCTTACTACTGTTGCGTCTAGTTTTTCTTTTAGCTTTTTTTGATTTACGTCGTGTTGATATTGGCCTACACCAAGAGACTTTGGATCTATTTTAACTAACTCTGCCAGTGGATCTTGAACCCTTCTACCCAAGCTTATCGCACCTCTTATTGTAACATCAAGGTTTGGGAATTCTTCTTTTGCAAGTTTGGAGGCTGAGTACACAGAAGCACCAGATTCATCAACAAAAATATATTTTAAATCTAACTTATTCTTCTTGATTAGGTCAACGATGAATTGTTGAGTTTCGCGCGAGGCTGTTCCGTTTCCTATAACTATCAAATTAATTTTGTGTTTTTTTATCATTTCTAAGACAATTTTCTCAGATTTTTCTATTTCGTTCTCTGGTGGAACTGGAAATATCGTATTGTGTTCAAGAAATTTTCCTAGTTCGTCTAAAGCAACTACCTTACAACCTGTTCTATAACCAGGATCAATTGCCAAAATTTTTTTGTTTTTTAGTGGAGGGGTAAGCAATAATTGTCTTAAGTTACGTGCAAAAAGCTCGATAGCATCGTCTTCTGCCCTTTGAGTAAGGTTTTGTCTAATTTCTCTTTCTATAGAAGGGTTTAACATGTTTTTAAAACCATAATCTATTCCGTCAAATATTATTTTATTGCAGATTTCATTTTCTGTTTTGAATCTTCTTTTGGCGTCTTCTAACCATTGATCATCTATTACTAATTTGACAGTTAATACTCCTTCTTTTTCCCCTCTGTTTAGAGCTAATACTCTGTAATTGTATATTTTAGATATTTCTTGCTTAAATTCATGATACATGTCGTATTTTGTTGGTTTATCTATAAATTCTTTTTTCTTTTCAGATTGTACATATCCATTTTTTTCATAATATTTTCTTAAACTTTCTCTGTTGTCTTTATCATGGGCGAATGTTTGACCAATAATGTGTGAAATACCTTCACAGACTTTTTCAATAGTATCGTAATCTTTTGTGATAAATTCTTGGAGTTCTTCTAGATCTTTTAGACTTCCAACTAAAACCTTGATGGAGGCCGGTTCGAGCCCGGCTTCTACAGCTTTATCTGCGTTTGTTTTCTTTCGTTTTTTGTAAGGAAGGTATAAATCTTCCAGTTCTGTCATCTTTTTTGTTTCTAATATTTTAGTTTTAAGATTAGGCGTTAATTTTCCTTGTTCTTCAATACTTTTTAAAACAGTTTTTTTGTATTCCTCAAGATTTTTATAATAGTTAAAAAGTTCTTCTATTTGACGTATTTTTTCTTCATCTAAGTTTCCAGTAACTTCTTTTCTGTATCTGCTTATAAATGGAACGGTGTTACCGTTGTTAAGAAGTTCTATGGTATTTTCTGTTTGATATCTTTTTATATTTAATTCTTCTGTAATTGTAGCTACTATATCCAATTTGATACCTCCGTAACTTATTTTTTTCTTTTTTTACTTATTTTGTTATTCTTTTTAAGTCCTTTTATTTTTGCGTTCGGATACTGTTGGGAATACTTTGCTAATTCGTCTTCTACATAAGGAACAAAATCAACTTCCATTCTGAGTTTGTCTGCTCTAACTACTACTGCTTCCAATTTGTCTCCTATTCTATATATCTTTCCTGTTCTTTCACCAATAAGAGAATTTGTTTTTTCATCGTAATTATAATAATCATCATGAAGTTCTGATATATGTATTAGTCCGCTTATCATTTTTGTTGGTACTTCAACAAACAATCCAAAACGAGTAACTCCTGTTATATATACTTCGTAAACATCCCCTATGTGTCTAGAAATATATTCTACCTTTTTCATGTCTATAAGATCCCATTCTGCTTGATCTGCAATTTTTTCTCTTTCAGATGAATGTAGTGCTACTTTAGGTAGTAGGTATGAATATTTTTTAATTTCTTTATTTGATAAGGAGCCTTTATGTCTCATGAATTCTTTTAATAATCTATGAACGATTAAGTCTGGATATCTTCGAATTGGCGACGTAAAATGTGTGTAAGATGTAGAAGCAAGACCAAAGTGCCCTATATTTGTTTCTGAATATAGTGCCCTTTTCATAGTTCTTACCAGCATCATTTGTATGTTTTTACTTAAAGGATGATCTTTCGTTCTTTCTAAGATTTCTTGAAGGAATTTTGGTTGAATCGTAGCAGGCATTTTTACCTTTATTCCTAAAAGTTCAAGATAATTATGTAATTGTAAGATAAGATCCGGATCGGGGTATTCATGAACTCTATATAAAAATGGTAATTCTTTAACATCAAAATAAGAGGCTACAGTTTCGTTTGCTAAAACCATGAATTCTTCAATCATTTGTTCGGATACACCACGTTCAACAGGAAGAATGTCTTTAACGTATCCCTTTTCATCGAATATAAATTGTACCTCATGGCTTTCTATGTCAATAATAGAGCCCCTTTCTTTTCTTTTTTTGCTTAGAATTTCCATCAATTCTTTCATCATTTCTAGGTCGGGTTTTAAGAAACCTATATCTTTTTCAACTTCAGGACTGCAATTATCAGAAAGTAATTCGTTTACTTTGCTATAAGTCAATCTTTTAACGCTTCTGATTACACCATTGTATATTCTTGAATTGACCAGGTGTCCATAAGGGTCTATTTCCATTATTAATGACATAGTCAATCTATCTTGCCCTTCGTTTAAAGAGCATATTTCGTTTGATAGTTTGAATGGAAGCATTGGAATAACCGTATCAATTAAGTAAACACTTGTACCTCTTTTATAGGCTTCCTTTTCAATTTCACTGCCTTCTTTTACATAATGAGATACATCTGCTATGTGAACACCAAGTAGATAATTTCCATTTTTTAATTTTTTTATACCGACTGCATCATCAAAATCTTTAGCTGTATCGCCGTCTATTGTAAAGATTCTTTCTTTTCTAAAATCTTTTCTTCCTTTTAATTCTTCGGGTAAAACTTTATCCGGTAATTTATCAGCTTCTTCTAAAACTTTTTTTGGAAAATATCCGGGTTCTGGTAAATCATGTTTAAATATGACGATAGGTAAATCTATTGACGGGTCATCTTTATCTCCTAATACCTCAACAATCTCTACTTCGGGATTTTTTGTAGGAGATTGATATCGTATGATCTTCGCTTTTACTATTTGACCGTTTTTGGCTAATCCTATATGTTCTGGAGAGACGTAGAAGTCCATGTTAATTTTTCCATCGATTGGTACAACAAAACCAAATATTCCTTTTCTTTCAAACTCACCTATTACATACTTCAATCCTCGTTTTAATATTCTAATTACCTTACCTTCGGGTAATTCTTTCCACGTTCCAATTATCTCGACTGCTACCTCATCTTTATGTAAACTTATACCGGAATTTTCTACTTTTACCGCAATTTTTCTTCCATCTTCACATTCAACAAATGCCATACTACCTCTTTTTGTAAAATTGATAATCCCTATTGCTAGGTTTTCATCAACTTTACAATATCTATTACGTGAATCTTTGTATATTTTACCTTCCTCTTGAAGCTCTTTTAGCGCATTCCTTATAGCTTCTTTTTCTGTTTTTGAGTGAGCCTTAAAAGACTCGTATATTTCTTTTTGTAATAATGGATTTTTATCGATTCTTTTTAAAATTTCTTCTTTTAAGTTTTTATCATTCATCTTTTCAACTCCTTTATCATTCTAATCTACTGTAATCTATTTCATAAAAAGTAGCTAATTTTGGATTAAACATTAATTTAAGAGTGCCTACAGGTCCGTTTCTTTGTTTACCAATTATTAATTCAGCTTCATGAGGTTCATTTAAGATCATTTTATCTTCACTTTCTTTTTTTCGTTTGTAATATGCATCTCTGTATAAGAACATTACTAGGTCTGCGTCCTGTTCTATTGCACCAGATTCTCTTAAATCGCTTAATCTAGGTCTTTTATCTTCTCTTTGTTCAACTGCACGGGAGAGTTGTGAAAGAGCTACAACGGTAATTTTAAGTTCTCTTGCTAATAATTTTAATGATCTAGATATTTCGGTTATTTCTTGTTGACGACTTTCGTAGTTTCTTGATCTTGAAGTCATTAATTGAAGATAATCAACAAAAATAACCTCGATGCCATATTCTCTTTTCATTCTTCTAGCCTTTGCTCTTAATAATCTGGGGGTTAGGTCTGGCTCATCATCAAAAATTAATTTGGATTTAGATAGGTCGCCTGCAGCTTGAACTAATCGTTCCCATTCTTCGTCGGATATTTGACCAGTTCGAACCTTTTGGAGATCTACCATAGCCTCCGAACATAAAATTCTATTTGCCAGTTGTTCCTTGGACATTTCTAAACTAAATATTGCAACAGGCACGTCATATTTTAAAGCCATTTGAGTGGCTAAATTAGCTGCAAACGAGGATTTACCCATAGAAGGTCTTGCTGCGATAATAACTAGTTCTGATCTGTGAAACCCCGATGAAATTTTATCTAGTTGTTTAAATCCAGTAGGGATACCTGTAACTAACTCTCCTTCACCTTTCTGTGCTCGATTTTTTAAATCTTCTATTTGAACAAATACATCGTGCATAACGTTTGATAACAGATCATATGTTCTTGTAGCTCTAGCTTCTGTAATGGAAAAAATTCTTTTTTCTGCATATTCAAGTACTTCTTGTGCATCACCAATAGTCCTAACTGCATCGACTATTTCTGAGGATGCATTTATCAGGGCTCTCATTAGAGCTTTTTCTTTAATTATTTGAGTGTAATACATAACATTAGCTGTAGTGGGTACTATTTGAGCTAAGTAAATAATCGTTTCTTCTCCTCCGATTTTCTCGAGGAGTTTTGATTGTCTTAAATTTTCTAATACAGAAACAGTATCTACAGGAATACCTCTATCAAAAAGGTCTTCCATACATTTAAAGATTATCCTATTTTTTTCATAGTAAAAATCTTCCCATCTTATTTCTTCAATTATGTCAGGAAGCACAGATGGGTCTAAAAAAATACTTCCTAAAACAGCTTCCTCTGCCTCTTTGTTATTTGGAGGAGTTAATGAAGTAATGTCCATTTTTGCACACCTCTGTTAAACAATTAAACTTAGAATATAAGAGATTAAAAAAATTCCTACACTAACCGTTAGCGTAATAATACCTCTTTTATCCCACTTTTTGACATCTCCATCACTTTTTTTGTTTCCATTTCTTATCATTTTAGCTGACTTCCACAAAAACACAATCGATGCAATAAAAGTAATTACAGCAATTATGAAAAGAATGTTAATGAAGATGTACATATTACAAAATCACCTTTTCTACGTATGAACTGGTAAAAGCTCTTAAAACTGATGAATATCCTAATGTGAATCTAATCTTGTCTCCAACTTTATATTTGAATTTAGATTTGGTTAGATCTATTATCATGTGATCGCTGCTTGCATGCAACACTTCAATATCTTTATCATCTAAGGGATAAGTTGTCGATGGAGAAATATCTTGTTCACCAACAGCTAATATGCCTTTCAATCGCATGCCTTGGTCAATAAATGATGGTTTTCTGCCAAAGGCGTCGTGTCCAATCTTTCCATAAGGTACAGAAGGTTTTTCTTTTATTTCTACTATTTCTGCTTCTAAAACTATTGCATCTTGCCGAGTTCCTGGAACAATTCTGCGGTTTGTAGCGTCGGTTCCACAAATTATTGACTCCCCTAATCGAAACTGATTTATCCCTTTTGGTAAGTTTTTATCTTCAATCAGCGGTAAAGTTGCAGAGGTACCTCCGGATACTACAGATAGGATAATACCAGTATTTTTTTCTATTTCAGATTTTATGTCAAGTAATTTTTGCATATTATCTTTACTTGGAATAACTCCTCCGAAACATCCTAAATTCGTTCCAATACCTACTACCTCAATGCCTTTAATGTTTAAGGCTTCTGAAACTTCTGATACGGCATTGTCAAACCAAACGCCTTCTCTTAGGTCTCCTATGTCAACCATATATATAACTTTAATTTTTTTATTGAAGAATTTTGATACTTCCCCTAGAGTTCTTGCGGTTTTTAACTCGCTTATTAAAGTATAATCTACAAATCTTACAACGTTATCAAGTTCAGATAACATTGGAATTCTTAATAGCATATATTCTGCTTTGATACCATTATCGATCATGTTTTTGATGTTTTGAATTCTGGAATCACCCAATATTGAGATACCACTATCCACAAATGTTTGTGCGATGTGTGGCTCCGCACAAACTACCTTTGTGACCCCTACTATGTTTACTCCATAATTATTACATAAATTATTTAAATAACGGGCATTTTCATAAATTCTCTCTAAGTATACATAAACTTTAGGATACAATGAGATCCTCCTTTTAATATCGTTTTCATAAAAATTGCGGGCAAATCAGCCCGCAATTTTTGAAATAACTCTAGTTACAGATCTTTTAAGCTAACAGATTTAGATTGCTTCCTTCGTATAGTGCCCCAACTGTTCGTACTAATCTTAAAGATATGCCAGTTTGTTTATACATTGCAAAAGACATAAGCTTCTCCATTTCTTCTTTTGACATCACTGGGTTATTGGCAACTTTTGGGGCTTGGCTATTTGTTGTTTGTTGGTTACTAACATTGTAATTGATATATAAGGGTTCATAGTTTTGGGAGGAAATCTTGTCTATCAACCTATCATCTCCCTTTTGTTATTTTTTGGACAAAATAGCAACTATCTTTGTCTTATTTCCCTGAGATTCTTCGTATATTTTATTTATTTCTTCATCTGAAAGTTTTGATATCTTTTCTAAAAGCTCGGGTACACCATCTGCTTTTCCTGGAATACAGCCATCTTTGCTTATTTCTCCATTAACAAATGCTTTTGCAAAGCCCGCACAACCAGGATAACCACACGATCCACAGTCTACACCTGGTAATATAGATTTAACAATTTCTACTCTGTGATCTTCTTGAACCTTGAATTTTTCGGCAACAAAAGATAGGAAAACGCCAGATGCAAAACCAATTACTCCCAGCAGTAGCATAGAATTTATTATGACTGACAACTATAACACCTCCGAAGATATTCTAAGATAATTATAACATATTTTTGTACCAAAATTAGCCTAGTTTTTTAGAAATTAATTCACTAATTTTTTTGTTGTCGGCTCTTCCTTGTACTTTTTGTATTACTTCTTTGATAACTCTTCCAAAATCTTTTTTTGAAGAGGCGTTAAGCTCTTTTATTGTTTCTTGTATAATTTTATCTAATTCTTCATCAGTAAGATCTTCTGGTAGATACTTTTTAAGTATCTCTATTTCTTGTGCTTCTTTATTAGCTAAATCGTCTCTTCCTGCAGATTTAAATTGTTGTATGGAATCTTCTCTTGTTTTTATCTGTTTCCTAATAATTTGAAGTATCTCCTCATCTGTAAGTTCTGAATTTTTTTCGATCTCTTTATTTTTTATATCGGCTATAACTAATCTTACAGTATTTAGTGCTAGAGTATTTTTTTCTTTCATGTATTTTTTAAGATCTTCATTAAGCTTTTCTTTTAACATTTTTTAAAATCTCCTTTTCCTAAAAAATTGATTTAGAGGGATTTTTTTCTTTTAGCCTCTTGCTCAATTTTTTTTAGGTAGTTTAATTCTTCAATAAATATTACTATACTAATTATACCAAAAATTATAACATAAATATTTGGTTTTATATTTGAAAGTTCTGAAGAAATAAGTGAAAATAGGATTCCTAAAAGTTCATAAGCCATAGTAAAAATACCTAACAAAGAGGATACCATTATGTGTGCAGATTTATGGTACCATACCTCATTTTCACCTGAAAAACCATAGAATGCTGTAATAGAAATCAAAAGAAATGCAAAGACATAGAAAAAATTTATTGATATATTTAGAATCATAAAAATCAGAGAAAGTATAGATATAATTAACAAAATAATATTTTTATTTTTCATATAAAAATACCTCCAATGAAGAATACTACATTAGCTATTAAATATGCTATAACGGTTGTATAAAATAAAGTAAAAATAGGCCATTTCCAGCTATTAGTTTCGCTTTTAATCGTAGCAAGTGTTGCAAAACAAGGTACATAAGCTAGAACAAAGAAAATTAAAGCTAACGCTGAAGCTGGAGTAAGTACATTTTGCAGAGCAAAACTTAAGGATCCTTCACCAACATTAAATAGAGTCGAATAAGAAGAAACAACCACTTCTTTTGCAGCAATACCAAAGACTAACCCTGTATTTATTCGCCAATCCCAACCTAAATGTTTAGTTAATGGTTCAAAGACTTTTCCAATACCTGCAGCGTAGCTACTGTTTATATCTTGCCCAAAGTTTGGGAAGAACGATAAAGCCCAAATTATTATTGTAGCAACCAGTATTATTCCTCCAGCCTTTTGCAAGAAATGTTTGCCCCTGTTCCATGTGTATATTGCCAAATTCTTAAATGTTGGCATTCTAAATCTTGGAAGTTCTATAATAAAAGGAATATCTTCTGACTGAGTTATAAATCTTTGTAAAAATTTTGAAGAAACTAGTACCAGAACGATACTTGATAAGTAGATCAAAAGTAGAACAAGAGCGGCATTTGATGAGAAAAATGTACCTATTAATAGTATGTAGACCGGCAGTTTTGCGCTGCAAGATGCAAAAGGAAGGCTCAGAATAAGAGCCAATCGTTCTTTTTTATTTGCAATAGTTTTAGTAGAAATTATGGCAGGCACATTGCAACCGAATCCCAAAATTATGGACATAAATGAACGTCCGCTTAAGCCAAAGCTTCTGGCTATTCTGTCTACAAGAAAAGCAGCTCTTGGAAGATATCCAGATTCTTCTAAAAAACCAAGAAAAAAGAACAAGATAAAAATTTGTGGGATAAAAACTAATACTCCACCAACTCCACCAATTACCCCTTCGACAACTAAAGAGTTTAACCATGGTATGGGAATAACCTTAGAAAGGTAATTACCAGCAGAGGTAAAGGCTAATTCTAATAAATCAGAAAGTGGTTGTGCAAGATTGAACGTTAGCGAAAAAACAGCGAACATTGCAAATATGTATATAAGAATACCTAAGACCTTATGAGTTAGAACGTGATCTAAAATATCTCTTAAAGACCAATCGATTCCTTCATTTATTATTGAAGAACTGACTAAATACGATATAAAATCTAGCTTCCACTTTGTGTATTCGGCTCTTAAATTGTCTAAATCAAAAAGAGTTTCTAGCTCTTTTAAAAAACTTTTAGGTAAGTTTAAATCTTCGTTTCCAAATTCCAAGAAATAAACAGGCAACCAATTATTTTCTAGATAATTTGAGTAATTTATTTTTATTTCTGGATAATTAGATGCTAGCTCCATAAATGATTGTATAAACTTATCAATGTTAGGTGGATATTTAATTCTAGTTTTTACACGACTTTTGGTTTTAGATAGAGAGTATTTATAAATTACTTCTAATAATTCGTCTATTCCTTCACCTGTTCGAGCAGAGGTTAGTACTACAGGAATATTTAATGTTTTAATTATTGGTGATGGGACTATAATTCTACCCTTTTCTTTTGCTTCATCAATCGCATTTATTGCAAGTATTATATTGACGTTCATCTCTAAAAGTTGTAATAATAAAAACATCGAACTTTCTAGGTTTAGTGCATCAGCAACCAAAATAACTATTTCATAGTTTTTGTTTATAATATAGTCTTTAGCGACTTTTTCATCCTCACTTTTTGAAGAAAGCGTATAAACCCCCGGAAGGTCAACTAACTTAAATGTGGCATCTTTATATTTGAATGTACCAACCTTTTTTTCTACAGTTACCCCTGGCCAATTGGCAACGTATTGTTTAGCACCTGTTAATATATTGAATAATGAGGTTTTACCAACGTTTGGGTTTCCTATAATAGAAATTTCTATATTTTGATTTTGTCCTGTATCTAAGGTTAATACATTGGTATTGCTTGATTCATGATCTTGGCTTTGATCATGACCTTTATTCATAATACTTTCCTCCTCACGTTTTTAATTAATTACAACATCCAAGATCCTTTTCTGACTTTTTTTTACAAGAATTATTTAAAGGACATTCTTCACAAATTGAATGAATTTCATTTACAGTTTTTAGGGGTATTCCAAAGGTAATTAAAAATGGTTTTAAAACCTTTATTTCGCTTTCTGATAAATTAAACTTTTCTTTTATGTCAAGTAGACTTAACTCTTTATTTTCTTTAATATATTCTTTAATCTGTTCTAAGTTCATTCTTGAGCCACCTTTTTACAAAAAATTTTTTGTGCCCTTCCTTTTCCAATTGCGTATTTTTTACCTTCAACTTCTATAAGCGTTTTGTGACCGTTACGACCTAAAATAGTTACTATTTTTCCTTCTCTTATTCCTAGGTTTCTCATCTCTTCTTTGAAATGATGCCCCCCACAAACACTGATTATTTGATGCTTTCCTAAGTCTGATTCAAATAAACTTTCTATTTTGTATTCAACTTCTACAAAAATATTTTCTGCTTCAGAAAGTCTTAATACTATTTTTTTATCCCCTACTTTAAAGACTAAAGGGTCACCAAAAGGTGAAATGTGAGCTAACTCGATTTCTTTTCCAGGAATAAAACCCATAGCAATCAATCGATTTTTATCTTCTTCTTTTAAATCTATACTTATTATTTTTCCTTTTTGCCCTAAGAATAAATCTGTCAAAGGTATGATCATTCCTATTCCTCCAAAAAATAAAGATGTATAAAAGTCATTTGCTTATACCTTACTAATTATATCACTTATAAAAAAGTTAGGCAAACCTTAAAATTAACATTTAAATAAGTTTATGTAAAAAAAAGGAATCCTTAGGATTCCTTTTTTATGGCTGGGGGAAGAGGATTCGAACCTCTACTCGTGGAGTCAGAGTCCACTGTCCTGCCGTTAGACGATCCCCCAAGAATGTTATTTGCATAGTAATTATATCATAATTTTTTTGTGCTGGCAAATGAAATTATACCCTATATTATTAAGAAAAGAGCCATTAGCTAAGTAATATTTTATATCTAAAATATATTCACCTTCGTTTCAATTATATGAAACGATATTATGAGAAAATTGAATTAGTTATAACAAATCTGTTTATTATGATCTAAAGGAGTTGAATTTAATTATTTATGAAGTGTGAGGGATGTGGAATAGAAATTCAAAGTTCAGATCCTAAGATGGCTGGTTATATTCCTGAAGAAGTGCTAAAAGAGAGAATTGAAAATAACGAAAAAGTTGTTTGTCAAAGGTGTTTTAAATTAAAACATTATAATTATTTGATGCCTATAAAGATAGAATCTGATTTTTCAGGAGAATTAGATAGGATTCTTACGAATTTTAATACAATATTATGGATTGTGGATGTAATAGATTTTGAGGGAACTTTCAGGTCTGAAATTGCAGAAAAGTTGAAGGGAAAGGATGTAATATTAGTTGTGAACAAAGTGGATTTACTTCCGAGGAGTACTTCTTATTCACAACTAAAAGAATGGCTAATAAATAGGCTAAAATTGTCTTCATTAAATATACCGAGCGATAACATTGTGATTGCTAGTTCAAAAACAGGATTAGGAATAGGAAAAACTAAACAGCTTTTATCTCGAATTAGTGAAAAAAAGGCACTTATACTTGGAGTTACAAATGTAGGTAAGTCTTCATTTTTAAATAAGTTAACAAGTAAAGATGTTACAGTTAGCGCATTTGTAGGTACAACTCTAGAGTTACTTAAAACAGAGATACCTGACTTAGGCATAGAGGTTTATGATACCCCAGGTATCTTTACAAATGATAGATTGTGTGATTTTTTTGATATTTTTTCTCAAGTTAAAATGGTTCCGTCAAAAAAAATTAATACAAAAACTCATACAATTGCAAAAGGGAATGTACTTTTCATAAGCAGTTTGTTTTGGGTAGATGTTGTTGAGAATGGTGTTAGGGGTTTGCCACCAATTACGACAATTTTTTTGCCAGAAGGAATTTCAACTCACAGGGCAAAAAGAGAGAGAGTATCTGAATTATTGTATAATAGAAAAGTGTTGTATCCTCCTTATGACGATAAATTTGATTTTGGAAAGATTGAATTTGAAAAGGTAAAAGTAAGAGTTGATAAAGGAAATGATATTGCCATAGCTGGGGCAGGATGGTTTTCTGTTAAACGTGGACCACTCATTGCAGAAATTTCGAAACCTAAACAACTGAAGTTTTGTATTAGGCAATCAATGAAGTAAGATTATCTAAGATATAAATAATTATGGAGGTGTGTATCTTGCAACTAAAAGAACCTGGAATTGTAGTAGGGGTATCAAATAGGCATGTACATTTGTCTCAAGAGGATTTGGAGAGGCTTTTTGGTAAAGGTTACAAATTAACTCCAACCAAAGATCTTGGTCAACCCGGACAATTTGCTTGTGATGAACGAGTAGATTTAGTAGGTCCTAAGGGGACAATCGAAAATGTTAGAATATTAGGACCTGTACGAAAGAATTCACAAGTAGAAATTTCAAGAACTGATTCTTTTAAATTAGGTATAAATGCCCCTGTCCGTGATTCTGGAGATGTCCAAGGGACTCCTGGAATAAAAATTAAAGGACCTAATGGAGAAATTGAACTAGCTAAAGGTGTTATAATTGCCAAGAGACATATTCATATGCTTCCTAGTCAAGCTGAACACTATGGAGTAAAGGACAAAGATCTTGTATCTGTTTACTGTGATAAAGAAGGTAGAAGATTGATATTCCAAGATGTTTTGGTTAGAGTGAGTGAGAAGTATGCCTTAGAATTTCATGTAGATACCGATGAAGCTAATGCCGCTTTGTTAAATAATGGAGATTATGTAAAAATAGTGGAAAAATTTTAAATTGAACAACAAAAAGCTAGGATTTTTCCTAGCTTTTTTATCATTTTCCTGCAAGAAGACTCCCACTTCTGTAAGTGGGTGATGAATTGCAGTTATAAAACATACTAAATCCTTTCCTAAACATATAGGGCTTAACTAAATCTGTTTTAACTGGCTTAGACATTTCCATTAGCTTAATATATTTACCTTTGTTCTGTACACCTTGAACTGAATATTTTTTGCTCTCATTAGATGAAATTCTGTTATCAAATCTAGGTTTCCTATATCTAAGTCTATTGCGCCTAATTCTACGATACATCCGTCTTTCTTTAAGAAGCTCAGATATATCATTTCTTAGTTTAACTTCACCACATATTAATTCCTCTTTTTCTGTGACAGCAGAGAAACCTATGTAGTTATAACCACTATCTATACCAAGTGTGATATTTTGTGTATAGCTAGTAGTTTCATATAATAGCTGAATAGTGAAAGGTTTAACTTTAACTACTTTAGCAAGCTGTTGTTTTAAGGGGCGTCTAACTTTGCCATGCCTTTTAGTAGGTCCACATCGCCAATGTTATAGCAGGTTTAATGGTAACAGCACTTCTCCTACCCCTCAGAGATGTTTAACCATTACCCTCAGAGCATGGGACTTGTGGAGCATCCCACGGTGACTATATATTCTGCTATAACTAATCATTAGCAAAATCTAATGTCATAGACTAATCAACCGAGCTTGTATTTCTACAAGCCCCCGCCTCTAGGGGCGGTGGGTAATTGACTTTTTAACTAAATTCTGAAGGTAATTCATATGTTATTCCGCCGTATTTTCCTATTGACAATTCGTTTAAGAATGTGTTTCTTCCTCTTTCATAGTCAAATAGGTTGCCTTTCTTTAAGAAATTTCTTTTGCTACAGAATAATTCTATGAACTCATATGCATTTTCACAAGTATGCCAATCTTCGATGATGTTGTCTAAAACCTGAGGATACTCAGCTTTTAGAAAATTGAAAGCAAAGTAAGCTGCTTCATCTAATTCTTCGTCCATTGCTTTTAGCGAACCAATGATTATTAATTTGTTAATCATCTTTTTATTGAAAAGTTTTGGGTACAATACACCTGGTGTATCTAAAACTTTTAATTTGTTACTTACATTTATCCATTGAATGCCTTTTGTTATTCCAGGCTGAGCTCCAACAGCTGCAGTTTTTTTACCCCTTAAACTGTTAATGAATGTAGATTTTCCAACATTGGGTATTCCAACTATCATAACGCGCCGTTCGTTGAATTTTTCTGGGACTAAAGGGTATATATTTTTGACAAAGAAATCTTTTACATTTAAATTTTTAGAAGTTATACTGAATACATTTCCAACATTTTGTCTGTAAAAATCTTCCCATTGTTTTGTTTTTTGTTTGTCACATATGTCATATTTATTTAATAGAATTATCCGCTTTTTATTTCTGAATAATTCTTCCTCTTCGTATGCTCTACTTGTGTAAGGAGCTCTAGCGTCTAATACCTCTATAACAGCATCAACTAATTTTAAATTCTGTTTTATTAATGATTTGGCTTTTTCAATATGTCCTGGATACCACATTATAGAAATCCTTTCTAATTTAACTTTTTTTATTATTTTATGATATAATTACTATGAATAAAATAGCATGTATAAAAAATGTTTATCAATTTTATGCGTATTTATAAGATTATACAATATTTTTTATATATAATAATTACAAATTGGTAAAAACCACAACGCTCAGTTATAAAGTGAATTTGAGCAATTATTGTAGTGGTTAATTTTTTGTGTATCTACTTAACAGATTTAATAAGATTAGATAAGCATTAGGGAGTATTAAGTTTATCATTAATACATAAAAAATATAATTATGAAATAAAAAAAGCTTTTTAGAAAAGAGTGAGGAGGGATAAGTTATTTTGAGAAACACCATTACTATTCCTAATAACATTGAACCGATAGAAATATTTGGTGCATATGATAGCCGTACCAAATATTTAAAAAAGGAATTGGATGTTGAGATCCGATATAAAAATAGAAAGATTTATATTGAAGGAAAAGATGATGAATCGGTAGACAAAACTTCAAAAATATTATTCGAGCTTTTTGAGTTGCTAGACTCCGGGCATTTGCTAGATTGGGATCAATTTCAATATGTTGTATCCCGTTATAAAAACGATGGAAATGGTGAAAATAAGAGAATTAATCACAAGTCTATGAAAGAAGTCGTTAATACGGGTATTTTGGGGTCCAGAGTTTTTGCAAAAACAGAAGGTCAAGCAAAATACATAGAGGAACTACAGAGAAATGAAATAGTTTTTAGTATAGGGCCAGCAGGAACTGGAAAGACGTATCTAGCGGTTGCAATGGCTGTTGATTGTTTAAGATCTGGAAAAGTTCAGCGTTTAATTTTGACTCGACCTGCTGTAGAAGCAGGAGAAAAGTTAGGCTTCTTACCGGGGACTTTATATGAAAAAGTTGATCCTTATTTGAGGCCATTATATGATGCATTGTTAGATTTTCTTGATTCAGAGAAAATTATAGCCTATAGGGAAAAAGGAATTATCGAAATTCTTCCTCTTGCATATATGAGAGGTAGGACCCTAAACAATTCATTTATTATATTAGATGAGGCACAAAATACAACCTATCAGCAGATGAAGATGTTTTTAACGAGAATTGGTTTTAATTCAAGAGTAGTAGTTACTGGAGATATTACTCAAATAGATTTAGAAAAAAGAAATGATTCGGGTCTATTATCAATAAAGAAGGTTTTGGGAGAAAATATTGAAGGTATTAAGTTTATAGAATTACAAGAAGAAGATGTTGTTAGAAATCCTTTAGTAAGAAGAATCATTAAAGCCTACGACAATTATGAGAATAACAAATAAAACTGGGAAGTGGTCTTATTTAAATGAGAAAAAAATATTCTAAACTTTTTTTAAATTCCAAAAAAGAAAATAAAGTTGGAATTTATCAAAAGTTCAAGCATTTTATGCACAAAAATAAAGGATTTATATATAGAATTATTATTTTTATAGCTTTAATAGTGTTTTCTGAATTAGTGTTATTTCGGAGAGTTACGTGGCGCATTCAAATTCAGTTTTACATAGTTTTTTTCTCAGTATGGATAGGTATTGGGGAATTCTTTCTTGGTAAAAACAAAATGTTTAAACTACATCCAACAAATTTCTGGGCGGCTTTTTTAACGCCGCTCATTTTCAATATTGTTTTAAATCTTGCAGTATACAAATATGTTAATATGTTTGCATTAACTGCTATCTTAAGTACGTTGATCATTACATTACTCATAGATTACTCTTCAGGGATAATCTCTGCATTGATGTTCGCTCTTTTTTTTGGTATTTTATTTGGATATGACTTAAAGTTTACTGTTTATTTATTTTTACCCTCTTTAATAGCAGCTTTTTCCTCGAGAAAGATTAAAAGAAGGGTGGAAATTATTTTACCTTTCATTTTTGCATCTATTTCACAAATAATTATTTTGTATGCGACTAACTTATCTTACAATGCTATAGATTATTTATATATTCCTATAAGTAATTTTTTGGGAATTCTAATAATGATGGGTGTGTTGCCTTTCTTTGAATATTTGACTAGGGTTTATTCAGACATAGGCCTTTTAGAGTTAGGAAATTTGAACAACCCTATTTTAAAGGAATTATCCTTAAAAGCACCAGGAACCTATTATCATAGTATGATCATTTCAAACTTAGCAGAAAGTGCAAGCGAAGTCGTTATGGGAAATACTACATTGGCAAGAGTAGGGTCATACTTTCATGATATAGGAAAAATCTGGAGGCCCCAATTTTTCTCAGAAAATCAAAAATCTAAGAATCCTCATGTGGATATCAGTCCAAAGTTGAGTTCCTTAATTTTAAATAATCATGTAACCTATGGAGTTGAATTAGCAAGAAAGTACAGGCTTCCAATACTAATTGAAGATATGATTCTTCAACATCATGGAACAAGAGTTAAACAGTTTTTCTATGATGAGTACTATAAAGAAACAGGCATTAAAGATACAAACATGTTCAGATATCCCGGGCCTATCCCTCAATTTAAAGAGGCTGCAATTCTTATGATAGCTGATGTAACAGAGGCCACAACTAGAAGTATGCAAGAAATAGAACCAGCTGAATTGAGTCAAAAACTTGACGAGTTAATCTCTTCACTTTTTTTTGAGGGACAATTTGATGATTGTGGATTAACTATGAGAGAAATTAAAAAAATCAAAGGTAAAATAATGAGAACTATTTTGGAAATGAATCATAAGAGGATTAGTTATCCTAAAATAGATGTAAAAGAACTTAAAGAATAAGGGGCAAAAAAAATATGAAAGTAAACGTTATTAATGATCAAAATATAAAAAAAATAGATATAAAAAAAATTAAAGAAGTAGTTAAAACAGTTTTAAAACAGGAGATTGGAGATCGTTCCTTTGAAATAAATATTTTGATTACGAATGACAACACTATTAAGGAGTATAATATCTACAGAGGGAAAAATGAACCTACAGATGTTTTGTCTTTTGCATATGGTTTAGATGAAGAGGTAATAGGCGATATAGTTGTTTCTGTAGAAACTATAGACAGACAGTGTATGGAATTTGGGAACTCTTTTGAAGAAGAATTTTTCTATATATTAATTCACGGAGTACTTCATATAGTTGGATATGACCATGAAACCTCTGATCAAGATGCCCAAACAATGTTTGAGCTTCAAGACAATTACTTTAAACAATTAATAAAACTCTCTAATTAGGAATAATGGGTTAGGAGATTTCTTAGCGTTTGGTAAAAGAGGAGGGAAAAACAAGTGAAAAAATTAGCAATCACAACATTATTTATTCTTTCGGTGCTCTTTGTATTTTCTGTTACTATTACGAATCCGATGGGACCAGCGGTTATACCTGTTACTGGATTATTAGGTAATGTGGTTGATACTCAAGGTGTAGAGATAGAAGTAAGTTTTTGGAAAGATGAAAGTGAGGCTGTAGCCTTGTTAGTTTCAAATCAAGCAGATTTTGCAGTTTTACCTATTACTGTAGGAGCAAATCTTTATGCTCAAGGCATGGATTTAACTTTAGTAGGAGTTCATGAATGGAAAGCTTTCTATTTAATTGTTGATGATGTTTCTAAATTTACTGACTTAAGTAGTTTAAAAGGGAAAGAGGTTTATTCTCCTCATGGTAGAGGACAGACAGTTGATGTGCTTCTTAGATATTTATTGGTAGTTAATGGATTAGCTCCGGATAAAGATGTTAAATTTTATTATCTACCACCTCAAGAGATAGTTTCTCTTTATAAGGCAGGTAAAATAGAATATGCAGCCTTACCCGAACCTTTTTCAACCCTTGCTGTACAGGGCACCCAAGGAGGTATTGTTTTAGACTTTCAAGAGGAGTGGAATAAAGTAGCTAACTCAAATTATGGTTTGCCAATAGCTGGGTTGTTTGTAAAAAAAGAGATATTAGACAAGAATCCCAAACTAGTTGAAAAAGTTGAAAGGGCATTTTCGGAGAGTGTAACCTGGGCTAATACCAATTTAGATGAAGCTCTGAAAATTACTAATAAATATCTAACTATCCCAATTTCTGTGTTAAAGGAGGCTATGAAAAGACTTAAATTCGAATATATTAATATATCACAATGTAAGGATGAAGTAATGTTCTTTTTGAATACTATGCATGATTTTTATCCTGAGGGGTTACCTTCATTACCTGATGGAGGATTTTATTATAAATGAAAACTTTTTATGGTATATTATTAATTATTGTGATTTGGTATTTTTTATCTTTTGTCATTGGGTCATCTTTTGTTTTACCTTCTCCTCATTTGGTTATAGATACGTTGATTGAACAATTAAAAACTCCAAGAGTATATTCTGCTTTGTGGAGTACTGTTTGGAAAACACTGGTTGTTTTACTTCTTGGTACATTAATAGGTATTGTTATTGGTTTTTTTATGGGAATAAACGATACTGTATATGAGATAGTTAGGCCTTTGTTCATGGTAATACAATCAATTCCAGTTGTTTCCTGGCTTGCTTTTGTAGTTTTTTTATGGGGAGTTGGATTTAAGGGACCTATTTTAATCAGTACTCTGTCAATTCTTCCAGATATAGTTTTTACAACAGCGTCAGGTATAAAAAATATAGATGGAAAGCTTTTAGAAATGGTTAAATTGTACAAAGTATCTTTTGGAAAGATATTTCGTCATCTTTATTTGGCTTCAATAGTTCCTTTTATAATTGCAGCTGTAGAAATTTCAATAGGAAATGTCTGGAAGGTTGTTCTTGTAACGGAGTTTTTGGTAGGTGGAAGTGGGTTAGGAGTGGAATTAGCTTGGGCTAGACAATATGTTGATGTTCCAAGAATTTATGCAATAACTTTAATTGCTGTTGTGCTTGGATTAGCTACAGAACGATTGTTTAAAACTATTTCAAAGAGGATGCTGAAACGTTGGGAAATATACTAAAAGTTAGTAATTTATCGAAAAATTATGGTAACCTACAAGTTATAAATGGATGGGATATTGAGTTAGAAGAGGGCGAAAAAGTAGTTTTAGTAGGTCCTTCAGGTTGTGGAAAAACAACTTTTTTTAGGATTATTTCAGGTTTGGAAAAAGCGACAGGTGGAACAGTTGATGTTTTTGCTCAAAAAGTAGGATACGTATTTCAGGAACCAAGACTTTTTCCCTGGCGCACTGTATTTGATAACTTAAGAATAATAAGAGACGAAGAAGACAAGATTGAAGAAGTAATAAAAATGATGAGTCTAGAGGGTTTTGAGCAACTTATTCCTTCAAAATTAAGTGGTGGAATGAAACAAAGGGTCAACTTGGCTAGGGCTTTATTGATAGAACCTGATTTTTTAATCTTAGATGAGCCTTTTAGTTCTTTGGATTTAAAGATTAAATTAGCTATAATGAATGATATAGAAAAGTTATGGTCAAAATATAAATTTTCTTTATTAATGGTTACACATGACTTAAAAGAGGCTATTTTTTTGGCGGATAAAGTTATAATATTGTCTTCTAGGCCTTCAAAAATACTTAGAACTTTTGATATCAACTTAGAAATGAATGAGAGAGACATTACTGATAAGCATTTTTTGGAATTGGAAAGTAAGATTACAAGATTTATTATTAACGAGACTGAAAGTTAATTCATCCTGGGGTGTTGAATTTTTGTTCATTTTTGGAGTAAGAATCATAATTTGTAAAAAATGGGAGGGGTAGCGTTGGCGACTATAAGACCTTTTAAGGCTTTTAGACCTATTAATGGTATTGAACAATGTTTTTCTTGTCTACCATATGATGTGTTTGAAGAAGAGGAAGTTAGGGAAATAATCAAACGAAATCCCAATACTTTTTTAAAAGTAACTAGGTCTGATGCAGATATTAGTGATCCTTCATATGAAGATGTGTATCAAAAAGCAAAAGAAAATTTAGACGATTTTATATCAAGAGGATGTCTAATAGAAGAAGATAAGCCATATATATATATTTATCGAGAGACTTGGAAAGGGGCATCTCAAACAGGTTTTTTTGCTACTTTTAGTATATCTGAATATGATGAAGGAATCATTAAAAAACATGAATTGACTAGAAAAGAAAAAGAAGAAGATAGGACCAAACATATTGTAACTTTGAAAGCTCAAACAGGACCAGTTTTTTTAAGCTTCAAATCATTTCCCAAGGCAAAAGAAATTACTAACAAAATAATAGAAAACACAGAAATACTGTACTGTTTTTATGACGAAAATAATGTAAAACACGAACTTTGGAGAATACAAAATGAGAATGATATGGCTCAGATTGAACATATTTTTAGCAATATAGATTACCTTTATATTGTTGATGGACATCATAGAGCTGCATCATCCTCAAGGGCTCAAAAAATACTGAAAGAACAAGATACTAATTATACTAACGAAAAGCCTTATAATTATTTTATGGCAGTTGCTTTTCCCCATGATGAACTACGGATACTTCCTTATAACAGGATTGTCAAAGACTTGAATAACTTAACAAAAGAGGAGTTTTTAGAAAGATTAAGTGAGCATTTCGAGGTTGAAGAAGCTCCTTGTTCACCATATTCTCCTGAGAATATGCATAATTTTGGGATGTATTTAGATAAACATTGGTACAAACTTAGGTTTAAAACTACTGGAAATCTAGATCCAGTTAAAAATCTAGATGTTCAAATACTACAAGATTTTGTTTTAGATCCAATTTTGTCAATAAAAGATCCAAGAAGTGATTCTAGAATCCATTTTATAGGAGGAATAAGAGGTTTAAAAGAGTTGGAAAAGTGGGTAGATGAAAAAGGTTGGAAGGTTGCTTTTTCTATGTATCCCACGCAAATGGACCAACTTTTTGAGATAGCAGATAATAACAAGATAATGCCTCCAAAATCAACTTGGTTTGAACCTAAATTAAGAAGTGGTTTGTTAATAAACAAGTTTGATTAAGTTCGAAAGGAAGTATTATTAGAACTACTCACAAAAAAATAAATATAGGGTGGTGCAATATTATGAAGAAATTGTACAGATCTCGTGACAACAAAGTTTTAGCGGGAGTTTGTGGAGGTATAGGTGAATATTTTGAGATAGATCCAGTTATTATCAGATTAATTTGGATTGTATTGACAATGATTTGGGGTTTTGGTCTTTTTTTGTATATAATAGCCATCTTTTTAATTCCTTTAGAGCCTAAAGAAATAAAGATTCAAGATGTAGGTACAACAACGCAAGAGTCTAAAAAAGATTATCGACATTTAGAAGATAACGATAGAAATATAGTTATAACATTGATAGCTTTGTTTTTTATAGTTTTAGGAATTATGGTTGTAATAAGTATTATAGCTCCGTCTACTTATATTTTTAGAAACATCATTAAAGGCATTTTAGGTGTTGCAATGATAATTATAGGAATATATTTGGTTTTTAAATCTAAAAAAGATTACTAATTATCTTTTCTTTAAATTTCAATTAGTCTAGGATATGAGTTAATTAATAAGTTGTTTTGATTGGGGTGGGACTATCTTAGACTTCTTCTTAACTTCGTTTCTTAGACATACTAATTTCCCTGCCTTTTTAAATTAATACATTATATAGGGCATTATCCCTAGCCTTCTTGTATAGTTTAATAGCCACAACTTCATCTTATACGATAGTTTCTTGAATTGATTTAAAATAAGAATGTGAAATATATAACAAAACAGCTTAGATTTTGCTGGTGCAAGATTAATTATATATATATATCTTTATAAAGCTGCATAGATATGTGAAAAACATAGAATTTTTGAATTTCTAAAATGGGTAAATAATAAAAAATAAAGGAGGGGTACATATGGAAAAATATTATGAAAAAGAGCTTTTAGAGGAACTTCACGATATTCAGGAAACGTATGGCTTTATTTCAGAAGAAGATATTTTAAGAATTTCTGAAAAAAGAGATATTCCTAAAGCCCATTTATATGGAGTGATTAGTTTTTATTCTATGTTTCATCTAAAGCCCACTGGCAAATATATAATTAAGGTATGTGACAGTGTGTCTTGTAGTTTGAACCATTCTGCAGATATAGTAAAAGTTATAAAAGAACATTTAGGTATTGGAGAAAATGAAACTACAAGGGATAAGAAATTTTCTCTTGAAGTTGTAGAATGTCTTGGGCACTGCGATGAAGGTCCTGTAATGATAATTAATGACACATATTATACGCATCTTACTACAAATAAAGTTGTTCAAATTCTTGAAAATTTGGACTAAGGGAAAGGGGGAATATCCAATAATGGAGAAAATCTTTTTAAAAAGTGATCTTGGGAAAAGCTTTGAGGATTATGAGTTTTCAGGTTTAAAAAATTCATTAAAAATGGAACAAACTCAAGTTATTGATAAGATTAAGGATAGCGTATTAAAAGGAAGAGGTGGCGCAGGGTTTCCAGCTGGTATAAAATGGGAAACTGCATATCATGTAGAAGATGACATTAAGTTTGTTGTTTGTAATGCTGATGAAGGTGAACCAGGAACTTTCAAAGATAGGTTTCTGATGGAAAATCTTCCATATAAAGTAATAGAAGGTATTGTAATATGTGGATATGCAGTTGGTTCTAAATATGGGTACATATATATAAGAGGTGAATATACCGAAGCAATAAAAATTATAAGAAAAACTATACAAAAAATGTATGAAAAAAAGTATTTAGGGAATAATATCTTGGGCACTGATTTTTCATTTGATTTAAAGTTAGTTAGAGGTGCTGGGGCTTATGTTTGTGGTGATGAAACCTCTTTAATTAATTCAATAGAAGGCGAAAGGGGAATGTCTAGAATTAAACCTCCATTACCGGTTTTTGAAGGATTATACGGTAAACCTACTGTTGTTAATAATGTTGAGACATTGAGTGCCGCAGCAGAAATTATGAAATATGATAATAATCCATATCTTCATATGGGAACAGAGAAAAGCAAAGGAACTAAGTTAGTTTCTATAAGTGGAGATGTATATAAGCCAGGGGTATATGAAGTTGAATTTGGAAAAATGACCGTAAAACAAATCGTGAATGAATTAGCTGGTGGGGTCAAAGGCAGTGAAATAGGTTTTGTAATACCTGGTGGAATCTCTACAGAAGTGTTAACTAAGAATGAGTGGGATGTTCCATACACTTATGAAGATTTGTACAAGATTGGCACTAATATAGGTTCTGGTGGAATGATAGTTGTTTCTAAGGATAGAAACTATCTTGAAATCATAAAAAATGTTTCAGATTTTTTTAGAGATGAAACTTGTGGAACGTGTTTTCCATGTAGAGAAGGAAATAAAAACATTAACAAAATGGTTTCAGAGATATATGAAAGAGGTTATCCTACGAAAAAAGAAATTGAAATAATATCAGACATAAAAAATGCTGTTAGTTTAGCTGCAAGATGTGGGTTTGGAGAAGCTTCTGTTAATTTAATTTTATCGATTCTTGAAAACTTTTATGCAAAGAAGGTGAAATGATGAAAGTTAAGATTAACAATAAAGAATATGAGTTTCAAGAAGAACTGAGTATTTTAGATGCTGTAAAAAAAGCTCATATAATAATTCCAACTCTTTGTTATTCTGAAAAATTAAAACCATTTGGAAGTTGCAGGCTTTGTTCAGTAGAAATAAAAGGTGAGAGGACGTTAAAACCGGCTTGTGTAACTAAAATATCAAATGGGATGGAAATCTATACTCATTCAGAAAAAGTTAGAAAAGTTAGAAGTACTATAATGGAATTAATAATTGCGTCTCATGGTATTTCCTGTAATTTAAACTGTTTAACTTGCCCAAAATCTTCCAGTTGTGAGATAAAAGTTATAGCAGAAGAAATTGGAATCATGGAGGTAAGAATTCCTACCATTTCAAGCAAGATACCTGAAGATAGAAGCAGTTATTCAATTGTTAGAGAACCTCAAAAGTGTATAGTTTGTGACAGATGTGTAAGAAAGTGTGCGGAGGTTCAGTCTGTAAACATATTAACTATAGCGAATAGAGGTCCTGATACTTATGTAACCACTTTTCTAGATAAAGGTATGGGAAATGTTGATTGTGTAAATTGTGGCCAATGTGTTATTGAGTGTCCAACGGGTGCTTTACACGAGGTTTATCAAACTGATCAGGTGTGGAATGTAATTTCAGATAATTCTAAATATGTTATTGTTCAAACTGCCCCTGCAGTAAGGGTGGCAATTGCCGAAGAATTTGGAGCTGAACCCGGTAGAATTGTTACGAAACAATTAGTAGCTGGTTTGCGATTATTAGGTTTTGATAAAGTTTTTGATACCAATTTTGCTGCAGATCTAACCATTATGGAAGAGGCAAGTGAATTTCTAGAAAGGTTTAAAAATGGTGGAAAACTTCCTTTATTTACTTCATGTAGTCCTGGTTGGATAAAGTTCATAGAACACAATTATCCTGAATTTCTTGATAATCTTTCAACTTGTAAATCTCCTCAACAAATGTTTGGTGCTATTGCAAAAACTTATTATGCTGATAAAATAGGTATTCCACGTGAGGATATGATAGTCGTTTCCATTATGCCTTGTACAGCAAAAAAATATGAACGAGTAAGACCAGAGATGAAGGGTGATGTGGATTATGTGTTAACAACAAGAGAATTAGCTAAGATGTTTAAATTAGCTGGTATTGATTTGTTGAATCTACCATCTGAAGAGTATGACGAACCGTTAGGAATTACTACAGGAGCAGCGGCAATATTTGGTGCAACGGGTGGTGTAATGGAAGCTGCACTTAGGACAGCATATGAAGTTATTACCGGGAAAAACTTGGAAAGATTGGATTTTGAATCTGTTCGTGGAATTGAAGGTATAAAAGAAGCAGTTATCGAAATTGACGGTTTAAAATTAAATGTAGCAGTTGTTAATGGCCTTGGAAATGCTAGAAAAATGTTGGATATGATAAAAAATGGTGAAAAAGATTATCATTTTATTGAATTTATGGCATGTCCAGGTGGATGCATAGGTGGTGGTGGACAGCCTATTCCTACGACCAAAGAAATCCTTTCTAAAAGAATGAAGGCAATATATGAAATTGACAAATCGTTTGAAATAAGAAAATCACATGAGAATCCGGCAATTCAAGCCTTGTATAAAGAATTTTTAGGTGAGCCTTTAAGTGAAAAGTCACACGAATTATTGCATACAACATATATTGCGAGAAGTTAAAGAACAAGGGCTAATAAGCCCTTGTTTTTAATCAAAAATTATAGGTAAAATTATATAAAAAGTTGTTCCTTCTCCTTCTTTACTCTTTACCTCTATTTGACCATTGTGGACCTCAATAATTTCTTTTACGATCGCAAGACCTAGACCTGTACTTTGTTCACTGTTAGATCTCGCTTTATCTACTCGATAGAATCGGTCAAAAATTAGAGGTAGATCATTTTCTGGGATCCCGGGCCCAGTATCTGAGATAGATACTACAGCTTTTTTATTTTTGCTATATAGTGAAACGGAGACTTTTCCGGATTTTGTGTATTTTAGCGCATTATCCAAGATATTCAAAATTGCTTCTTTTAACTTTTCTTTGTCGCCTCGAATACATAGATTTTCTTGCAATTCGTAATCTAATTCCAAATGTTTCTGTTGGAACAACGGCTTCATTTTTTGAATAAGTTCTTCAAGCAAATCTTTTAAATCAAGAGAAGTAAAGTTATAATACTGACTTTTACTGTCACTTCGCGCAAGAAATAGTAATTTATCGATAATAGAAGACATATAAAGTACTTCGTTTTGAATTAGTTGCAATGATTTTTTGTATTCCTCGGTTGTTCTATCTCTTTTCAAAGTTAAACTTGTTTCTGCTTGAATTATTGATAAAGGTGTTCGCAAATCATGAGATACATCTGCGGTGAACTGTTTTTGTTGTTCAAAAGCTCTTTCAAGACGTGAAATCATTTGATTTAGGGTAGAAGCAAGTCTGCCTAATTCATCTTCACTTTGAACTTCAATTCTTTCGTTTAGATTAGTTTCTTCAATGCGCTGGGCAGTGTCAATTATTTTTGAAACAGGTTTAAAAGATCTATCAGCTAAAATAAATCCCCCTATTCCTGCTAACAACAAAACAAATATTCCGGTAAAAATCAGGATCTTTTTTAAACGAGATAAAACAGTAAGTATTTCATCTATGAATCTTCCAATTATAATTATGAAAGGAGTTTCATTTACTGTAGTACTAGATACATAAAATCTGGCATTCCAGTTGTAATCTGTTGTAGTAGAGATATAAAAGCTTTCACCCTTGGAAACCCTATCTTTTATTTGTGAAAAGTTTGGGATGTCTACGAAAAACCCATAAAACCTCATTAATTTACCGTCATAACTATAAATAAATATCATTTCATTCGGCATACTTTTCAGTTGATTAATCTGTTCAATGTTTTCTGAACTTTGTAAATTGATTTGGATTTCATTCATTCGTGAGACAAGTACGTTATCAGTGTTTTCATATAAACTATAACGTAGTGCATAATAAGAACTTAGCCCAAATACTAGAAGTAGTATTGACATGATGAGAAGATACCAAATGGTTAATTTAAATTTTATACTTTTGAAAAATTTTATGAAATTGTTAACCTATAACCAGCTCCCCTAACTGTTTCTATAATTTTACCATCTTTATCTCCTATTTTCTTTCGTAATCTTCTAATATATACGTCAATTATGTTTGAACTTCCTTCAAAATCAAGGTCCCATATCTTTTCTTCAAGCATCGTTCGAGTTACAACTATTTTAGGATTTCTCATAAAATATTCTAGTATATTATACTCTTTTGGTGTTAACTCCAATTTTTCATTTCCTTTCCATACTTCTCTCGTTAAAGTGTCTAAAACTAGGTCTCCTACCTGTATTCTAGGATTTTTTGTAAAAGATTCTCTGCGTAACAAGGATCTAACTCTAGCAAATAGTTCATTAAAATCAAAAGGTTTAACCAGATAATCGTCTGCTCCTGAGTCAAGTCCCTTTACTCTGTCTTCTATACTGTCTTTAGCTGTTAGCATTAATATTGGAACATTAATGCCTTGTTCTCTTAGACTTTTACATACAGAAAAACCATCTTTTACAGGAATCATAATATCTAAAATGATTAAATCGTAAGAAACGTATTTAGCATAATCTTCGCCTTCTTCACCATCATAAGCTACATCTACTAAATAGCCTTCTTCTTCTAATCCTCTTTTTATAATATTAGCAAGTTTCTCTTCGTCTTCCACTACCAATATTTTCATTTTTCATCACCTCACCTCTGGCTATTATTTTATGAAAAAAAGATTAAAATTTTATGAAAAAGAATAATAATTTATTTCTTTTTTATTTTCATTTAAGATTAATTTTTTTTTCATGAGTGTTTCAGCACTCAGATATATACTAATTACTAGAAAACTGTAGGAGGTGAAAAAAGTGAAGAAAAAGCTAACCGGATACTTTTGTTTATTGGTTATATTGATAGGTAGTGTAGCTTTCACGCAATTTGTAGATCAACCACCAGTTGAAGTTCCAACTATCCCTGAAGAAGAACTAGAGATTCCTGTGGATCAACTAGTTACTGTAGCTAAAAGTTTGGATTTGGGTACTGCTATAGTTTCCATAGAAAGGGATAAAGGATTATTTGGAGGAGAAAAGGGAACTTATACCTTCAAGTTTGAAAATGGTGCTGAAGTTCAACTCGATAGTAAGACCGGGGAAGTACTAAAATCAAAGGAAGGTAAAAAGCAAGACGAACAAATAATGAAGCTATTATCCATGACAGGCGTTTCTTTGGAAGATACCCTCAAAACGGTTATGGAAGTATTCCAAGAAAACAAACTTGAATCTGCTAAATTGCAAGCAGACGAGATTGGTAACCCTATATACCTATTCATCTTTGAGGACTTAACAGTTGAAGTTGATGCAACATCTGGTGAAATTATAAATCCTCCAGTAGAAATCCCATCCGTGCCTGAAAATGAACAAATGCCTGAGCAAATAGAAGAAACACCAGAGGAAACACCTATTGACGAAAATGAATTAATTTTCCCAGAAAATCCAGGAAATTTCTAGGACTTACTTAATATACCCCCCATGTCCTTAACGGGGGGTATATTATTTATTTCATAATATTTTTGAAAACAACCACATAGTCAAAGCTGCAGCAGGTGCCATCGTTAGATTGTCATTCAACCACTTTCCTAATCCCTCAACTATGGTAATTACAATTACTCCTATTAAAAGATTGAGATAATTTATAGGCATATTGATTAAATTCATATAGACAGCCCCAGATGCAAAAGCTATAGCAAAACAAGCTAAACTTCCTTCTATAGATTTTCCTTCTAGCCATTTGTGTTTCCCCCAGCGTTGTCCAATTAACACTGCCCATGAATCACCTAAAGTAAGCATTACAATAGAAATTAAAGAATATGGAATAGGAAAAAGGCCTGCAATTGCGCTTCCCATAAGAAAGTAGCTCGTTCCAGAAATCTTGTATGCTTCCTCACTTTTACCAACAGGTTTGAAAAGTTTTTTTAGGAATTCATTGACGGTTTTAGAATACCTTCTGATTAGTTCAAGAAAAAAAGCAATTAACCCTGAAATTACTATTATATATCTGAATGCTACAGGGCCCCACAGTGGGTAGGCTAATCCGGGATATAATAAAGCAAGATAACGCCATAATTTTCTTTTGACGAAATTATCTTTCAAAGGTTCTTTAAATTCCATAAAGCTACTTTTTAGATTGTTCCAGCCTCTAATGAACAACCATGAAACTAAAAGGAGGGTCATAATAGCACCTAGAAAATCAATAGTACCTCTTAAATATCCTATCAATATTACAAAAGGCCACAAAAGAGAGATTATAAACATTATTCCTTTTTTAAAAGTAAGCCATAATGTTCCTGCAATTATCCCAAAAGCAGCCGATTCGAGAGGAAATAACACAACAAAGGAACCCACTGCAGCAGCTACTCCTACCCCACCTTTACCTTTTAACCAAATGGGAAAGGAATGACCAATAATGGCAATTAATGAAAAAAGTGGCCACCAACTTTTACTAATTCCGAATAGATAAGCGATAAGAATAGCTAAAACTCCTTTAGTAGAATCACCTATGAAAGATAAAATTCCGGCGATAGGTCCACCTTCTTTCCATGCGTTAGTGGAACCGACATTTTTTGTCCCTACTTTTCTTAAATCCTTACCAGAAAAAAGTTTTGTAAATAAATAACTCCACGGAATGGATCCTAAAAAATAACTGAGCACCAAGGTTATGAAAAAGGTCATAATCATCGCCCCTTAATTTTATTGTCACTTTAATTATATATCTTTTAACCTTCTTAAATTATATGAAAAAACTATGTTTTTTAGTATATCTTAATTTAAATTTCGTAAATGAGGTGTGATTAAATAAAACAAAAGTTGTCTATTTATTAAAAAATGATTTAAAATATAGTAAAATATATATATAATAGGCTAATAAGTAAAATAAATATAATTTTGAATTAATAATGGGTCAAGGGCGAAGCCCTTCACTCCTCGGTACAAGTACCAAAAAGTTTAAGTAGATAATTATTGTTTTTGAATTTAAAAGGGTAACAGGGGGGTAGCCCTCTCCCATTTCTTAGCTACAAGTACCAAAAAGTTTAAAGAAATAAAGATTTTCTAAAAGTAAGCAATTCTAAAACATATATATAAGTGAGTAAATGGAGGCTATTATATGGAAGAAAAAATTGTACAAAGCTTGAAGAAAATGCTTCCTATTCCCAAAATAGAAGAGAGACATAATGTGTTATGTATTCTTCCTCATCCAGATGATGGAGAAATTGGGGCTGGAGGAACCATCGCTAAATTAAAGGCATCTGGTTCAAATGTTACTTATCTCATGGTTACAGAAGGAGGGGCAGGAATAAAAGGGAAAAGCCGTGAAGAAACAGTAAATATAAGAAAAAAAGAACAAGAAGATGCAGCAAGATTATTAGGAGTAGATAAAATTATATGGCTAAACTATCCTGATGGTGGAAGATATGACATAAATGATGTAAGAGAAGATATAAAGAAACATATAGAAAATATTGATCCCGATTTAATTTTAACTGTAGATCCTTTTTTACCTTATGAAACTCATCAAGATCACAAAAATTGTGGGTTAGCTGCTGCACAAGCAGCATCTAGTAGCTTAAATTCTAACGCTTTAATAGCTTTTTTCTTTACAGCTTATCCCAATCAATACGTTTCAGTGGATGATTATTGGGATAAAAAAATTGAAGCTATTAAAATTCATGAAAGCCAAATTACTGAAGAATTTATTTTGATTATTCAGCAGTATTTTGGATTAAAAGCAAAAGTATATGGAGAAAAAATAGGATGTGAGTATGCTGAAAATTTTAAGGTCTTATTTCCAATAATGTTGCATTGTTTTGAAGAAGCCATGTGGATATGATCCTGATATATATAATTAACTTTATATAGATAATAACATATAAATAAATTTGAATTTATAACGGCTCCAGGGCGGAGTCCCCACTCCTTGGTACGATTACCGAAAAGTTTAAAAAAATGAAGATTTTCTAAAAATAGAATTTTGAATTTATAAAGTGAGCAAGAATTAATTCAAAAGGAGGAAAACAATGAGTATAATGAACGAACTTACTTATCGTAAAACTCATCCTTTTCCGTACGCCTTAGGGATGTTAGGCATTACAATTCCGGGGCAGATGATAGGAGCCTATTTAGTGTTTTTTTATAACGATGTTTTGGGTATTCCGTTAGCGATGATATCCTTGATTACAGTATTTGCTACTATTTGGGATGCTATAAATGACCCTCTTTTTGGGTATCTTTCTGACCGCACACGTACCAAGATTGGTAGGCGTAAGCCTTGGATGTTAATATGTATACCGTTATATTGTATATCCTATATCTTTTTATTTTCACCTCCTTTGTCAGTCCAAAAAGGTTATTTGTTAGTTGTTTATTATGCAGTTTTCTCTATGTTGACAGAAACGTTGACAACAATTTCTTCGGTTAATTATCATTCACTATTTCCAGAACTTTTTATAGATAGTAGAATAAGGACAAGATCTAATGCTCTAAGGCAAGCTTTTCAACTTGTTGGTTTAATAGTAGGAGTAACATTAGCGCCCATATTAATTGAAAAATATGGATATTCCATAACAGCAACTTTTATGATCTTGGTAGGTATGTTTTTTTATCTAATTGCAGCTTTCAGTGTTCATGAAAGACCAGAATATATAGAAAGTGAAGTTCCAAAATTAAAAGATTCTTTAAAGGCTGTGATGACAAACAAAAATTTTTGGACGGTAAGTTTAACTAACTTTTTTTATCAAGCTTCGCTTGCTTTGTTACTGTTGAGTATCCCTTATTTTATCAAGTATACCTTAGGATTAAGCGAGGCTAATGCAGCTTATTTAACCGGAGCTGTATTCATAACAGCGATTCCAGCGATGTATTTGTGGGTTAAAGTAATAGATTGGTTTGGAGCTATGACTGCATGGAGATCTTCTTTGATATTTTTAGGAATAGCAGTTATACCGACCTTCTTTGTTGACACTTTAGTTTCTTCTATGATTGCAGGTGCCTTTATAGGTATTGGGATTGCAGGAGTTACTGCTAATATTGATTTGATATATGCAAAAGTGATAGATGCAGATGCAAAAGCTTCAAACCTTAGACGTGAAGGAATATATTTTAGTGGTTTTCAATTTATTATACATTTTTCAGGGTTAGCAAAAAGTTTAGTGTTATTACTAGTTACACTTATATTTGGTTTTGTTGATGGTAATAATCCAGGCGAACATCCTGATTTAGCAGCACGTTTTATGATGTCAGTTTTTCCTGCAATATTGATGGCTATTTCCTTTATTATTTCTTTTTTCGTAAAGTTTAAAGATGAAAAAGAATCCAAATAATATTATAGTGTAAAGAATATCAGTAAATTATTAGAATTAAGGTGGGTTTTATATGGAGATTATGAACTTTATTTTTAAACACCCTCAAATAAAGGAAGATTACCTGTTTCGGGATAAAATAATTAATAAATTAATTAAGAATAAAGAGAAAAAAATAATTTTTTTAAGAGCTCCGTTTGGTTATGGTAAGACAATTGCCTTAAGTATGTTTTATGAAGAAATACACGATAAAAAATTATGGATTAACTGTCCTTCATATTTATTTGAATTTGATGATTTTTTGAATCATCTTATTTTTGGTTTAAGCAACGTATACGAATTTGAGTTTTCAAAAAACAAAAATATTTATCTCTATTTTAACGAAGAAGAAAAGATTGTTGAACTGGTGAATGAACTGTCTAAAGTAGAAGAAGATATCTATATTTTCGTTGATTCGCTCGAAAATATGACTTTAGCTGAAAATTATAAAAGTTTGTTTAATATTTTAATAAATTTTTCTAATAAAAATGTTCATTATGTTTTTTCATCTAGAGAAGACTTTCCTATTTCTGTAGTTAAGCTTGAAATGAGTGATGATTATTATGAAATTAAAGAAAAAGAATTAAGGTTTTCCTTAGAAGAATTCAAAGAGTATCTCAATCAAAGAAAAATAGAGATAGATGAAGAAAAAATTTTAGAGTTGTATGAACTTAGTAACGGCTGGCCCGGTTTTATAAACGTTATTATTACATATATCACAGATAATCAAGATATAAATGGTAATTATATTAGTTCGGTAACTAATATAAGTGAATATCTAGAAGCTATAATAAAAAATCTTTCTAAAGATTTAAAAGAATTTTTATTCTTTATAAGTTTATTAAACCAAATCACCCTACATGTTTGTAAAGAGTACTTTAGTTACATGGGAGAGTATAAAATTCATCAATGCTTTGAAAGGCTTTTGGATTTAAATATTATAGAAAAGTTAGATGAAGAAAATTTTTACATGCACGATATTTTTAAACAAGAAATATCAAAAAAAGTTCCTGAAGATTTAAAGAAAAAAATATACAACGAACTATTTGAGATCTATAAAAAATCTGAAAACTATAAGGAACAATTTTATTGTCTAATACAATTAGGAGATATTGAAAAAATTATTGATTTTTTTCTTATACATTCACAAATCTTAGTCAGAGATTTTTCCTCAGTAGAAAAATGGCTACATTCTATTCCTCAATCTTTCTATGAAAATGATTACACACTGTATTTTTATAGAGGTATCATTAAGGAAAAGTACTCTAAGTTTGATGAAGCTCTCGAGGATTATATAATTGTAAGAAATAATATAGAAAAATTAAAAGATACAAAACTTTCTGTATTTGAGGTAGAAATTCAAATAATAGGTATTTATTGGCATAAAGAAGAATATGAAAAGGTCGTTGAATTAGGATTAGAATTATTGAAAAAAATCCCCAATGAGGATTATAATGATTTAATTTCTCTGTACAATCTTTTAGGTTCTAGTCTGTCTTATTTGTCAAAGATTGAAGAAGGTGAAGAATATCTAAACAAGGCTCTGTACTTGTGTGAAAAAAATCGAATAAACGAAATGAAGCCTTGGATATTAAACAATCTATCTTACAACATTTATACAATAAAAGGAGAAATAAAAAAGGCAGAAGACTATTACCTTAATGCTTTAGAGATGTTTAAAAATATGGATGATGATTATGGGAAAGCACTTTTATATGCCAACCTTGCCGACTTTTATTTGTTGGTAAATAAGACATCAAAATCCCAAGAAATGATGAACTACTTTAAAGATATATATATAAAAACGCAAAATGTTGCTTATTTACCCATCTTATATATTTTGCAGGCAAAAATAAATATTATCAAAGGAAGTTTAAAAGAGGCTGATAATAATTTAAAATCAGCTGAAAGATTTTATGCTCGTTCAAAATTTCTTACCTCTAACTTTTTTTCAGTTAAAGCCGAGTATCTTTTTAAGGTAGGAAAAAATGAAGAAGCGCTCATGGCTTTAGAAAAAGCCTTAAAAATTGGTAACACTTTTTTCAATAGATACCAAATATTAGATTTTAAATTACAAAAGGTAAAGATATTGATATATGGGAAACAATTTGAAACTGCTATCCCAATTATAGAAGATGTTATAAAAACGGCCGCCGAAGGTGGAGCAAAATTGATATTGTTTGAAGCGTTGTATTATAAGATGGCTTTAAGTTATTTTATAAAAGTGCTTACTTCAAAAGAAGATCAAAGAACCTTCTTAACTCTTTTAGAAGCGAATGACTTTCATTTTGTTTTTGAAAAAACTCCTTATTTATCAAAGTATGTTTGTGAGATGTTGGGCAATAAAGTAGAGTTAAATAATATGTATATAGAAACTCCAAAGATCACTTTTTTAGAGGAGTCTTTCAAACTATCTCATGAAGAAAAAGCTTATACATATTATCCGAAAATTTATTTATTTGGTGAATTTATAGTATTTTCCGGTGATAATATTTTAACAATAAAAAACATTAAAAATAAAAAAGCCCTTGATTTATTTAAATTTCTAACTTTGAATTATAATCAGTGGATTACTCAAGATATAATAATAGAATATTTTTGGAAAGATCTCCCTTTTGATAGCGCTCGTCAAAATTTGTATGTTGCGCTTCATGATATGAGAAAAAGGTTTAAAGATATGGGATTGAAAGATGAATATATTTTATCTAATAACAAAAATTATAAATTTAATACGGATAAACCTTATTATTTAGATTATGAAGATTTCTTTGAAGTTAATAAAGAAGCTATAAAATTATTTAACAATAAACTATATTCAAAGTCAAAAGATAGCTTTTTGATAGCTAAAAAAATTTATAAAAATGGTTTATTACCTTCAAATATTTATGATGACTGGGCGATACCGAAAATAAACCATGCTGAAAAAACATATTTACAAATATTATCGAAACTATATTTGATTGAAAAAGAAAATAGCATAGAAAAAGCAAAATCCATATTAGAAGAGTATCTTAATATTGATCCTTATTCATATGAAATGAATACAGAATATATAAAACTTTTACTTAAACAAAGAGAAATCAAAAAAGCTGTAGATTACTACAACTATATAAAAGAACTATTTGCTAGTGAATTAGGAGAAGAATTTACCTCAAAAGAGGTATCTAATTTTATAAAAGAGATTCAGTTTTCTTAAAATATGATAACTTCTTTCTTTTCCCTTTTCTTGTTTTAGATTTTTTTTAGATCCCTTTTTTATAATTTCAGTGACTTCAAAGAAAAGGGAGGAAGTTATCATGAAGAAAAGGGTTAAGTATATTGCATTATTGCTAGTTTCACTTGTGTTTATTTTGAGCGCATGTACACCGTTTGATTTTAACGGTTTATTAGGAGGTAAAACTGCAACGGTTGGAGGAACTGTTACTGATGCAACAACTGGTCTGCCATTATCTGGAGTTACTGTGAAATCTGGTAATGTCTCTGGAACAACTGATTCAGCAGGTAAGTACGCTTTATACAAGGTCCCAATCGCCAATACCTCCATCAGTGCCTCCAAGTCCGGCTATGTAACCAACACGCAAACTTTGTCTTTGGTTGCAGATGAACAAAAAACTGTTAATTTTACACTTTCACCAGAACTGGCTCAAGATGAAGAATTGAGAATCGTTCTAACTTGGGGTGAGAGTCCAAGTGACTTAGATAGTCACCTTCTTGTTCCACCGGACGCAAGTCATCTTAATGGTTATGAAGTTGACTACCGGACTAAAGGTATCGATGATCCCGATGAATATCCATATGCATTCTTAGATGTCGATGATACAAGTAGCTATGGTCCCGAAACGATAACTATCTTTAATACTCTCAACCATACTTATAAATATTTTGTGCATAACTACAGTGGAAGTCCAGAAATAACCACCTCCAATGCAATAGTGCAAGTATATGATAGAAACGGCTTACGCAAAACATATAACATTCCCACTAGCGGTAATGGTCGTTATTGGTATGTTTTTGATATTGATGCAAGTGGTGGAATAATCAATAGAAACGTAATACAAGAAGTGGCACCAGCATTATAAAAACACAAAAAACGAAAAAGTAAAAAATGACCCGCTGACTAAAAACGCCCGAAAAGGGCGTTTTTAGTTTTTAGATAACTTACAAGAAAATTAAGCAAAATCATAATATATGAGTTTATTCATTGTTATTTTTCTTAAAGATAATTTATTTAAGAAAAATAACGTTTTGTTTTTTATTGTTTTTGGTTTAGAATTTAGTATAATAAATTCAATCTTAGAATGAATTAATAAATTCAAATTCAAAAAACTAAAAAAAAGATTAAATAATTAAATACAGGAGGGGATTTATGTATGATAAATAATTCTGTAAAAAGTAGAATTATCAGCATTATTTTAATTGTGTTTGTTTTATTTGGAATAACTGTAATATTTAATATCAATTCGCTTAACGTTTCTAATGTAGGTTTAAAATCTTTTGAAAGTTTATCTGACGAAGTTGCTAGTATTTCTGAAATGGAAGTGAATTTTTTTGATTCAGTTCTGAATTATAAAGATTACCTTATAAATAGCATTGAAGAACATGAGAATTCCTTTAAAAATAATTTATCAGAGATGAAAGATCAGATAAACGAGCTTTTATCTACTACCCAAAATAATTTAAATCTGCTTGATTTAAATGAACTTCTTATTTCTTATGAGCAAAATTTTTATCTGCTTGTTACATTAAATACAGAGTTCAATGAGTGCTCAAATGAATTCAACACACTGTCAGAATCACTTATTCAAAAATTGCTTGAATTTGATACGGTTACCATGCATTTAGCTTTTTATGCTTTTTCTGAAAATCCTGTAGATATTGTAAATAATATTAATGATATCGTAGGAGAATATATCTCTTCGAAATCAAGCTCTGCAAAAAATAATGTTATAAATTTGTTTTCAACTCTAAAAAATAATCTATCATTAGTTGGTCCAAGTTTGACTAAAGAAGAGCACAAAACAGTTTTTTTACAAGTTGCAGAACTTGCAGATGAGCTTGAAAGTAAATTCAATCAAATAATCGATTTAGTTGAAACCCAAGAGAATTTAACTCGGCAGATGGAACAATTAAGGTTAGAAATATTAAATCTGTTAGAAGAACAAAGAGCTCAATTAAAAGAACAACAAGACACGCTTGGTCCACAACTAATAGAAAAGAACAACAGATCGATTGTACTAACAATAATATTAACAGTAGTGGCCTTTGTAGTAGCAATAATTATGGTCATATACCTAATACGAAGTATAACCAAACCATTACTTGAATTAAGGAACAAGATAAACCAATTCAAAGAAGGAGACCTAACAGTAGACTTTCAAGTAAAAAGTAAAGATGAAATAGGACAGATGGGATTAGCCTTATCAGAGATGAGTAAAGAACTAAGGAACTCAATGGGCTCAATAAGAGAAGCTTCAGACAAAGTACAAAAATCATCAGTTAATTTAACCAATACCTCTCAAGAAAGTAGAGAAAACTCAGAAGAATTAAAACGACAAATGGATACGATACAGGCATATGCAGAAGAGACAGCAGAAAATGTAGAAGAAGTAACGTCAGGGGTAGACGAAGTAGCCAGGGCAGCGCAAGGGGTATCTCGAGATGCCCAAAGATTAAGTGAAGAAGCAGAAAATACAAACAAAGCAGCGCAAGAAGGAAGTCAAACAATAATAAGCATAAGTGAGATAGTAAAAGAAGCGGTAGAAAGGACAAAAGAAAGCCAAAAAGAAGTGACCCAACTAGCGACGAATGCGAAAGATGTTCAAAGCATAGTAGAAACAATAAACTCGATAACGGAACAAACGAACCTTCTAGCGCTAAATGCAGCGATAGAAGCAGCAAGGGCAGGAGAAGCAGGAAGAGGCTTTGCAGTAGTAGCGGATGAGATAAGAAAGTTAGCTGAAGAATCAAGAAATGCGACAGATGAAATAAGTCAAATACTAACAAACATAACGCAAGGTACAAAGAAAGTGAACGAGTCAACGAACAAGGTAGTAGAAACGATAGAAGAAGTAAACGAAAAGATGGTAAATGTACTAAAAAGTTTTAACAACATAAGAGAACGAATAGAAAAGATGAATCAAGGGATAGAAAACATGACAGCGAGTGCAGAAGAACAAAGTGCAAGTGCCGAAGAGATGAGTTCAGCGATAGAGCGAGTAGCAAGGGCGGTATCAGAGATAAGTGAACAACTAGAAAACTCAAGAAAGGTAATAGACAGGCAACTAAATCAATCGGTAGAGATAAACGAAAGTGCAAAAGAGTTGAGTGAATTATCTTCTGAACTAGAGGCTTTAGTTAAGAGGTTTAAGATATAAAAGTAACCCTCAAAATAGCAGTTATTTGCTAATATTCTAAACTAAAAGTCTATAATTAAATAAGGTTGCTATAAATAGAGTTTTTATTTATAATGATTTTGGATTATAATAGATAAATAATTCGAGCATAGAATGAATTAATTAAAGGGGGAGACGAAAATGTCAATAAAAATATCTTTTATAGGGGCAGGAAGTGTAAGGTACACAGTTAAGTTGGTTGGAGATTTAGCGAAAACAAAGGAGCTTAATGATAGTTTAGTTTCACTCATGGATATAGATGAAGAAAGGCTAGAAGCAGTATATAACTTGTGTAAAAGGTACAATGAAGAAATTGGAGGAAATTTGAAATTTGAAAAAACTTTAAATAGAGAAGAGTCTCTTAAAGGCGCTGATTTTGTAATAAATACAGCGTTATATAGAGCACCAGGACACGAAGATGGTTATGTCAGTTATGAAATTATGAGAGATGTTGCAGAAAATTACGGCTACTACAGAGGGATAGATAGTCAAGAGTTTAATATGATATCAGACTATTACACTTTTACAAATTATAATCATTTAAAAATGTCACTTGACATAGCTAGATCCGTAGAAAAAATATGTCCGAACGCGTGGCTCATTCAAACAGCGAATCCTGTTTTTGAAATAACTCAATTAATAAAAAGACTAACAAACGTTAAAGTAATTGGATTTTGTCATGGGGTAGAAGGTATTTTTGAGGTTTTAAAGGCATTAGGAATAGACAAAAAAGATACAGATTGGCAAGTTGCTGGAGTTAACCACGGGATTTGGTTGAACAGATTTGTCTACAAAGGGGAAAATGCCTATCCTTTGTTAGATGAGTGGATAGAAAAAGAGTCAAAACATTGGGAACCAAAAAGCCCTTGGGATACGCACCTATGTCCAGCAGTTATTGACATGTACCGATTTTATGGAAGGTTACCTATTGGAGATACGACGCGTAATGGTTCTTGGAAATATCATCACAGTTTAGAAGCTAAAAAGCGATGGTATGGAAAATTTGGAGGAATAGACAATGAAATAGAGCGTCCAAAGTTTTATGAAGAACTAAGACAAATAAAAAGGATGATTATAGAGGTATCAAAAAATCCCAAAATAAAAATTACAGAAAATTGGCCCGAAGAGTTTCCAAAAGAAAAATTAAGTGGAGAACAACAAATACCTTTTATAAATGCTTTAACTAATAATATTGAAGTGAGATTATTTTTAAATGTTCTAAACAACGGAACAATACAGGGAATTCCTGATGATATAGTTGTTGAAGTTCCTGTTAAGGTTAATAAAAATGGAATATTTCCTGAAAAGATAGAGCCGGACCTACCAGAAAAAATTAAGAAATACTATCTAACCCCTCGTATAATGAGAATGGGAATGGCGTTAGATGCTTTTATTACAGGAGATAGAAAAATTTTGGAAGAGGTTTTGGTAAGAGATCCACGAACTAAAAATTATGATTATATACCCAAACTATGGGATGAGATATTTAACTTACCTTTTAATAAGGAAATGAAGGAACATTATAATAAATATAAATAAGGCGTAGAGTTTATAGTGTGTTTAGGGTCAAGTACAAAGCCCTTCCCGTTTTCTTCGATCAAAAAGAATTAAACAGCTTGGTGAGATTAAAATTCTTATTTTGAAATTTCTAAAGTGAGTATAAGTCAAACATATAAAGGAGGAATTTGAATTGGCATTTTTAGATGAGAATTATCTACTACAAAATGAGACCTCAAAGGTACTATATGAATCAGTAAAAGATCTTCCAATTTTGGACGCACACAACCATGGAGACGTTAAAGAGATTGTTGAGAATAGAGGTTGGACAGACATATGGCAGGTTGAAGCTGAGACAGATCATTACGTTTGGGAACTTATGCGAAAAAGAGGTGTACCAGAAGAAAAAATTACTGGTAAGGCTTCGAATAAAGAAAAGTGGATGGCATTAGCAGAAGTATTTCCAAATTTTGTAGGAAATCCAACCTATGAATGGATTCATCTAGATTTAAAAAGAAGGTTTCATATTGAGGATGTTATTTCAAAGTATACTGCAGAAAAGATTTGGCAAGATACTTCAATTGCCTTAAAACAGCAAAGCATGAAACCTCAGGAGTTACTAAAAAGTATGAATGTTGAAGTAATGTGTACCACAAACGATATAACAGATGATCTTTATTACCACCAAAAAGCAAAAGAAAAGATTGAAGGAATTAGAATACTTCCTACCTGGCGGCCAGACAAGGCTATGAACATAGAAAAAAAAGGTTGGAAGGAGTTCGTTATAGATTTAGGAGAAGTAACAAACGAAAATGTAAGTACTTTTGAGGGATTTATGAATGCATTATATAAGACTCATAAAAAATTTCAAGAATTAGGGGGAGTAGCTAGTGACCATGGAATATACGAACCAATTTCTTATTTTGTAGAAAAAGAAAAGGTTAAAAATATTTACAAAAAAGCTATGGAATCAAAAGAATTATCTGCAGAAGAGATCCGTGATTTTAAAGCTTATCTTTTTATTGAGTATGGGAAAATGAATTCAGAAAGTAATTGGGTTATGCAGCTTCATATTGGAGCAGTTAGAGATTATCGCGATAAATTATATAATAGATTAGGTCCAGATTCTGGAGGAGATGTTTCAACAAATATTATCAATATGGCTGAGGGGCTAAAGTATTTTTTAAATGAATTTGACGAAAAATTAAAAATAGTTCTTTATTGTTTAGATCCTTCTTTATATCCAACAGCTGCTACATTAGCTCGCGCCTTTCCAAATGTTAGTCTAGGTGCACCATGGTGGTTTAATGACAGTCCCTTTGGAATGGAAACCTACTTGAAATATGTAGCAACTGTTGACCTTTTAGGTAATTTGGCAGGAATGGTTACAGATTCACGAAAACTAATGTCATATGGTTCTAGAACTGAAATGTTTAGAAGAGAACTTTCAAATGTTGTTGGAGAAATGGTTGAAAAAGGTCAGATACCTGTAAGAGAGGCGTTCAATTTAGTACGGGGAATTTGTTATTATAGACCAAAAGAATTGTTCTTTGATTGATTATAATTAACTAAAAAAAAGATTTTTTATGGGATAATATACATACGAGCAATTAAGCGTTAAAAGAAATACAATATGGAGGTTACAAAAAATGAAGAAAGCATCCCTATCTTCTTTAAAAGAAAACAACGCAGCATTAATTTTTGAATGTTTACGTAACAATGGTCCGATGACACGAGCTAACATTGCAAGGCAAACGAACTTAATGCCATCTACAGTGAGTTATATTACCAATTTTCTAATTCAAAAAAATGTTATAAGAGAGATTGGTAGTGAAGAAGTTGAACGAGTAGGGAAAAAAGGTGTTTTATTGGATGTGAATTATGATGATTTTCTTTTTATTGGTTACGATGTTGGAACTGCATATTCAAGAGTTATCGTATCTGATGGAAAAGGAAATCTTCATTATTCAAAAAGATTTAAAACGAAGACTGGTGAACAATTACTACAGCAGATATTTGACAATATAAGGAACATAATTGAAAAATATAATGTTACAGGTATAGGTATGGCTTTTCCAGGTTTTGTAGATTATGAAAGAGGTGTGGTAATAAGGGCTCACAACTTAGAAATAAAAGAATTAGAAATAAAAAAAATAATCAAAAAAGAGTTTAAATTAACTGCCTACGTTGATCATAATACAATAATGATGGCTAGAGACTTACTGATAAACAACTCCTCAAAAGAAAAGGACTTTGTTGTAGTAAATATTGGTCCTGGAATAGGTGTTGGGATAGTAAGTAATGAAAGAATTATACGGGGTTATAAAAATGCTGCCGGTGAATTAGGACATATTACCGTTAATTCTGAGGGAAGATTGTGCAACTGTGGGAAAAGAGGTTGTTTAGAAACCGAAAGCTCTAGTAAAGGAATAGTAAAAAACTATGCTGAATTATCGGGTAAAAATTTTGATTGTGAAGAAGATTGTGAATCTTTAGCTATTTATCAATTAGCTAAAAAAGGAGATCAAAATGCGATAAAGGCCTTTGAAAGAGCCGGCCACTACTTAGGTATAGGTATTTCAGCACTTGTAAATATATTAAACCCTGAAAAGGTATATATAGCTGGCGGTGTTGCATATGGTTGGGAATTTTTGAAAGACGCTGTTGAGAAAAGCTACGAAGAGAATATATTTTATGCAAATAGCGATACAAAGATCGAAGTTTCACCAATAGGAGACTATATAACAGCCTTAGGTGCTGCAACTTTTGCTTTTGAAAAGTATATAAAAGAAGAGATTATTGCTTAAATTTCTAATTGATAAGTTTAGAAATTATAATTTTCAAAAAAAACATTTTTTGAATTTAAAAGGGTAACAGGGCGTAGCCCTCCCCCCTTTCCTAGCTACAAGTACCAAAAAAAAGATTTTAGAATTTCTAAAGTAAGTAATATGAATTTATAGGAGGTTATACGATGTTCTCAAAATTACCTAAACAAGGAATTTCATTAGGTCTTGGAGATAGAGTAGGTTTAGCAACGCCAGGTCATATAAAGGTGGCCAAACGACATGAGTTCTTTCCCGTTTTTGCACAACAAAGTATTAGAGAATTGAACTTTACTGGAAGGACTTTTCACGATGTTAAAAAAGATGTCGAAAATGCTGTAATTAAAGAAAATTATGAAGGTAAGAGTGGTTTTGATGGTGATCATCTAAAAACAGATGAAGAGATAAAAATGGCAATAGATTCTGGAATAACAATGTTAACCTTAGATTGTTCGGAATACATGGGTGTTGTTTCGAAGATTAAAGAAAAGATCTATAAGGGATTTTATGGAAAAACATTCAAGGTAAAAGATTTAGACTTAGAATATTCCCAAGAAGAACTTGAGAAGATTTTATCTATCTATTCAGGGGTAATTGAAAGAATAATTTATATATGGAATAACTTTCCAAAAGTAAAAAACAAAGATGTATCTTTTGAGGTTTCTATAGATGAAACAAATATTCCAACAGATGAAAAAACACATTTTTTGTTATCAAAGTACCTATATGATGAAGGAATTACAATTGATACACTAGCTCCAAGATTTCCAGGTGAATTTCAAAAGGGTATCGACTATATTGGAAATATTAAAGAATTTAAAAATTCGTTGATGAAGCATCATAAAATAGCAAGTTACTTTGGGTATAGACTTTCAATTCATTCTGGAAGTGATAAATTTTCTATATATCCTTATGTATCTCAAATTACTCAAGGAAACTATCATCTTAAAACTTCTGGAACTAGTTACTTACAGGCACTAAAAATAATAGCTCAAAAAGCCCCCGATTTTTTTAAAGAAATATGGAAAACCTGTCTAGATAAACGAACAGAAATGGATAAATATTATCATCTATCCTGCGATCCTTTTTCTGTTCCTAAAGATTTAAAACCTATAGAGTATTTAAACAATCCCGATGCGAGACAAACCCTGCATGTTTCTTATATGTTTGTACTGAATCCAAAATACGATTTCAGAAATAGGTTCTTTGAAATACTAACTAAATATGAAAATGAATACCATATTGAAGTAGCTGAACATATTAAAAGACATGTTAAAGAATTAAAGATCCCTGAAAAAATACAAAACTAAGAGAATAGGAGTTTTTTAAAGTTAAAATCTAATAAATGCTTATAAACAAATTTAATCACCGAAAATTAGAGTTGACAAATATTATTATATTATTTATAATTTTTTTAGTTTATTAAAGAGAAAGCATATTTCATATTATGAAAATATATTATGGAGGTAAAAAATGTTTGAAGGTATATTTACTTCGTTAATTACACCTTTTAATGAAGAAAATAAAGTAGACTTGGAAAGATTGAATAATCTCTTATTTTATCTAAATGATAAGGTCCATGGATTTTTTATTTTAGGTACCTATGGTTCAACTGCTTTATTGTGTGAAGATGAAAAAAAAGAGATAATAAAACATGTTTTAAAAAACTCGTCAAATAAAAAAGTTATTGTTCATGCAGGGGAAAGTAATCCCGATACTTCTGTTAAACTAGCACAATTTGCGCAAAGTCAAGGAGCTAATGCTGTAGCATTTGTTCCACCTTATTTTTATGGCTATAGTGAAGAAGAAATTATATTGTATTTTCAAAAAATTTTAAGAGAAATAACTATTCCTGTGTTTGTATATCTTAATCCTCCACGTGTTGGATATAATCTTTCTGTTCAATGCATACATCAATTAGCAGAAATAGGTATATATGGTATTAAAGATACTACTAATAATTTAAATTATTTTTACGATTTATCAACAAACGTTGATTTAGAGAAGTTTAATTATTTAAGTGGGTCAGAAATGTATTTAAATCCTACAATGTTTCATGGTGGGAAAGGGGCTATTTCAGCTATGTCAAACGTTTTTCCTGAATATGTTGTTAATGTTTATGATTCTTTAAAGAATAGAAATATGGAATCTTATAAGGAATCAATGAAATATTTGTTTGCCTACAGAAAAATAAGGAAAGTAGGACAGGGAATTCCAGTTGTTCATGCAATGTTGAATTTAAAAGGAATAGATGTTGGTTATCCTAGATTTCCTTTTAAGTATGATGAAGGGTTAGTCAATAAAGTAAGTGAGTTAATAAAATGCTTAAGAACTAATCAGATTGACTGAATTTATTAATTTGTTTACAAATTTATTTTGGAGGTGAGAAAATGAAAAAGTATTTAGTTACTTTTTTAGTATTAGTTCTATTATTTTTGAGTTCTTTTGCAAACTATCCTACAAAAGCGGTAACGATCATTTGTCCATGGTCAGCTGGTGGAGGAAGTGATAGAATAGCAAGGGTTATTGCAAATGGATTAGAAGAAGAATTTGGTAAACCTTTTGTAGTATTGAATAAACCAGGTGGAGGAGGAGCAGTAGGGCACACTGCTGGAGCATATGCAAAACCGGATGGTTATACTTTAACATTTGTAACTCAAGAATTGGCAACACTTCATTGGCTCGGTTTTGCTAAAGTAAATTATGAAAATTTTGAGTACATAATTCAAGTAAATGAAGATCCTGCCGGTGTAGTTGTAAGAAAAGATGCTCCTTGGAATACAATAAACGATTTACTTCAGGATATAAAAGCTAATCCCGGAAAATATAAATTCTCTGGTTCTGGACCAGCTTCAGTATGGGACCTGAGTCGTGTTGGTATGTTGGACAAAGCAGGCATTTCTCCAAGTAATGTATTGTGGGTTCCAACAGATGGAGCTGCCCCCGCTTTGGTTGAATTATTAGGCGGACATGTTGACGTCATTACTTGTAGTATTGCAGAAGTTTCCCCTCAGATTAAAGCTGGAGAAGTAAGAGCTTTGGCAGTAATGTCTGATGAACGTCTCTCTGAATTTCCTGATGTGCCTACATTAAAAGAGCAAGGGATAGATTGGTCTTCAGGAACTTGGAGAGGATTGGCTGCTCCAAAAGGAACTCCAAAAGAAATTATTAATATAATTTATCAAAACATGCTGAAAGTAGTCAACAAAGAGAATTTTATTGATTTTATGAAGAAAAATGGTTTTGGTATAAAAATAAGAGATCCAGAATCTTTTTTTGAATTTGTAAAAAAAGAAGATGGTGAATGGAAGTACCTTCTTCAATTGGGAGGATATATTTAATTAAATTACGAAGATTTAAAACTCATTGCTTTTTTTGGAAAAATAGAAATGAATAATATTTTTATTTATAATTTAATTGTATCTAATTGTCAAGCATTTATCTTCTTAAAAATTAATGAAACGTAACTATGTTTATTATACAAAAATTAATACAATATAAAAGAAGATAAATGCCTTTTTGTATACTAGAATTGAGAAATTATTCATTTGTCGACCTATACTTAAATTAGATTATAAAAATTTTTCCAGAAATGATAAATGGAGGATTATAAATGAAAAAACAAAAGGGTAATTTTTGGTTTGGGTTAACACTTGTTTTAATAGCTATTATCGATTTTTATCAAACAATAAAGTTCCCCTCTTTTGAAGTAAGTGGTATAAGATTACCTGGCCCAGCATTTTTTCCAGTAATTCTAGGGATAGTTTTTTTTATAGGTGGTGTGTATGAAATAATATGCTCCTTCATGAGTGGAAATACTTTTAAAATAAATTTAGGTTGGTTCAAAAGTTGGGAAAATAGAAATATTATTTTTTTTCTTCTTTCTTCATTAATATATGTTATTTTACTTAATTATTTTGGTTTTATAATATGTACATTAATTTTATTAGTAATATTAATGTTAAGATTAAGGGTCAAATTTTTAACAAGTATTGGTATTTCCCTAATTGTATTGGCTATCATTTTAGTTGTCTTTCAGTTTTTCTTTAATGTATCGTTTCCAACTGGAATATTTAGTTTCATTTGAAATTAATAAAAAATGGTTAAAAAAGCTTTGCTAATTAATAGAGTTGAAAAGGTCAAATCAAAAGATTGATAAGGAGGACGACGATGACTATTATGGATCTTTTTTCTCCAGAAATTTTGATTCCATGGATTTTATCAATGTTTTTAGGTGTATTTGTAGGTGGAATTCCCGGACTAACTGCTACTATGGCTGTTGCTTTAATTGCTCCAATCAGTTACTATATGAATCCATTAGCAGGTTTTGCTATGGTTCTAGGAGTTTCTTTTACTTCAATCTTTGCTGGAGATATACCAGCGACTCTTTTAAAAATGCCTGGAACACCTTCTTCTGGTGCTGCAATTTTAGATGGCTATGAATTGGCAAAACAAGGTAAGGGAGGTTTAGCCTTAACTATAGACCTTATCTGTTCAGCGTTAGGTGGATTGGTCGGAGTGTTAGCTTTAATATTATTAGCTCCTTTTTTGGCTAACTTTGCCTTGAAATTTACACACTATGAATATTTTTGGCTTGGGATTTTTGGGCTTAGTATAGCAGCAATTCTTTCTAAAGGAAATACTATAAGAGGTTTGATTTCTGCTTGTCTGGGTTTGTTTATTTCAACTATAGGAATGGATGCAACAACAGGATATCCTAGATTTACTTTTGGAAGTATTGAATTACTAGGAGGAATTGAATTTATTCCTGCTATGATTGGATTATTTGGATTTTCTGAAGTGTTAAATATTGTAAGCTCAAAATCAGAATTGAAACACTCTGGTGTGAAAGGAAAGTTTAAATTACCTTTTAAGGAAGCTCTAACAATTATATGGAAAAACAAATGGACTTTTATTAAATCTTCAGTTATAGGGACTTTTATTGGAGCACTTCCTGGAGCTGGTGCTGATATTGCTGCATGGGTTTCTTACGGAGTTGCAAAAAATAGTTCAAAAGAACCAGAAAAGTTTGGAACAGGGAGTATGGAGGGGGTTATAGCTCCTACATCTGCAAATAATGCCGCATTAGGGGGAACATGGATTCCTGCTCTTGTTTTTGGTATACCGGGAGATTCAATAACAGCGATTGTTCTAGGAATCATGCTAATGTATAATTTACAACCTGGTCCATTAGTTTTTCAAAATAATCCTGAGATAATTAAGGCATTATTTTCCATAGCAATAATTTCACAGTTATTCCTCATTATTGTTGGATATATTGGAATTAAATTATTTGGTATTGTATTAAAACTTCCACAAAATATTATTGCTCCAATTGTAACTGTATTTTCATTTGTAGGAGCTTATGCAATTAGAAACAGTGTGTTTGACATTGTGGTTATGATAATTTTTGGATTAATTGGTTATTTATTAAATAAAATAAATGTTCCAACTCCTCCAATGATTTTAGGAATTATTTTGGGTCCTATGGTTGAGAATAATTTAAGAATTGGGTTAATCAAGTCTAATGGAAGTTTTTTACCGTTTTTGGCCAGACCAATTTCAGCTATTTTAGTTATTATAATAGTTGTTTTGTATTCTGCTCCCTACATATTTAAACTATTTAGCAATAGTAAAAAAAGTGTTAATTAAAAATATTAACTAGTATTTTTGGTATTATTAATGGTGGTGATTATAATGGATGTAGTAACTTTAGGTGAAACAATGGTTCTTTTTGTGCCTACAGAAACTGGCCCTTTAAAATATATCTATCAATTTAATAAACATATTGGAGGCGCAGAATCAAACGTTGCTATAGGTCTTTCAAAATTGGGTGTTAAAGCTGGATGGATCAGTAAGTTAGGAAAAGATGGATTTGGGGATTATATCGAATCTTTTATTAGAGGTGAAGGTGTCGATGTATCACAAGTAAAAAGAGATGAAGAGCATCCTACAGGAGTATTTTTTAAAGAGAGGGTTGAAATTGGAGAAAGTAGGATATACTATTATAGGAAAGGCTCTGCTGCTAGTTTTATGGATGAGAACGACTTAGACGAACAATATATTGCCCAGGCAAAGTATTTGCATATAACGGGCATAACTCCAGGCTTAAGCGAATCATGTTTTAGAGCCGTTTATAAAGCTATAGAAATAGCAAAAAAACATAATTTAAAAATAGTATTTGATCCAAACATTAGGTTTAAAGTGTGGAACGATAAAGAACAAATGAAAAAAATTATCTTAGATATAGCAAGTAAATCTGATATATTACTTCCAGGATTAAGTGAGGCAAAAATCTTGTTAGAATTATCTGACGAAATTGATATATTAAATAGATTTTTAGATCTTGGTCCTGAGATAGTTGTATTAAAGGTTGGAGAAGATGGGGCATATTTAGGTACAAGGGAAGAAATAACTCATATTTCTGGATATAAAGTTGAAAGAATAGTAGATCCAATTGGTGCAGGAGATGCCTTTGCTGCAGGATTTTTAGCGGGGTTAATTAATGGATATACGTTAAAAGATGCCGTAAGATTAGCAAATGCTGCAGGTGCCTTTGCTCTGACTGTAAAGGGTGATGTGGAGGGGTTACCTACCTGGGGAGATCTAGAAGCTTTTTTTGGAAATAATGATGGATTTACAAGGTAGAATGACAATTATTTACTATTTATTTAATAATATATAGTATAATTGTTTTTAGAATATTTTTTAGGAAGGTGAATATTAATTCAAACTGTAAGAAATGTTATAGCCATACTCGATTATATTGTTAATTCTCCTACGCCAGTAAGTGCTACAGAAATTGCTCGTGAATTTGAGATGTCGATATCTAATGCATATAAATACTTAGATGATTTGTATAGAGGAGAACTGTTAACTAAAAATAAAGATAGAACATATATTCCCAGCTTTAAACTTGTGGAATATGGTAGTATAATCCTGAAAAAAATAAACCTCAGAGATTTAGCCCAACCACATCTAGTTGATTTAATGGTCAAAACTGGTCAAACTGTTCACTTAGTTGTAAAAGATGGTGACGAAGGGGTATATATAGAAAAGATTGAAGGTCCTCATTCTTTGCCTATGATGTCAAAGATAGGAATGAGAATGAACTTATATGCAACTGGTTTTGGGAAGGCAATTTTAGCCTATTTACCTCAACAAGAATTGGAAGAATATTTAAGAACGGCCCAGTTAGAAAAAAGGGCAAAAAACACAATTACAGATCCAGAAAAATTAAAAAAGCAATTATCAGAAATAAGAAAAATGGGCTACGCAGTAGATAATGAAGAAAATGAAAACGGTATTTTTTGTATTGGGGCACCCATTTTTAATTATGACAATCAAGTTATTGGGGCTGTTAGTATTTCTATGAGTACATCTCAAGCTAAAGAGACAAAAGTTGACGAATATGCAAGGTTTGTCGTGGATTGTACGAGAAAAATATCTCGTTTGTTAGGTTATAAAGAATAAATATCAAACATATTTATATTTAAAAAGGTCAATAATTAAAATATGTCCTTTAATGGCTCAACTATAATTGTTTCATAGTTTTCATATAGCCACATCCCGGGTTTAGCTCCTTTGGGTTTCCATACGTTTTTTCTTTGAGTATAATCAACAGCTACATTAGAGGACATTTTAGCCTTTGAAAATGTAGCAGCTATTCGTGCTGCATACTTGATTACTTGCTCTGGTACGGCTCTTCCAGCAGATTTAATTATCACATGAGAACCCGGAATTTCATGTGTATGGAGCCAAATGTCTTCTCTTGATGCTGATCTTGTTAAATCATCATTTTGTTTATTATTTTTACCCACTAATATTTCAAAACCTTCATACTCATATTTTCTGTAAGATGTTTCGAACTTTTTTTCTCTTTTAGGTTTTTTAGTTTCTCTAATTAAACCTTGTTCTTTCATTTCTTCCCTTATTTCTATTAAAGTTTCAAGGTCTTGGGCTGAGGTAATTGTTTCTAAAAGCTGATAAAGATACTCCAACTCATTATTAACTTCCTTAATTCTTTTCTTAGCAAACTCAACTTTGTTCTTGATTCGTTTTATCTCTTTGTAGTATTTTTCTAAATTTTGTGTTGGAGATAATAAAGGATCTATTTCTATAACAATCTCCAACCCACTGTTCCAATCAATTACAGGAAGATATTTGTCTCCTTTTTTTATTTTAAATAAATAGCTCTGAAGCAATTTACCTTTTGTTTCAAGTTCTTCCAAAAGCTCTTCTTCAGATAAATCCTTTAAAATCAGATCTTTAGTTTTTTCTGATCTTTCAATAAAGTTATTCACATTTTTTTCTAGATACCTCTTTATCTCCAAAAATCTAGACTGGTTAGCCCTTTCCTGAAAAACCTTAAGTATAGCCTCTGAAGGAGTTAACTTTTCATAAGAATAATTGTTAGGTGTTATAGCAACTGCATCAAATTTGTTATTATCTTTAAAGAAGTATAAATGAGAATCATTAAGATCTTGAATTGCTTTTTCAACACCAATAATTTTGAGAAAATCTTTAGATTTCTTTGAAAATCCCATTAGATTATTTAAAAATGAATCATCTAAAATTGATACATTATCCCTCAAAATATTTAATTTTGAATCATCATAATAAGGAATAAATTTAGCACCGGGTAAAATGGGTCTAAAGTCATCATGTACGTGTTTGTATGCCTCCTCGATTTTACCTTCTTCGTTAACTAAAATTAAGTTGGAATTTCTACCCATCAATTCAAAATATAACTTATATATGACTTTTTCTGATCTTTCATCGTCATAGCTTTCTATTTCAATAAAACCCAGTCTATCTAAGCCTAGTTGTTCAACTTGTAAAATTCTACCGTTTCTAATTCTTTTTCTTAGAAACTGAGCAAAATGTGCTGGTTCCATAGGTATATCGGGTTTCTCAGCTAATAAGAGCATATAAGAAGGGTTTTGCAGAGAAAATAACAAATAATTATTTGATAACTGTAATAATACTTGATAATAGACAGGTTGGTAAATGTTTCTAATTCTTTCACCTATAACATGTTCTTTTACTTCTCGTAAAACCTTATACAATACTAAACCATCAAATGGCACATGACCACCTCTTTTGAGTGTATAACTAAAACAAAAAGGGCATCTATATCGCCCTTTTTGTGTTATCTATTTTTATGCTATATATTTTTTGTTGCCTTACTATGAACTCTTTTTACCTTTATCAGTTGCTCCGACTATTAATCCAATAACTCCTACTACTAAATCAATCCATGCATGCCAATTTGGCATTGAAGCCACAAACAAACCAACAATCCCCATCAGTAGTAAGTATATACCAATAGTAATTAACCAACCCTTTGACATATTACCCCCTCCTTATCTTCTAAGGTTTTGATGATTCATCACTCAAAATCCACTTGATAAGAGCATATTAGGTCACAAGGATAGATCAACTTTTGCATATAAATTAAAATAACAATGCTCACCATTATCATAAAAAAAATAAATTACAAGGATAATAAGAATAGAATAATATTATGTTAACGATCTATTCCTTTAGTATAGATAAGGACTTTAACTTAAAATGATATAAATAAATGAACAATATATCACCATCTTTTTCTTTTAATTACTTAATATTGTCTGAAAGATGTTATAATTGTATATAATGGCATCAAAATATCTTTAATTTTGGTATATGAATTACAGAACCTTATAAAAACCAAAAAGGGTGTTTTTAGGACTAAAAGGGAGGTATTTATAATTAAATACTCAAAAATATGGATGCTTATTTTATTTTGTATACTGATAAGTTCAACTATCTTTTCTCAAAACTCTTTGTTGGTTCTAAATTCTTATAATCCTGGTTTATCTTGGTCTGATGAAGAATTAAACGGACTTTTTTCGGTGTTAAACAATCGTGAAGATCTTGAAGTTTACGTAGAATTTTTAGATTCAAAAAGGTTCGGAGATGATGATTCTTTAGAGATATTCAAGGATTATTTATTTAAAAAATTAGGAAATATTCAATTCAAAGCTGTCGTTGCCGTAGATAATGATGCCTTCGATTTTGTTTTAGAAAATTACGAGTCTTTTTTTAAGGGGCTTCCTATTGTATTTTGTGGAATCAATTATTTTCAAGAATATGACCTAGAAAATAAAGATTTTGTGAGTGGGATTGTAGAAATACTAGATATCAAAGATACATTATCTACAGCATTAAATTTGCATAAAGACACAAAACATGTTTATGTAGTGATAGACAACTATACAAAAACAAGTATTCTTGTAAGGCAAGAGATGGAAAAGGAAGTAATTCCATATTTTTCAGACATAGATTTTATATTTTTAAGTGATTTTTTAGAAGAGATACATGAAAATCTTAGTAACCCACTAGATGATTCTATCGCCATTTTTTTAGGATTTAATAGAGATAAAAATGGTGTTTTTTATAGTTTTGATGAAATTGGAGATTTCATAAATAAGTATGATCAGATTCCTATATACACAACTCTAAGTGTATATATGGATTATAACATTGTGGGCGGTCGAATTACAAGTGCATTCGAACAAGGAGAAAAAGCAGGAGAAATTGTTTTAAACATTTTATCAGGAACGAATATTGCAAATTTGCCAAGGTTTTATCGTTTAGAGAATAAATATATCTTTAATTATCCACAACTTAAAAAGTTTAAGATATCATTAAATGCACTTCCAGCTGGATCAATAATTAAAAACGAACCAATATCGTTTTATGAAAAATATCCCATTTTATTTTGGATTGGTATAGTTTCAATAATATTTTTAATTGTCATAAACATAATTATATATAGTAAAAACAAGAAAGTTACTGCACTACTAAAACAGTTAAGAGAAAGTGAGTTAGATTTGCAAAATTATTCTGAAGAACTAGCGGCTGCAAATGAACAACTAATATCTTCAAATGAACAATTAATCGCTCAAAATGAGGAATTGAGAGAAAGTTATGAAAATATTGAAACTTTAAGAAAAAAGATCGATAATTTATTGATGATTATTTCTGAAATAGGAAATGAGGAAGTACCTGTAGATATCTTTTTTCATGAATTTTTACAAATTTTAATTGCAGAGGTTCCTGAGGCAGATTATGGAAGTGTTTCATTAATAGAAGGAGACGAGTGGCGGTTTTTAGCAGCTATTGGGCATGATGTGACTGGTTTAAATAATCTTTCACTAAAACGTGAACACGCTTTTTTTACCGAAGAAGTGAGGGTAGTAGAGAATATTAAGGCCCTGAACAACGAGAGGATGCCACAAGATATTATAAATAAGATTGAAAGATATTCAAAGCCAACAAAATCAACAATAATAAAAGTAATCAAGATTGACGAAAAGAGGTATTTAGATATCACTTTAGATATAGCAGAAGGAAGCAATAAAGTCTTTTCTCAAGAGTCTGTTGAGTTTTTTGATAATTTTATAAATTTAGCAAAAATATTTCTATTAAATCGGTTAAAAGCCGAACAAATTAGGAATGCATACATTGATTTTGCAAATAATCTTGCCCTTATTGCAGAATCACATGACGAGAATAGTTATATGCATATTTTTCGCGTTAGTGAACTCTCTGCTTTTCTTGCTAAAAAATATGGGTTGCCAGATGAAGAAGTAGAAAAGATTAGAATTTTTTCTCCTTTGCACGATGTTGGAAAGCTGTTGATTTCGCCAGACATTCTTAATAAAGAGGGACAATTAAGCCCTGAAGAATGGGAAGAAATCAAAAAACATCCTTTGTATGCGGAAAATTTGTTGACAGGGGATTATTTTGAAACTGCCAGAAAGATTGCTTTATACCATCATGAACACTATGATGGAAGCGGTTATCCTTTCGGTCTTAAAGATGGAGAAATTCCTATTGAGGCTCAGATAGTTGGTTTAGTTGATATTTACGATGCATTACGATCAAAAAGAAGTTATAAAGACTCCTTTTCTCATGAACAAAGTTTAGAAATTCTATTCAAAGGCGACGCAAGGACCAAGCCCGAACATTTTAATCCTAAATTGTTAGAGATCTTTAAAATATATGAAAAAGAGATAAAAGAAATTTACGAAAGTTTTGAAAATGATGAAAAATGGGAGGGAAGATACCGATGGCTAAAGAAAATATAAAAGATAAGCTGTTAATTTTTCAAAAGAATGAAATTACTGAATATGAGATTTATAGAAAAATAGCTAAATCAACAAAAGATGAGAACAATAAGAAAGTCTTAGAAAAGATAGCTCAAGAGGAGTTAAATCATTATAATATATGGAAAAGTTATACAGGAATTGATGTAAAACCAAATAAAGTAAAGATTGTTTTTTATGTTTTTCTTTCAAAGATACTAGGTTTAACGTTTAGCCTTAAACTAATGGAAAAAGGTGAAGAAAGGGCTCAAGTTAATTACAAGGAGGTATTTGATGTAATTCCTGAGGCTCAAAAAATTGAAGAACAAGAACAAGAGCACGAAGCTGAGTTATTATCAATGATAGAAGAAGATAAGTTAAACTATATAGGCTCTATAGTGTTAGGATTGAACGATGCTTTGGTAGAATTGACGGGCGCTTTAGCTGGTTTAACCTTTGCATTACAAAATGGTCTTTTAATTGCATCTTCTGGATTGATAACAGGTATAGCTGCATCTTTATCTATGGCAGCTTCGGAATATCTCTCTCAAAGAGCAGAAGGAAATGAAAATGCTCTAAAATCTGCAGTTTATACTGGAATAACTTATATAATTACAGTGTTTTTATTAATTCTGCCCTATTTGTTAATCCCTAAAAATTATTTTTTAAGTTTGATATTAACCTTAATAATTGCTGTTATAATCATATTGGGTTTTAATTTTTATATTTCTGTAGCGAAGGATCTTCCTTTCAAAAAAAGATTTTTAGAAATGGCTGGTATAAGTTTTGGTGTTGCTGGTTTAACGTTTTTTATAGGGTTCCTTGTTAGAGTAACGTTGGGTATAGAGATATAGGTTCAAAAATAAAAAGTTATTAAAAAAGGTAACGTACATTATTAAATTAGGTATTTTATAATCTTTTTTATATTTTCTGAATATACGCTTCAGAAATAGTAATGTTTTTATTTCTCCTTAGAAAAGGGGGTTTATAAATTGAAAAAGATAAGTACAAAAATCATTTTAACTTCTGTCTTGCTGGTTCTTTCATTTTTAATATTGGTGAGTTTTATAACTATTTTTCAAGCATCATCTTTATTGGAGAATTATGCATTAGAAAGTGTGAAAAATCTCACTTCTAGCATCGCCTCTAATCTTAACTCTCAAATAAAGATTATTGAAATAACAATTGATAGTTTCGCTGATTCTGCTTTTTTAGGGTTTGATCCTTTCTTAGCAAGTTTTTCAAATGCGGAAGTCGTAAGATTTATGGATAAAGTAAAAAATGTTCCAAAAGACTATTCCTTAAAATTAGATGGTAATGTTAGTACGTTTATTGTTTTTAACCCAGATATGCTAAGTACGAAAGAACTATATTCATTATTCTATATAAAAAAAGATGATCAAACAATAAAAAATGAATTTCTAAAATATGATGAAACTTTTACCCCTGAAAATGAGAAACTAAAATGGTTTTTTCATGCTAAAGAGCAAAATATGGGTGTATGGTCAAATATATATTATGACGATTATTTAGGTAGTAACGTTATTACATATTCCAAACCTTATGTTGATGAAAAGAGTGGTACCTTGGTTGGAGTTGTAGGGGCAAGTTTTCCAGTTGAATTTTTTTCAAGTCAAGTTGGGGATATTTCAAATTATAAAGATTCGTATGCCTTTATATTGGATAATCAATTAAATGTTATATTTCATCCAAAATATGATACATCTACAAATCTTCAAAAAGAATTTGAAGAATACATTGAAATAATAAAAAGTGAAAAACAAGGTAATTTTAAAAAAGAAATTGATAAAGAAACATATTTATCAAATTATGAAACATTGACTAATGGTTGGTTTGTATTTCTTGAATTACCAGAAAAAGTTGTCTACGAAAAGATGAATAAACTTATTTTCGTAATTTTGTTAATAACTTTTATAGGTATAGGGCTAGCAATAGTTATTTCCTATTTTGTTGGAAAGAATATTGCAAAACCTATAAGAGAATTATCTAAAACACTTGTTAAGGTGGGTGAAGGTAATTTAAATGTTTACTTTGAAACAAAGGCGAAAGATGAAGTTGGAGAAATGGCAGAATCTTTCAATAAGATGTTGGATAAGTTTAGAGAGGCAATAAGTGCAGTAAAAGATACCTCTAATAGACTTAATCGTTCATCAACTGAATTAAACGAATTATCTAATCTTTCTCAAAAGATTAGTAAAGAAGTTTTAGAAAAAACTGAAAAAATTGAGATAGTCTCTGAAGAAAGTGCCTCATCGGTGGAAGAAATGACTTCAGGTATAGAAGAAATAGCCTCTTCGGCTCAAGGATTAGCAAGTGCTGCCCAAGAATTGGCAAATCTGGCCGATGGAACACAAAAAGAGGCTAACAAGGGTATACAAAGTATAGAAAATATAGTTAAGAAGATTGATGAAGGGTCAAAACAATCGATAGATACTCAAAAAATTGTAGAAAACCTTTTAACAAAAGCTGACAATATAGAAAAAATAATATACAGTATAAATGCTATAACCGAGCAAACAAATCTTTTGGCTTTAAACGCTGCAATAGAAGCTGCTAGAGCAGGAGAAGCCGGAAGAGGATTTGCAGTAGTGGCTGAGGAGATTCGAAAACTCGCAGAGAACAGTAGTCAAGCCACTAATGAAATAGCGAGTATATTAGAAGAGTTGAAAAATGGGACAATTGAAGTAAACAAATCAACAGAAAAAACTGTAAATACAATAACAGAAATAAACGAAGAAGCCCAAAAAATAAGTGTTCAATTTAGTTTAATACAAAACGAAATTAATAAAATGATAACAGAGGTTGAAAATGTGACTGCGGGTTCTCAGCAGCAAAGTGCTAGTACTCAAGAAATGAGTACTTCTGCTGAAAGAATAGCTAGAACAGTAAATGAAATAAATGAACAAATTAAAGAAATACGAGAATCTATAGAACAACAAACTAAAAGTGCTTATACTTTAAGTCAAAAAGCAAGAGAGTTAGAGATCCTTTCTGAAAACCTAAACGAAGAAATTTCAAGGTTTAAAATGAAGTAAGAACTATCTTATGAAGTTAGTTATTGATATAGTCTAAATAGCGTATTCTTTACTGATTTTTTTGTTGAGAATGGAGGTGTTAAATTATAAAGAAACTTTTACTTGTTTTTGTTATAGTAACTTGTGTTTCTCTATTGTTTTCTGCAACTGTTATAAAATTCAATAATTTATTAAAAACGTATAATGAAATTTATACCTCAGTTCCTTTTTTTAGATTTGTAAATTCAACCGAAGGATTGGGCTTGGATTATTTAAAAGAATTCTATAAATTAATTTTAGATGTTGAAGAAGATAGTATCCAAAGATTTCTTAACTCATCTGTTGTTTTTTATCCTAAAAAAGATTACAGTATAAATGATATACTTAATCCAAATTATTTTAATTTGTTATATAAGCTTACTATTGATGCAGAAAAAATAGCTATATATTCTACAGAATATGAAGTTTTTGATCAAATATTCACAAAAGTTTTTGGAGCCACTAAACTGACAGATGTTTTATATAAGTTAGAAGATAAAAGTTATAGGGTAATAAAAAACGACAGTGGGATTTTTTTAAACATGGAACCTGATATTGTTGATATCGATGAAAAATACCTGTTAACCGGAAGTACGAAAAATATTTATAATAAAAATGAAGATTGGGATTTTTATGTTTCAGTTGAGGATAGAACTTTAGTAATTACATTTGAGTCTAATAATTATGGAAATAGCAAAAAATTCTTTAATCTATCTCAATTAGAGAATAAAGTTATTTTTGGTGAAGCAATAGAGATGGAATTGATAGACAAAAGTTCATTTGTTTCATATTTTAATAAATTTATGCTACCATTAGACAAAGAAACTGAAGAATCATTGCACTTTATCAACGAAATAATCGAAAAAGAAGAGTTTGTAGTAGTTACTTCACGAGGGATAACTAATGAAGAGTTGTTTTTATTCTTTCAAACACCTTTAGATAAAGAAAAAATAGTCAAATTTGCCCTTGATAGAAATCTACAAAAAGGTGAGATAGGACATTATCTATTTTATCTTTTTAGTAGTGAAACCAATGGAAACTTAGTTTATTTATATATATCAGACGATGAATTTATTTTTTCAAACGTTGAACCTAAAAAAGTTAACAAATATTTTTCACAATTACCACTTTTAAAAAATACTTCTTATTATAAAATAGTGGATGAAAAAGAAAAGTTATGTAATTTTTTTGTTTTAAATTTATCACAATATTTATCGAACAATTTTTATGCCTCTTTGGACAGTTTTATTGTGAGACAGGAATTTGAAAAAAACAACAATTATATAATTAAAATAAAGACTAGATAGATATATTCAAAATGGAGTGAAGACGAGGTGATACATTGATGTTATTCGGATTTCTTGACAAAAATAAAAGTTTACTTAAAAAGTATGAAAAGATTACCAACACTGTGAATGAGTTTGAAAAAGAAATGATGTCTTTAAGTGACAATGAACTAGCGGGAAAAACTGAAGAGTTCAAAAAGAGAATAAATAACGGTGAGAGTTTAGATGATATTCTTCCAGAGGCTTTTGCAGTTGTTAGGGAGGCTTCAAGAAGAATATTAAATATGAGACACTTTGACGTACAAATTATGGGTGGAATTGCGTTACATGAAGGAAAAATAACAGAAATGAAAACAGGAGAAGGTAAAACACTTGTTGCGACACTACCCATTTATTTGAATGCATTAACAGGAAAAAATGTACACCTTGCTACACACAACGATTATTTAGCAAAAAGAGATGCTAAGTGGATGGGTCCGGTGTACGAATTTTTAGGATTGACAGTAGGTTTCATTCAAGCAAATATGAAACCAGAGGATAGAAAAAAAGCATATCAGGCTAATGTAACCTATGGAACTGCTAATGAATTTGGATTTGATTATCTAAGAGACAACCTTGTATATGATAAATCAGATAAGGTACAAAGAGGTCATTTTTATGCTATTGTTGACGAAGCTGATTCAATATTAATTGATGAAGCAAGAACACCTTTAATAATATCTGGACCTGCCGACACCCCTTCTGATTTATACAGAAGGTTTGCAAGTCAAGCCAAAAAATTTATTCCCGAGAAAGACTACACAATAGATGAAAAGCAAAAAACAATTGCTTTAACAGAAGAAGGTATTTTAAAGGCTGAAAGGATGTTGTCAATTGATAACTTGTATGATCCCAACAACATTCAATATCTATTTCATTTACTTAACGCATTAAAAGCGTTAAATTTCTTCAAAAAAGATAGAGATTACATTATTCAAGACGGCGAAATTATCATCGTTGATGAATTTACCGGTAGATTACTTCCGGGAAGAAGGTATTCAGAAGGGTTGCACCAAGCTATTGAGGCAAAAGAAGGAGTAAAAATAAAAGAAGAAAGCATGACTTTTGCTACAATAACCTTCCAAAATTATTTCAGGATGTATGAAAAATTGGCAGGAATGACAGGAACTGCTAAAACTGAGGAAGACGAGTTTAAGTCAATTTATAACACAGAGGTTGTAGTTATTCCCACCAACGAACCCGTTATTCGTGAAGATAAAAATGATTTAATTTATAAAACAAAAGAAGAAAAATATAAGGCGATTGTAGATGAGATAGTTAAGAGATACGAAAAGGGACAACCTGTACTAGTTGGAACAACCTCTATTGAAAACAGTGAACTTTTAAGTGAAATGCTGAAAAAAAGAGGGATACCTCACGAGGTTTTAAATGCCAAATATCATGAAAGAGAAGCAGAAATTGTTGCTAAAGCAGGTCAAAAGCATGCAGTTACTATTGCTACAAATATGGCAGGAAGAGGAACTGATATAAAATTAGGAGAAGGCGTCACAGAATTAGGTGGACTTTTTGTCCTAGGAACCGAGAGACATGAAAGTCGAAGAATTGACAATCAGTTAATTGGAAGGGCAGGAAGGCAAGGAGACCCTGGAGAATCTAGATTCATTCTGTCTTTTGAAGATGATTTGTTAAGATTATTTGGTGGAGACAGGATGAAAAATATGATGAATACACTAAAAATTGAAGATGGTCAACCTATAGAACACAAAATGTTGACCCATATTATACAGGACTCACAGAAAAAAGTTGAAGGTATACATTTTTCTATAAGAAAAAGATTATATGAGTTCGATTCAGTGATGGATAAACAAAGAACTGTTATATACAATCATAGAGACTGGATATTAGAGCAAGGTAACTATGATGAACATATGAAAGAAATAATTGCAGATGTTGTAGATAGATTAGTAGATGCATGCTGGAACGAAAGTGAAGAAAAAATTGATAAAGCGGTATTATCTCAAAAGTTAAAACAATATTTAATTATAGCTGATTTGAAGGGAGATAATACAGAAGAGGTAAAAGAAGAAGTTTTCAATCTTTTCTGGAGAAGATATTCTGAGAAAAAAGAGGAATTTGGAGAAGATTTCAATAAAGTTGCAAAATTTGTTATGTTGAGAATAATAGATGATAAATGGAGACACCATCTTGATTCAATAGAGGCGCTTAAAGAATCAGTGAATTTAAGGTCTTATGGTCAAAAAGACCCTGTTATGGAATTCAAGAGAGAATCTTATATACTATTTGATAAAATGGTTGATAGTATTTATGATGATATAATTAATTATTTAATGAGAATTGTAAGGGTTATCCCCGAAAAAGAAGAAAAAGAAGCCATGAAGGCTTATTCAAACCTTAGTTTTATACACAATGATATGTCTGCTATTGATGGCAAGGATGGTAAATCTAAAGAGAAAGAAAGTAATTTTTCAGGAAATAAAATAAGAAAAAGATACAAAGTTAAGAAATAAAGTTTAAATTCAAAAGGGTTTCACATACATTTGTTTTGCGGTTCTTTATAGGTAAATGAGTTTATGAGGTGATTAAATGATAGAATATGAAGTAAAAGTAAAGATAGACGAACTGAAAGAAAAATTTGAAGACTTGAAAAAAGTATTTAATTTAGAAAAAAAAGAACAAGAGGTTAAAGAATTAGATAATATAATGGCAGAACCAGAATTTTGGAGTGATTTAGATAAGGCTCAAAAAGTTTCAAAAAAAGCGCAAAATTTAAAAGATGAAATAGAAGATTTTAAAAAACTTGAGTCTATATTTGAAGATTTAGACGCTGCATTAGAGCTTTCAGAAGAAGATTCTTCTATGATTGAACAGGTAGATGAAATCTTAAAAGTTATCGAAAACAAAGTTGATAAATTCCAATTAAAAATGCTTCTTTCTGGAAAGTATGACCATGCTAATGCCTTTTTAACCATTCATCCGGGCGCTGGGGGTACCGAATCTCAAGATTGGGCGTCAATGCTTTTAAGAATGTATATAAGATGGGCTGAAAAAAATGGTTATGAGATTGAGATGCTAGATTATCAAGATGGTGAAGAAGCAGGAATAAAAAGTGCCACTATTAAAATAGATGGTTTATATGTATACGGTAAATTAAAATATGAAAAAGGGGTTCATAGATTAGTTAGAATTTCACCGTTTGATGCTAATGGAAGAAGACATACATCATTTGCATCTGTATCTGTTGTACCAGAAATAGACGATGATATTGAAATAGAATTAAAGCCTGATGATTTAAGAATAGATACCTATAGGTCAGGTGGCGCTGGAGGACAGCACGTTAACAAAACCGATTCTGCAGTACGAATTACTCATATACCAACAGGTATAGTTGTTGCTGTCCAAAGTGAAAGATCACAACATCAAAACAAGGCAAATGCTCTTAAAATTCTTAAAGCTAAATTGTATGATTTAGAACAACAAAAAAAGTTAGAAGAAAAAATGAAACTTATGGGTGAAGTAAAAGATATTTCTTGGGGGAACCAAATTAGATCTTATGTACTTTATCCATACACACTTGTTAAGGATCATAGAACAAACCATGAAACATCAAATGCAGAGGCAGTTTTAGATGGAGAAATAGACGATTTCATAGAAGCAGAATTGTTATATTTTGCTAAAATCTAATAAAATTTACTTTAAGTTTATTTAAAATTCATTATTAATTGTAACAAGAGAGGTGTATAATATAAGAGAGTATCAAGATTCGCATATAAGTGTACTGGTAGATGAATGTATTCATTATTTAGTTACCAAAAAAGATGGAATTTATGTTGATTGTACTGCAGGAGAGGGAGGACATATTAAAGCTATTTGTGAGTTTTGTGAAGATCAAGCACAAATAGTGGGTGTTGATATAGATCATGAAGTTTTGCAAATATCCGAACAAAAGTTAAAAGATCATTTGAAAAATGTTAAACTAATAAAAGCACCTTATCAAAATATAGATATTGTTTTAGCAGGATTAGGAATAGAAAGAGTAGACGGATTTTTGATGGATTTAGGTGTGTCAACCTTTCAATTGAAAGCTGAAGACCGCGGATTTTCTTTTTCTAAAGACGAACCTTTAGATATGAGAATGGATCCAGAAAGCGAAGTTACAGCTGCAGATATAGTCAATAATTATCCCGAGGAAAAATTAAGACAGATAATATTTGAATATGGCGAAGAAAAAAGATTTGCTCATAAAATTGCAAAAAGCATAGTAAGAAATCGACCAATAAATACAACTTTTGAACTTGTAAACGCAATAAGAAAGGCATTACCGAGTTCTGAGGTGTACAAGAGAAAGATACATTTTGCGACCAAAACTTTTCAAGCCATAAGAATAGAAGTAAATAATGAGTTGAAAAACTTAGAAGAAGCCCTTTCTAAATTTGAAAAACTATTGAATAAAAATGGCAGAGTGGTAATAATAACATTTCATTCTTTAGAAGATAGGATAGTTAAAAACTTTTTCAAAAATAATGATCATTACAAGCTTATTACTACTAAACCTTTACTGCCCTCAGAACAAGAGCAAAACAAAAACCCTAGAAGTAGGAGTGCTAAATTGAGAGTTGCTGAATTTATAGGTACCGATTAAAAACACTTCAATTGGGGGAATTTTTATGCCAGACAGAACTATTGATAAAACTCAGGGACTAGAAAGAGCGCAGTCAAAAGTTAAAACTATTGATATTGTGCTAATATTACTAATTTTTTTATCTTTTCTTGCAGTTAGTATATGGCTAACATTATTTCTTAACTTTGGAAAAAATATTGAAAACTACAAAACTATTATTTCCAGGTCAGAAATGGATGTACAAGACATGGAAGATAAAATAATTTCATTAGATAAGCAGATTGCAAACTACATAGAAATATTAAAAATAATGGAGCCATAAAAGGAATGAACTTTAAACAAAAAGTTTTTTCTATTGTTTTATTTCTTTCATATATTTTCTTATTAGTCGTCATCTTTGTTTATAATAACCCTTTGGAAAAAGATTTTCAAGAACTAGCCTCCACTTTACAAGACAAAAAAATAGCGACCCTTGTTGATGACAAGGGTCATTTTATTGTTGCAAATGAAGACAAATTTGAAGCATGGATTGATTTGGATTTTATGAAACGAAGAAATAAATATTATCAATATAAGTTTTTATTGAATCAAAGGTTTAATGATGATGAATTAAAAGATAAAAAATTTTTAAAGTGGGGGAGTTATGAAACTTATGCACAGGCATATTTAGACTTAGGAGTATTAAATAAATTTTCAAGAATTTATCCAATAAATGTACGTGTTTATAACGAAATCTTTTCTCTGCCACAGGTGATAGGAAAATTAGACAAAACCATGTACGGGATAGAACCCTTCTTATATGAAAATAAATTGTTAGAAACCAGTGATACTGTCAAATTGAGCATTGATTTAAAAATGCAGCAGATTGCTTATGAAGAGGTACTCAATGCAGTAAAAAAAGAAGAAGCAGAAGGTGGAATTGCCATAATAATGGAAACAAATACCGGAAAAATAAAGGCCAGTGCCTCAATTTATCCATGGAATATTGGTTACATGGGATATATTGAACCGGGTTCAACCCTGAAACCAATTCTTATGGCTATTGCGATAGATCAAAATATTATTAATATAAATGATAAATTTTATTCTGGTCTTGAGTATGTACCATTAAGCAATATAGATTTTGTGGTTACAGAATCACAAGGATATGGTTTTGGTGAAATAGGGTTAAAAGAAACCTTGGTTTATTCATCAAACATAGTAATTTCAAAGATTATGACGAAAATTCTTCAAGAATATTCTAATCTCTGGCTTTATGAACAACTTTTAAACTTTGGATTTGGAAACAAAACAGGAATAGAATTTAAAGGAGAAATTAATGGAGTGTTTCCTCATCCTTCAGAATGGTATGCGATTACCCCATACCAGATATCACTAGGTCAAGGTATAGGAATAACCCCTATTCAACTAATAACAGCGTTTAATGTTATTCCAAACAAAGGAAAGTACGTTAAACCTTCTTTTTTAAATGATAGTATACCAAAAGAAAGGCTAGTAATATCGGAACCTACCGCTGAAATGGTAAAAGATTGGCTTGGTTACACAGTTTTAAAAGGAACAGCTAAAAGGGCATACAAAGAAGGTTTAAAAATTGGTGGAAAAACAGGAACTGCTCAAAAAGCTCAAGGTGGAGTAGGATACATTGAAGGAAATTATTATTCATTATTTGTAGGCTTTTATCCTGTAGTAAATCCAAAATATACAGCACTTGTAATAATAGATAATCCTAAAAACGAATTTTATGGTGGAGAAATCGCTGCACCTGTGGTAACAAATGTTTTTTATCGTTACTTTAAACCTAGTGAAAATAATTATACAGACAATGGCAAGTTATATTTTAAAGATATTATGCCTAATCTTGTAGGATATACTCCAAAGGAAGCTTATAATATCCTGTTAAATCTAGGTATTGATGAAAATGCTATAATAATTACTGGAAACGGTGATAAAGTAGTATCTCAATCTATAGAACCATATTCTTATATCGATGATTTTAAAATAATTCAGTTGCATACATTAAAATAGAAAAAGGAGTTAAGGTAATACCCCTTCCCCATTTCTTAGTTCAAATCAGCTTTTATAAACGGAGGATTCATATCAATGGAAACAATTTTAATGTTGGGAGATTCAAAAATTCTAAAAAACAAAAAGATAGAAGAAATAATAGATAATAACAAAAATGCAGAACTGGTAAGAATTTCTTCTGAAAATTATGATGACGAGGTACTCGATAAGACTTTTACTATGGGTAGTCTATTTGCAAAAGAAAAAACGATTATTTTTTCTGAATTTACTGAGTTCAAAATACCTCAACAAGAAAAAATTTCTAGATTTCTTTCTAAACAGAAAGAGACGTTTATTGGAACGGTAATTATAGATGCCAAAAGAGAAAGTAAAGCTCTTTCAAACATCAAATTTGATAAAAAGTTTGAATTTCCTTTACCCCTTCCATGGCAAGATGATCTTTGGATTAAATTTGTAAAAAATATATCAACGATGTTTGGTAAAAATATTGATGATGAAACAGTCTACAGATTACTTGAACTTATTGGAAAAAATGAAGAATTACTATATGAAGAGATTAGAAAAGTGTCTATATATACAGACAAAGAGAAAATAAGCTATGAAGAGGTAAAAGATATACTATCTTCTTTTCCAACGATAACTTATGAAGAACTTTGTTATAGTCTAGCGAAAAAAAACTTTGTACAAACACTAGACAAATTCACAACCCTAACAAATTCACCACAATTTTCTCCCATAGCACTTAATAGTTACTTATTCAATTATTACTTAGATTTTTTATCTGTTATGTTGAATACTGAAACAAAATTCTCGTATTCTTGGCCAGAAATATCTAAAATAAGCAAAGACTCAGAAGTATCGCAACAGCGAGTAGCTAGCTTTTTAGGCTTTAACTTTAAAACTGATAAGGAAAGAAAAATTAACTTAAAAAAACTATACACGTCAGCTTCAATAGAAAACATACTTTTAAAGATAGAAGAAATAGATAGACTTTTAAAAATGGGAGAAAACCCAAAAGTGTTATTCTCCAATCTTTTTCATTATATCTGTTATGAAGATAAACACTAATTTACTAGAGTACTTAAAAAGGCAGGTATTTTTATTCTAAATGTTGTTCCAACGGATAGTTCTGACTCTACTTCAATATCTCCTTTTAATATATCAATATTTTTTTTCACAATGGCTAAACCAAGCCCACTTCCAGGTTTATCTTTTGAGAGTCTTAAAAATGGTCTGAATATATCTTTTAAATTTTCTTTAGGTATTCCAGGTCCAGTATCTTGGATAGTTACAATAAAGTGTTTTGTATTATTTTCATAATTAACGTCTATTCGAACGTATCCTTTATTAGTATATTTAATAGCATTTTCAATGATATTCATAAAAACTTGTTTGAGTTTTGTACTGTCAGTCTCTATTTCTGTTGGAATATCCGCAGGATAATTGAATACAATTTCAACCTCAGGGGAAGCAGATACCTCTAAAATAGATAAAACTTCATAGATAATTCTTTTTAAATTAACCTTTTCTAAATGAAGCGTTGTTTCTCTGTTTAATTTATTGAAGGTTGAAATATCTTCTATTAAAGAATTCATATGCTTAGCAGATAAAAGAATCTTCTTAACAATATTGATTATTTCCTTCTTTGGCAAATCCTTGTTTGCCAAAATCGTTTCTGCAAAGCCTATAATAGCAGTTAACGGTGTTCTAAGTTCATGACTTATAAAACTTAGATAGTTAGTATTCAATTCTGTACTTTCTCTTTCAGAATCTCTTAAAAACTTCAGGGTTAAAAAAGTTGAAGCTAGATTGCTGAACATCTCAAGCATCTTTTTAGAACCTTCATCAAAAGAATCAACGTGAAAACTATCTATGTATATATGACCTGCTACATTATCGCCATATTTTAAGGTAGCAATTAAGGTAACCATATTTTTATTATTTTTATGCATCGTTCGACTTATTTTGTGCAATTCAGTTTCCGGAGTGTTATAATCCATGATGTTCTTTACTTCTAATATATCTGATTTCATATATTTATTAACAAAGGCTTCACTCAATGGGACTTCCATTTTTGATAATAATTCTTGATCATACCCTTCGCCAACAATAGCTTTATATAAGGCACCTTTAATTAACCAAATAGAACCACATTCAGCCTCGGGTATTATCTTAATGGCAATTTTCAAGAGTTTGTCTAGAAAATCCTTTTCACTAGCATCCCAATTGATTTGCTGAAATAGTTGTGCCATCTCTTGTAGGTTCTCAATGTAAAAGTCGTAATTTATCTCGCGTTGCATATATATTAATCCTCCTTCATTAATTTATAAATGATAAGCTATACTAAGTATCAAAGGAAAAGATAGTGCTAAAGCCCTTAAAACAGTTAAAAAAATAATTAAAATCAATTAGCTAATACTGAACTGTAATAAGCACCAAAAAAGAACAGATAAAACCACAAAATTGCTTGTTATAACTTTCTACTTTAAGAATAAGATAATTTAGTAACAAGCTTTCTACATTGCCAAATTCCTCGATTTAACATGATTTGTAAATCACCTTTGTAAAATATCTGTCACCTTAATTATATCACAAATTAAATATATTTATACAAAATTATTATGATTTTTAACTTAATATTTCTTATTAATCCATTAATAAAAATAATACATAAAGTTTAAATTAAGCTTAAAGAAAAACCAAACTTATCTAACTAGTAAAGAATATATTTATCATTTTCCTGCAAGAAGACTCCCACTTCTGTAAGCGTGGGATGAATTGCAGTTATAAAACACACTAAATCCTTTCCTAAACATATAGGGCTTAACTAAATCTGTTTTAACTGGCTTAGACATTTCCATTAGCTTAATATATTTACCTTTGTTCTGTACACCTTGAACTGAATATTTTTTGCTCTCAAAGATAACGATATCTTTAGGCTGATAAGCGTATCTTTGCTTACGAATATTTCTTCTGCCTTTTGATTTTTTAGCTCCACGATACTTATGAAGATTTTCTTCATTTAAGTTTTTGTTCCGTGTCCTTATACCACAGAAAAGCTCTTGTCCTGTTTTAATAGACTTATCTCTTATATCAACATATTTTGCATCATAGAACTTTTCGAGTGAACGATTGTTTCTCCTAATTTGCTCAAAATAGATAGGTTCTATTCTCTGTTGATTAATTCCACCTGCTATGCAAAATGCATCGTTATAATGTGTCTTTTCCAAACCAAGACTTACTCTTTTGGATTTTGTAATATAACCGTAAGTGTAGTCACACATCAGCGCATTGACCAATTTCCATCTTATAGTAGACATAAATGTTGCGTCCTTTAATGGTTTTTGAACAGGCTTCATTCCATATAATTTACCTCCATCAAGGTAAGTCAGGCCGAAGCCTGTAGGTCCACATCGCCAATGTTATAGCAGGTTTAATGGTAACAGCACTTCTCCTACCCCTCAGAGATGTTTAACCATTACCCTCAGAGCATGGGACTTGTGGAGCATCCCACGGTGACTATATATTCTGCTATAACTAATCATTAGCGAAAGCTAATGACATAGGCTAATCAACCGAGCTTGCATTTCTACAAGCCCCCGCCTCTATAGGCGGTGGGTGGTTGACAATAGATTCTAACATAAAAACAAAAAGACGCCCAACCGGGCGTCCTAAAAAATTTAGAAACCAAAAAATACGAAATAGGGGTAAATAGTACAAATGCAAAAAAGGCTTGAAAAAGCCGATAAGCAATATTATATGAAATGGCGGGGACGACGGGACTCGAACCCGCGGCCACCGGTGTGACAGACCGGCATGATAACCAGCTTCACCACGTCCCCAGTTTAATTACTCAACTTATTATATCATAAATATATTTTTTTGTAAAGAGTACTTACTGAATCATATTATTAGCCTATAAAATAGTGAAATAAAAGAGATAAAAGAGATATGTATTTCTGAAATAAGAATAAAGAATTTAAAATTAAATATACGTGTTATTAAATAGTGTTGTGAAACGTAAAATGTGTAAACTCACCATAGTTGACAAAATATTAAAATGTAGTATAATATAAACAGTACGTTAATAAAGCTTATTGTCGTTTATTAATTTTTTTTGCCGGCGTAGCTCAACGGAAGAGCGGCTCATTCGTAATGAGTAGGTTGGGGGTTCAAATCCCTTCGCCGGCTCCAACAATTTAAAATATTCTCAGATTAGAGGCGTCCATAGACGCTAAGGTTTTTCTTGTTTGGCTATAAAATTTAAGGTAATTTATGTTTTGTTGGGGGAAATGACACATGGTTCTTCAAGATTTTGAAAAAAAGATTTTTAAATTTATCAAAGACTATAAAATTTTTAACAAATATGATAAAATATTACTAGGCGTATCTGGAGGTAAAGATTCTATATCTTTACTCAATTGTATGTCAAAATTATCGCATATTTATGAACTTGAATTATCTGTAGCTCATTTAAATCACGGAATGCGAGAAGAAGCAGGCCGTGATGAAGATTTTGTGAGGCAAATATGTAAAAAATTAAATGTTCCTTTCTTTGTAGAAAAAAAAGAAGTTTTTAAATATGCATCCGAAAAGAAAGTTGGTGTTGAGGTAGCAGGAAGGGACTTAAGATATGACTTTTTTTTCAGAACATTAAAAGAGCTGAATTACGATAAGATCGCAACAGCTCATCATATGGATGATCTTGCAGAAACAATAATTTATAGAATAATTCGTGGAACAGGTATATATGGATTAGCAGGCATGGTTCCGTTAGAAGGCGTATTAGCTAAGCCTATGTTGTGTGTAAGTTTGGAAGAAATAGAAAATTATGTTACAATAAATAATATCCCATATGTAGAAGATAAATATAATTATTCACTTGAGTATTCAAGAAATAAAATCAGGTATGAAATATCTCCAAAAATGAAAGAAATAAACCCAAGTTTTCAAAAAAGTTTTTTTAGACTTGCTAGTACAGTGTGGGAATATCGAGATGAAGTTGAAAAAAAGTTCAATGAACGAGTTCATAAAACAGATGAAAACAGTTATAAAATTAAGCTAGAAAACGATTTTTTTGATTCGGAAGTTTTAAGATTGACTTTTTTAAAATTTCAAAAATATCCTCCCAATATGGAGGAAACTAAGAAAGTGTTACTTATGAAAAACAAAGGTTATAGAAATTTAAAAGGTTTGAAAATTGTTAAAGAAAAAGACTTTTTAATAGTAACAAAAGATAATAATGCAGCATAATCTGAATATAATGAATATTTTTGAATTGAAGAAGGGAGGATTAATTTTTGCAAAGAAAAAATAATGTTTTTGGTTTATTTATCATGTACACAATAATAGCTCTTTTTATATATCTTGGAATCAGTAGCCTTTTGAATACTCAAGATGTTACAAAAATTGAGTATAGTGAGCTTGTTCAGATGGTAGAAAATAATGAAATCTTATCCATTGAAATTGATGATTCTGGATATATAAGGGCTAAAAGTAAAGACGGTATTTTCTATAAGACTTATGCACCAAGTCTTTTAGTTGATCAACAATATGTTTATGGATTAGCAAACCAAGGTATAGAAATAAAATACGTAAAAAGTTTTGGTAATAGTTGGTGGGTTACTTTACTAACTATATTTTTACCGTTAGTTATTTTTATAATTATGATTAACTTCATGCTTCGACCTGCTAAAGGTTCTGCTAATGAAGGTATGACTTTTATCAGAAGTCCTGCAAAAAAATATGCAGGATCAAAGAGTAAAGTAACGTTTGATGATGTTGCGGGAGTAAAAGAAGCAAAAGAAGAGCTTGAAGACATTATTAAATATTTAAAGGATCCAAAGGCATTTACTAAGTTAGGAGCAAGAATGCCAAAAGGCGTGTTATTAGTTGGACCACCAGGTACTGGAAAAACATTGCTTGCTAGAGCTGTTGCTGGTGAAGCAAATGTTCCTTTCTTTTACATAAGTGGTTCTGATTTTGTTGAACTTTTTGTAGGAGTCGGTGCAGCTAGGGTTAGGGATCTTTTCAATCAAGCCAAAGCCAATGCCCCAGCTATTATATTTATTGACGAAATAGATGCTGTTGGTAGACAAAGAGGAGCAGGGCTAGGAGGCGGTCATGATGAGAGGGAACAAACCTTAAACGCAATATTAGTTGAAATGGATGGATTTGAACCTAATAGTGGTGTGGTAGTCATGGCAGCTACAAACAGGCCTGATGTATTAGATAAAGCTCTATTGCGGCCAGGAAGATTTGACAAAAAAGTCGTTGTAGATATACCAGATGTTGAAGGAAGAAAAGACATATTAAAGATACACTTTAGAGGAAAGAAAGTTGCTCCAGATGTTGATTTAGAAGTTCTGGCTAGAGCAACGCCTGGTTTTGTAGGTGCGGATCTAGAAAATTTAGTTAATGAAGCTGCACTTTTAGCTGCTCGAAGTGGAGATAAATATATAACTATGGCTCATTGTGAAGAGGCTATTGAGAGGGTTATTGCTGGACCTGAGAGAAAAACGAGGATTTTGTCTCAAGAAGAGAAAGAGGTAGTTGCATATCATGAACTTGGTCATGCAATCTTAGCGACTTTTCTTCCTAATTCAGATCCTGTTCATAAGGTTACAATAATTCCGCGAGGTTATGCAGCTTTAGGATATACTCTACAGTTACCTACTGAAGATAAATATTTGATTAGTAAGTCTGAAATTTTAGATGATCTTGTAGTGTTGTTGGGAGGACGGGCAGCTGAAGAAATTGTATTTAAAGATATTACAACAGGAGCAGAAAATGACCTTAAAAGGGCTACCCAAATAGCTAGGAAGGTTGTTGCCGAATTAGGTATGAGCGAAAAGATAGGGCCTGTTTCGTGGAGTGATGAAAGCGAAGAGACATTCTTAGCTAGAGAGTTATTTCAAGAGGTAAACTATTCTGATGAAACAGCAAAAGAAATAGATCTTGAAATTAAAAGGTTAATAAACGAAAGCTATGAAAAGGCTAAAACTATGTTGTTAGAGCAAAAAGAAAAATTAGATTTAATTGCGAATTATTTGCTAGACAAAGAAACAATTTCTGGTGAAGAGTTGAAAAACCTACTTGATAAAGATGTAAATGAACTAAAGACTTTGATAGATAGTTTGTTGAATCCAAAATCACCAGAATATGAAAGGGTGCCTCATTATGAATACTTCATTAGAAAAAATAAGTTCATTGAAGGGTAAAGAATTTAATTACTCATTTAAGGTTAGAGATGATGCTTATATCTGGTCTGAAGATAGTGATGTGATTGACTTTTACATTCTGAGCCCTGTATCTCTCTTAGAAGAGATACAGAAATGTTGTTATGATATCCTTAGAGGATATTTAGACAATAGTTTTGTATCTGTAGTTTCATATAGTAAGATAGAGCATATTTCATTCACTCCTTATTCTTTTAAGGTGTTCATAAAAATAAAAGTTACTGAAGTAATCGAAAATAGGGTTTATTTTTCTGGTGAAGTTTATGATGAAATAGAAAAGGTTGCTCAGTTTGAGGTAGTAAGAAATATAGTCTCTAAAAAGATATTAAAAAAGAACATAAATGAGAAGATTAATTGTACAAACTTATCAGAGATCTAGAACAATAGATAAGTGTATATACAAATAGCTTTATATGGCTAAATCAAAAAAGAAAATAAAAATATCCCAAAAGGGGGGAGTAAGTTGGCAAAAAAGACCATTATGATTGTCGAAGACGATCCTGCGATCTCTGAAATGTTATCCTTAAATTTAACAAAGGAAGGTTATGAAGTAGTAACAGCCATTTCCGCTGACGAGGCATTAAAGAAATTGGAGGAAAAGGACGTCGACTTCTTTATCATCGATATTATGTTACCGGGTTCAATGGATGGATTTGATTTGATTAGAGTATTAAAATCCAATGAAAATTATCGTACCACCCCTGTACTCATATTAAGTGCTAAAGATGATGCGGCTGATAAAGTTGCTGGTTTAGAACTGGGCAGCGACGATTATGTGACTAAACCTTTCAATGTAAGAGAACTTCTTGCAAGGATAAAAAGTATATTTAGAAGACAAGCCGCTTCTGCTCAAATGAAAGAAGAAGGTCCAAAAAAGATTACAGCAAAAGATTTAGTAATCGATACAGAAAGATTGGAAGTTTGGGTAAGAAATCAACCAGTGAGTTTAACACCGCTAGAATTTGATTTACTTGTATTCCTTGCAAAAAATGAAGGAAAGGTTTTCAGCCGAGATGTATTACTAGATAAATTGTGGGGTTATGATTATTATGGAGATACCCGAACAGTTGATGTCCATATAAGAAGGTTAAGAACCAAAATTGAAGAAGATCCTTCTAATCCAAAATACATAATAACAGTCAGAGGAAAAGGCTATAAGTTCAGAGATCCTGGAAAAGAAAGAGAGTTTTAATTAAAATAGCAGAGGATTATTCCTCTGCTATTTTTTTAAGTTAAATATTTCTTTCTATTTATTAAACTTCGTGTTGATTTTTGTTAATCTTTCTTCTCTTTCTAATTTTCAAGATAAGTCAGGTGAGAATCGTTGGAGGAAATTTACATATTTGTCATAGTTTTACTAAGCATTCTAAACGTTATCACATTATATCTTTATTTTAAAAAAAGAAAAAATGAAAAATCATATAAAAAATTCAAGGATGAGATTGCTAAAATTCTAAACATAAATATAAACAATCCTTTGGATGATTTTTTGTTGCATCAACTTAACCACCACATCAATTCCTTAGAAGAAAAATATAAATTAGAAAAGTATAAAAGAAGAAACATTTTTTCAATACTTGATACCCTTTCCGAAGGAGTAATATTAGTATCTTCTAAGGGTCCTGATATTGCAAGAATAGACTTTGCAAATAATGTTGCAAGATATCTTTTTAATAGTGAGGATTATGTAGGAAGGTCATTAACTGCTGTTATAGACAACCATAATCTAGTTGATTTAGTGATCCAAAGTTTTAAGGAAAATGAAGATTTAGAAGAAGACATTTTGTTTTATTACCCAGAAAAAAGATTTTTTAATTGTAAAGTAAAATCTATTAACGTAGAGAATTATCGCGTTATAATATTAGCGGACATTACTAAAGAGATTAATTTAGAGAATCTCAGGAAAGAATTTTTGACTATTATGTCTCATGAGATGAGAACTCCGCTATCTGTAATAAATGGATATTTGGAAATTTTGTTGAATGAAAAAGGTTTAGACCCAAAGATTCATTCCTATTTAAGAAAAATAGAAGAAGAAACGGCTCGATTAACTAGAATGTTTAACGATCTTTTAGATATTCAAAGATTAGAAAAGGCTGTTGGAGAAGAAAAAAAGTTTGAGAGGCTTAATTTTTCAGATACCGTTAAAAAGGCATATGACTTTTTTAAAATAGTTGCTAAAAAAGCTAATATTGAATTCATTGCAGAAATTGAAGATGGCATATACATTTTAGGCAATGAAGATAGGTTGCTACAGGCTGTATACAATATTTTAGATAATGCTTTTAAATATACGGCGTTAAAAGAAAAAGGCGATAAAAAAGTTTGGTTGAGATTATACACAGAAAATAACGAGGTAATATTTGAAGTTGAGGACAGTGGAATAGGAATTCCATCAAAAGAATTGAAAAAGATATTTAATATTTTCTATAGAGTTGATAAATCACGAACTAGACAAGTACCAGGGTTTGGATTAGGGCTATACATAGTAAAGACCATTTTAGATAATCATGGGGCTAGAGTGTTTTTGGACAGTGAAGAAAACAATGGAACTTTATTTAGAGTGATCTTCCCTGTTCATTCAGATAATATTTATGAAAGGGAGATATGAAGTTGAGACCATACGATATTATTAAGAAAAAACGCGATGGTGGAGTGAATACAAAAGAAGAGATTGAGTATATGATTAATGGATATTTAAATGAAGAGATACCAGATTATCAAGTTGCTGCGTGGCTGATGGCAATTTTTTTCAGGCATATGCAGGAGGAAGAAAGCTATAACCTTGCTGAAATAATGCTTAAAAGTGGAGATACGATTGATCTTTCTGAAATCAAAGGAAAAAAGATTGACAAACATTCTACAGGTGGGGTAGGAGATAAAACTACGATAGCTATTGCCCCAATGGTAGCCTCTTTAGGCTTGAAAGTTGCAAAGCTATCAGGAAGATCTTTAGGTCATACTGGAGGAACAATAGACAAATTAGAAGCCATTCCTGGTTTTAAGACAGATTTACAAGTAAAAGATTTTTATAGAATTGCAAATGAAGTTGGGATAGTGGTAGCAGGTCAAACCGCCAATATCGCACCAGCAGATAAAAAAATATATGCTTTACGAGATGCAACCGCAACAGTCGAAGAACTTTCATTAATTGCATCAAGTATAATGAGTAAGAAACTAGCTGTATTAAGTGATGGAATTGTATTAGATGTGAAAGTAGGTTCAGGGGCTTTCATGAAAGATATTGATGAAGCTAAAGAACTAGCAGTAATTATGTTGGCTATAGCAAAGAGACACAAAAGAAGTGCAAAAGCCTTAATTACGAATATGAATCAGCCTTTAGGCGAAACTGTGGGAAATTCTTTAGAGGTATTAGAAGCAGTGAATACTGTTAAAGGTAATGGACCAAAAGATTTTACAAAACTATGTATCGAAATTTCTTCACATATGGCAGATTTGTCTGGTATAATATCTTATCAAGAAGCTAAGAAAAAGTTAGTTGAAAACATAAAAAATGGTGTTGTTTCTAGAAAAATGAAAGAATGGATAAAAGCTCAGGGAGGAAATGAAGAAGTTGTTGATCATCCTAGCAATGTTTTAAATATTTCCAAAGAAATTATAGATTTTAAAGCAGACAGAGCGGGATATATTACCTATATTGACACAGAAAAAGTTGGAATGGCGTCTATGTATCTAGGTGCTGGTAGGCAAAAGAAGGAAGATTCAATAGACTTATCAGTTGGACTGAAGATCCTAAAAAAATTAGGAGACAAAGTACAAGACGGAGAAACTATCGCAAGGTTGTTTGTTTCTGAAAATAGTAATGTGGAATTTGCATTAGACTTATTGAGACAAGCTTACTCAATTCAAAAAGAAGCCTCTTTGAACATTTGTAATGACATAATATTTGATGTACTAGAATAGTAGTGAGTAAAAAATGGCAGACAGATTACCAATTAAATCTATATAATTTTATAACATATGTGTATCTTTTAACTTTTTTAATTAATTTTCAAAAGCGGCGTGGGAGGAAAAGTAATGGAAAAAATTATCTCGATACTTCTTTTTTTGTTGTTAGTTACAAATATTTTTGCTGCACAAGCCGTTTTTATTTCCCAAAGTAAAACACCAATTTATATTGACGCCATAAAAAATCAGGCATATTATTATATTAACGTTGATGAACTTGCAAAATACGATTCCATGGTAATTAATAAGACGTCAAGGATTATCTATGTTATATATAAAAAAGATGTGCTAGAAATTAGCTTAAATGATTATTATTCTAAAATTAATTTTATCGATAAGTATAATGACTCTGTTATTAGTATGAACGGTAAAGTGTATATTAGAAATGATGTTTTAGCCTCTTTTTTGAAGTTACAGTATTTTGAAAATTATGATAATATATTTTTCTTTTCTTCTTTACCTCAAATAACAGAATTAAAGGTTTTAACAAACGAGATATCTGTAACTTTTGATAGTTATTTAAATGAGCTCTCAATAAATCTAAACAAGATATCTGATGCTGGGGATTATTTGTTAACTATAAAACCAGTTGCACCTGTAACGAAAATCCCTTCTAATGCTGATTGTACTTATTCAAATAATACCTTTTATCTTCGATTTAGAAGCGATTTAAAATATAGCCTTAACATAGAAGGAAAAAGTCTTCAAGTTAAGTTAAATGGTAAAACTACAGAAGATAGTAAGCAAACAACTCAGCAAGTAGTAGTTCCTAAAACAAAGGATGGGATATCTTATTCAGAAAGAATAGAAACATTTAATGAACAACGAATTAAAATTTATCAATTATCCGTAGATCCAAAAAAATATAAGTTAAAGGTTGATCTTAATAACTTAGGAACCTATTCGAATGTAAGTACATTTTTGAAAAAGGAAAATCCTATTTTCTCAGTTAATGCCTCTTTTTTTGATACTCAGACTTTAGAACCAATAGGGAACATTATTTCTGAAGGAGAACTTTTACATTTAAGCTCTTATTCAAGGCCTGCATTGTTTATTAACGATAAGAATGAAGTTGATATTGACTATGTAAAATTAGAGTATCAAATTGAAATAGAAGGACTTCTTTTCTGGGTTAAATCGATAAACTCAAATTGGAAAGGCGATGTGAAATTATATACTAATCATTATAAAGGGAAGATTGAAGAAAGTGAAGATGCTTATATATTTCTCTTATTTAATGAAAAGAATCAACTAATATCAAAGGGCAAAACTACTCCAAAAGAAGGAGAAAAGCTCGTTCTTATAGACAAGAAGTATGAGAAATATCTGTCAAAAATAACAACAGGGTCTAAGATTAGCTTCTTATTAAAAAAGAGTGAGAATATAATCGGAAATCCGATTTTGTTACTAGAAGGTGGTCCTATTTTGTTGTATCCCAATTTTACTCAAGAACAGTATGAAAGCGAGAAGAGAAGTTATTCAAATGGTATAATATATGGGAAGACATCTAGAACTTTGGTTGCTATTGATCAAAAAGATATAATTACGTTTATGGTTATTGAAGGATATGATAATCCTGAATCTGGTTTAACTTATGATGAAGTGAGAAAATTCTTACTCAACATTGGAAGCTATGAAAAAGCTATGCTGTTAGATGGCGGGAGTTCTTCTATAGTTTTTTATAACTCGGATATACAAAACTATAAAGACGGAAAAACAAGAAATTATATTCCTGTATTATTAAGTGTATACGAAAATTAGATAATAAAACGGAGGGATACCATGAGCATTAACAATCCTAACAACAAAAGAATAGTCGGATTTTTTGGTCATCATTGGTGTGGAAAAACTACGATGACAGACGCTCTCTTGATGAGTTACGCTACGGCGGACAGAATAGGTCAAAGATTTTTAGACAGAGATCCAGTTGAAAAAGAAAAAGAAGGAACATTTTCGAATCATATATTTTCTTTGGATGTGAATGATACGAGATATTATTTTTTTGATACGCCTGGTTCAGCAGAATTTATTGGAGAAATTCAAGTAGCTTTAACAGCGGTAGATAATGTGGTAATTGTTATCAATGCATCTTCAGGTGTTGAAGTTACTACAGAAAGAATTTGGCATATGGCACAAGATTTAAACAAGCCAATAATGTTTTTTGTAAATCAAATGGACAAAGATGGTGTAAATTTTCAACATATAATAAAAGATTTAAAAGAAAATTTTGGAGATAGCATTAAGATTGCACCACTGCAATTACCAGTTGGGCAAGGATCATCTTTCAATGGGGTTACCGATCTTTTAACTAAAGAAACCTATATATACTCAGACATAAAAGGTCATCCCACAAAACAGCAAGAAATACCTCAAGATATTGAGAAACTTTTTAACGAATATCATTCTGAACTAATCGAAGATATAGTAGTAAATAGTGAAGAGTTAATGGAGAAATATTTTGAAACTGGCGAAGAAGGCTTAACTATAGAGGAAATAAAGTCAGCCTTTCATAATGCTTATGTAAACCATGAGGTCGCCCCAGTGCTTTTTGGATCAGGGGTTAAGAACATTGGATTAGATAGATTAATAGAGTCCATTAAAGATTTAGGAGCACTCCCTTTAGAAAGAGTATTCTATTCGAAAGATGATCAAGAAATAGACTTGAAAAATGAAGACACTCTTTTGGGATTTATAGTAAAAAATGAAGTTGATCCTTTTGTTGGTAAAATGACTTATATAAGGATTTTAAGAGGATCTTTAAAAGGTGGATCGACAATCTACATAGTTGAAGAAAATGCAAAGGAAAAGATCTCCCATATATATCTTCCAAAATATGAAAAAAACGAAGAAATAGAAGAGGCAACTGCGGGAGATATAGTTGTAATACCAAAATTAAAAACTAGTAAAATTAATCAGACCGTGTCTTCAATAGAAATTCCTTTTACGATAAAGCTACCTGAATTTCCTGAACCAATGATTTCTAAATCTATCACCCCAAAATCAAAGAATGAGATAGATAAAATTACAGATTCTTTAGCAAAAATTGCCGAATCCGATCCTACGTTTAAATGGGAGTTTGACCCTGAAACTGGAGAAACAGTTATAAGTGGCATGGGGACAGTCCACCTTGAGGTTATGATTGAAAAATTAAAGAAAAATTTTGGTATAAACTTTGAAGTTGGGAAACCTAAAATTGCTTACAAAGAAACCGTAAGAAGTAAGTCACAAGCAGAATATAAGCATAAAAAGCAAACCGGTGGACATGGTCAATATGGACATGTTAAGATTGAAATAGAACCTTTAGAAAGAGGTCAAGGATATGAATTTGTAGATAAAATTGTAGGAGGAGTCATTCCTCGAAACTTCATACCTTCTGTTGACAAAGGGATAAGGGAAGCAATGAAAAAAGGAGTTTTGGCCGGTTATCCAGTTGTTGATGTGAGAGTAACATTGTTTGATGGGTCATATCACGAAGTCGATTCTTCTGATATCTCTTTCCAAATTGCTGCTAGAAACGCTTTTAAAATAGCAATGGAAAATGATTCACCTGTGATTCTTGAACCTATAATGTTTGTGGAAATTTTCGTTCCTAATCAATATACAGGAGATGTTATAGGTGAAGTCACTGCAAGAAGAGGAAGACCTATGGGAATGGAATCGGTAGGAAAAGGCTATGATAAAATAATGGCAGAAGTTCCTTTGTCTGAGATGCTGGATTTTTCACCTAGACTCAGTTCCATTTCATCAGGTAAAGGATACTTTAATATGAAACTTTCACATTACTCTGAGGTGAGCCCTGATATACAAAACAAAATAATCGAAGAAAAAAGAAGGGAAGAAGAAGCACAAAACAAATAATAAAAAAGGGCGAAAGCCCTTTTTTTAATATAAGCAGGTTAAAAGCTTATATTTGTTACTTAAGTTCAAGAACATCGATCCTCACTACTCTTTAGTATAAAATAAGGTATTTTTGAAAAAAAATCTCTATATTTAAGAATTTTAAAAATGAAGATTCTCTAAGAATGGAATTTTGAATTTATAATGGGCCTAGGGCTGAGCCCTCCCCTTTCTAATTAAAAAGGAGGCATTAAAAAATATGTCTATATATACAAAGACAGGGGATAGTGGAGAAACTGCTCTTTGGAGTGGTGAACGTGTATCTAAAGACGATCTGAGAGTAGAATCATATGGTACAATAGATGAATTGAGTGCGTTTATTTCTGAAGCTACTCATTATGTTAATTCACAAGAAATTAGAAAGATTTTGAAAGAACTTCAAAATGATTTATTCAAAGTTGGAGGAGAATTAGCTTCAAAAGGCAAGCAATATATACATCCAATTGAAGAATCTGATGTAGAAAGAATTACAAATTATGTTGATTATTTTGAAAAAAGGATACAGTTAAAAAGTTTTGTAATTCAGGGGAGCACGCCTCAATCGTCCAAACTTGACATTTGTAGAACTATTGCTAGGCGTGCAGAACGAAGAATAATTTCTTTAGACAAAAAGGAAACAGTATCTCCTACTATAAAAAAGTATATTAATAGATTATCTGATTTATTATATGTTATGGCAAGATTTGAAGAGTTCTTACAAAATAAAATTGAATATAAGAGATGGTGAGACAATAAAGATGTTTTGCTTAAAATTAGAATTAAAGATAAAACTTTTTGGGTTGAATTCATTAAAAGATAAAAGATCGATAGTAAAGAATTTGACCAATAGATTAAGAAAGAAATATAATATCTCAATTATTGAAGGGAACTTCAATGATTCCAAGAATCACCTTGAAATCTATATTTCTTCGGTTAGTAAAAATAAAGATTATCTCTTAGATTTAATCGAACAAATTGAACAAGATATAGAGTTAATGTTTGGGTTAGAAGTAGAGGGAGAAGACTATATTATTTTTTAATAAGTGAGTAATATTATAAAAAAAAAGGAGGCAATAATGCCTCCTTTCTTAATACATATTAAGTTATGAGTATATAGTTTCTTTTAATTCTGTGGAACGATCTGAATCAAATCTGGAAAAGTTACTTCTAATAAATATGCTATCTTTTTTGGAAATTCTGTGTTATCCATTATTCCTGTAAATTCTTCTGAACCAGATCCAAAAGCTAAAATAGGTACCAATGCCCCGGTATGGTCGTGGGTAGTCCAACCCATATTTGCCTTTTTACTTATTACTTCTGACAATGATTCAATTTTATTTGAGCTGTTTTCCACATACTTTAATTCGTTATCAGCTAATTCGTATCCATAAAATTTTTTCACATTCTCTTTTAATTTTGATGAAGTACTTGAATTAGCTATTATCCAATCTGTTGTTTTTTGATAACTTCTTACCATTTCTAAGTTCATAGGACTACCTGTTGATAAACCTAATCCCCCTGTTTCATGGTCGGCTGTGACAATTATTAAGGTGTCAGGATGATCTTTAGCAAAATCTAAAGCTACTTTTACAGCTTGATCTAATTCTACAACTTCCTTCCAAACGCCGTAAACATCATTGTCGTGACCCTCCCAATCAATTTGAGACCCTTCAACCATTAAAAAGAAAGGAGTACCCTCTTTTGAAAGAATTTCTAAAGCTTTTGCAGTCATTTCTGGTAATAAAGGTTCATTGTCAGATCTTTCTGTAACGCTATTCATATGATTTGAATTGAATAATCCAAGAACCTTATCTCCACTATAGCTATTTAATTCTTGCTTAGATGTAATATAATCAAAACCGTTTTCTTTAGCTACAGCTATTAAATCTTTTCCATCTTTCCTAGTAGTTGGATTAAAATTTTTTGAGCCGCCACCCAAAACAACTGACAAGTTACTATTTACTAGTTGTTCTGCGAGTTTATCCTCATCATCCCTATCCAATACGTGACCATAATAAGAAGCTGGTGTTGCGTGAGTAATTCTTGATGTAGCTATAATTCCGGTTTTATAACCTTCTTTTGCTAAAACTTCTGATATTGTTGAAACTATCTCACCGTTTGGAAGTATTCCAATCATACCGTTGTTTGTTTTATATCCTGTAGCTAATGCTGTTCCAGCAGCTGCTGAATCTGTGACATTGCTATCAGCTGAATACGTTAAAGCATAACCAGTATATGGTGCTTTCATCATAGTTAACTCATAACCTTCTAAATAACTTGCTAACAACATATGATTTGCTCCCATACCGTCGCCTATGAAAAAAATAACGTTATTTACTCCACTAGCAAAAGAAAGCAAAGAAACTAGAAAAACTAATAATACCAATAAAATGCTTCTTTTCTTCATCCTTATCCCTCCTGTAAGTTTGGTAATAATTTTGATTACTAGATTTATTATATAAATATAATTTATGGTATATATTAAATAATATAAAGAAATATAAAGCCATTTTATCCATAGTTTTATGTACTAAGAAAATAAAAGCAGCTTAAAAGATAGTCGATAAAGGGTTAAAATAATTAAACGATTTTATTATTAAGTAGAAAACAATTGATATGAAATAAATAAAAAATGATATAATGTACAAAGTAGGAAGTTTAGATTAAAAGAGGAGAAATACATGCTAGCTTTACTCATAATTATCTATATATCTTTTATTAGTCTTGGTTTACCTGATTCCCTTTTAGGTTCTGCTTGGCCAGTGATGTATGAAGAATTATCTGTTCCTGTTTCACATGCTGGGATACTTTCTATGATAGTTTCATTAGGAACAGTTGTGTCTAGTTTTTTGAGTGCAAAGTTAATAGAAAGGTTTGGAACTGGAAGAGTAACCTTAGTAAGTGTAGCAATGACAGCTATTGCTTTAATTGGTTTTGGATTGTCTCATTCATTTATCCCTTTGCTGTTTTTTGCAATTCCTCTTGGGTTAGGTGCAGGTTCAGTTGACGCGGCTTTAAATAACTTTGTTGCCTTGCATTATAAAGCAAAACATATGAATTGGTTGCATAGTTTTTGGGGTGTTGGGGCAACTACGGGACCTGTAATTATGTCTTTTTGGCTTGCAAAGAAAAATAATTGGAACATGGGTTATATAACAATAGGCATTATCCAAAGCTTTTTAGTAATTGCCTTAATGTTTTCTCTTCCACTTTGGAATAACTCTCAAATAGAAAAAAAGGGAACACAAAACAAAGATAATAAAAAAGATGATATTAAAGTATTGTCTTTACCAAAGATTTTTCAAATTCCTAAAGCCAAAATGGCTTTACTTGCTTTTTTTTCTTACTGTTCTTTAGAATTAACAACAGGACTTTGGGTAGGTAGCTATGCGGTAAATAATTATGGAGTGTCATCAGAGGTTGCTGCTTTTTGGACATCCATTTATTATTTAGGAATAACCATAGGTCGCTTTTTATCAGGATTTATGTCTGTTAGATTTTCAAATACCAAGCTAATTAAAATAGGACTGAGCGGTATTTTCATTGGAATAACGTTAATCGTTCTTCCTTTACCTGTTTGGAAAATTCCTATAGGTTTATCTCTTATAGGATTAGGATGCGCACCTATTTATCCTAGCATGCTTCATCAAACTCCTAGAATATTTGGTAAGGAGCTTTCACAATCAATGATGGGAATTCAAATGGCTTTTGCTTATATTGGTTCTACCTTTACGCCTCCCTTATTTGGTTTTGTTGCCGAACACATTGGTATTTCGTTATTTCCTTTTTTTCTTTTGATGTTAGCCTTTGTTCTTTTTTTTGCAACCGAAACCGTATCTAGCAAAGTTTTTGTTCATGAATAAAGATTTTTTATTTTATCCTTATAAGTACCTTAGAAAAGGTAGTTTATCGAAAAAGGCGGTTGGAAAATTATAGTTGTTCAAGGAATAGCTCCTCAACACTTTTTTAGCAGATGGCATCGAGTTGAGATTAGCATTAATGAGATTTCAATTTTTAGGAGGTTGAATCTTGAATATAAATAAAATTATTCTCGAAATAGAGCAATATTTAAAACTAATGATAAATTCTAAGGAAAGGTTGAATCACATATATAGTGTGGTAGATTTTTCTAATAAATTGGCAGAAGTACACAACATCTCACAAGAAAGGGTAAAAATAGCAGCACTAGGGCATGACTTATTTCGTGATGTGAAGCCTTCAAAACTCATCACAATTGCAAGAATATATAATATTCCTATAACTCAGATCGAGTTAGCTGCTCCTATACTCTTACATGGAATGATCAGTGCGGAGTTTTTAAAGCGAAAATATGGAATAGATGAAGAAATTTATGAAGCAATATATTATCACACAAGTGGTTATGAATATATGGGAGATATTGGGAGAATCCTTGTCATCTCCGATTCTGCAGGAGATGACAGGGAATATAGAGGGGTGAAAAAGTTACGTCAAGAATCTATAAAATCTCTAAATCTAGGCTATAAACTTGCTATAAAAAATAAGATCCAGTATGCTATAAAGAAAGATAGGTATGTTTTAGAACAAACATATAAAACATGGAATAGAATATTATTGAATAAAGTTGAAAATTATTAATTTATTCTCCTCCAACACCGTATGCACTTTCTCTTTCATCCAGAACGTAAATATTGTTGCGAGATGGAAGTAGAACCAAAGGATCATAAAGCTTATCTTCTCGCCTAACCTCAAAATGTAAGTGAGGTCCAGTGCTAACTCCAGTACTTCCAACCCTTCCTATTAGTTGACCTTTTTTAACATATTGTCCTTTGTAAACGTTAATTTGAGATAAATGACCATAAATAAAAGTATTAGAATTTGAATCAATTTGTATCATTAGACCGTAACCGTTATTTTCTCCTACAAACTCAACAACACCATCTTCAGAAGCAAAAACGGGTGTTCCAGTAGGGGCGGCTATATCTACACCTTTGTGAAGCGTATACTCTTTTGATATAGGGTTTACTCTGTAACCATATAATGATGAAATTGTTCCATAAGTTGGCCAAATGATGCTTTTTTCATTATTAAATCCTTTACCAATTGCGCTATTTGGGATAAAGATTTTTTGACCTGGAACGATTGTACTAGAAGTAAGGCCGTTAATCTTTTTTATGTCTTCTACATCAGCAAAAAAAAGCTTAGCGATAGACGAAAGTGTGTCACCCTTTTTAACTTCGTATAAATAACCATCCGGTTGAGGTATTTTTAGTGATTGCCCAACTCTTAACGAGTTAGGTGAAATTCCCGGATTCCAATCCAAAATTGTAGAAATAGATACGTTATATTTGATAGAAATACTGAAAAGAGTTTCATTTTGTTGGATCTTATGAGTAACAACCGAATAACTTGCAAAAGAAGATACTAGCAAGATAAGATAAAAAAAGGTTAATATGCGCCTTTTTCTGGAATGACACAGATTCAAGCTAAATTCCCCCTTCCAAGAAAAAATATAATAATCAATCAAAACATTATAACACAAAATTAATTATTTTGTGTAGTGTGAAGTACAAGATTTTACAATATTTTATATATTACCCAAGAAAGCTTTAAATAATCTTAAAAAGGAAACTCAATATCGCTAAAATCGACGGCACTTAATTCTGCTTCAGACTTTGGTATAATAAGTTCGCCGTTTTTTACGATATTTTTTAGCATGACTAATTCTGCTAAAACTTCATTAGGGACAAGCCCTTTAGTATATTTCATTTGAGAAATACCAACGCCATCTTCTGCTAAGCCTAAAACCTGAACTCCTGATTTAAAAATACGATCTTCCTTAGCAGACTTGATTCCATTAAATGTTGCAACATCAACTTTTTTTCTAGAACTTACTAGAACATAACCTGGTGCCATATAGTCTTGATCCATATCGTATCCGATTACAAAATAACCTCGTCCTTTTTCAAAATAAGCATCGATTATACTGTTTAAAGGAGCATTATTATTCAATCCGTAGAAATAAGAACCTTTCTCTTTTGCGGCATCGATTACCGCCCCAGTAGTGACCCCAGTAAATATTATATCTGCACCGCGTTCATACTGTGAAAGAGCAATTTGTTTGGTTTTTGAAGCATCTGTAAAACTTCCAACATAACCTGTTATACATTCTACACTTGCATTTTTTATCTGGTTATATGCTTTTATTCCTGTTCTATATCCTATTTCATATCTCTTAACAGGAGGCACTTCTAACCCACCAATGAATCCAACTGTATTTGTCTTAGACATTGAAGCTGCTATATATCCAAGTAAAAATCCACCCTCTTCTTCCTTAAAAGTGTATAATGCAAGATTAGGTGGAACGTTTTGACCCGGAGATGGTTCGATATCAATTCCTATAAAATATGTATCAGGATATTGTGCAGCCACATTGAACAGTATATCAGACATTAAAAATCCCACGCCTATAACAACATCTGCCTGTTCAGCGGCTTTAGTAAGATTTTGTAAATAGTCTGTTTGTTCTTTAGAAACAAAGACGTCTCCTTCGACACCATCTAACTCTCTGATCGCCATTTGTATGCCTTCCCAAGTACCGTCGTTAAAAGATCTGTCTCCTAAACCACCAGCGTCAGTAACCATAATAGCTTTAAAACCGAAAGCAGAAACAATACAAGCAACTAAACAGAAGATCACTAGGCTTTTTTTCATTTTTTAACCTCCACTAGATGATATGAATAATATAGTGTTTATAAAATTACATACCTAATTATTATATCATTTTTCAAGCAAAATGTGAAAATATGAAAGAATCCTCAAAATTGCCACATAAACGATTTTAATCGTTTATGTTTTAGTATAATTAGTTATATTTAACTTTGACACAAGTTAAATAAAATGATAGAATAAAGAAACTTTTAATGTTTACTAATATTAAGATTATGGCTAGTGATTGAGAGAAAAGCCTATTATTGCTAGATAATATAGCAAAAGTAGGCTTTTTTTATTGATATTATTATTGATTTCTGAGGGAGGAACTTTCCAGGATGATTTTTTTATATATTATACCTTCTCTTTTATTAGGTTGGTCCTTAGGTACCAACAATGCTGGACATATATTTGGACCACCTGTAGTATCGGGGCTCGTTTCTTATAAAAAGGTAAGAATTGTTGCCTCAATTTTTGTTTTTATAGGCGCTATTATCGGAGGAGGTGCAGGTTTAAAGACACTGGGTCAATTAACAAATCTTGAAGTAGGATATCTTTCATTATCAATGTTTAGCGCTTTTTTGACTATGATGATAATGACCTTATTAGCTCTTCCTGCCTCTGCAACTCAAGCAGTTGTTGGAGCATTAATAGGGGCGAGTATTTTAAAAGGGCAAGTGAATCTTGGTTTATTAGTAGGAATATTTGTATCTTGGTTATTAACGCCTTTAGGTGCTATATTTTTTTCTTATATTTTATATAGAGTTATTGCTTTTTTCTTTAGAAAATTTTTAACTCTAGCAACTCAAGATATGTTTATAAGAGTGTTAACATGGTTTGTTATTGTCTATAGCTCTTATTCATTAGGTGCTAACAACGTAGCAAATGTTACAGGAGTATTTACCGATGTATTGTTAAGTCCATTGATTTTAAGCATAATTGGAGGTTTATCTATTGCAGTAGGTATATTTACAACAAATCAAAAAGTATTATATACTGTGGGAAAAGGTATTTTGGAGATGGACCACTTTTCATCTGCTATATCTATTTTTGGTGTTTCTGTGTCGTTATGGTTATTCTCACTAATAGGTATACCTGTTAGTGCCTCACAGGCAATTATAGGTTCAATCATTGGTGTAGGGTTAGCGACTGGTACTAAAACTTTTGACTATAAGCTGATATTAAAGATCGTATTTGGATGGATAGGAACACCACTTGCTTCTGGGTTAATATCAGTTCTATTGATAAGGATTTTTAAATTATAGATGCTTAAAAAAGATTTTAAAGTGCGTAAATTTTTTTGGTCAGGAGGTTGAAAAATTGAACAAATATATATTATCAATCGATCAGGGTACAACAAGTTCAAGAGCCATCATATTTGATCATGAAGGAAACATAGTAAATTCTTCGCAACGTGAATTTTCTCAACTTTATCCAAAACCAGGATGGGTGGAACATAATCCTGATGAAATTTGGGGAACAACTATAGGTGTAATAGCAAATGTTTTAGGGGTTTCTAATATACAACCTGAGCAAATATCAGCGATAGGGATTACCAATCAAAGAGAGACTACCATTATTTGGGATGCAAAAACTGGAGAGCCTGTGTACAATGCTATAGTGTGGCAAGACAGAAGAACATCGTCAATTTGTGATGGGTTAAGAGAAAAAGGTTATGAAGAATTGATTAGAAATAAAACAGGTTTATTAATAGATGCATATTTTTCAGGTACAAAAATCAAGTGGATTTTAGACAATGTTGAAGGAGTTAGAAAAAGAGCTGAAAATGGTGAATTGAGATTTGGAACTGTAGATTCTTGGATAATCTGGAAGCTTACAAGAGGGAAAGTACACGTAACTGACTACACTAATGCCTCAAGGACAATGATATATAACATCTTTGATTTAAAATGGGATGATGATTTACTAAATATGTTAGATATTCCAAGATCATTACTTCCAGTGGTTAAAGAATCTAGTGAAATATATGGCTATACTGACTCAAGTGTTTTCGGTGCAAATGTTCCCATAAGTGGAATTGCCGGAGACCAGCAAGCTGCTACCTTTGGACAACTATGTTTTGAGAAAGGCATGGCAAAAAATACTTACGGCACAGGTTGTTTCATGTTATTGAATACCTCTGAGGTACCCGTCAAATCAAAAAGCGGTTTATTAACAACAATTGCTTGGGGATTAAACGGAAAAGTTGAATATGCATTAGAAGGATCGGTGTTTGTAGCAGGTGCCGCTATTCAATGGTTAAGAGATCAGTTGAGATTAATTGATACATCTGCTGATTCTGAATATTTTGCTACAAAGGTTGAAGATAATGGCGGAGTTTATTTTGTTCCAGCTTTTACAGGTCTAGGTGCTCCATATTGGGATATGTATGCAAGAGGAGCTATATTTGGGTTAACGCGTGGTTCAAGAAAAGAACATATAATCAGAGCCACTCTAGAATCGATTGCTTACAGTACAAAAGATGTTTTAGAAGCGATGGAAAAAGATTCGGGACTTTCCTTAAAAAAGTTAAGAGCAGATGGTGGCGCTTCAGAAAATAATTTTCTTATGCAATTTCAAGCAGATATATTAGGAATTGAGGTTGAAAGGCCTTTGATTGTTGAAACTACTGCTTTAGGTGCAGCTTTTTTAGCAGGACTAGCTGTAGGTTATTGGAAAGATAGAGAAGAACTGAAGAAGATATGGAGATGCGAAAAATGTTTTCAACCAAACATGATAGAAGAAGATAGAGAGAAGTTGTATGCGGGTTGGAAAAAGTCTGTAGATAGGGTTAAAAATTGGGAAAAATAACAGGTTAGTAATAATTATAATTATAGTAAAACGTTAATAATTTTGGGCGATTCGAGTTTGGTGGTGTTATTTACCTCGTTTCGCCCGCTTAGTTATTTTAGATTATCAATTATTTGATCTAGACTTATTTTTCCTTTTATGTTTCCTCGTACCTCGCTTCCTCCACCTTTTATATCATATTTTTCTTTTAATCTATTAATAAATTCTTTACAATTAATCTTCTTTGAAAAAATGATAAAAGTACTGTTTTCTTGATCTTCAACGATTAAAGTGTATTCATTTAAGTCAACAAGATTACTAATAAAATCAGCAATATCATTTTCTTTTTTATAATAAATAATTTTGTGTTCTTTTACAATTAAAGGAGTTTTAATTATTTCATTTACAATGAAAGGCGCGGCATACTCACAAATTTTTTTAATTTTATTTTTGTATTCCTTGTTCTCTTGGATTAATATCTCAATTTTTTCATCTAATTGAGAGATACCAGATGTAAGTTTCAAAGAGAGTTTTTCTATTAAGTTATGTTTTAAGGAGTAATCTTGTAAAGCCCTTTTTCCAGCCACAAAGTATATCCTAGTTAAGTTTCCTTTAACTTTCTCGGTATTAATGATTTTAAGTAAATTAATATTACCTGTATTTTTAACATGAAAGCCTCCGCATGCAGACTCATCAAACTCTCCAATTTTTATAATTCTTACGGGTCCTTCTACCTTCTCGCTTAAAGGTTTTCGTAAAGTAAAATGATTTGCCTCTTCTTTACTCGTAGTTATCTCTTCAACTATGATGCATTCTGCGATTATTTTATTAGAAAGATTTTCAGCTTCGCTAAAAATTTTATCGTCAATATCTATTCCATTTAAGTCAATGGTGGAATGTTCCTCACCCATTTTAAAACCAACTGTTTTTAAATCGGCAATTTTCTCAAAAGCAGCTGATAAAATGTGTTGAGCTGTATGTTGTTGAGATATTTCAAATCTTCTATCTTCATCAATCTCAAATGCATGTTCTCCAATATTGATTTCTCTATCTAGCAACAATCCATCATCTCGAACCTCAACTATCTTAGCTTCTCCTACAAAACCTCTATCTCCAATTTGTCCTCCTTTTCCATCTGGATAAAATGGAGAATGGTTTATTTTTGCGAAATAGTACTGTTTTTCTTTTTTTACCTCAATAATTTCTATCTTTCCTTGCAAAATCATTACCTCCTTTTACCTAATCACTGCCTACTTTAGAAATTCTAAAATCTTTTTTTTGGTACTTGTATCAGGAAAGGGAAAAGGGCTCTGCCCTAGACCCAGCATAAATTCAAAAAAAAATAATTAATAATAGCGAACTTTTTTGGTACTTGTATTGGGAAAGGAAAAGGGCTCCGCCCTAGACCCAGTATAAATTCAAAAAACTAATTAATGGTATTAATGAAATTTTTAACCAATTGATTTATTTTTATTTCATTTATATATTATAATACAATATAGAATAAAGTAATTACAAAAAAACCTTATCGTTTTTTGTTTATACGTATCGAAACAATTTTATATCAAAATTTTTAATATACAAAGTCAGAATTAAAAACTTTTTATGGATAAGGGGGTTAGTTAAATGGTTCTAAAAACTATTAAAGGCAGGATCATTTTAATTATTTCGGTAATGTTGGTATTCTTTGGTGTTACGGTTATTTTTAATATCTTTTCATTGATTAAATCGAACGATGGATTAGAAAGTTACACAGTCTTTTCTGATCGAACGGCTGTGATTTCCCAAGTAGAAATTAACTTTTTTAATGCCTCACTAGCTTTAAAGGATTATGTTGTTAGTTACGATAATCAAATGGCAAAAAGTTTTCTTCAAAGTATTTCATATGTTAAGGATGCTATTTCTAATTCTACAGGAGAAGCCAGCGAACTTCAAAATTTGATAGATAAAATAAATATTTATGAGAGTTCTTTTAATAGTATAGTTCAATTAAATAATGAAAAGGAAAGGCTCATAAATCAAGATTTTAGCAATATGTATATAGAATTATCTCAATATATAGCTGAATTTAAAGATTTAGCCCAGAAAAATTTTGTATCGACTTTAGTATTTTATTCTGACAGTTTCCTACAAAGTTTAGATAGTCTTGTTGAAGTTTCTTCTACATATTTTCAATCGAAGTCTCAGGGGGATAAAAATTCAGTTTTAGCAGCTTTTAATCAATTGGATTCATATTTATTGACTATGCAATACGGTATTACTACAGACGATTTAAAACAAAAGTTTGCCGAAATTCAAGAATTTGTGACTCAATTTAAGAATACTTTTGAAAAGATTGTTCAAGCAATCGAATCTCAAGACCCAATAATCCAAGAAATGGAACAATTAAGGGTAGAAATACTAAACCTGTTAGAAGAACAAAGGGCTCAATTAAAAGAACAACAAGATACACTAGGTTCTCGGTTTATAAAAGAAAATAACAGATCTATTCTACTAACAATAATACTGACAGTAATAGCCTTTGTAGTAGCAATAATAACGGTCATATATCTAATACGCAGTATAACCAAACCATTACTTGAACTAAGAAACAAGATAAACCAATTCAAAGAAGGAGACTTAACAGTAGACTTTCAAGTAAAAAGCAAAGATGAGATAGGACAAATGGCGTTAGCTCTATCAGAGATGAGTAAAGAACTAAGAAATTCAATGGGATCGATAAGACAAGCTTCAGACAAAGTACAAGAATCCTCAGTCAACCTAACCAAGACCTCCCAAGAAAGCAGAGAAAACTCAGAAGAACTAAAAAGACAAATGGATACGATACAGACATATGCAGAAGAGACAGCAGGAAATGTAGAAGAAGTAACCTAAGGAGTAGATGAAGTAGCAAGAGCGGCGCAAGGAGTATCGCGAGATGCCCAAAGATTAAGTGAAGAAGCAGAAAACACAAACAAAGCAGCCCAAGAAGGAAGTCAAACAATACTAAGCATAAGTGAAATAGTAAAAGAAGCAGTAGAAAGGACAAAAGAAAGCCAAGAAGAAGTAACCCAACTAGCAACGAACGCAAAAGATGTACAAAGCATAGTAGAAACGATAAACTCGATAACGGAACAAACGAATCTACTAGCCTTAAATGCAGCGATAGAAGCAGCAAGGGCAGGAGAAGCTGGAAGAGGATTTGCAGTAGTAGCAGATGAAATAAGAAAGTTAGCCGAAGAGTCAAGAAACGCGACAGACGAAATAAGTCAGATACTAACAAACATAACGCAAGGGACAAAGAAAGTAAACGACTCAACAAACAAAGTAGTAGAAACGATAGAAGAAGTGAACAAAAAAATGGACAATGTACTAGAGAGTTTCAATAACATAAGAGAAAGAATAGAAAAGATGAATCAAGGGATAGAAAACATGACAGCAAGTGCAGAAGAACAAAGTGCAAGTGCACAAGAGATGAGTTCAGCGATAGAAAGGGTAGCCAGGGCAGTCTCAGAGATAAGTGAACAACTAGAAAACTCAAGAAAGGTAATAGACAGACAACTAAATCAATCGGTAGAGATAAACGAAAGTGCAAAAGAGTTGAGTGAATTATCATCTGAACTAGAGGCTTTAGTTAAGAGATTTAAGATATAATAACAAACAATAGAATCAAAAATAAAAGAGCCCGGATAAATAAGGGCTCTTTTATTTTAACGTACAATATAAAAAATAGATTAACGGCTTTTTGAAGAAGATTTTTTGGTACCCTTCTTTTTGTCTTTCATCATTGGAATTACAATAGGGCTTGCTATAAATATCGAAGAATAAGTTCCAACTACAACGCCCATAGTTAAACCAAAGGCAAACGAAGCAATAGATCTTCCTCCCATTAATAACATCAAAAATACAACAATAAAGGTTGTTATAGAGGTATGCAAACATCTTACCAAAACATCATTGATGCTTTGATTCATCACTTCTTCTATAGGTGTTGCTCGACTTTTTGCTCGATTTTCCCTGATTCTGTCATAAACAACGATAGTGTTATTAAGTGAATACCCTACTAATGTTAGAAATGCGGCGATAGCCATTAAATTCATTTCTATTCCAAATAATGAGTAGAAACCTAAAGTTACTATTACATCATGGGCTAAAGCAAGAATAGCCCCAATTGCAAATGAAAATTGGAATCTAATGGTAATATAAATTAGAAGTACGGCTAACGTAGCAATTATTGCATACCATGCAAATGATCGAATTTCTTTTGCTGCATAACCAGATACGTCATTAAACTGTTCCACTTCTAAATCAGAAGATTGTAGATAAGTGGAAAGTGAGTTTATAAATTCATCTTTTATCTGAGAAGAAGGGAATGAATCTTTGACGGTTATAACATAAAAATTCTTTGTAATCTCTTCATCGGATGGTTTTACAGAAACTATTTTTGCTGTTGCATATGAAGGGTCAATTTTTTGTAAAGCATCTCTTAATTGGTCTATAGTGTAAGTTTCCTGGGTTGAAATTACAATCTCACTTCCTCCAGAAAAATCAACTCCGAAGTTGAATCCTTTAACAAAAATTACTATAACAAAAAAAATAATAAAAGCTAATGAGAGATAAATGAATATTTTTCTTTTTCCAACTATATTTAAGTTAGGCATTATTCATTCCCCCCTTTTCCTACCACTATACCTTTTAAATATTTTTCAGGTTTGATCATATTTGAGGATCCTTCTAATATGACTCTTGTGACTACTAAGTTTGTAAACATAGAACCTAAAACTCCTATTATCAAGGTAACAGCGAATCCTCTAATACTTCCAGAAGTTAAAAAGTATAGAACTATGCCAGCTAAGACTGTTGTTATATTGGCATCAAGAATAGTTGAAAAGACCTTGTCAAATCCAAATTTAATAGCAGTCAAAGGAGGTCTACCTACTCTCATCTCTTCTTTTATTCTTTCATAAATTATTACATTTCCATCGACCGTAGTTCCAAAGGTTAGAATTATACCTGCAAGACCAGGTAACGTAAGAATTGCGCCTGACCAGCTTAAGACTCCAAGTAATAATAAAGTGTTGTATAGAAGTGCTATATCGGCAACAAATCCCATCCAACCATAAAAAATAATCAAATAAACCATGACAATTACAAGACCTATAATTCCTGCATTTACTATTGTAGTTACGACATCTCTACCTAAAGTTGGGCCAATAGTATTTTCTTGGAATTTAATTAAATCAACAGGTAGATTACCAGATTTAATTAATACAGCAATATTTTGGGCCTCTTGTACGCTTTCTATTCCGCTTATTTCCGCCCTACCTTCAGAGATTTTATCTCTAACTACTGGGGCAATTATTACCTCATCGTCTAATATAATTGCAATTTGTTTACCAATTAAGTTAGCTGTTGCTAATTCAAATTTATTTTTTCCTTGATTACTAAAACTTAAATTGACGACAAAACCGCCGCCTTGTGGATTTAAAGAGGCACGTGCATCTGTAACATCTAGACCAGTTATTTGAAAAGGTTCAGTACCGAATTCGAACACATTTTTTACACGATACCATACATTTGGATTTCTGCTATCTCTAACATAACTATATAAATCAATCTCTTCTCCATCAACTTTAACCTTTCTATTCCTTGTTATTTGAGGTGGAGTAGATGATTCTATCGTTTCAATAACTTCTGCAAAATACAATTTTCCTTTGCTTCCTATAAGTTCTTCCGCTCTTCTGGTATCTGAAATTCCGGGTATTTCTACTCTTACCCGTCTTTCTCCCCCTACAACAACTTCTGAAACAACTGCTTCTGTGTAGCCTGCACTGTCTAATCTTCTTCTTAAAACAGCTATGACGTTATTAACTATCTCTTCAGCACGAGCGCCTTCAGGAATCGCCATGCTGTACTCTAGAGAGCTTCCTCCTTGAATGTCAAGACCCAACTTAATGTTAGGTAAATATTTAAAGATACTAATATTATTTTTATTTTCTGAAAGAGGAAGAACTATCCCAAGTAAAGCAAAAATGAATACTGCCACAGAGAGTATTAGTAGTATTCTTCGACTTTTCAACTATTTCACCCCTTTTCAATAAAAAATAAAAAACAAAAAAGAAATAGGAAATATTATTTTTTCTTTTCTACGTCTTCTTTTTCATCAGGGTTTTCTTCTTCTGAAACTTTTTCTTCAGCAGAAGATTTTGAAGATAAAATACCAGCCACTGCATTCTTGGTTATATCTATTTCGGTCCTATCTCCTGTAGCTATTCGTATAGTGTCATTTGAAATAGAAACAATTTTACCTATAATACCTGCAGAAGTAACAATCTTATCTCCTTTTTTTAGAGAGGAAATCATTTCCTTATGCTTTTTTTCTTGTCTTCTTTGAGGTAAAAATAACATTACCCACATCAACACAAGAATAACTAGTAGAAAAATAAGGCTACCAAAACCTCCACCGGGTGCTGCTTGAGCTTGCTCGGTGACTCCTTGAGCATCTGAGGCGCCAGCAGGACCAAAGTTTACAAAATTAAGGATCTTTTCGTACATAAAACACCTCCAAAATATGCGTTAGTTTTATAAAACATAACAAACATTTTTTATCTTTTATTTCTAATAAAAATCTTTTCTGTAAGATTGTATCACATTTTTAAATCAGGGTCAATCTTTTCTTTTGGGCTTGAAATCTGTAATTAAATTTTTAAATTTCAGCATCTTTTACAAAAAATTGTGTTATTATATATGTAGTTTCTATTAAAAAATTTGGTATGGTTAGGAGGGGTTAGAATGGATGAACTAGTATACGCAAAAATAATAGATGGTGAAATTATATTTTATTTTGCAAAAGGTCATACACAAAAAGACCTCTTCGAGAGTTTTAAAAAAGAACTTGTTAAGATGAAAAGTTTTTTTAACATAGGTGACAGCTTTTATGTTTACTTTGAAGATGGATCGCAATACAATCTAATAAACAGCATAATCAAATTTGCCAAAAATTTTGACTTGAATGTCGCAGGTGCTTATTTTGGTAAGTTGCCAGAAGGTAAAGTAGGAAACAAAGAACTAACCCTTTCCAGTACGAAGATATATAGAAAACATTTACGATCAGGTCAAGTAGTACAAAATCCTGGAGACATAATAATTTTTGGTAATGTCAATCAAGGAGCTGAGGTCAACGCAGGGGGAAGTGTGATAATATTTGGAAAAGTGTTTGGTACAGTCAGAGCCGGTATAACAAACAAGAAAAATGTCTTCATAATCGCCTACGAGATGGAATCACCATTAGTCGAGATTGCAGGTATTCCCTTCTACAACTATGAATGGCCAAAAACCCCCATATCAATAAGAGTAGAAGGAGATAAAGCGTTAGTCGAAACTCTAGAACTATAAGTCAACGACTCATAAGGAGGGGAATAATGGACACTAAAGACTTAATTAAAAATCTTTCCGATTCTTTTGGAGTTACCTCTTTTGAAAACTGTACATTTCCATTAATTGAACAGTTTTTGCTAGAAATAAATCAAGATATCAAGTTAGAAAAAATAGGAATAGGTAATTTAGTAGCTACTTATGGCCAAGGTAATCCTAAGATTGCCTTTTTTGCTCATGTTGATGAAATTGGGATAGTTATTTCCAATATTATAGATGACACGTTTGCACGAATCGAAGCAGTTGGTGGAGTAGATCCTAGAACCTTGGTAGGTAAACGGGTGTGTTTTAGAACTGAGAATGGGGAAAAATTAGGGGTAATAGGATTTTTGGCACCTCATTTACAAAAGCCTGAAGATAAAGATAAATCTCCCTCTTTTGATGAGCTTTTTGTAGATTTCTCAGTTTCAGGTGGAACGAAAGATATAAATGTAGGTGATATTGGTGTTATTAATGTTGAGGCAAAAGATTTAGAGAACGACCAGATAGTTGGAAAGGCAATAGATAATAGAGCAGGCGTTGCCGTTCTTATTAAATCGTTTGAATATCTACAAAATCTTAAATTTGATGGACAATTGATGCTTTCTTTTAACAAAGGAGAAGAGGTAGGATTAGTTGGGGCAAAAGGGGCTGCTGAATATCTGCAACCTGACTATGCTGTAGTTGTGGATGTAACTTTTGGAGAGAGACTTCCTGAAAATGTTGAATCTTTTAAAATAGGTGAAGGTCCCGTAATTACTATAGGAGCACCGATTAACAGATGTGTATATGATGATTTAGTAAAAACTGCCAAAGATAATAATATAAAATATCAGATAGAAGCGGTTCCTAGTAGAAGTGGAACTGAAACGGATATTGTACAAATTGTTGGGCAGGGAATAAAAACAGGTTTAGTTTCCGTACCTATTCTAAATATGCATTCACCAAGTGAAGTTGTAAATATAAACGATATTGATAGAGCAGCCAAATTACTTGCTATGTTCGCATTAAATATGAGTCTAAAAACGAAGGGAAGTTTGAACGTATGAGAAAATATCTAAAAGATCTTACCGAATTATCTGGGATATCGTCTCGAGAAGAAAAGGTTAGAGAATATATAAAATCACAAGTAGAAGGTAAAGTCAACAATATAACTATTGACAATTTAGGCAACTTAATTTGCTTTGTTAAAGGAAAGGATTCATCCAAAAAGATGATGGTAGATGCACACATGGATGAAGTAGGATTTATGGTTACGAAAATAAATGATGATGGCACTTTAGGAATTTCTCCAGTTGGTGGGGTTGATCCTCGTGTTATTAAAAGTCAACGATTAAAGATAGAAGGAGTTTTGAATGCGGTAGTTAATTCAACTCCTATCCATTTAGATAAAGATATCAAAAGAGTGGTTAAATACGAAGAAATAAAAGTTTATGCGGGATTTTCTAGCAAAGAGGAAGCAAGTAAAAAAGTTAATTTAGGTGACATGGTTACCTTTGATACAACCTATGTTGAAGAAGGTAATTATGCTTTATCAAAGGCTTTTGATGATCGTGTTGGTTGTTCTATTATGCTAGATATAATTGATTATATCTATGAAAACAAATTACAACCAGCATTTGATACCTATTTCAACTTTGCAACTCAAGAAGAAGTTGGATTAAGAGGAACAGGAGTTGCAGCCGCAAGAATTAAACCTGATTTTGCACTTGTATTAGAAGGAACAACCGCTGGAGACAATCCTGAAAATCCGCCTGAAAAGTGGGCGACTCATATAGGAAATGGTCCAGTTATTACTTTTATGCACAGTGGTTTGGTAATAAAAAAAGAAATGTTTGAAACAATTGTAAATGCTGCAAAGGCTTTAAACATCAAATTTCAATATAAAATGAGAACAGCAGGAGGCACGAATGCTGCGAAACTTGCTAAGACCATGTATGGAATTCCAGCTGGAGTAATATCTGTGCCTTGTAGATATATACATTCGCCACTAGCAATACTGAATATAGATGATTATAATAATACTTATTCATTGGTAAAAGAATTAGTTACTAACAATGAAAGGTGGGTAAATTATGAAAGAGCTCATTAAAAATATAACCGAACTATATGGACCAAGCGGCAGAGAACATGAAGTTAGAGAGTTTATTAAAAAAGAAATAGAAGATTATGTAGATGAAATTAAGATTGACAAATTAGGAAATCTTATAGCAATAAAAAAAGGGCACTCCGGAAAAACCATATTATTTGATGCACATATGGATGAAATTGGGGTAGTAGTTACTCATATAATAGATGGGGGATTCTTAAAGATAGAACAAGTTGGGGGGCAATTTCCTCTTAATCTTGTTGGAGCTAGATTGAATTTTAAAGGAAGAATAGGTGTTGTAGGTATTGAAGGTGAGACTGATAAAGAACTGAGAGAAAACTATAAAAATGTGTCTTTAGACAATATTTATGTGGATATAGGTGTTTCTTCAAAAGAAGAAGCTGAAAAGTATGCCCCTATAGGTACATTTGGGGTATTTGCCGATGGATTTGTTGACTATGGAGAATACTGCTTATCTAAAGCATTAGATGATAGAATTGGATGCGCTTCACTTATAGAAACTATAAAACAAATGAAAGACAATAAACATACTGTTATTTTCGCATTCACTGTACAGGAAGAGGTTGGACTAGTAGGTGCATTCGTCTCAGCTTACGATTATAATGTAGATAGGGCTATTGCTATAGATGTCACAGATTCATTAGATACACCTAAAGCGCTAAAGAGAATGAGCATGAAACTTGGATATGGACCTTGTATAAAAATTAAAGATCTAGCTTCTGTTAGTGACAGAGAAGTCGTTGATTGGATAAAAGATACTGCAGTTAATAATAACATAAAATATCAACTTGAGGTGCTAACTTTAGGAGGTACAAATGCAGCAGGATATCAAAGAACAAAATCTGGGATTCCTAGTTGTACTATTTCTATTCCTACAAGATACATACATTCTCCTCATGAAATGATTTGCTATAGTGATGTAGTTGATACTGTAGAACTTATTTTAGCCTTAAGCGAAGCGGATTTTTAATTTCGTTAATAAGCTTTTAATGTAAAGGGGGATTAGTTAAAATGGTAAACGTTGCACTTATTGCTCATGACAAGAAAAAATTAGATCTTGTGATGTTTGTTAAAGAATGGAAAAATGTCTTTTCTCAGTGCAAACTCTATGCTACAAAAACAACAGGCTCGGTTTTAAAAGATAAAGTAGGTCTTGAAATACAAACCTTTGAGTCTGGTCCATTAGGGGGAGACTTACAGATAGGTGCTTTGGCAGTATCTGGTAAAATTGATTTCGTGCTTTTCTTAAGAGATCCACTAACTGCTCAACCACATGAGCCTGATGTATCTGCAGTATTGAGAATATGTGATGTACATAACATCCCTCTTGCAACAAATTTAGCTACAGCAGAGGCACTTGTTCTAGAAATAGAGAAAAAATTTACAAATAAATAGATTTTAAAATATATTAACAAAAAGCCAGGATTTCCCTGGCTTTTTATTTTCTAAGAGAATTAGCTATTTTTGTTCCGGCAAACTGTATAACTTGAGTTAAAAGTACCAATATAATAACATCATAAATTAAAACATCCATCCTGAACCTTTGGTATCCATAGTTAATTGCCATGGCTCCTAAGCCACCTGCGCCAACTGCTCCAGCTATTGCTGTATAAGTTATCAGGTTAATTATAAGGAGTGTGATGTTTGCGACCATTTCTGAGGCAGTTTCAGGCAATAATACTTTCGAGATAAACTGCCAATTTGTCATACCCATAGACACAGCAGTATCCCAAAGCCCTTGTGAGAGGTTGTTAAAAGAATTCTCTGCTAATCTTGCCATAAATGGGATAGCAGCTATGCTTAAAGGTACTATTGCAGCTGTTGACCCGATTATTGTTCCTGTAAGCAATCGAGTTAATGGAATTATAAGTATTATTAATATAATGAATGGGATAGATCTAAATATATTTACAACCCAATCAAGGACAGAGTAAAAGGTTTTTGATGACTTTTTCTCACTCTTAGATAACATATACAAAGCAATTCCTAAAGGTATACCTAGTAATATTGCAAATAGTGCTGATACTAAAGTCATATACAAGGTTTCTAAAGTAGCAAAAATAAGATCTTGGACCATTTTAGTTCAACACCTCAACTTTATACACATTCTCTGATAACTCTTTCAAAAAATTTTCGACATGAGAATTATCAGAATTAATAGCAATAATCATTGTTCCGTAAGGACTATCTTTTAAATGTTCTATTTTTCCGTACAAAATATTTACACTTACATCATATTTTTTAGCAACGTCGTACAAAACAGGCTCGTGGGTTTTACTTCCCCAAAATACTATTTTTAATAGCTTTTGATTTTTATTTCGTACCATCTCCCAAGTCTTGCTCCAGTCAATATTGATTTCTTGATAAAATTCATTGTTTAATTCTGTTTCTTTTTCAATGAAAAATTCGTGAACAGGCCCTACAAAGTTTACATAACCATTTTTTAAATATACTACTTTGTCACAAATTTTTTTAATCACGTCCATTTCATGAGTTACGATTAATATAGATTTCCTAGTAGATTGGTTAATTTCCAAAATCAAATCAAGTATCTTTTGAGTAGTCTTAGGATCTAGCGATGAAGTTGGTTCATCGAACAATATAATATCAGGATTACTTATTAGTGCTCGAGCTATAGCAGTTCTTTGTTTTTCACCACCAGATAATTGTGATGGATAGGCGTCTTTTCTTGGGATAAGATTCATGCTTTCAAGCATTTTATTCACTTTTTCTTCAATTTCTTTTTTTGAAAGATCTTCAATTTCAAGTGGTAAAGCAACATTTTGAAAGACTGTTCTAGAGCTTAATAGATTAAAGTGTTGAAATACTATGCTAATTTTTTTTCTAATCTTTCGTAACTCTTCTTTATCTAAAGATGTTAGATCTACACCGTCTAATAAGATTTTACCAGAAGTAGGAACCTGGAGCAGGTTCAAGGTTCTCAAAAGAGATGTTTTTCCTGCTCCAGAAAGCCCAATAATGCCAACGATTTCTCCATCTTCAACTTTAAAGTTAATATCCTTTAGAACATGGTAATTATCTTCGTATATTAGGTTTAAGTCTTTTATTTCTAACAATTACCTATCTCCTTTTATATTAAAATTAACTAAAAAACAGGGACTACAGCTCCATTATATTTTTCGAGTATAAAATTTCTGACTTTATCAGTTGTTAAAACTTCTATTAGAGCCTTAACTAATTCATCGTTTAGTCTTTCCTCGCGAACAGCTATTATATTTGCGTATGGAGATTCTGCTCCCTCAAAAAACACAGCATCTTTTAGAGGATTTAAATCAGCTTCCATTGCATAATTTGTGTTTATTACTGCACCAACTACGTTTTTATCGGTTTTGTATGTTCTTGGTAAATAAGGCGCTTCAAGTTCTTTAAAGGTCAAATTATATGGATTTTCAACTATGTCTTTTACTGTAGCAACTAAAGGATCTTCTCTTTCTCTAAGTTTTATTAAGTCATGTTGTTCCAAAAGCAAAAGAGCCCTTCCTTCATTAGTAACATCATTTGGAATTATAATTATATCGCCTTTTTTAAGGTCTTTTAAATCCTTTTTTAGGTAAAAACCCATAGGTTCAACATGAATCTTTGCAGCACAGACTAAACCTTCAATTTTACGTTCTTTGACAAAGGTTAGTAAGTATGGTTCATGTTGAAAATAATTTGCATCAATTGAACCGTCTGCTAGAGCTAGATTTGGTTGAACATAATCAGTAAAAATAATGATGTCTAATTTAACCCCGGTTTTTTGTTCGAAATCATCTTTGACGAATTCTAAAATTTCTGCATGTGGAACTGGAGAGGCACCAACTTTAAAACTCTTACTTTTTGCTGCAGAAAATCCAACAACAGAAAATAATACTACAAGAAGAATCAGTGATACAAAAACCTTTCCTAATGTTTTACTCTTTTTCATTTAATCTCCCTCCTAGTGATTAATTACGTTCTTATTTTTGTATTATAAGCGGAAAATTATGGATAAATTGTTAGGGCTGCCGCCCTGTAACCCGCTAAATATTCCAATATTGTAATTAAAGCGTTCTTATTTTTGTATTATAAGTGGAAAATTATGGATAAGTTGTTAGGGCTGCCGCCCTGTAACCCGCTAAATATTCCAATATTGTAATTAAAGCGTTCTTATTTTTGTATTATAAGTGGAAATTATAGATAAGTTGTTAGGGCTGCCGCCCTGTAATCCACTAAACTCCAGATTTTGTAACATTTATTTTGACTGTAGAGTAATATTCGCAAGGTACAAAAAAACCTCTTCCGGTTATTGCTTGGAAGAGGTTAATTATTTTCTTATTTTCCCTCTCCTTATCTCCCGGAAAACTTCCTGCAGGATTTGGCACCTTTGCATAAATTGTTTTTATGCAGGTTGCCGTGGTTTCACAGGGCCAGTCCCTCCACCACTCTTGATAAGGAAATCATCTATTTATTTTTTCAATCATAACATATTTAGTTGGCAATGTCAAGGAGATAGAAAAAATAAAAGTAAAAGTTTACATGAGTTTTTTAAGAATTGTTCAATATTTTAATGATTATTATGTTATAATAATCATTAGAAACGTGGATTAATAACGTTAAATTTAGAGTTGGTCCAGAGCGAATCCCTCCCCCCATTTTATTTGTACAAGCACCCAACATGTTAAAGAAATTAAGAATTAGAGAAGATTAGAAGTCGGTGGGGTATTTTGTAACAAAATCAAATACAAAACGTATGTAAAATGAGCTTTTTAGAATTTCTAAACTGAGTATAATAATGATTTTAGGAGGAGATAGTTATGAATAGTTCTGTAAAAATTACCGATGATATTTATTATGTAGGTGTTAATGACAGAGATACAGCACTTTTTGAAAATCTTTGGCCTCTTGATAAAGGTGTAAGTTATAATTCTTATTTAATTTTAGATGAGAAAACAGCATTGATAGATACTGTTAAAGAAAGTAAAATCTCAGAATTTTTTGATAAGATCAGACATCTTCTTAATGGTAGGGCTTTGGATTACTTAATAATAAACCATATGGAGCCCGATCACTCAGGTTCTATTCCTGAATTATTACAAGAATTTCCTGGAATTAAAATTGTAGGAAACAAGACTACCTTTCAATTTATTAAGGATCTATACAAGGTAGAAGACAATTTTCAAGAAATAAAAGATGGTTCTGTTTTAAATTTAGGTAAGCATACATTGAAATTTTATCTCACACCAATGGTTCACTGGCCTGAAACTATGATGACGTATGATGAAAAAGATAAGATACTTTTTTCAGGAGATGCCTTTGGTGGATTTGGAACTTTAGATGGCGGGATTTTTGATGATGAAGTAAGAATCGATTTTTTTGAAGATGAGATAAGAAGATATTTTTCGAATATTATTGGAAAATACACAAAGATGGTTCAAAGGGCTTTAAACAAGTTAAAAGATGCAAACATTGATATAGATATAATTGCAGCAACTCATGGTCCTGTTTGGAGAAAAGATCCAAAAAGAATCATAGATTTGTACGATAAATGGAGTAGATGTGAAACAGAAAAAGGTGTAGTAATTGCATATGGCTCTATGTACGGAAATACAGAAGAAATGGCCGAATATGTTGCAAGAAGGTTAGCAGAAGAAGGAATAAAAGAGATAAAAATAATGAGTGTATCAAAAACGCATATTTCTTATATTATCAATGAAATATGGAAGTACAAAGGTGTAATATTAGGGAGTTGTACATATAATCAAGGGTTATTTCCTTACATGGAATCGTTAGTACAGTGGTTAGCTCACAATGACATAAAGAACCACGTTTTAGGAATATTTGGAACTTATGGTTGGAGTGGAGGAGGGGTTTCTACTTTAGTTAAATACAACGAACAGATGAAATGGCCTTTAGTATATGAACCAGTTGAGGCGAAGTTGTCTGCTAAATCTGAAGATTTTAAAAAGTTAGATGAATTAGCAAAGGCTATGGCAAGAGAAATTAACTCGTAAAAAGCAATAAGTACTCGTTGAGGTGAAAAATCTATGGAACAATTAATTAAAAAAAGTTTAACAAGGGCTCAAATATGTGAAGAAGTAAGGCCCGGACCCTCATCTATCATCATCTTTGGAGCGTCTGGCGACCTCACGTTTAGAAAATTAATTCCTTCAATATTTGCCTTATTTAAAAAAGAGTTGCTACCGAAACAATTTTACCTGTTGGGGGTTGCAAGAACAAAGTATACTGATGAAGAATACAGGAATGAAATAAAAAGGTGGCTTTTAAATGAAAACGAAGCTCTAAATAGCGTCTTATCGTTTATAGAAAGAATATTTTATATATCAGGTAACTACGACGATGATTCACTTTACAAGTTACTACAAGAGAAATTAAACTCTCTAGATAAGATGTTTGAGACACAACAAAATCATATTTTTTATCTAGCAACGCCACCAAGTGTCTATCTAGAAATTATAAGACGGTTAGGGCAGTTTGAACTAACAAAAGAAAACTCAGGTGGTTATTCCCGAGTTATTATAGAAAAACCATTTGGGAGTAATTTAGAAACTGCTATCGAATTAGATAAGGAATTACACAAGTACTTAAAAGAATCACAAGTATATCGAATAGATCATTATCTTGGTAAAGAAACTGTTCAAAATATAATGATGCTTAGATTTGCAAATATTGTATTTGAACCAATTTGGAATTACAAGTATATAGACAACGTTCAAATCACAGTGGCTGAAACTCTAGGAATTGAGCATCGAGCAGGATATTTTGAACAAGCCGGGTTATTAAGGGACATGTTTCAAAATCATATGATACAATTATTGACGTTGGTTGCTATGGAACCGCCAGCTTCTTTAGAGGATTCTAGTGTACGGGATGAAAAAACAAAACTTCTAAAATCTATACGCATGTATGATACTTACGAAATTGATAAATATTTTGTTAGAGGTCAGTATGTCAGAGGAACCGTTAACGGCAAAGAAGTCCCTGGCTACCGAGAGGAACGGAATGTGAATCCTAACTCCTACGTTGAAACCTTTGTAGCTGGAAAATTTCTCATTGACAATTGGAGATGGAGTGGCGTACCTTTTTATTTACGTGCAGGAAAAAGATTAAAAAAGAAAATCAGTGAGATTGCCATTATCTTTAAAGAGGTTCCTCATTCGATTTTTTTCAAAAATAATGTAGAACTTGAACAAAATGTTTTGATACTGAATATTCAACCTGACGAAGGATTTTCTTTGAAGATTCAGGCAAAGCAACCCGGTTCAAAGTTATGTTTAAATACCTTAACTATGGACTTTAAATACAACGAATTCTTTAATTTTAAAGGGCCAGATGCCTATGAAAGATTGCTGTTAGATGCGATGGTTGGGGATCAAACTTTATTTGTAAGAAGTGATGCGATGGAGTTAGCTTGGAAATTATTGACTCCAATTTTAAATAAATGGGAACAAGACAAAGAAAAAGGCCTTTTATTTTATGAAGCAGGCAGTTGGGGACCAAAAGAAGCAAATGAGTTAATTGCTAGAGATGGCAGAGAATGGAGAGATTTAGAAGCTGAGGGAGAAATAGAAGATGGTTTTTAAATTGTTCGAAAGCTTAGAAGAGTTTTTAGATGAATCAGCAAATTTGATATTTAAGATATACAAAGAGAGTATAACCAAATACAATCAATTTTCTCTTATGCTTTCTGGAGGTAACACCCCAAAACCACTATTTGAAAAAATTGCTAAAGATTACAACGATAAAATCAATTGGGAAAGAGTTTTTGTGTTTTGGGCTGATGAAAGATACGTCGACAAAGAAAGTGATGATAGTAATTATAAATGGGCTTATAAATTGCTACTTTCCAAGGTAAATATACCTCAAAACAATATTTATCGAATAAAAACTGAACTACCACTTGAAAAAGCGGCGGAAGAATATGAAAAGGAAATAATCAACTTTTTTCAAGGTAAAGAACCTGCTTTTGATCTTATCTTACTTGGAATTGGGAAAGATGGCCATACTGCATCTTTGTTTCCAAACAGCGATTTACTAACTGAAAACAATCGATTAGTAGCACCTGTTTCCCCAGCAGGAGAGCCATATGTTCCAAGAATAACAGTTACATACAAAGTTCTCAATAATGCAAAAAATATATTATTTTTAAGTTCGTATAATGATAAAAAGAATATTATAGATGAGATAATCACAAACAAAGAAAAAGCAAAAGAAAAATACCCTGCTGCAAGGGTAGAAGCAAGGAGAATTTACTTTTTCTCATGTCAATTACCCACCGCCCCTAGAGGCGGGGGCTTGTAGAAATACAAGCTCGGTTGATTAGCCTAAGTCATTAGTTTTTGCTAATGATTAGTTATAGCAGAATATATAGTCACCGTGGGATGCTCCACAAGTCCCATGCTCTGAGGGTACAAGTTGTAAAAAATGAGAGGCTTAAGTTAAAAAGCCTCTCAATTTTAAATCTATAACACAAAGTAAAAGGGGATTACTTCAACAAAATAAACGATTAAAATTCTGCCGCAACAGATAATGTGAAGTATTTATCGGGATCGAAAGGTTTTGCGTCGACTCTAATGTCATTACCAAAACCTACTTTTACCTTAACCGGAAAATCTTCGCTTTCTAGTTTAAAGCTCAAATTAAATCCGGACTTACCCTCACCGTTAAAGTAAAGGTCTCCTCCTATTCTATAGCTTTCTAATAATGTGTAACCGCCACCTATCTTAAAGGCGTAGAAATTATCTTCTTCTGTTTCATAATATACTGCGCCATCCAAATCAAAGTCTTTGTAAACACCAAAACCTTTTACCGTTAAAGATTTATCCAACGCAGCATATAAAAAACTTGCCCCAAAGCTATCCTCTTTTTCGTATCCTGCTAAAACGCTGTTAAATTCCCAATCTTCAAGATTGAACTCTGTGAAGAAGTCATAAGCCTCTCCTCTAATAACTAACGATGTTGCATCTACGGTATCAAACAATAAGCCAACCCTAAAATCATAAAAGCTGCAATCAGCAAATGTCAAAAATTTAACTTTATTTTCTTGAGTTAGTAAGTCAACACCTGCGTATAAATCCGCATAATTGAATAAGAACCCAAATCCTGGAAGTTTCGTTTCAGGATTTTCATAATCAAAATTATAATTAGGGTTTATCGTTGTTTTATAAAAAGCACCCAAAGAAATGTGTTCTTGCATCCATAAAGCTTTCATTCCATAAACTTTGAATTGAAAACTATCATTGTCAGAGGAAGCACCTATCTTCAATTCCAAATCTGCATTTTGTATATTAGGATTTATGCTTAAAACAACCTCGTTTGTTACTTGCGGGCTTGCAAAAAAAACCGTATCATCTTCTAGTTTTGTTTTTAAGCCAAATTCATATTTTCCAGAGATAATAGAAGCTTTGTCTTCTCTTGCCTCTGCCCCAACGATTTTTAGTTCCCCATCTTCTAAAACTAACTCAAATTTTGAATTTCTTCCACCATATGGATCAGGAACATAGTCTGGGGATTCTGGATCTTCGTACCAATCTGTTCCATTTACAACATATTTGTATTCATAAACGCCAGGCTGTAATTCTGCTATGTATACCCAAACTCCATCATAATATTCCATTTCCCAAGCACTAGTACTCCAATTATTAAAAGAACCAGCAACAAAGACGCTATTAGCAGTTCTATCTTCATATTCAAAAACGACCATCCCATCCTCAACGTAAACTTTTGAAAAGGTAAATACGATTATTAAAGAAAATAATATAACAGAAATAATTTTTTTCATCTTGCCACCTCCAAAATTTATCTATTGTTTTAAAATTAGAAATAAAAAGTGGTTGTTACACCGATTTGTTTTTTGAATTGTAAAGTATTTTCAAAATCTCCATCTCCAACATAGAACTTTATGTTACCGTTTGGAAGGTTGTAGCCAACTTCTGCATATGCAGTAAAACGTTTTTCTACAATACCTTGAATAAATTGCAATTTTCCCATGACTGAAAATTGATTAATGTTTCTTGAAATATCTATGTAATAAAGTTCACCCAATGCTTGAAAGAATTCATCAGACACAGGGTTACCAAAGATATATTTCATATTACCAGAAAAGCCAAGTGCTTTATAATTCCCCTCTAAATATACTCTAAAGGGTTTATAATGCTTTATATCTTTCCAGTCATCTTCTGGTCCTTGTTTATACAACGAAACTTTGTACCAAGTGAAAAAAGGAATAGAAAGGTCATGACTGTAAGTTACTGACATTTCAGAACCATCTATATTAAAGTCTGAAAATGATCCATCAAAGTCTGGCGAAACATATAACTCAAAATTGTTTATGTATAAATTTGTTCTCAACCTATCAATGTAGTTTTCTTCACCAAATTCAAGCTCTAATTTATTAGTAAGTCGAACGTTCTTGTATGCGGTTTCTAAGAAAATATTTTCCGCTAAACTATCTGGTGAATAACTTTTATTGAAATCATCTGCAATATACGTTGTGTTGAAATTATAGGAAAAATCTCCAACTTTACCCCTAACTCCACCAAATAGGAGATAATTATCAGAAACATCATAAGATGCGGTATAAATATCTTGTTGGAAAGAGACAACTACTTCTCCGTATGGTTTAAAGGCATCAAATGAACCAATATCAAAGTCAAAACCCATGAGTTCATTGTAGGTTCTCTTGCTCATATCTTTATAATCTTTTAGATACAATACACTTGAATTTATACCCGCAAGATCCGCAAATCTGTAATGAAGCAAGTTAAATAAATATCCATTTCTATCAGCAGCATAGAAATTTAACTTACCAAACTTATCTAAATCAGAATATACTTTAACACCATTAACTGCCCCAACTTTTTCGTTGTTGACAATTTTTAGCCAATCGTCTGTTGAGACACTTTTTCTGTTCCAATATGTAGTCAAATCAATATGGTTAAGATTAAATGTGAATTTAGAGGAAGAAACCCAGAGTTTATCATCTGAAGCTTTATTTAAATTGAACTCGCCCCTTAACCCATCACCAAAAAATTTAAAATAAAGGTCGGCTTTATTGAAATTATTGTAAAAACTCGATTCTTCCTCTTCAGGAAATTCATAGTTTAAATTAAATTCTACACTTCCGCCAAGATCAACAGATCCAAAGAAAAGAGTTATGGATAATACAATTATCAAAATTAAAAATAATTTCTTAGCTTTCACTTAATTCACCTCGCTTTCTTCAAACCAAACATAACTTATTTTAGGATCAAAATAAACGGTTAGTTCATTCGTATCGCTTTTTAGAGTGTATTCAGCATTAGAAGAATCTCTTGAATATATTTCGGCGTTGAAAGTCATGCTCCATGGACGCCAATTCTCACTTGGTTTTATCTTATATTCTATTTTATCTCCTTCACTAAAATTTTTATGTACTTTTGCTACTAGTGTGTTATTTTCATTTTGGAATTTAACAGCGTCTTCATCCCACGTTTTTTCTCCCCAATTTCCAGCAAAGTACCAATCTTGTAAAAGTTTTGTATCATCACCAACTCCAATTGCTCTACCATCTTTCATTTTTTTAGTGTCAACGTAAATAGTTATTGTTTCAATATTATTAGCCTCGACTATATCCTTCCAGATTGGAATAGAGGAACTCACAACATTTCCATCATCTTTTACATGAAAAATTTTATAATAGCTAAGATAATATTTAGTACCATCTTCATCTATCTCTGAATAGGTGAGGTCTGATGCGTTTATGGTGATTTTGTATAAACTTTCATCATAGGTTAATTGATCTTCTAAATCTGGAACATTGCTATTTTTTGAGTATCCTAGATAAATACCAGGATCAAGAGTAATGTCTAATAAGTTCATCATACATCCTGATAAAACAAACAAAAGAGAAAAACCAAGTAGGACGTATAAATACTTTTTTCTCAAAAAACTCACCTCCGTTTATAAAATAGGCTTGGAAACTTTTCCCCAAACCTTTCAAATTCTTGTATTTACATTATTGATATTAATTTTTCCATCCTTCTACCAAACAGGTGATCGTACTATCATCTGTTAAGATTGCAATCCTATTTGCACCGACATTCTCCTCATAATTCCAATCATCTTTTCTCAAGAATTTAAATTCTAGAAGAGTATATGATTTTGCGGTAACTTCACAAGTATATGTACCATCTTCAGTTTTCTCTAATGGTGTACCACCATCGTCATTACCCCAATTATTAAATGATCCTCTTACATATATTTTGCCATTGTCATCTTCTGTACCTTCTGGAACATGGCCAATAAAAGTTACAGTAATATCTTTTTGTAAATCAGTATAATCAATGAGTTCTTTACCTTTCCAATTTAACACAACTTCTTGTATATCCGCCGTTGGCTTAAAGTCTATTCTTCTATTTGTAGGAAGGCCTGTTCCATCTGCTTTGGCTTCTTCATAATCCCAACCAGGACCTACTGTGTATTTATATTCAAGCGGAAACTCAGTTGCCTGTAATTCAAACTCTGCATATTTTTTATTTTCTGTATCTACTTTTACTTCAGAAGTAGCTGCATTATCAAACTCCCATCCACAATAACTACCTATTATATATATCGTTGCACCATCTGGTGTATTTTCTGGTAAATATGCTTTAATATTAACTATTGTAGGCTCTTCACTCGGTGGCGTTGGAATTGCTGCCCAACTTGCCACTGTGTCTATAACTACCCCTTCAGGAGCAGAGTCTATTTTTCTGTTACCGTCTAAGTCATTTCCATCTGCTTTGACTTCTACATATTTCCAATCAGGACCTACTGTGTATTTATATTCAAGCGGAAACTCAGTTGCCTGTAATTCAAACTCTGCATATTTTTTATTTTCTGTATCTACTTTTACTTCAGAAGTAGCTGCATTATCAAACTCCCATCCACAATAACTACCTATTATATATATCGTTGCACCATCTGGTGTATTTTCTGGTAAATATGCTTTAATATTAACTATCGTAGGCTCTTCACTCGGTGGCGTTGGAATTGCTGCCCAACTTGCCACTGTGTCTATAACTACCTCTTCAGGAGCAGATTCAATTACTCTGTCGCCAATTTCATTACCCTCAGCATCTTTTTCTACATATTTCCAATCAGGACCCACTGTGTATTTGTATTGAAGCGGGAATTCTGCTACCTGTAATTCAAACTCTGCGTATTTTTGTCCATTGTCAGTTTTTACCTCAGAAGTTTTAGCTCCACCAAAATCCCAGTTACAATAATTACCTATAATATATATCGTTGCATCATCTGGTGTATTTTCTGGTAAATATGCCTTAAATGATACAACAGGAACAGGCGGTTCTTGTCCTGCTGTTTTTGGCAAACAGCCTGTTAAAGCAAAGACTATTGAAAGTAAAATTAGCATATAAAACAGACTTTTCTTCAAAACACATACCCCCTTTACAGTAAAATACTTTTTTCTATGTTCATATCACTTACTTCTTAATTACAGGTACCCAAACAGACCAACCCTCATTTTCGCTTTTTCTTACTTTAAAATCGCCATACCCCCTTTCGTCAGTAATTATCTTTCCTTGCACATGTCCAGTATAGTCATAAAAAGTTGTGTTAGGTTGCCTTGAGTTGATTCTTTTAGAAATTATTTCTCCTGCTTCACCATCAGATATCATTAAAACTAAGCCATCGCCTTCTACTTCTTCTAATCCTTCTCTTACATAAGAATAAACATCTTCATCGTTATTATCAACTTCATAACCTGGACCATAAGCAAAGTACTTTCTTACTTCTAAAAGTTTGTCTAACTCATTTATCATGTTATAAATGTAATAATCTTTCCAATAAACAACAGGTATACCATGTTCTCTAGTTAGTATATATGCATATGCTTGATATTTTCTTCTGTATATTCCTGGATCTTTTCCGTCTCTATTTGTATCGTGATTATCTACAAAAGTGACAGCTCTATTTTTATAACCTTCTTTATTTACCAACCCTGTATATTGAAGAGTTCTCATATCTGTACCGTTAATCATATCTACGAAAGAACTTCTTAAAGGAAAATCGAATACTTTTAAATCGTCATTATTTACAGTATCAAGAAATTTTGCTAAAGTGTTTATATCTTCAATCCATGCTTCTCCCACAAAAAAAAATCTTTGCTTGAACTTTTTTGAACATCGTTTATAAACTGATTAATAAATCTGGAATCGATATGTTTTACAGCGTCTAAGCGAAATCCGTCAAAGCCTATCTCGTTTATTATCCAATTTCCCCAGTTAGTTACGTCTTCTTGTACTTCAAGATTTTCGTAATCTACATCTGCTCCCATCAGATAATCGTCATCCCATATAAAGGTGTAATCCCAACTTTTGCCTTCAAACAAAAATTTTCCAGATGTTTTTGTTTTTTCATCCCAATCTACACCATCAAAACATTGCCAGTTCCATTGAAAGTCACTATATTTATTTTTTCTTCCAGGAAAAGTAAACTTTGTCCAAGCTAAAATTGTTTGACCAGGTTTGTCTGGACTATTTAAACTTAATTTCACTGTTTCTGTAGAGTCTGCTCCCATTCTATGATTTAATATAGCATCATAATAGACTTTTATTCCGTCATTATGAAGTGCTGTTATGGCATTTTCTAATTCCTCTTTTGTTCCATACTTAGTTCTAACTGTACCTTTTTGATTGAATTCTCCTAAATCCCATAGATCATAAGTTGCGTATCCTACATCCCTTTTTCCACCCATCGCCTTATTAGCGGGAGGTAGCCATACAGCAGTGAATCCAACTTCTGATAATTCAGGAGCCTTTTGAACCAAAAGACACCATAGATTTTTTTCTTCTTCTGGATAATCTGCTTCACCCATTTCCCAATAAAAAGCCTGTAAAATGGTTTCATTTTTATTCAAAACAGACAGAAACCCATCGTTTTTATTTGGGTTGTATACACATCCACCTAAAATCGTATTTATTACAAGGGTTAATGAAAGTAGATATAAAATCGTTTTTTTCAAGCTTAGTACTCCTTGATTAATATAAATTTTTATTAATTGAAAGAATATTGAAAGATATTTATTTTCTAAAAATAAGAATAAGAATATATATAATAGAAAACGTTTCCTTTTTTATTATACTAAAATGGAAACATTTTCACTAATCTAAATAACTGTGATTAGGAGCATTTAATGAAAAATAAAGCTGTTTAATTGCGATTAACTTAAATAATCTTACAATTTCATAAAATTGTATTAATTTAGATGGAAATGTGATTAACTAATGTAGTAAGAAATGACTTATTTTTGATATAATTATTTTTAATTGGTTGTTTGTAAAGAGACTATTTAAAAGGTCTCAAAATATTGTAAGAAAGATAAATTTAACTGTTGGGGGAGACATATGCTTAATATTGCTGTTATTGTTAATACTTTGGCGGTACTTTTAGGATCTGTATTAGGAACTTTTATTGGTAATAAACTTCCAGAAAATATTCGAAAGATCCTTTTTTCAGCCGTTGGATTAACTACTTTGATAATTGGAGTTGATATGGGGTTAGAGGCGAGTAATTTAATAGTGGTTCTTGTATCTTTGGCTTTAGGGGGGGTTATCGGAGAATTATTAAAAATAGAACAAGGTCTTGGAAAATTAGCTAATTTAGTTGAAAATTCAGAGGGCGAAACACCTTTTGTTAAAGGCTTTATAACAGCCACTGTGTTGTTTGTTATTGGACCTATGACCATAATAGGCTGTTTAAATGCAGGCCTGGTAGGAGATAATTCTATTATCTTTTTAAAATCAGTGTTAGACGGTATTTCAGCGATGGTTTTAGCATCAGCTTATGGTACTGGGGTTATTTTTTCTACCCTCAGTGTTTATTTAATACAAGGATTAATAGTTAGTTTAGCAGGTATGTTGTCTTTTCTTTCTAATCCATATTATTTAAATGATTTTACAGCAGTAGGCGGGGCAATGGTGATAGCTGTTGGTATAAGATTACTAGAAATAAAGGATATAAAAGTTGGAAACTTTCTCCCTTCTTTAATTATTGTGGTGCTAATTAATTATATTCTAACCTTTTTTGTGTTATAGATTAAATAAAGTCAATTACCCACCGCCCCTAGAGGCGGGGGCTTGTAGAAATACAAGCTCGGTTGATTAGCCTATGTCATTAGTTTTTGCTAATGATTAGTTATAGCAGAATATATAGTCACCGTGGGATGCTCCACAAGTCCCATGCTCTGAGGGTAATGGTTAAACATCTCTGAGGGGTAGGAGAAGTGCTGTTACCATTAAACCTGCTATAACATTGGCGATGTGGACCTACTAAAAGGCATGGCAAAGTTAGACGTCTCTTAAAACAACAGCTTGCTAAAGTAGTTAAAGTTAAACCTTTCACTATTCAGCTATTATATGAAACTACTAGCTATACACAAAATATCACACTTGGTATAGATAGTGGTTATAACTACATAGGTTTCTCTGCTGTCACAGAAAAAGAGGAATTAATATGTGGTGAAGTTAAACGAAGAAATGATATATCTGAAACTTTTATGTTTAAAATAGAGACTTTAGAAGCGGAGATTTTTGAAAAAAGCTTTTGAAATTATAGTGGGTCTAAGGCGGAGCCCTTTCCCTTCTTCTTTGCTACACGTAGCGAAAAAATAAAGAAATTCAGAGTTAGTAAGAAAGAGTTATATGTGTATTTTTATAAAAGTTAACTTAAAATATATATAAAATCCAAGTTTTATAATCTCTAAAGAGGGTAAATTTGAGAGTTGTGAAGGATATAATAAAAATGGGGTGGAAATAGTGAATGAGGAAGTACTAATTATTGAAGAGTCTATATTTAATGATCAAACTAAAAGGTTAGCAAAAGCTATGGCAAATCAACTTGATTGTCGGTGTGTCACAACAAATGAGGCTAAATCACTTAATGTAGATGATTATAAGGTAGTTGGATTTGGTTCAGGAATTTACTTTGGTATGCACCATCCAAAAATTATTGAATTTGTAAATCAACTTCCCGTAAAAGATCAAAAATCATTTATCTTCTCTACTCACGGAAGCCCCATATTAGGTAAATATCATGATGCTTTACGTCTCGCCTTGATCCAAAGAGGGCGAACTGTTATTGGAGAATTTGATACAGTTGGATATGACGGAACAGGGCCTTTTATGATCTTTGGAGGTGGACATAAGGGACGTCCTCATGAAGGTGATTGTAAACGTGCAAAGCAGTTTGTTCGAAAGCTTTTACCAGAGTATGATATTACCGATTTATATCTTACCAAGCTTGAGAAAAAGAATAAGATTACTGAAGGACATCCAAATGTATACAAAATAGATTCTGTTATTTTGGTTGGAGATAAAGTAACAGTAAATCAGAATAGATGTATTGGATGTGGCGTGTGTACCGAAAAGTGTCCGTTGTCTGTGTTTGATATATCTGATGGTAAAGCTATACCTAATAGGGAACTTGACTGTGTTTTTTGTCAAAAATGCCTAACTTTCTGCAATTATCGTGCAATTACGCTTCATGGTAGTAACTATGATTATATTAGAGTAGCTATAAGACATAGAAAAAAGTTTGGGCTTTAATTTAAATTATATGTTGTTTAAAATGATGAAAATAATAGTTTTTTATTTTTTGTAATATTAATCAAACAAACAAAAAACAAGCCCTCGTTTATGAGGGCTTGTTGGAATTTAAGATAAAGTGTTTCTATTTAAGTTTTTCTTGAAGTTGTGCAATTTGTTCTTGGGTTAACCCTACTTTTTCTGTAAGGTATTTCATAGCAACTTGTTTTATGTTTGAGTCATCAACAGGTTTTCCATTGTTTATTTCTTTGAATAGATCTGCTATTATTTTTTCGATTGCGTCATAAGCTGGGGTACCCGGTTTTACATGGAAGTAGTTTTCATAAGATTTGACATAATCTTTGTAAATTTCTTCAACAGAGGCGTCCATAATCGCTTCAAGTAATGCAACTGTAATTCCAGCCCTGTCTTTTCCTTCGACACAATGTATTAAATAAGGGGGTTCTTTTTCTATCATAAACAACAGCCCTTCTCTTAACTTGTTAGCAAAATCTTCACTCATTGGATCGACTCCCATGTTTAAAGCAATTAAATTCCCTTTTTCATAGATTGATCTATAGTAATCAGAATATTGTAGATTGTTTAGTAGTTCTTCTTGAGAGTCCGATAAATTGATAACGGTTCTTATGCCTGCTTTTTTCATCAATTGACTAGCATAAGATGAACGTGGATCATCAATAGATGGATGAGAAGATCTGTACAGTTTTCCCTTTCCTATCTTTCCAACAGTTACTTCACGGAAGTTTGCGAATACTTCGTCGCTTTCATAATCTTGCCTATTATTAGTTTTTACCAGATGGCGAATTTCTAGTTCTGATTTGTAGGCACCTTTTTTTAGTAGTTGAATGGTCACAGGATCTCCAACTTCTAAGCTATAAGTTTCACCAAAATTTCCATAATTGATAGCTAATGTTAAATAATTATCAGATATTCTTATTAACGGTTTTCCTCTGTCAACATCACCATAAGTGGTCACAAAAGGAGCTTGAATGAGATGATCGTTGACTTTTATTACTACAATGTCACCAACTTCAAATCCTTCTTTAGTTAGAGCGTCTGCAGGTATATCAGTTCTTACGTTTCCATATTTATCAATTTGGCTTACAGTTCCTGAAACTTCTGACAGTATTTTTGTTAATTTGATTGTCCATTCTGGGCCAGAATAAACACCGTAGACTTCAGAAAAATTATCCATGTTTATAGCGACAGATACATTTAGCAGACTATTGTAATATATCAAGGTGTCTCCTTCAGGAACATCTCCAAAACTATTGACAAATGGCATTTCTCCTTCAAAGACTAAATTATTATCTTCAAAGATTTCTACATAAAATAGATCTCCAAACTGTGGATTTAACATTTCAAAGAGTTCGTCTGGAATATTAGACCATACGTTTCCATATTGGATGTCTAATACTGGAATATTTCCCATAACCGTATTACCTTCGATAGTAGGTTTCTGGTAAGGTATTGTGACTATGTCGCCTTCTAGTACAGGTCCTACATCTTCGAATTTGATTTGCCCAGAAGCTAATCTTGCCCCAACATACGCAAAAATATCTCTTCCATGGAAAGTATATGATTTTTCAGAACCAGGTAATCTTTGTTTTTCTACATCTATTATTCTTACCTCTTCAATTCCCATATCTTCGGCTACTAGACTGAATAATCCATTATCGGGTCCTACTAAGTAGTAACCCGTCTTTGTTTTTAAGACGATTGGATTTCTTTCGGTACCAACCCCAGGATCTACAACACAAACAAAGACCGTGTTTGTAGGCCAGTATTCAACTGTTTGTTTGAGACGATAAGCGCCTTCCCAAACACTAAATGCAGGGATATCATGAGTTACATCAAACATTCTTAAATCAGGATCAACTCCAAATGCTACCCCTTTCATTGCAGAAACGGCTCCATCTTTTAAACCAAAATCAGTTAAAAAGAGTAAGGCATTTGGACGCCCAGCGGCGAACAACATACTTAGTGTTGATAAAATCACCAACAAAGCAACAATAACTTTTGTAAAACTTGAGTTTTTAGAACCTTGACATTGTAACATGTAATGCACCCCCTTATATAATGATGATATTTACTGTAAATACTTGGTAATCAAATCTTTGAAGTTTTTCTCAGTTAGTGCTTTTTTTGCAAGTTTATCAGCCAATTCATTATAATAATCACCAGAATGTGATTTAATCCATACAAATTGTATATTTAATAACTTACTAAATATATCATAACAATTTTTGTAGGCTATCGTTATTTTTTTGTTTGCCTTCCAGTCTGCTTTTGCCCATTTTTCTAGTCCTATATAATCATGATTTATTATTAGTCTTTGATATTTATTAGTTTGTGTATATTCCATAGCATAAATAGCTGCACTTATTTCTCCTGCAACGTTTCTGCTCTTTGCATATTCGGGATTGTTTCCTGCAAAGCTATAAGTTTTGTTATCTTCGTTTTCAAGAAGCACAACCCCACTACCATAGATTTTAGAAGTGGAGTCGTAACTGCCGTCCACATAAGAAATTAAGGTTCTTGCTGGGTATTTTTTACTAGAATTACTACCTGTTAAGTAGTTTATAGCGTCTTCTTTTGATTTAAAACTTTTAAATTCAGAGTTTGGAAAGCCATAAACTTGATCTTTGCATTCTTCCCATGTTTCAAAAATGCCCGTTTTTCGTCCTTTTTTAACTGCATAATACTTTTTTTGCATTTTTAACCTCAAAATTAATTTGTTTTGTATACCTAGTCTATATTTATTATATTTTTTTCATGAGGGTATTGTTCAATGGTTCCCAAATACATAATATATTCTGCTAATGCATCTGCATCTGTAAATCCAGTATCGTACCCTGGCTTACCTTTTAACATAATGTATCCATCGCCACCTGAAGCAAGGTAGTTATTAGTAACCATCTTATATGTTTTATTTAAATCAAGTTTTTCTCCATTTATTTTAACTTCAACTGGTTTTTCATCCTTAACTTCAACTGTCAAACCTGCAAAAACAGGGGTTCCTCCACCACCAGTAACTACGGCATAATTTAAAAGTTCAAGTATATCTTCGCCAGTAAGTTCTAGTATATATAATGTATTTCCAAAAGGAAGTACCGTTAAAACATCCCTATATGTTATTTCACCGGGATCAATTGGTGCTCTAATTCCGCCACTGTTCATTAAGGCAAAATCAGCTCCGCTTTTCCATACCATACTATCTGCGATCAACCTTCCAAGATCTCCTTCAAAGCTATTTTTTTGAAGGAAAACTTTTGTTTCACCGATAACCTCATTAAGCGCTTGACCGCCTAATTGATAAAACATATCAGCAAACATTTTTATGAAAGGATCTTCTGGAATGTCAGCTGTAATTGGGATCAAACTTCCTTTCCAGTTGATGATTACGCCTTCATCTACCCAAAGATCTATCCTTCCTAAATACTGTGAATTTCCGCCAGCTTGAGCTATAATTACATCATTAATAACAACGGGAGGATCGAGTTTTGTATGAGTATGTCCATCTATTATTACATCAATTCCATCGACAGCTTGGGCAAGTTCGTTTGATGTTGTGTATTCTACAGGAAGTATAGTTTTTCCATGTGGATAATATCCTAAATGTGAAAGAACAACAACTACATCAGCTTTTTCACGAACAATAGGCAAATATTTTTCTAAAGTTTCTTTTGAATTGTAAAAAACTATTCCATCTTTACTTAGATGTAGTGGTTCTAAAACAGTTGTTTGTTCTGTTGCTAACCCTATTATTCCTACCCTTAAGTTTCCGTAATCCTTTATTATATATGGTTCAAAGATAGGACCGCCATTTTTTTCGTCTATCACATTTGCCGCTACGAACGGAAATTTTCCTATTTTCTGTTGCATTTTAATTATTTCAAGTGGATTGTCAAACTCATGATTTCCTAGTGTCATGGCGTCTAAACCCATGTAATTTAAAATCAAAAAATCCGGAACCGCTTTAAGTTGATCTGATTCAGGTATTCCTGTGTTTGCATCGCCGGCATGTAAGAATAATACATGTCCACCTTCATTATATACCTCTTTCCGTGTTTGATTAACAATGTAAGATATTCTTGCGAAACCTCCACCTTTATTCGTGCCCCATACATGAGCATGAGTGTCGTTTATATGAAAGATTACTAAGTGAACAGGTTGAGCAAAAATGGTTAAAACGCAGAATAAAACAAGAAAGATAGTTAAAAGTTTTTTCATGGGTCTGTTTCCTCCTTTGAATATTTTTATTTCTAAAGCCAATTGATCTTTTTAAATTGCCTCGGTATCTCCTACCGAAGAAGGTTAGGGGACTTCGCCCCAAACCCACTCTAGATTAAAAAATTGGGTAAAGTTAAGATATATAAGATATAATTGTAAAAGAAAGATGTAAGAGGGATTTTTTTGTAACCATTAAAATTAAAAAAACTAATAGATATTTCAATTAATATTATAACATTTATAGTTTAAAGAATTAGTACAAGTACTGAAATAGAAAAGAAGGATTTCTAAAAATGGAATTTTTAATTTATAACGGGTCAAGGGCGTAGCCCTCTTCCTTTCTTAGTACAAGTACTGAAAATTTTAAAAGAATTAATGAGGATTAGAAGTAGGAAAGCATTTTGAGATAAAATCAAACCAAAAAAATAAAAATCATAAGAATTTTGGGATTTTTAAAGCAGGGATTAATCAATAAAAAGTAAGAAGGATAAGCATTAATCAACAGAGGGAAGAGATGAATTAACAGTAAATTATATATAACTTCACAAAAAAGCAATTGACAAGACAGATAGAAATATGATAAGATATAGAACGTTGAGGGAAACATAGGATGAAAGAGAAATGGAAAAGAAATAAAAAAGGACGAACAAACAAATGTGGTAAGGCCGCATATTAGATTTTTGCGGAAAAAAGTAGAGATCATTGAAAAGTAGATAGAGGGAAAAGAAGAGTTAGGATGAAGGGTTTGATCCTGGCTCAGGGTTAACGCTGGCGGCGTGCCTAACACATGCAAGTCGAACGGTTCTAAGCGCGAGCTTAGGATAGTGGCGAACGGGTGAGTAAAAGGTAGGAATCTACCCCTTGGACGGAGATAGCTACTGGAAACGGTAGGTAAACTTCGATAAGCCCGAGAGGGGAAAGTGGTGAGACAGCCGAGGGATGAGCCTACTCTCCATCAGGTAGTTGGTGAGATAAAAGCTTACCAAGCCGATGACGGATAACCGGTGTGAGAGCATGAACGGTCACAAGGGCACTGAGAGACGGGCCCTACTCCTACGGGAGGCAGCAGTGGGGAATCTTGGACAATGGGCGAAAGCCTGATCCAGCGACGCCGCGTGGAGGAAGAAGTCCTTCGGGATGTAAACTTCTGAACTAGCCGAATAAAAGGCCTGTGGACACACAGGAGAAGAAAGTAGGCTAGGAAAAGTCCCGGCTAACTACGTGCCAGCAGCCGCGGTAAGACGTAGGGGGCAAGCGTTACCCGGAATTACTGGGCGTAAAGGGGGCGTAGGCGGTAAAAGAAGTCATCTGTGAAAACCTATTGCTCAACGATAGGCTAGCGGATGAAACTGAATTACTTGAGGGCACCAGAGGTAGACGGAATTACCCGAGTAGGGGTGAAATCCGCAGATACGGGTAGGAACGCCGGTGGAGAAGTCGGTCTACTGGGGTGCACCAGACGCTGAGGCCCGAAAGCTAGGGGAGCAAACCGGATTAGATACCCGGGTAGTCCTAGCCGTAAACGATGCTCACTAGGTGTAGGGAGTGATAAACTCTCTGTGCTGAAGCGAACGCGCTAAGTGAGCCGCCTGGGGAGTACGTCCGCAAGGATGAAACTCAAAGGAATTGACGGGGGTCCGCACAAGCGGTGGAGCATGTGGTTTAATTCGATGGTAACCGAAGAACCTTACCAGGGATTGACATGTAACTGAAGGTAGAGAAATCTACTGGCCTGCTGCAAAGCGGGAGGTTACACAGGTGGTGCACGGCCGTCGTCAGCTCGTGCCGTGAGGTGTTGGGTTAAGTCCCGCAACGAGCGCAACCCCTACGATTAGTTACTAACGCGGAAAGGCGAGGACTCTAATCGGACTGCCGCCGACGAGGCGGAGGAAGGAGGGGATGACGTCAGGTAAGCGTGCCCCTTATACTCTGGGCGACACACGTGCTACAATGGAGGGGACAAAGGGAAGCGAAGCCGAGAGGTGGAGCGGATCCTAAAAAAACTCTCCGAAATACGGATTGTAGGCTGCAACCCGCCTACATGAAGTCGGAATCGCTAGTAATCGCAGGTCAGCCAAACTGCGGTGAATACGTTCCCGGGCCTTGTACACACCGCCCGTCACGCCACCCGAGTTGGGAACACCTGAAGGCAGTACGGGAGGTACTGTTGAAGGTGGGCTTGGCGAGGGGGGCGAAGTCGTAACAAGGTAGGTGTACCGGAAGGTGCGCCTGGATCACCTCCTTTCTAAGGAGATATATACACAAATAAAAATAATTTTTGTTTAACTCCCTCTATCTACTTTTGAGTGATTTATCTTTGTTCATTAAAACGCAGAATAAAAACGATTGTTCATTGACAAGTGCATAGGTTAGTCCAAAGTAATAAGGGCATACGGTGGATGCCTAGCCAGCTAGAGGCGAAGAAGGACGTGGCCAGCTGCGAAAAGCTGCGGGGAGCTGCAAGCGAGCAAAGATCCGCAGATATCCGAATGGGGAAACCTGCCGAAAGGCATCCTGAAAAGGAAGCGAAACTGGGGAAGGGAAACATCTTAGTACCCAGGCGAAAAGAAATCAAACGAGATTCCCTAAGTAGTGGCGAGCGAAAGGGGAAGAGCCCAAACACATACGATGGAAAAGCGGACAGGCGTTGTCGTATGTGGGTAGAGGGATCCAGCTACCCGACTGTCCGATAGGGGGCTGAGGAAATAAGGTAAGTGGAAAGGATTGGGAAATCCTACCGAAGAGGGTGAAAGTCCCGTACACGTAAACTTATGACACAGCTGCTGGAATCCCAAGTAGCGTGGGACACGAGAAATCCCGCGTGAATCCGGGTGGACCTCCATCCAAGGCTAAATACTCTAGCAGAGCGATAGAGGATAAGTACCGTGAGGGAAAGGTGAAAAGCACCCCGGGAGGGGAGTGAAAGAGAACCTGAAACCGTATGCCTACAGGAAGCGGGAGCGGAAGTGACCGCGTTCCTTTTGATTAATGAGCCTGCGAGTTATGTTTAATGGCGAGGTTAAGCCGGAGAAGGTGAAGCCGCAGGGAAACCGAGTATGAATAGTGCGAAAGTCATTAGACATAGACCCGAAGCCAGGTGAGCTACCCATGCGCAGGGTGAAGCTTGGGTAAAACCAAGTGGAGGCCCGAACTGGTGGATAGTGAAAAATTCTCAGATGACGTGTGGGTAGGAGTGAAAAGCTAAACGAACCTGGAGATAGCTGGTTCTCCCCGAAACGTGTGTAGGCACGGCCTCTGTAGAAGAAAGTTAAGGAGGTAGAGCACTGGATGGCGTAGGGGGGTGACCTCTGAAACCAACCAAACTCCGAATGCCTTAACTGGATGACAGGGAGAAAGACTGTGGGGTATAAGCTTCATGGTCGAGAGGGAAAAAGCCCAGACCGACAGCTAAGGTTCCGAAGAAGTGGCTAAGTGGGAAAGGAAGTGGACCTCTTGAGACAGTCGGGAGGTTGGCTTAGAAGCAGCCAACCTTTAAAGAGTGCGTAACAGCTCACCGATAGAAGGGGACTGCGCCGAAAATGAAACGGAGCTAAAGCCACACACCGAAGCTACGGTATAACCGAAAGGTTATAGGTAGGGGAGCGTTGTGCGATAGGGAGAAGGGTGATTGAGAAGTCATCTGGACGAAGCACAAGAGAGAATGCAGGCATGAGTAACGAGATGGGAGTGAGAATCTCCCACCCCTAAAGTCTAAGGGTACCTGGGGAAGGGTCGTCCGCCCAGGGTAAGCCGGGACCTAAGGTGAACTCGAAAGAGGTAACCGATGGACAACGGGTAAAGAATCCCGTGCCTGTATATAACGAGTTACAAGGGGTGACACAGGAGGTGAAGCTGCCGAGATTAAGTTGCAAGTCTTCCAAGCGACGATGCCTGAGAAGCCGGTAGGGAAAACCGCCGGTGGAGGAGGAGTCGTGATGGGGAGGCCGTAAGGCCAACGGTGGCTAATCAAACTGTCGAGAAAAGCCTCGTGTAGCGTATGAGTTATATACAGCCCGTTCTGCAAACCGACACAGGTAGACTGGCTTAGAAGGCTAAGGGGAGCGGAATAACCTTCGTTAAGGAACTAGGCAAAAAGGCCCCGTAACTTCGGGAGAAGGGGTGGACTGTGCTGGTGGAAACGCTGGTACAGAGCCGCAGTGACAAGTCCCTAGCGACTGTTTACCAAAAACACAGGTCTCTGCGAACACGGAAGTGGACGTATAGGGACTGACGCCTGCCCAGTGCCGGAAGGTTAAGGGGAGGGGTGAAAGCTCCGAACTGAAGCCCCGGTAAACGGCGGCCGTAACTATAACGGTCCTAAGGTAGCGAAATTCCTTGTCGGGTAAGTTCCGACCTGCATGAATGGCGTAACGACTGGGGAGCTGTCTTAACGAAGGATCCGGTGAAATTACAGTCTCGGTGAAGATGCCGAGGACCCGCAGCTAGACGGAAAGACCCCGTGGAGTTTTACTGTAACCTGACATTGTAATCTATCGCTGTATGTACAGGATAGGCGGGAGGCTGAGAACCCTGGTCGCCAGGCTAGGGGGAGCCGGCAGTGGGATACCGCCCTTACAGTGGTGGGTTACTAACGGAGTAAAGTGAAGAGCTTGATCCGGACAGTGTTAGGCGGGCAGTTTAACTGGGGCGGTTGCCTCCTAAAAGGTAACGGAGGTGCTCGAAGGTAGGCTCAAGTGGGTTGGTAATCCACTGAAGAGTGCAAAGGCAAAAGCCTGCCTGACTGAGAGACTGACAGGTCGAACAGGAGGGAAACCTGGACTTAGTGACCCGGCGGTTCTGAGAGGAAGGGCCGTCGATCAACGGATAAAAGTTACCCCGGGGATAACAGGCTAATCACGCCCGAGAGTTCACATCGACGGCGTGGATTGGCACCTCGATGTCGGCTCATCGCAACCTGGGGCTGAAGTCGGTCCCAAGGGTTGGGCTGTTCGCCCATTAAAGCGGTACGTGAGCTGGGTTCAGAACGTCGTAAGACAGTTCGGTCCCTATCTGCTGCGGGCGCAGGAAGCTTGAAGGGGGTTGCTCCTAGTACGAGAGGACCGGAGTGAGTATGTCACTGGTGAATCAGCTGTCATGCAAGTGGCAAAAGCTGAGTAGCCAACACATATAACCGATAACCGCTGAAAGCATCTAAGCGGGAAACGGGCCCTAAGAAGAGGCTTCCCACTCTTGAAAAAGAGGTAAGGGCAGTTCGAGAAGAGGACATAGATAGGCCGCAAGTGTAAGTGTCGAGAGGCATTGAGCTGAGCGGTACTAATAGCCCGAGGCTTTGGACGGAACCTATGCACTTATGAGTGAACAAAAATGAAAAGAATAATGGGGGGTGAAGATAACGGTACGGGACACACCCAGCTCCATTCCGAACCTGACGGTTAAGCCGTATCGTGCCGATGGTAGTACGGTAAAACGTGCGAGAGTAGGTATTGCCCCCCTTTCAATTTTAGATATGCGATGTTGAACGTAACTTTTTTCATACCATATTTCCCCATATGTCCCACCCCTTTAAATAGAAATACCGCGTTTTCATAACGCGGTATTTTTTTTGCTATTTCGTTCGTTTTTATTTTTGTGTGTTATAATAATTAATATAAATTTTGTAAGTACCAAATTAGAAATAAAGGTATTTTAGAAATATTATTTTTAGATTTATAATGGGTCAAGGGCGAAGCCCTCACTCATTTCTTGGCACAAGTACTAAATTATAAACGAGGGATTAAGTATGAAAATATGTAAATTAAAAAACGGAAAAGAATTGGTAATAAGGAAAGCAGTACGAGAAGATGCTTCTAAGATAATCGATTTTACAAAAACTGTATTTGGAGAAACAACTTATTTGACACGTACTCCAGAGGAGTTTCTAATTACTGTTGAAGAGGAAGAAAAATTTATAGAAGAAACAAACAAAAAGAATAACTGCATTTTTTTAGTTGCAGAAGTTGATAATGAAATTGTTGGGACCTTAACTTTTAGTGCATCTAGTTCACATCGAACAAGACATATAGGTGAATTTGGGATGTCTGTTAAAAAGGCATATTGGGGTTTAGGTATCGGATCAAACTTGTTAGCTTACCTTATTGATTGGGCTAGAGAGACAGGGGTAATTAGAAAAATTAATTTAAAAATGAGAGAGGATAATGTTAGAGCCCGTGCGTTGTATGAAAAATTTGGTTTTAAAACAGAAGGGATAATTACCCGATATTTTTATATTGAGGGAAAATTTTACAATGTAATAGAAATGGGTTTGGAAGTCAACTAAATAATCCTTTTAACCAAAAATCAATACAACCATCTGCTAGAGCTTCTAGACTTGAAATCATAAGGTCTGTTGGCAGGTTAGCTTCTTTGTATGCGAGGGGGAGTTCAGTACATCCGGCAATTATTGGGACATTTTTTTCTTTCCATAACTTTTTTAGTAACGGTTCTAGCCTTTTTCCACTTTCTTTTATGTTTCCAGCTTTTACCAAATCAACGGCTTTTTGAATATCTTCTAGTAATTTCCAATCTGGATAAAATAGTATATAATCTTCTTTTCTTGCATATTTACCGTATAAATTTGTTTTTCTAGTTGACAATGTAGAAATTATCCATGCACCATTTGGAGAAATCCTTTTGGCTTTGATAATTGTTTGTTCTATTATGTGTATAAAAGGAGTATTAAGTTCATCAATAAAAGTGTCAATAAAATAGTGAGCTGCGTTACATGGTACAGCTAAAAAGTCTGCACCCCATTTTTTTAAAGTGTATAAGCCTTCTTTTAAATATGGAGTAGGGTTTTCTCCATTTTCAAATAATGCTTTGTTTCGATCTGGTATTTGAGGATTCATAAGAAGAAAGATCTTTGGATATTCTTGATCACAATTAGCGGGATATTTTGTTATTAAAATATTCAAAAATTCAACTGTAGCTGCTGGTCCCATTCCGCCTAAAACACCTAAAATTTTTTGAGTTTGATTAATTAAATAATTTGTCGTAGATCGTCACCTCAATTTTTAAATGTAAATTGAGAAATAAAAGGCCATTTAATATTTGGATTTAATGAATTTTTGACTTGATTTTCTATTAATTTTATGATATTCTCTATAAAAAGATTACCTTATATTTAATCTTTTGTCAAGTATTATTAACGTTAAAAGATTGAGATTTTAATCATAAAACTAAAATCATGATTAAACCATGAGACGCCCATATAGGTCGTCTCTACAAAGGTCAAAACCATGAGACACCCATGTAGGTCGTCTCTACAAAGGTCAAAACCTTGAGACGCCATGTAGGTTGTCTCTACAAAGGTCAAAACCATGAGACGCCCATATAGGTCGTCTCTACAAAGGTCAACACCATGAGACACCCAGTAGGTCGTCTCTACAAAGGTCAAAACCTTGAGACGCCATGTAGGTTGTCTCTACAAAGGTCAAAACCATGAGACGCCCATATAGGTCGTCTCTACAAAGGTCAAAACCATGAGACGCCCATGTAGGTCGTCTCTACAAAAATTCATAAATGATTTTAACTACGATTAAAGGAGGTTTAATAGTGAAATCATATAGAAAAGAACTTTGGTTTAATACTGAAAAAAGAAGAGAGTTTATAAACATAACGCCTCTTGTAGAAGAATGTTTAAGAGAAAGTGGGATAAAGGATGGCTTACTGTTATGTAATGCTATGCATATTACTGCAAGTGTGTTTATTAACGATGATGAAAGAGGGTTACTGCAAGATTTTGAAAATTTTTTAGAAAAACTTGCTCCAGAAAAGCCTTATAGTCAATATAGGCATAACACTTTAGAAGATAACGCTGATGCACACTTAAAAAGGACAATTATGGGTAGAGAGGTTGTTGTTGCAGTTACTGATGGAAGATTAGATTTTGGCCCCTGGGAACAGATATTTTATGGAGAATTTGATGGAAAGAGGAATAAAAGAGTATTAGTAAAAATAATAGGTGAATAAAAATCAAAAAACAGGAGGTTGATCTTTAGGATGGATATAAGAGAAATTATCAAGCAAAGAAGAACTATTAGAAGGTTTAAACAAGATCCTGTTCCTCAAGAGATTCTAATAGATTTGGTTGATTGCGCAAGATTAGCTCCTAGTGCCTCAAATATGCAGCCACTTGAATATGTAGTAGTGTCTAAGAAAGAAATTTGTGATAAGATTTTTGAAAATTTATCTTGGGCTGGATATATTGCTCCAAAAGGCACACCAAAAGATGATGAAAAGCCTACTGCCTATATTGTTATATTGGTAAATAAAGCACGATCTACAAAGTGGATCGGTCATGATATTGGTGCTGCTTTTGAAAACATACTGTTAGCAGCATGGGGATTAGGTATAGGTAGCTGTGTTATTGGGTCAGCAAACAGAAAAAATATTAGAGAAATACTGGATATTCCTTTTGAGTATGAAATTGATACTGTTATAGCTTTAGGTTATAAGGCCCATGAATCGTTCGTTGAGGATAACGACGAGACAGTTAGATATTATTTAGATGAAGAGGGTAACTACCATGTTCCTAAAAGGCCTTTAGAAAAAATCATTCATTTTGATGCTTTCTAATTTTTTGTTTTGAAGGTATGATATAATTTGAATGATAAAGTCAATGTTTTCTAATAAACAATAATTTGTTCTACAAAAGGAGGTGCAAGCTATGGATGATGTTGTTGAAAAAGCGTTTGAATCGTATCGTTTATGGCTTGAAAATATTGATGATGTTGAACTGAAGGAAGAATTATTGAGCTTAAAAGGTAATGAAGAGGAGATAATAGATAGATTTTACAAAGATTTAGAATTTGGGACAGGAGGGTTAAGAGGGAAAATTGGTGCAGGAAGTAATAGAATGAATGTTTACACAGTTGCGCGCGCAACTCAGGGATATGCAAATTACCTAAAAAAGTATAAAGATTTTCCTAGTGTAGTTATTGCATATGATACGAGAAGATATTCAGACCTTTTTGCAAGGGTTGCCTCTAGTGTTTTGGCCGCAAACAATATTATTGTATATATTTTTGATCAAGTTGCTCCTACCCCCTTATTGTCTTATGCTGTTAGGAGATTAAAAACTGATGGTGGTATTATTATAACAGCTAGCCACAATCCTCCTGAATATAATGGATATAAGGTTTATACTGCTGATGGGACACAAGCTGTTCCAAGATATGCAAATGAGATAACAAATGAGATTGAAAAATTAGATTATTTTAAGGATATTAATATAGTATCCTTTGAAGAAGGTATTCAATCAGATAAGATAATTATACTTAATGAAGAGATATTTAATGATTATTTGGATGAAATTGAAGGATACATAAGAAGTTTAAATCCTAACCTTAATGTAAAACCTGTAATAGTTTATACCCCCTTGTATGGAGCGGGGTTAAAGTTAGCGCATGATATATTAACTAGATTAGGGTTTGAAGTTAATCTTGTTGAAGAGCAATCGAAAGTCGATCCTGATTTTCCAACTCTAAAGGTGCCTAATCCTGAAGAAAAAGATGCCTTCGAATTGGCATTAAAGAAGGCCAAAAAGGTTAATGCAAATTTAGTTCTTGCAACCGATCCTGATGGAGATAGAATAGGTGTATACGAGAAGTTTAATGATGAGTACGTAACTTTTACAGGAAACCATGTAGGAGTAATGTTAACCCATTTTCTGTTGAGAAAATTCTACGATTATTCTTCTATAAAACCAGGTGATTATGTTGTAAAAACTATCGTCACAACAGATATGGTAAAACCAATAGCGCAAGAGTTTGGGGTAGAAGTTGAAGAGACTTTAACGGGATTTAAGTTTATCGGAGAAAAGATCGAAAAAAATAAAAAGAAAGGTAAAAAGTTCTTGTTTGGTTTTGAAGAAAGTTATGGCTATTTAGCTAATGATCATGTTAGAGATAAGGATGCAATTATTACCGCAGCACTTATTGCCGTTATGTCGTCTGAGTTATTAGCGGTTAACAAAACACTCACTGAATATTTAAAAGAACTGAAAGAACGTTATGGTTTTTATGAAGAAAAATTACTGTCTTTTACCTATGAAGGTTTTCTAGGGATTCAAAAAATAAATAGGATCATGAGCAAGATGAGAAAGATGCCTCCAGTAAAAATAGGTGAGTATGAGCTTAAAGAAACACTTGATTATTTGAAAGGTGTGGAGGGATTTCCTAAGTCAAATGTTGTAGAATTAAGATATGGAAAGGTTAAACTAATAGGAAGGCCATCTGGTACCGAACCGAAAATAAAATTTTATATTATGGTAAATGGTCAATCTGAAGAAGAGGCTAAACAACTTATCAATGAAGCGGAAAAGGCTGTTTTTGAGATTGTAAATGTGTAAGAGATAAAAAGTTAGGGGTGGTTTTTATGGAGTTTCATTATCTCTTGTTTTCACATGACGGAGACTTTGTGGAAGTAAAAGATGTAAATTATCAAGAACCTAATATTTTAGTTATCAACGACAGTTTTCTTAAACAGTTGAAAAATAAGAAAAACCGGCAAGACTATGATTACATAGGATATTTTTTGGTTGAAGAAGACAATAACGATCTTTCTGGTATTGTTCGACATTTGAAGGTAGATTCGCGTGGAAAAGGGCCTTTAAAAGCTGTTTATACAGATCATATTTCTGATATGGTTAGAGAACTGTATGGGGATTTTGTTGAAATAATTTCAAGGTTTATAGGATTAAGAAAAGTGATAGCATCTTTTAACGAGCTTATCGTTGAAAACAACATTTTAAATTCATATGATTTTTGGCTTGAGAATATAATTATAGATGTTGATTTTGATCAACAAGATTTAATTGCACAGCGTGTAACTAAGTTTGTCAACCTATATTTGATAAGAATATATGAGGGATTATTTAGGAAGAATATTGATTTATTAAAAAAATACGAATCACAAATTACATATAAGATTCTTGAAACTGGAATAATGCAAAAAATATTATAGTGTTTTTAGGAGGAAAAATTTGTGAGATGGGTTGCAGCAACGATCGCATACGATGGTACTAATTTTTTTGGGTATCAAAGTCAAAGTGGTTACAGAACAGTTCAAGGTGAGTTAGAAAAGACGTTAGAAATAATATTTAAAGAAAAGATAACAACTTATGGTTGTGGAAGAACAGACACAGGTGTTCATGCTCTCGGACAGGTAGTTTCATTCCCAGTTTTAAATGATAATATGACAGATAAAAACGTTAAAGATGCTTTAAACGCTATTCTTCCAGAAGATATATATGTAAGAGAAATAAAACAAGTTAGAGATAATTTTAATCCCCGAGCAGAAGCTACTAAAAGGATTTATTTTTATTTAATATATACAAATAAAGAACCAGATATTTTTTTAAGAAATAGGGTTTGGTGGATGCCTTTTGATTTAGATATAGCAAAGATGAGACATGCAGCAAGGTATTTTGAAGGAGAACATGACTTTACAACCTTCAAAACTGGTAATGATGAACGAAACCCTATAAGAATGATTTATAGAATTCGCATTATTAATTATAATAAAAACATTATCTGTATTAGAATAGAAGGAAAATCATTTCTAAGAAGGATGATTAGAAACATAGTTGGAGCTTTAGTGAAGGTAGGGACGGATGCATGGGAACCAGAAAGGATAAAAATTATACTCGAGGCAAAGCAAAGATCTTTAGCTCCAGCCTCTGCCCCTGCACAAGGGCTGTATTTTTATTCAGCGTTATTTTAATTAGTAGTTTAACGATAGCTCAAACAAAAGTGGGACTTGTATACGATGGTCCCGCAAGTTTTTTTAATGATATTTTTTATTTAGTGTACAAATATGCAGATATATCTATTCCTCCTGATCCTAACTACCCAACTTTAAAAATAAAATATGAAGATGGATATTTTGATGTGGAGTATCTTGGACAAAAAGAATCTGCTTCATTTGAAAATATAGAGTCAGTGATACATAATCTCATAAACGAATACCAAAAGAGCATCTTTGTTATTGCTGAAAACTCTTTAATTATTACGCCAGAAGGAACTAGAACTTCTGGATTTTTACCCTGGGATAAGAAAATAACAGTTGATCTTATGGTAGGAGATATTATCTTCACACATGAGTTTACGCCGCCTTTAGGCGAATTTATTATAAATATTCCAACTAGGTGGATAGATTTAGAAATAACTGGTTTAAATTCAGCGAAAGTCAACGGAGTAGATTTAGATTTACCAACCAAGATTTCTGTTCCCCCTTCAAAAGTACTTATAGAATACGGCTTTGAAAAAATCGAGTTAGATTTGACTAATTACAGTGAACAAATATATTCAGTTGATCTTCAACGACAAGATTTATACAAAAGTGTTGAAACAAAAATAAAAAAAGTTTTTGAGCTTGAAAGTGGCATATATTTTTACGGTACACCGATTTCTGTGTGGATACCTAAAAAAGGTGAACCTATTGTTACAAAATCCAGATTTTATTGTGATTATGGAGATATGGAAGAAAAAAGTAAGACATATTATATAGACGGAGAAATTGTCTTTGCATATGAAAAAGAAAAAACGGTCTATTTGATATCAAGTTCTGGACATTTTTTTACTTTAGGAAACAAGACTTTAAATAAAGATTTCGGCCGTTCTCCTTTATCTATAGTTTTGACCTCAAACTATATTCAAGTTACAACATTTGGTTTAGAAAATTATAAGATTGATTTTTCTGGAGGTATTTATAAGCAAGGAAATGCATTTAACGTATTGTTAGACCTGCCTGATTATTCAGTTAAAGAGGTCTACAATATTCAAGATTATACAATAGAAGTTAAAGATAATATAATAAACATATACAACAATAAACGTGAGATTACTGACAACGCCGCTCAATAAAAAGCTCAAACAGGAAAACTTAACATGAAATCTTGAATATCTCCCGTAAATAATATTTCTCCGTTAGCTATAAACCCTATTTTTTGAGCGATATCAGAGAATAATTTGATGATTCTAGTAGAAATAATAAGGGTCTTATCTTTTTTTGTTTCATAAAGAAATTCTTTTATATTGTTGAGTAAGAAATCATCTAAATGGTCAAGAATAGAATCGAATATAAATACTTGAGGATTTCTTGCAATATTTAAGAAGATTATGAAAGAAATTTTATCTCCAATTGTCCATTCATCAAAATGTTCATATGATTTTAGAGTGTTTCTATCAGCAAAGATATGTGATAAATTAAGCTTTTCTAACAGTAAAAATTGATCTTTAGTAATGTCAGATACCTTTAAACCTAAAGCTAAATATAGGACCTCGCTTAAGGTTAAAAAATTGATATTGTCTATGAATGTTGGCTCACAATAAGAAATCTGAGAACGTAAATATTGTCCCTCAAGATTAACAATATTCTCGCCTTGAAATAAAATTGCCCCGCTACTTTTAACATTCCTGAAAAGCTCGTTATTAAGATCTACTATTGATCTTAATAACAGAGACTTCCCAGAGTTGCGGGGGCCATAGACTAAAAAAGTTTCATTTTCAGCAAATTCCAGGTTTATGTTTTTTAAGAGTGTTTTGTTACTTATTTCCATCGAATAATCTACAAACTGAATTACAGATGCTTTATGCATTTTGCTACCTTTAATACGAATCGTTTTTTCTACTAAAATTATTTAACAACAGATCTTCTTTTTTTGAAACAAGTTCTTCTAAACTTTTGTGATCTTTCGCATTTTTAATTAGTCTAATAAAATCAATTTGAGAACATAATTTTAAATTTGTTTCCTGATGGTATTTCTTGTCTCTCTTGCTTCTCATTTTTTCCACCGCCTTATTCTATTGAAGAATAATATTATGGTGGTACCCACATCGTCTAACTAATGATACACTTTTTTCTATACGAAAAAAGGAACTTACTTTACAATTCTTTATCAATTAGCTAGCAAATAGGGAAACAATTTATAAATTAAGGCTATTCTTCTTGTTTTACGGTCAAAGCCCTCTTATATTTCCATTTATCCGATCGAAAACGTAAAAATACAATAAAAGAGCGTATATATTGGTCAATAACCATAGCAGTCCATGCACCTATAAGTCCCCAACCAAAAATTCGAACGAATATGTGGGATAAGACAACACGAATACCCCAAATACCAGCTAGAGAAGCAATTAAAGGATATGTGGTGTCTCCTGCTCCTCTTAAGGCACCTGACAATATTAGTTGAGTAGATTGCCCTGGTTGTGCTAACGCCATAATTTTTAAAACCGTTCCTGCCATAGCTGCAACAACTAAATCGTCCGTATACAAACGGGCTATTGGATGAGAAAATATAATAAACCCAAGGCCAACGCCACAAGCAACTATTAACCCAACTTTGTGAATAATGTTTGCGTATTGTTCTGCTTTTTTTGGGTCGTTTGCGCCTAAGCTCTGACCTACTAGAGTTGTAGAAGCAACACCAAATGCTTGGCTAGGTGAGAATGTTAATCCATTTATGTTTAGACCAATTTGATGGGCAGCATAAACTGAAGTACCTAACCCTGCAACAATTCGTCCGAAAAACATTAGACCACTTTGTATTACCAACTGTTCAAGAGCAGATGGTATTCCTATAGAGAAAATCTTTTTTATAATACCAGAATCTAACCCTCTGCTTTCTTTGACTTCCGAGTATTTTAAAGCTAACATGCTTCTTTTTGAAAAATAAAGTACATAGAAAGCTGCAAGACATCCAAGTAAACGAGATACTACTGTAGAAATAGCGGCTCCTGCAACCTCCAATCTTGGGAATCCTAATTTACCATATATAAGGACCCAATTTCCAAACACATTAAACAAGTTAGCCGCTAAGTTGTAGAACATAGGAATTTTTGTTTCTCCTGCGCCCCTTAAAGCTGCAGTTATAACCATGTTTAGTACTAAAAATATTAAACCAGAACTAACGATTTGAAAATACTGGGTAGCAAGTGGAAATGTATCTTCTTGAGCCCCCATAAAGGTAATAACTGCTGGTGCAGCTATAACGCCAAGAACACTAAAAATAATCCCTAGAATTAATCCCATTTTCAGAGATTGTCTAGTAACTTCTTGGGCATCTTTTACGCTGTGAGATCCTATATTCCAGGCTACCAAAGCTGTAGTCCCAACATTCAAAGCAGCAAAAACCGCAATTAACAAGTTAAAAGGTTGATTAGTTAATCCAACTGCTGCAATGGCGCTTGGTGATATTCTTCCAACCATTATCATGTCTACCATCCCAAAAAGGGTTGACATGACTAGCTCTACGAATGCAGGTCCCGCAATCCTTAAAGATTCTTTCAGTAAAGGATTTGAAAGAGATAATTTTGTAGCTTTTTCTTCTTTTGTTAACTTTTCCTTTTTCAACTGATCTTCCTTCTCCTCTTCAAAAATAGTTTATTAATTAGCTTAACTAATTATATTGTACTACATTATAAATGACAAAAAACGAAAAAAAATAAATAGTATGTAAAATAAACTTTGAATTTGTGAATATTCCAAATTTAATTTCTATTAATTATTTTAAGTATTAATTTGAATGTTAAGAACATGTATTATTTCTCATAATAAAAATAAAAAAGCGCCATAATTTAGCGCTTCACAGTTTACTCATATTGCTTTAATATTGAAAATAATGGTGGAGACGGCGGGAGTCGAACCCGCGTCCGAAGATAGTTGACCTCGGCTTCTCCGAGCGCAGTCCGCAATCGTTTTTTGGGAATTGTGACTTTGCGGACAGAGTCTCAACTCCCTAGTGCACTTTTGTTACTTTTTGAGTCCGAGCACTAGACTCAAAAAGTGAAGCCTTTTTCTGACGCCTCATTCCTCAAGAAAGGCTTCTTAAACTTGAGGAGAGACGAGCTGTGCGCTATATTAGGCAGCAGCTAAAGCTAATTCTGGTTGTTCGGCATTTCAAATTGTTCTGCTTTTTTTCGAGGTTGCAGACCCTCGGCTCGCTTCCCGAAACCAACCTATCCCCGTCGAATCCGGAACGTCCCCATATGTCAGTCTACATTTGTATGCATCTATATTATACCACAAATTCACATTAATTTCAATATTTTTTGATATGCCATTCTATTTTTTCATAGATATCACTGTCTTTTTCTCTTAAATATGGTACTAAGTCAAAGTTATTTGTAAGTATTTTTGTCATTGAATCTAGTATTAGTAATTTAAGAGAGTTATCATTGGTCTTATAATATTTTTCTAAAAGAATATCTATAGACTTTTTAGAGGGTAATTCAGTAACTGCCATTATGCAAATTTCTTCTACATCAATATCTTCACCATCTAGGTAAGTCTTAAGTAAGTCCAAGTATTTTTCATCCTGAGTTACTTTTAATAAATTTTCTAAAATAAGAGGAAATGCCCTTTCATCAGAAAATCTATTGAACATCGTTTCAAGATCTTCTTTTATTTCAGAACATCTATAATCAGAAAGTAACTCAGCAAGGTAAAGTAATACAACATCATCTTGTAGATTCATTCTAAACCGCTTTTTAAATTCTTTAAGAAGATAGTCTTTACCCTCAGGAGCAAGTATACTTAAAGCTTCCATTGCTAGTTCTCTCACTTCTGGATTTTCATCTTCAAGCAGTTCAATCAAGTTTGGTATTGCTTTAATACCTTTTTCTTCAATTATTTTTAAAATAACTTCATCACGACTATACAACACAGACACTTCCTCTCAATAGATGATACTTCCGTACATTTCTTTAATTTCTTTTTGTTTTTCGTCTTGATTCAAATGGATAATTTCAGAGTTTATGTCATCTTCGTTCAAAGATTTAATTATTTTAAAATGTGTATCAGCTAAGTTAGCTACCTGAGGCATATGTGTAATTACTATTATCTGCTTATTTTTTGATAATTCTTTTAGTTTTTTACCAACTACATCTGCCATTCTTGGACCTACCCCTGAATCGATTTCATCAAATATCATAGTATCAATTGTGTGAGTGTTCCCTAGAACAACTTCAAGCGCTAATATAATCCTTGATAATTCACCACCCGATGCTATCTCTGAAAGAGGTAAAAAGTCACTTTTTGGATTAGTTTTCAACAAGAAACATATACGATGTGCGCCTTCTTTTTTAGGTTCTTTCAATTTTTCAATACTAAAATCTATTTCTGCGTTTCCCATATTTAAGTCTTTTAAATGTTCTTCTATACTGTCTTTTAAGTTGTTTAGAAAAGGTTTGGTTTTATCTATAATATTTTCACTTTCTTCTATAAGTTCTTTGGATAACTTATTTAATTTAGGTTCTAACTCGTTGAAATCTTTCTTAATTTCTTCTAGATCTTCTTTTTCTTTTTTATACTTTTCAAGATTTTCTAACACATCTTCAAGTGTTGGTCCATATTTTCTTTTTAAATCCATAATTTTATTTAATCTGTCGGAAATAGTCTGTAATTCTTGTGGATCTAAATCTAGGTCATCTACCTTACTTTGTAATATGTTATATAGGAAATCTATTTGCTCTTGCATACTCAAGGCCATATTATACTCATCTTTAAAACCAAAGTCCGCTATTTTTGAAAGGTTAAATACCACAGTACCTATATCGATGTCCATGTTGTGAACTTCATTATCTTTAAGTATGTTTAATGACTCATATATTTTTTCTTTTATCTCTTCCTTATTATTTAGAGTCTTAAAACGCTCAGAAAGTTCATCATCTTCAAATGGTTTTGGATCAACTTCTTCTATAACCTTTATTTGATAATCTAACAAATCGATATTTCTTAAAACTTCATTAATATTTGAAGGTAAATTATCATACCTTTTTTTCAATCGTAGGTATTCTTGATATTTGAGATCATAGGATTCAAAATAATCGGGAAAATTCTCTCTCAAAACTTTAAAAATCAAGGAATTTTGATAGGTTTCATCTCTTAGTGCGATGTTAGACTCTTGAGAATGTAATTCAATAAGAAACTTGGAAATTTCCTGTACAATATCTCTTGGAACTATGGTATCGTTAATCCTGAAAAGCGTTTTTTTGGGGGTAAAGTTAACCGATAATATCAGCTCATTCTCTTGAACAGGTGCATATTCTTGCACAATTTCTTTGATTTGATTGTTGACTATAAAAAAAGCAGATACAGATCCTTCAGTAGTTTTTAAGTTTTGGGGGACATTTCCAGTTAAAAAAACGTTTATCGAATTTAAAAACATTGATTTACCAGTTCCGGATTCTCCAGTTATAACATTAAATGAATCACTAAAATCTATATTTGCTTTTTTGAAAAGACCAAAGTTATTCATTGAAAGAGATACTAGCATGCCATCCACCGACCTCAAAAGTTAGCCATTTTTATCATTTCTACTACGATTATATCATATTTATTCCCTATCCTTTAAGTACTTAAGTATGAGTTCTTTTGCGTTTAATTCAAAATTTGAGAGGTTAATTTTGGGTGTTTTATTTTTTATTCCTTCTTTAATTACTTCTAAATAACCTTCTGCAGTTTTTTTCCAGGTATACTTTTGTAGCACTCGATTTTTCACCTTTTTAGAGTATATTTCAAAATTTTGTAGTGCTTCTACTAGTCCTCTTTCGATATCTTCAATATCAAATGGATCTACCAATACCCCAGAACCATCGGAGAATATCTCGCTAGGTCCACCATTTTTTGTGGCAACTACAGCAAGTCCGCATGCCCCAGCTTCTATTGGGGCTAAACCAAAAGGTTCGTAGAAAGCTGTAATTGCAAATATGGATTTTAACTGTGCAAAGTATTTGTAGGCTGAGGCGAGGGCTTTTTGTGATCTAAAATCAAAAAAATACACCTTATCTTCTATTTTTGCTTCTTTAATCACCTGAAGAATTGGTTTTAATATACCTTGCTCCTTTTCACTTAGGTGATTAATATCTTCAAAAGGGTTAGAGATACCACGTAAAAAAATTCCTAAATTGGCTATTTCTTGTAGCCTTTTTGAGCTCGCATAAGCCTTAACAACACCTATGTGATTCTTCTTTTCATCTAATCTACTTGAAAGTATTATAAAAGGTTTGAATATCCCCTTTGTCTTTTCTGTTATCTTTTGTATTGTGTCTTCATCTATCTCTTTAAAATTATCATTAAATATTTGAGTATTTACGCCTGGAGGAACAACTTTAAATTTATTATCGTTATTTACATCTGAGACATCTATGTAAAGTGGGTGAGAGTATTGCTCAAATCTTTCCATATTAGTAGAAACAATGATTTTGTAGGCATATTTCATTGCTAATCTTTCTGCCATTATTCTTTTTGAAAAGTTATATTCTGTGTCAAACTTTTCAAAATTCTCATAATTTACCCCCATTTTATCCATCTTTTGGGCACCTAAAGAGTGTCCTGTGAATGAAAAATCGATATCTTTTTTTGATTTTAATAAGACACCAGCATATCCACCATCAGCATAATGAGTTGTTACAAAGTCTATTTTCTCGCCATTATAGAAAGTTATTATATTCTCAACGTACTCATTCAAAAAAGGCCAGAGAAGCTCTTTATTTAAGAATTTTTTTCCACCAAAGGCAATCCGTATAATCCGAGGGTTCTTTGTATCATCAAAATAGTCAATAGTTTTAGCAAATTCTGGCCAATTTTCGTCAATTATTTGACGTGTAACAATATCAACAGATACATTCATTTTTGCTAATTCCCTAGAAACCTCTTTTACGTAAACAAGTTGACCTCCAAAGTCTGGATGCTCAGTTAAATGCGAATCGTGTTTATCAAAGTTTCCTTGCGGGTTAAGAAATAAAACCTTCATAAAATTTTTCCTACCTTCCTTGCTGTTTTTGATATTTCAATAAAATAGCATCATTATTCAAATTTATTACTTCGTTCAGCTTAAATTGATATGTACCTTGAACGTATGAAAATAATGACAGATCTCCTTCGATAATTACGGGTTCGATAGTAAGATATATTTCATCAATCAGATTTTTTTCTAAAAATAAGGCGTTAATTGTTGGACCACCAATCAGGGCTACTGTTTGATAGCCTTCTTTTTCCAAACGATTTAAAAGAGATTCTGGTTTTTCATCAGTAAAGAATAATGAACCTTGATAAGTCTTTTCAAGTTTTTGATACTTTTCAGGTTCACCAGTAAGAACTATATTTTTCCTTTTGTCTAAAGGTTTACCTATTTCTTCAAAGGTCTTTCTACCCATTATTACAACCCCAATTTCCTTTGTAACCTTTGAAAAATGCTTTTTATCCTCTTGTGATGACCAGGGCTGATTTTTATTTATTATTAGTCTAACCTTACCGTTAATACTTTGAACCATAATAAGTATTACCTTCATTTTGTCGCCTTCTTTAATAGATATTATATTTGTTTACTAATTCTTTGTAATTGCCAATTTCTGAAATGGCTCCAACATGTTTTAACTTTTCGGCAGAAAAAGCATTTCCAAGTTTTGACGCAGTAAAGATATCATAGCCTTCGATTAATCCTATGTATAATCCTGACCAAAAAGCATCTCCTGCCCCAGTTGTATCTACTACATTAGTAGCTAAAGAGTCTAGATGCATCATTTTTGAACCGTCAGATACAGTGGCTCCTTTTTCTCCCAAGGTCAATACAACATATTTAACACCTAGACTATGAAAGGTTTCTATATAATATTTTTCATCTTTTTTTGTAGTAGAAAAAAGATGATAACAATCATCTAAAGATGGTTTTATTATGTCTACATAAGGAAGTACTATTTTAAGGACATCTTCTATGTCTAAAGAAGTTTTCCACAATATTTTTCTGTAGTTTGGATCAAAACCAGTTAAAACATTGTTCTTTTTTGCATTTTTCAATAGATATATAGCATTTTTTAAGTTGTAATCAGTTGAAATTGACCATGAAGACAAGTGAAAAGCTTGAGTATTTTTAATCATATCTGAAGAGTTACTGGGTAAATCTAAGTGTAATGAGGCAGATCTATATGCACAAAATTCAGGAGATAATATTGATTTTAATACATAAACAACATCAGTTTGAAATAGATTATCCTGAATGACTGTACTTGTATCTACTTTATATTTTTTTAATTGAGAAATTATATAATCACCAAATGGATCATACCCAACTCTAGAAATAATAGCTGTATTAAAACCTTGTTTGGCTATATTTACTGCAATGTTGCTAGGAGAACCTCCTAAAAATTTGCTAAACGAGCTTGCGTCTTTTAAGGTATTCACGTAGTCGGTAGATATAAAATCTATCAATACCTCGCCAAAAGATATAAGATCGTACATAAGGTGCCTCCTCTATTTTTTTTACGATAATGATTTCTAAAATATATTATAACAAATCTTTACAGGTTTAAGAAAAGATGAGATTTTTTAAAATAATCACGTTTAAAAGTCAATAATTTGAAATAAACAGTCCTAGTTATTAATAATACGATTTTTTATTTTATGTTAATAATATTATAATAGTAAGTAGAAGGAAATGTTTTCTACAAGGTCAATTCACACAAAGATAGTGTTTTTAGCAATATGATAAAACCATTGTTTATATCTAGATTATTTACTCACCGATATTATACGGTGTTATTTTTTTAGAGTAATCATTTCAAAGTATCTAACAATAAACACTTAGGAGGTGTTGTGGATGAAGAAAGTATTTGCCTTACTTGTGATTCTAGTACTAGCTTTTTCAGCATTTTCTGTAACTATCACCATGACTGCCGGAGCTGTTGGAACAGAATTAGAAACTCTCTACAAACAGATTGATATGTTTATGCAAGAAAATCCAGATATTACTGTTCAAGTAATGCCTATGCCGAACAGTTCAACTGATAGGCATGATTTATATGTAACATATTTGGCTTCTGGTGTACCTGATCCAGATGTTTTAATGTTAGATGTTATTTGGCCAGCTGAGTTTGCTCCATTTTTGGTAGATCTAACAGATGATTATAATTATTTTGAATTAGACGAGTTTTTCCCTGGTACCGTTGATTCAAATACAGTTGATGGAAGATTAGTATCTGTTCCTTGGTTTACAGATGCAGGTATTTTGTACTATAGAAAAGATTTATTACAAAAATACGGATACGATGTTCCAAAAACATGGGACGAACTATTTAATATTGCAAAAGATATCTCTGCAAAAGAAGGAATTAATGGATTTGTATGGCAAGGTGCAAGATATGAAGGTTTAACCTGTGATGTTATGGAATTTGTTCACAGTTTTGGTGGAGAAATAATTGAAAGTGGAGATGTAGTAGTAGATGATCCAAGATATTTTGATAAAAATGTCGCTGCTATTGCCTTCATGAAAAAATTAGTAGATGATGGAGTAACCCCAAAGGGTGTTACAACATATATGGAAGAAGAAGCAAGAAGAGTTTTCCAAAATGGCGATGCCGTATTTATGAGAAATTGGCCTTACGCATGGTCATTAGCTAATGCACCTGATTCCCCAGTTGCGGGTAAAGTTGGAATTACTGTATTACCAAAAGGTCCAGAACCTGATGGAAGAAATTCTGCTACTCTAGGTGGATGGAATTTGGGTATCAATAGAAATTCTTCAAAGGCTGAAATAGAGGCTGCTAAGAAGTTAATAAAGTTCTTGACAAGCCATGAACAGCAAGTTTTCAAAGCAGTTCACGCTGGACAAACCCCAACAAGAATTTCTGCATACAACGATCCCAGAACGCTTGAAGCTAATGATTTCTATGCTGAAATTTTAGATGTTTTCTTGAGTGCAGAACCAAGACCAATTTCACCTATCTACAATGAAATTTCTTATGAAATTCAAGTTGCTGTCCATTCTGTATTAACCGGACAAGCTCAACCAAAAGCAGCTGTTGAAAGTTTAGCAAAGAATCTAAAAAGTTTAGTTTACTGAAGCGAAAAGTAAATTAAAAGGGCGGTAATAATTACCCGCCCTTTTTTTATAATCTATTTCAATTTTCATCTATTTTATTGTATAATTATCTTAGTTATATTCTAAGACGGGGGTGTAAAAATGAATGTGAAAGGGAAGTATAAGAGACAAGACATGAACCTTGCTTTTTGGCTTATCTTACCTACTCTACTCGCTATAGGTATAACCGCATTTTATCCCTTAGGTCAAACTATTTATGATAGCTTTTTCAAATGGTCTTTAAGGCCCGGTTTTCAAAGAGAATTTGTTGGATTTCAAAATTATATTAATTTATTTAAAGACCAACGTTTTTTATCAGCTTTATGGAATACAATATACTTTACAATATTTTCAGTACTAATAGAGTTTATACTAGGATTGGCAACTGCGTTAGTTTTAAATGCTGATTTTAAACTCAGAGGATTGGTAAGGGCTGCTGTGCTAATTCCTTGGGCTATACCAACAGCAGTATCTTCGCAGATGTGGAAATGGATGTATAACGATCAATATGGCGTTATTAGTTTAATGTTGTATAACATAGGTCTTCTTGAACCAGGTACTCCCATTTTAGGAACCCCAGGACTTGCTATGGCTGCTATTATTGCTGTTGATGTCTGGAAAACCACCCCTTTTGTGGCACTTTTACTACTAGCAGGGCTTCAAACAATATCAACTGAACTATACGAAGCTGCTCGAATAGATGGGGCAGGTTTATGGAAACAATTTACTTCAATTACGCTACCCATTTTAAGACCAACAATAGGTGTTACTTTGATATTTAGAACATTAGATGCCTTGAGAGTTTTTGACGTTGTCTACATAATGACACAAGGAGCCGTAGGAACCGAAACTCTAGCCGTGTATAACAGATCTCTTCTTATGGATAATATATTCTCGCCTAGAGGTTTATTTGGCTATGGATCTGCTTTATCTGTGGTTATTTTCTTGATAATCGGCGTATTTACTATTATTTATATGCGCTCTTTGAACATCAAATTGGATTGAGGAGTTGATGAATTATGAGATGGGGAATGAAAGCAAAAAAGACAACGCAAAAAACTATTCTTTACATAATTGTGATTTTAATGGTGATTTTCTATATATTTCCATTTTATTGGGCTATTAAAAGTTCTTTTACTTCAGATAAATTTTTATTTACAAAAGATATAAAGTTTTGGCCTCAGGGCTTTACTTTTGAAAATTATAAGAAGGTATTTACTGAAAGACCTTTCGGTTTAAACATTCTAAACTCTATTATAGTAGCAGGTGCTACAACTATCTTTTCTCTCATAGTAGGTTCATTTTCTGCTTATGCAATAGCTCGTTTAAAAATTCCAGGCAAATCTGCACTAATGCTCTTAATTTTGGCTGTTAGTATGTTTCCACAAGTTTCTATTTTGGGTGGATTGTTTCAATTATTAAGAAAAATGGGTTTGATCAATTCTTATCCAGGGTTGATAATACCATATATTGCTTTGAATTTACCTTTGACTACATGGATATTGCAAAACTTTTTTAGGGAGCTTCCCAAAGAAATTGAAGAATCCGCATATATAGATGGTTGTTCAAAGTTTGAAACTCTCTGGAGAATAGTATTACCTCTTTCTGCACCCGGGCTTGTTACAACTGGTTTGTTGGCGTTTATTCAAGCATGGAATGAATTCTTATTTGCACTTACATTTATGCAAACTCCTGAGAAGTATACCGTTCCAGTTGCAATAGCCATGTTCACAGGAAAAACTTTTTATGAAGTACCATGGGGACAATTGATGGCGGCCTCTGTTATTGTTACGACTCCTTTAGTTGTTCTTGTTTTGATTTTTCAAAACAAGATAGTTCAGGGGTTGACAGCAGGTAGTGTTAAAGGATAGGAGGGTAATTATTGTATGAAATCACTTTTTGGAACTGATGGGATAAGAGATGTTGTAAATGAAAAGTTAACGTGTGAATTAGCAATGAAACTAGGCAATGCTGTAGCAAACCTTTTTAGTAATAAGTACAAAAAATTGTATTTAGCAAGAGATACAAGGAATTCTGGTAAAATGTTAGAACTTGCTATAGCAAGCGGCGCTTTAGCAGGAGGTATGAACGTTGAATCGTGTGGTGTTTTAACTACCCCTGCACTTGCATACATTACACATAAAGAAAGAGCTTTAGGTATTGTTATATCTGCATCTCACAATCCGCCTATATACAATGGATTAAAGGTAATATGTGAAGGGTATAAAATATCTGATGAGATTGAAGAAAAATTAGAAGAGATAATGTTAGGTGGGTTATTAAAGTACTGTAACTACACAGAAATTGGAACATATATTGAAGACTCTTCTAAACAAGAATATATAAATTACATACTTTCAACCTACAATAATAAGTTATCTTCAATAAACTACAAAATAGCGGTTGATGTTGCTAACGGTGCTGCAGGCGCTATAATAGATGATGTTTTTGGAAGACTTGGATTAAGTTATGACGTGTATTTTAATACTCCAAATGGCTTAAATATAAACGATAATTGTGGTTCTACCTCTTGGAAAAGTCTATCAAACATTGTCAAAGAAGATGGTTATGATCTTGGAATTTTGTTTGACGGAGACGCAGATAGATGTCTATTTTTAGACAGTCAAGGTAACCTTGTAGATGGAGATGCGTTAATAGCTATTAATGCTTTAAAATTAAAAGAACAAGGCAGATTAAATAACAATATCGTAGTAACAACTGTAATGAGCAATCTAGGATTAGAATATTACTTAAAGTCCCATGGTCTAATTCTTTTAAGAGCGGATGTTGGGGATAAATATGTTTTTGAGTTAATGACACAAAAAAACGGAACAATAGGCGGCGAACAATCAGGGCATATAATATTCCTTGATAGATCTACAACAGGAGACGGTATTATAACAGCTTTAGAAACTTTAGAAACACTAAAATTTTTCTCTAAATCTATAGAAGATTTAGTGGCAGAACTTCCAAAATTTCCGCAAGATTTGGAGAATATCACTGTTAAAGATAAAATAAAAATTATGAAGGATAAAAGATTAGAAGAACTAAAGAGAAAGTACGAACATATAGACAATTTTAGGGTTCTTGTTAGACCTTCTGGAACAGAGCATATTATCAGGGTTATGAGTGAAGGGACAGATAAAAATATAGTCAAGCAATGTATAAATGAGTTTAGTCAATTAATACGAAAGTTAGATAGCGAATATTAACTAACTACAATATAAAAAACCCGGGAGATTTTACCCCGGGTTTTAATTTATGTTTATTGTAAAATATTATCTATAGAAAAATTGAATAACATATCTAACATTACTTCTATAAACGATCAAGGCTACATAACTGTTTTTCTCAACAGAAGAAGCTATTTTTTCCCAATCACTGACATTTTTAATGTCATAATATACCCCGTTAACTGCTATTTCTGTTATAACATCACCAACTTTTAGGCCTAAAACGTACTTATTATCAACTATTTCTTCTACCAGGACGCCTTGAATATCTTTTTTAATGTTATACGTCTTTCTATCTTCATCTGTAATGTTTCTAACCCTTATTCCAAAATATTCTTGAGCTTTTGCGACAGCGGTTTGCCCTTCAAGTTTAACCTTAAAGGTTAATCTTTCTCCGAATCTATCAACGACAACTTCTACCTCAGTACCAGCAGGATAGGTTGAAACTAAAGAACTAAGGTCATTCATAGTCTCAATCTTTTTACCGTCAAATTCAATAATAACGTCCTGTGGTTGAATACCACTTTTTTCAGCTGCACTACCCTGATCTACATGGGTTACATATGCTCCGTAGTCTACTTTTAATCCTAATGATTTCTTAAGATCTTCAGTTACATTTTGAATGTGAACTCCTAGGTATCCTCTCTGAAAAGTGCCTATTTCCATTACAGAAAGAGCAAATCTCTTTGCAATATTAATAGGTATTGCAAAACCTATATTTACATTACCCAACTCAGGATCTACAGCAATAGCTGTGTTTATCCCAATTACTTCTCCATGAATATTTAAAAGAGGTCCACCACTATTTCCTGGGTTAATAGAGGCATCTGTTTGTAAAAGTCCGTAGTAGCTTCCATCTCCTTCAGGCTTTGTAATAGTTCTGTTAGTTGCGCTTAAAACTCCAACCGTTACGGTATTTTGAAGTCCCAAAGGATTTCCAATTGCGATAACCCATTCACCTATTTTCACGTTATCAGAATTTCCTAATTCTAAAATAGGGAGTTTTTCATCGGTTTTAAGTTTTATTATAGCTAAATCAAGGTCAGAATCTCCACCAATTAATTCAGCTTCATATTTTTTCCCATTTGATAAAGTAACAGTGATTTCTTTTGCTTTTTCTATTACATGATAATTAGTCAGTATATAACCATCTTCATGGAAAATAAAACCTGATCCTAGACCTTTTGTTTGATATTCAGGAATATCTAATCCAAAAAAGCGTTCAAAAAAATATTGTGTAAATGGGTCAATTTGAACAGCAACTGTTCGAGTTGTTTCAATATTTACAACAGCCGGTGCAGCAACTTCAACTACATTTACTATAGGGCTTTCATAATCCAAGTTAACTGCAGCAAAAGAAGTCAGCGAGATAAGAATAGCCATTATTACTACCATAAACGATTTTTTCATATTAACACCTCCATTAATTATATTCTAATATAATTATATAATCTCCTCTTAAAAGAAACTTAAAAAGAGAATTAAATCGAGTAAAGTGTTTGTGGGATTAACGAAGATTTATTCTGGATTTATCATTTTCCTGCTTCCGGGTTTTACTAATTCATACCCTTTTTTACATAAAGGACAAACGTCAGGGGTGTATATGTTTGTTTTGATATTAACTAAAGAAATTATTTTACGATCAAGAAGAGTAGATTTTTCAGACCTATTAACTATACAGGAAAAAAGCACGACCTCACCTTCAGATTCATTAACCACTTTTGCTACTTCAAGAGAAGATTTTCCGGTAGTTATAACATCTTCAACTATAACAACTTTTAAACCTTTATCTATTTTTTGACCTCTTCTAAGTGTCATATCGCCACTTTCTTCTCTTTCTGTAAAAATAAAAGGGACTTTTAAAGCCCTTGCAACTTCATAACCAATTATAATTCCACCTAAAGCGGGAGATACTACTAAGTCTATTTTTGTGTTAATTTGATTAGCAATTAATCGACCAAATAATTCTGCATACTTAGGATACTGTAAAACCTTAGCACACTGAATATATGTATCAGAATGCAACCCAGAAGATAACAAAAAATGACCTTGTAAAAAAGCCTCTGTCTCTTTTAATATAGCTAAAACATCAGATTCTTTATAATCCGTCTTCTCATTTTGTGTCATATAATAAATAATCCCTCCTGTATGTTATTAATACTCACTAAAAAATTCAAAACAATTAATTTTAAATTATTAATGATTTTTGTAGAGACGACCTATATGGGCGTCTCATGGTTTTGATCATAGTTAAAATCAATGTATAAATTATTTTTATATGGCTTGATTGTTGAAATCTATTTCAAATCTCGGAGACGCGCGTATAGCACGTCTCTACAACTAATAATCAACGCTGGTTTATAATAAAACGAAATGAGCGTATAGCACGTCTCTACAACTTAAAATAAATTCTTTTAATCACAAACAAATCAGGTAAATTATTAGAGTAGTAAGAAAGTTGCATATAGAAATGTTGTGGATATTTTTAACTAACTTGAAAGATAAAAATTTAATATTGTTTCTAAAAACTTATTTTTATTATATACACACTCAAATAATTCATGCTTTCCTTTATTAAAAGAGATAATATTTATATTTGGATTTTGAATTTTTTCATATTCGCTTATATTGACAACTTTATCGTCAGTTCCATATAGTAATAATGTTTGGACATCAATCTTGTCTATATCTTTTAATGCGAGTTCTGCTTGTGCAAACATTCCAATAGCAGATTCAACTGTAATTTTATCGTGAACAAGTGGATCCCTTTTATATTCTTCACAGACTTTTCTGTTTGTTGATAAATCAAAGGGATCTATTCTATTAGAAAAAGTTAGTTTTGGAAAAACAGAAAGCATATTAAGAAGCCACTTCATTTGACTGATGTCGCCTAAAGCTGGGGATGAAAGCACAAGTTTTTTTGGTTTGTTTTCTGTTATTTCAACAAACCGTGCAGCTAATAAACCACCTAACGAATGACCAAATAAAAAATAATCTTCTTGAATATAATTTTCTAGGAAATAGTAAATTTCATAAAAATTACCTATATCTCCTTTTTTCCCATACGAATAACCATGACCTGGCAAGTCGAAGATAAATACATCAAAACCCAATTCATTAAAGATTTTGATGAATTTTTCGTACCTGCCAGAATATTCACCTAAACCATGGACTATATACAATTTTGGTTGTTCATTTTTAGAAGGTTTATTTGAGATAAAATATCTGTAAAATATTCTCATAACATTATTATAACATAGTTAAAACACTTTTTGGTTTTCTATAGAAGCCATAATTTCATCATTGGTTTTAAATTTTTTCATTAGGCTTAAAATAAATTCTAAGGCTTCTTTTGGAGACATATCATTAATAAATTTTCGCAAAATAATGACATTTTTGAGTTCATTTTTAGAGTATAATAATTCTTCTTTTCTAGTTCCTGATAGTTTTAAATTAATAGCTGGAAAGATTCTTTCGTTAGCTAGTTCTCTAGCAAGAACAAGCTCCATATTACCTGTTCCTTTAAATTCTTCGAAGATAACTTCATCCATTTTAGAACCGGTTTCTACTAAAGCGGTTGCAATCATGGTTAAGCTTCCGCCTTCCCTTATTTTTCTTGCAGCACCGAAGAATTTTTTAGGAAAGATTATAGCAGCCGGATCTAAACCACCACTCAACAACTTACCACTAGAAGGAACATATAAATTATATTCTCTAGCAAAACGGGTTAAACTGTCAATCAATACTACAACGTCATGACCAAACTCTACCAACCTTTTAAAATGATCAAGTGCCATTTCAGTAATTTTAATTTGATTTTGTGGATCCATATCAAAAGGTGCCGCTATAACATGAGCATCTACAGTATCTCTGATATCTGTTACTTCCTCAGGTCTTTCATCGATTAGAAGAATGTATCTTCGCGTTTCAGGATAATTTGCTGCAATAGAATTAGCAATATCCTTAAGCAAGGTAGTTTTTCCGGCTTTTGGTGGAGCAACGATAAGACCTCTCTGACCAAAACCAACTGGTGAGAATAGATCAATTATTCTAGAACTCAAAGGACTATTTTTATGTTCTAGAACCATTCTTTCGGTAGGATATTCGGGAGTTAGATTTTCAAAAGATATCCTGTCTCTTGCATTTTCAGGAGGCAAAGAGTTTATAGCCTCTATTCTAAGAAGCGCAAAGAATCTTTCTCCTTCTTTTGGCGGTCTTACTTGACCAGCTACTATATCGCCAGTAAATAGGTTAAACTTTTTAATCTGAGACTGTGACACATACACATCATCAGATCCTGGTAGCAGTGAATTGTCAATACTTCTTAAAAAGCCGTAACCGTCTGGAAGAATTTCAAGTATGCCTTCGTAGAAAAAATAACCGATTGACTCCGTTTGTTTTCTTAAGATTGCAAATTTCAACTCATTTTTTGTCATTTTAGAATAATTAGCGATTTCAAATTTTCTGGCTAGATCGTAAAGATCTTTCCTTGACATCTCGTTTAATTTAGCCATATCAATTTCAACGGCTTGTATGTTGTCTTTAGTTTGCTTTTTAGAAACTAAGTTACTATCTGTTTCATCCATTCTAGTAAACCTCCTTAAAAAATCTTTTTTGCTCACTTTAGAAATTCTAAAATTCGTCTTATATGTATGTTTTGGATTTAGTTATTTTAATAGATCCGCAACTTTTTGGTATTTGTAACAAGGGGATGAGGGCTGAGCCCTAGACCCACACAATAAATTCAGTATTTTTGCAATTTTAGAGAAGCACGAATTACGTAACTTATGGTTTTAAATGATTTACATTCAATACTAGCGATCTGCTAATTATCAAAAATCATAAAGAGATAAAAGGCATTATTATATAACACACAGCCTACACGCAAGTAGTAACTACTTGTTCAATAGCAAAAACCTATAGATTTAAATATATCTATCAGATTTTCTTAAACAATCATAATTAATGATTTTATCAGTATAAATTAGGAAAATAAGTCATAAAAGATAAAAATAGCAGAAAACAAGAAGAAATTAATCATATAATATACTAACTATTATGAAAAAATAATTAACCAAAAGATGAAGAACTATTTTGTTAGGGTTGTGCCAGGAATAGCAGTAACCGGGGTAATGGTATTAGTAGCTAAATCCAACACTATTTCGCCTTCAAAATTTTCATCTAGGGCATAATTTAAAGACACTAAAGCTATTTTTAATTGTTCATCATCAGGTTCTTTGGTTGTCAGCTTTTGAAGCATTAACCCAGGATATGCAAGAATCTTACCTATCTTTGTATTAATAATCTTTGCTGTAAATCGTTGAAACTCATAAGCTACTCCAGCAACTACTGGTAACAATACAATCCTTGAAATAATCTTTTCTATCGTAGAGTTCCATCCAAGACCACCAGATATTGCAAACACAACAACTGAAGCGAAAACGGTTATTATTAGAAAGCTTGTACCACACCTAGGATGAAGTGTTGTATACTTTTTAGCATGAGTTACATCTAAAGGTTCACCATTTTCATAGGTGTAAACACTCTTATGTTCTGCCCCATGATACTGAAAAACTCGTTTGATATCTTTCATAAACGAGATTGCCCAAATATAAGCTAAAACAAGAAAAGCTCTAATAAGTCCTTCTATAAGGGCAAACAAAAACTCCGATTCAATGTGAAAAGGCTTGGTAACAAGAACCGGCAAGACACCAAAACCTAAAGTAGCAACAACTACAGCAATTAATATAGCAAAGACCATATCCTTTGTTGTTAATTCTTCTTCATCTTCACCAGACACCTTTGCAGAATACGATAAGGCACCCATCCCTATAATCATTGAATGAATCAAAACAAAAATTCCTCGTATAAACGGTATTTTTTCCCATATTCCCCATGAATCATCATTTATTTTTTTAACAGCAATTTTTCCATCGCTTCTTTTAACAGCAACAACGGTATTGACACCTTTCATCATTACGCCTTCAATGACCGCTTGTCCGCCTACTGTTTTAGGTTTCTCTTTTGACACCATTTATCCTCCTCAAAATCTCTTCTGCAGCATTTTCTTCGGTTATAAAATAATAAAACTTTAATGCCTCCTTGTCTATTCCATTTTCTCTTTTTAGAATTTTGGAAGCACGTTTGCGAAACTCATATCTTTTAGTAGATTCCATCTCAGCAATTTTTTTAACTATTTCTAATAGTTCTTGATTCTTTTGGCAAACATCACTGATTTCTTCAATGAGTTGCTCATAATCCGACATTTTGGTTACAAAATCTCTTTTACATTATTGTTCTTCGTTTACTTTATTTACTTCTGCTTCCTTTTCTTCTACCGCTTCACCTGTTGATTTTGCAACAACTTTAAATTTAATACCCGTCCTTTTTTCTGAACCAACTTCCACTTCCACAAATCCTGGTATAACATAAATTTCTTTGCCTTTTGCTTCAACAAATCTCTTAGCAATGGCAATAGCCTTAACAGCCTGATTTACAGCACCTGCTCCAATAGCTTGTAACTCAACCTCATCAGTCTTTGATAGAACTCCCGCAATTGCTCCAGCAACCTTGTTAGGTGCGGATGAATGACTAACTTTTAATACTTCCATGTCTTAGTTCTCCTCCTTTTTGGTAAGGCTATTAACTATATTTTACCATAAATTTTAAATAAGTCAAAGAAGTAATTATAATTTATGCAAAAAAAGATTATTCTATGATAAAATATTAAAAGAAAACATTAAACAATTCAATAATCACTGTACTTATACAAGGGAAAACGGTGAGAAACCGTTACGGTCGCGCCACCGTGATCGGGGACGAAACTTACAAAAGCCACTGGGTTTAACCTGGGAAGGCGTAAGGAGTAGAATGATCCGTAAGTCGGGAGACCTGTATAAGTATGAAATATATGTTCTATCTCTTCGCGCCAAAGAGATAGAAAAAATCATTTCAATGGCGTAATAATATTTTAGGAGGCCATTATCATGAAAAAAGGTATAAAAAAGTACGTAGTGTTACTATTGTTAACTGTTTTATCAGTTCTAACTTTTGCTCAACTTGCTTTAGTCGACGATCTAGGAAGGTTTGTCAAGTTTGATTCTCAAGTTCAAAGAGTTGTAAGTGCGGCACCTTTAGTATCTGACTATATTAAGTACTTAGGATTAGAAGAGAAAGTTGTTGGAGTAACAGACTGGGACACAAGTATTGAAAGTGAAAAAATAGGTGACATGTTCCCTTTGAATATCGAAAAAATAATTTCATTAAATCCCGACCTAGTGTTCTTAAGTGGAGGTTTTCAGGAACCTGAAATTGAAAGATTACAACGCTATAATATCAAATCATTTGTAATTAATCCAGTTGGTTTTAATGATATATATAAAACAATTACAATAATCGGATCGATATTAGGTGAGCCAGAAAGGGCGGTAGAAATATCTAATAAATTCAGACAGCAATACTTAGGAATAGCCAAAAACGCCTTTTTATGGACTAAAAAACCAACTGTTTTGTACTTAATGGTACAAAATAACGTAGGAGAAATGTGGACAGCCGGTACGGGATCTTACATCAACGAGCTAATAGCCTATGCAGGCGGATTAAATTTAGCAGCGCCTTATTCTGGAAACAACGGCTTTTTCCAGATAGGCCCCGAATTTGTAGTTGCTCAAAATCCGGATATAATCATAGTTGATGCTTATTTTGAAGGTGATGAAACAGCTAAAAACACATTATTAAACGCCCCACAGTTAAAGAACGTAAAGGCTATAAAAAATGGAAAAATAGTCACGGTAGATGGAAATAAAATGTCTCAAGCTTCACCTTCTATTATAGATGTATTATCTCAATTAAATCAATATTTTGGTGATAATAGATGAAATCAACACAAAAACAAGGGGGGCAACTACCCCTTGTTTTATTTTTAGTGTTTATCAGTTTTGTTCTAATAATTGTTTTTACTTCTTTTGGGAGTGTAAAAATTGATGCAAAAGATGTTTTCTTGTCTCTAATAGGAAAGCAAGAAAATGAAATCTATAAAAATTTAATTGTAAATATAAGGCTGCCTAGAGTAATCGGTACATTTATAGTAGGAGCAATACTTGCTGTTTCTGGTAATGTACTACAACTTTTGGTTCAAAATCCTTTAGCAGATCCATATATGCTTGGAATTTCTTCAGGAGCTAGCTTTGGTGCTGTATTGTACACGGCATTAAACAGTATATATGGATTTACATTGTTTCTTGGTTTAGAAGGATTTTCTTTTTTGTTTGCGGTACTATCTACTTTTATAGTATTATTGATAGCTCGCCAGGGAAAAAGACTTCCAATACTCTCGTTAATATTAAGTGGTGTAATAGTCAGCTTTTTATTTAATTCTTTCACAACACTTTTCACAGTTATGTATTGGAAAAATCTCATTCACGTTAACTTATGGCTTATGGGAAGTACAGGAAACCTTGCGTGGAATTCAAATTTAAAACTACTAACAATACTACTAGTGCAGTTTTTTATTGCATTATTATTTTCAAAAGAATTAAATGTGTTAGCTATGGGAGAAGAGATGGCAGTTTATTCAGGACTCAATCCAGAAAGTGTAAAAATGTTATTAATATTAACAACGGTTTTAGCAGTATCATTTACTGTTTCACAAGTAGGAATTATAGGATTTGTAGGCCTTATAATCCCACACATAGTTAGGATGATTAAAGGACCGTACTCTTTTATCTCAAACCTCTACTCCGTATTTTTTGGAGGAATATTTTTAATGTTTGCAGATTTTATAGCTAGAACATTATTTGCTCCAACAGAGTTACCCATAGGGGTAGTCACTTCTATTGTGGGTGCACCAATTTTCATCTATGTTATGAGGAGAAAAGAAAGATTATGATAGATATTGACAAACTACAATTTACTTACAATAATGGTTTTAACTTATATATAAAAAAGTTAGACATAAAAAAAGGAGACATAGTCTCAATAATAGGACCTAACGGAGCAGGAAAAAGCACATTAATAAAAATAATTAGCAAAATAATAAAAAATTATACAGGTAAGATAATGATAGAAAACAAAGAACTTAGCAATTATTCGTATAAGGAATTATCAAGAAAAATAGCAATAGTTCCACAAGAATTTAATACAACCTTTGAATATGATGTTGAAAGTGTGATTTCAACAGCACGACTTCCGTATTCCAGAAGATTTAGTTTTTTTGAAACACAAGAAGACAAAAAGATAATCAACGAAGTACTTGAATTAGTAGGACTTGTTAAATACAAAAACAAACCTTTTTCCCAACTATCTGGAGGAGAAAAACAGAAGGTAATGATAGCAAGAGCATTTGCTCAAAAAACCCCAATATTACTACTTGATGAATTCTCTTCACACTTAGACCCTGGCTACACACAAAACTTATTAAAACTTGTAAAATCAATGGCAGAAAAAGAAGGGAAAACAGTGTTAGCAGTGTTTCATGACATAAACAGCGCAGCAATATTTTCGGATAAGATCGTAGTTATGAAAGATGGAGAGATTAAATATCAAGGAACACCAAAAGAAATTTTCAAAGAAACACTAATGAAAGAAATTTTTGATATAGAAGTCTATATTATAGAACATCCAATAAAAAAAATACCCCAAATACTATATAAATAAACTAATATAAACCAGCGTTGATTATTAGTTGTAGAGACGTGCTATACGCGCGTCTCGTTTTATTATATTTAGCGTTGATTATTAGTAGTAGAGACGTGCTACACGTGCGTCTCCTGAATTTGATGTTAAACCATGAGACGCCCATATAGGTCGTCTCTACAAAAATCACAAATAATTTTAAATTAATGATTTGAATTTGATAACAATAAATTATATTTAGCGTTGATTATTAGTAGTAGAGACGTGCTACACGCGCGTCTCCTAAATTTGATGTTAAACCATGAGACGCCCATGTAGGTCGTCTCTACAAAAATCATAAATAATTTTAACTACGAATAAACCTAGAGACGCCCATATAGGTCGTCTCTACAAAAAATCATAAAAAATTTAACTACGAATAAACCATGAGACGCCCATATAGGTCGTCTCTACAAAAATCATAAATAATTTTATATTTTAAATATTTCGAATTGATTTTTAAGTTCAGTAGCAAGTATTGTGAGTTCTTGAATGTTTTTACTTATTTCAGAGGTTTGTTTATCTTGTTCTTCTATATCTTTAGCAATTTTGTTGATTCTTTCTGATATATTTGAAACAGAGGTTGAAGCTTTATCCATTGCTTGGGCTATTTCATTAGTTATTTTGGCTTGTTGATCAAAACTGACTGTTATTTCATTAATACTTTCGTTGATTCCTTGAACGTTTTCTAATATGTTATTGAAATGTTCTAAGATAGAAGCGGTTTTTTCTGATGTTTCTTTTACAGTATCATAGGTTTCGTCTGTTGAATTGCTTGCTTCTTGTGTATATTTTCTTATGGTTTCAAGTATTTTAGATATTTTTTCTGTAGAATTTCTGCTTTCTTCAGCAAGTTTTCTTATTTCATCTGCTACTACTGCAAAACCTCTTCCGGCTTCTCCTGCTCTAGCTGCTTCTATTGCAGCGTTTAGGGCTAATAAATTGGTTTGGTCAGTAATAGCGTTTATTGTTTCTACTATATTTCCAACATCTAGCGCATTTTTTGATAGTGCTTTTACTATTTCTGAGGTATCTTTAGTTTTATCTACAGATTTTTTTAGGGTATCCCTCATTTCATCTATTTTCTTCCTGCCTTGTTGGGCGTCTTTTGCTAGTTTTTGAGAGTTTTGTAGTAAGATGTTTAAATCGCCTAGGACCTTTTCAGAGGTTGCGCTAACTTGTTCAATTCCTGCTGATACTTCTTCTAGTGATACAGCGGTATCTTCTGTTTCTTTGTTGGTTTTTTGTGTTTCAAGGGTTAAGGCTTTTGAATTTTCTTCGAGTACTGTAAAAAAACTTTTTAGTTCATTTGATAGATTTTGTATCTTTTTTGAGAATGTCATTATATTTTCTATGGAATTTTTTAATGATAGTGACATTTCGTTGAGTGCCTTAGACATTTCGCCTATTTCATCATCGCTTTCAATCTCAAAACTTGTTGTTAGATCACCTTTTGCAAAGTTTTGTATTTTATTTGTTATTTGTTTAATGGGTTTTACAGTGGCCCTTGAGAAGGCTATTGAACTAATTATAACTGCAATTGTTATTAATCCGAAGATAAGTATGGTGATTTTGGAGAATGAGTTAATTTGTTCTTTTATGTTTGTATATTTAGTTTCTCCTATCATTGCCCAGTTGATTTCTTTATATTTAAAGGGTTGATAGACTGCTAGAACGGATTCTCCTGTGTAATCTGTGCTTTTTATCCAACCTTCTTCCCCATTTAGCGCTTTTATTACCTGTGCTGTTTCAACTTTTTGGGTTAGTATTGTTGGTGTATCGGAGTATATTGAATTACTTCTCATTAATAGGTCTTCGCCAACAACATACATTTGAGTTAGTTCGTTCATGCCAGTTGTATCTTGCATGATTTTATCAATTTGTTCAATTGAGATTTCAAATATGAGATATCCCATTGGGTAGCCAATTGCATTTAGCATAGCTTTGCCTGCAAACGCTTCGGGTTTACCGGTTGGGGGGTATTCAGCAAAGTCGACAAATTTTACGGTTGTATCTTCGGATTGTGTTAGTGAATTGAAGAGTTGATTCAGATTTGTTTCTGAAAGGTCTTGAATTACGTTACAGCCTATATCGTTATTTTTTGATGTAGTGTATATTATGTCACCGTTTGTAGTAATGAAGAGAATATCGTCGTACTCTTTTTCTTTTAGAAGAATATTTAGTTCGGGGTGTACTTTTTCATGTTGGGCACCGTATTCTCTTACTATTGAGTACGATTCGATGAGTTCAAAATTTTTTATGTCTAGTAACGAGTTTAGTTCATTCCTATTTTCAAAAGGGTTATTTGTGATGTACATGTCTTGAAGATATTGTTTTGCATTATTTGAGTATCTTTTGTTTATATTATTGAATTGGAAAAGAAGTAGGTTTAGATTGTTGCTTAAGTCTGGCCTATTTGAAATTATATTTAGATCTTTTTCAATATTATTAAAGAAATTCTCAAAATATTGTTTCTTTAATTCTGAAGAAATTATCAGTTTTTCTGCGCTGTTGTCGACTATGTAGTTGGTAATGGAATATAGTATGATTATTAAGAATGCTATAAAACCAGCGACAAAGAGAATTACATTTCTAGAGACTAACTTTCCTTGAATTTTCAAAGAGGATACCTCCCTTAGTATTTTGGAATTGTTCGGAGAAATAATCCTATATAAGCATAGAGGCAGATGCTTTGTAATCTTTTTTACAATATTGAGCTTATGAGGGATGAATCTGTTATTTGGGTAAGCTGTAATTTTACTGTTTATTTAAGATATTATAACAAATTTTTGTTTGTTAAGTCTATAGGTATTCTTTTTAATACTTGGTAGTAAGGGGAAGAGAAGGGCTCCGCCCTGGACCCATTTATAAAAGCGCTATTTTTGAAATCTTTATTTTGATAGTTATTCTTTTTAATACTTGCTAGCATGGCGAGGAGAGGGCTCCGCCCTGGACCCATTTATAAAAGCGCTATTTTTGAAATCTTTATTTTGATATTTATTCTTTTTAATACTTGCTAGTATGGCGAGGATAAGGGCTCCGCCCTGGACCCATTTATAAACACTACCTAATATTCAATTATTAATAATTTAGTTTGAGAAAAATTAATTTATGTATTGACTTTTTTTCTGTTTTGTGTTATAGTTAACTATAACAATTAGACATGTGAGGTGAGTTAATAAGTGAAAAGAGTTGAGTACTTGTTAAAATTAGTTTTTGCGTTGGTTTTAGGTGTTCTGGCTTTGTTTGCACCTTCAGTTTTTTTAAAAGCTATTTTATCTATTGTTGCTTTAATTCTTTTAGCAACGAATATGAGAAATTACAAGATTTTATTTTTAATTTTATCAATTGTTCTTTTTATAGTCCCTGCTAGTTTCTTTTCTAACTATATTAGCAATAGATCTTTTTGGCGATGGATTAATAGTGATAATTTTTTTCAGAGTTCAAACAATGGTGAAACTTTAAAACCCGATACATATATTGATGCTGCAGATAATTTGATAATATCGGGTCCGGGTTTTAGGATTTTATTTGATGAAACTTCAGATAAGATTTATATTCCTCATGAGATTAAGCAAAGTCGTAGTGGAGATACGTTGAGCTTAAGTTCAAATTCTGTAAATAAAAGTGCTTTTATTGAAGTAGGGACAAAAAGTCCATATAATAGTATAAGAATTGAAGCATCAGGTTTGTCTATTAGTGGGAATCTTACTGTTAAGGATATGAATATACAGACTTTGGGTCTTAGTTCTTATGTTGATCTTCAGGCTACTAATTTTATTGTTAATTGTGCAGGGTTAGATTTAGGTGGCGAGTTATCTGTCGATAATATTGAAATTAATGCAACAGGTGTTAGCTGGAAAGGGACAGTTGATGCCCAGAAAGTTAAGGTTCAAGGTATAGGTATGGATATTAATTTGTTAGTTAAGAGAGCAGAAGATATTGTTATTCAAGCAACTGCATTGAATGGATCTCTTAAATATTTAGATGAGTGGGCAGGTACTAGAAACATGTCAATTTATGTAACTCATGGTAATTTTACTTTAATTGAACCGTCTGATAACGAAGGTTCTTTGGAACTCAATATTAGCGGTATGATAAACGTTGATCGTAAAAAATATTGAGAGGAAGTTGTATATATGTTTTATGAAGTTGACAAACACAGTGGAATTCCGTCTTACATTCAAATAATGAATCAGATTAAGAAGGAGATTATTATAGGTAATCTTAAGAAAGGCGATAGTTTGCCGCCTGTTAGAGAGCTTAGTAAAATTTTCAATGTTAATGTAAATACTATCTTGAGAGCCTTGGAAAGGTTAGAATTTGAAGGTTATTTAGAGGCTCAACACGGAGTTGGATATTTTGTGCGTACAGATATGGATTTGAAGAATAGTGTTTTTAATGAAGTGAGTAGTTTTGTTGAAAAGATGAAAAAAGAAAATATAGATCTTGAGACTATCAAATTACTTTTAGAGGAGGTTTGGAGGAATGAACAATTTTCTGAATAAGTTAGAGGTATTTATTCAAAAAGAGTTTACTGAAAAAAGTGGAAGGATATTTTTGTTCTCATTAATTTTTTTGTTTGTTATACCTCTTCATATTTCGTTTTTGACCTGGTTTTTTGTGTTTTTATTTTTAACAAATATGCTTGGAAGTGATATTAAAAATAAGAAATTTTCGCTTATAATTTCTCTTCCATATTCGTATGCGGAAGTGTTCTTTTCGTCATATATATTTTCACTTTTGATGATTTTAATTCCAGGAACTATTGGAGTAGCGTTTATTAATTTTAGTGCAGTAACAGCTTTTTTAAATATTCTTCGTGCGCTAATCTTTGCGACAGCTTATTATGGTGTTATTTTAATCTCTGTTACTTTAGGTGGAGATAATTTTGGTATTCCTTTTTTAATATTATTGGCAGATTTGATTTTAGGCAGTTTTGGTTCTGGCTATAATGTCAATCCTTACAGGCTTATCAGCCCATATTATCAAGGAAATATATGGGGTAGCTTGATTTTTTCATTAGTTATTTTGTCGTTATCTTTGTATTTATTTGAGAAGAGAGGTGTGAATAAATGATTATAGAAGTGAATGATTTGGTTAAGAATTTTAATTCAAAGCCTGTATTGAATAAGATTAATTTTAAGGTTGACGTTGGAGAGATATTTTCTTTAATTGGTCCTAATGGTGCGGGCAAAACTACTACGTTAAGATGTTTGTATGGCGAATTAAAGCCAGATAGTGGTAGTATAAGATTGTTTTCTGATGAGTTAAACTCGAAAATAAAAACAAAAATATCTGTAATGACTGAAGATAGATTGACTTTCTCAAACTTTAAAGGCAGTGATTATCATAAGGTTTGGAGGATGTTGTATCCAAATTTCGACGATGAAACATTTTCAAATTTTGTGTTGCATTACAATCTAGATATGTCTCAGAAGGTAGAGAGATATTCAATGGGTATGAAAACCTTGTTTTATATAGCGTTGACTATTTCAAGTGGTGCCGATCTGTTGTTGTTAGATGAACCAACTCAAAATCTTGATCCTGTAATACGAGCAGAGATATTAAGTGTTTTGAGAAAGTATGCAAATGAAGCCAACAAAACAATTGTTATTTCTTCTCATGAAATATATGAACTTGAGGAAATATCAAGCTCTTTTGCAATTATTAGAGAAGGAAAGATCTTATATACTGATGATGTGGATTTGGCAAAGGAAAAACATAGAATGATAAGAAAGGGAGAGACAATACCAAGTGGTGAGGTTGTAGCAAACTTTGAGCAAGAGGTATTGGTAAAAACTGATGAAGATATAGGAAGATTCCCAACATTCAATGAAATAGTCTTGGCATATTTAAAGAGCTCTCAAACCTTTGACCCATTTGGGGTTAAAAAGTCATTGGAGAGTTAATTGGTAAGTTATCATCCGAAGGGGGGTGAATAAGATTTGAAAAAGAACATTTATTTGAGTAATTTTATTTTTGCTTTGGTATTAGCTGTGTTAGCTGTTTTGGTACCGCAGGTAGGCTTGAAAGCTATACTAGGAATTTGTTCAGTTTTGTTTTTTGGGTGGAATATGAAAAATCATAAATTTGCTTTTGTTATTTTGGCGTTGATCTTTTTAATAATCCCATCTGTTTCTTTTGCTATTTTGAAGAGCATGGATGTGTCATGGTCTTCACTTTGGGAAAGATGGGGTAAGAATATTTTTTCTAATCAAAACGATTACATGGTTTTAGAACCAGATACCTATATAGATAGTGCAGAAAACGTTTATATTAAAGGGGTAAGTTTAGAAATAACTTTTGATGAAAACTCAGATCAAATCTATATTCCTCACCAAGTACGTCAAAATAGGATTTCTAATACTTTAAACTTAACCTCTGATATTAATAATCGTCATAAGTCTATTATTGTTATAGGGACCAAAAATCCATACAATACAATTCAAATAAATTCAACGTCTTTGCGGTTAAAGGGGATTTTAAAGGCAACGTATTTTAAGACGAATACTACTAGTTTAAATATTGATGCAGATATTGAGACCTCAAATTTCTCTGTTGGTTCAACTTCTTTTCGGTTAAATCAAGAGTTAAAAGCCCACAATGTTCAAATAGATGCAACATCAATAAATATCAATTCAGACATCTATGCCGATGATATTGAAATAGACGGAACTTCTATCAAGTGGTTTGGATATATAGATTCTAGAAATATTAGGCTCGACGGTACTTCATTAAATTTAGATATGACTGTGAATTGCAGTGAGAGTATTAATATAAATGGGACCAGCATTAATGTTCGAATAAAATATGCAGACACATGGAATGGTGACAGGTTCTTAAGTGTTTACGGAACTCACGGAAATTTAAAAATTTTAGAGCCTTTGTCTAATACCGGAAATTTGACTCTTAGAGCTGAGGGAAAGATAAAAGCAACAAGAGATAAATATTAAAAATTATTAAATTATATATGGGGCAAATATTACAACACTTTTTTCAGCCAATTCACGATTTGATCGATTACAGAATCTTCAAAAACTCCTGTATCAGATCGATATAGCTCATGCCCCATGTTTTCTATATACACTATTTCTAAATCTTTTTTCTGTTTTAATTGATTTTCTTTCTCTTTTAACAGCTCGTATGGTGTTTTTAGATCTTGAGTGCCGTTTATTATTAATAGTGGAACTTGCATATTAACAAATTCTTCTACAGTTTTTTTGTTAATTCACTCCATTGTATTAAATAACTACCTTTGTAATAATCTAAATAGACCTTATCGGGGTCTATTTTTCCATTTTTCATGTCGTTATTAACCTCTTTAAGTTGGGCTAGTAAGTTTTCTAGCATAGTTATGGTGTAATCTTGTGATTTATCAACATTCAACTTTTTTAGATAATTGATTTGATAATCTATCTGGTAGACCATAAGATCTGTAATTTCAATTAACCCAGGAGACAGTGCAACGGCGGCTGCAACCTTTTCGCCTTTTACAATGTGAGGCAAAAAAGAACCTCCTTCACTGTGGCCTATAACAATTATCTTGTCTGAGTCAACCTCTGGGATTGTTTTTAGGTATTTTATAGCTGCCTGTGCATCTTTTATAAAATCAAGAGGCATAACGTTTAAGGTGTCTTGTTTGTTTTTCATCATCGTGTAGTTTCGTTTGTCGTATTTTAGTACTATATAGCCGTTATTAACAAGACCCTCAGAAAGCTGTAGAAACGGGGCCATATAGCTTATAGACTCATTTCTATCGTTAGCTCCTGATCCATGCACTAATACAATAGCTGGTATTTTTTCATTCTTTTGTATTTCTTTTGGGAACATCAGTGAACCATTTAATTCAAATTCGTCAAAACTTGGAAAGGTTATCTCTTCTTCAATGTAGCTTTTTTCTTTAACTTCTTTCTTACTTTCTGTTACTTCGATTAATTGAGACGGGATTTCAAGCCTTATAAGTTTATTGTCTTTGAAGGTAACTTTTTGATCTACACCTGGCGATGAAATAACAAAGTTCTCGCTGTCTATATATTTAATATCTATATTTAAAACCGCATAGTCCCATGTTAATTGGTTTAAAACCAGTTGTGGAATAAATGAGGTGTATGTTCCATCTGTTAACTGTTTATAATATATCGCAAATATATGATCTAAAATTAGGTTGTTGTCTAAGATAATTGCATCACTTACTTCATAATTTTTTAGGGATATTCCATCGAAATAATTGTTTATCTTTTGCCCATCATAACTGCTTTTAAAGCTTACTTGTTTTTGGTTGTCTACATAAATATCTAGGTTATATTCTTTAAAGGTCCAATCGTTGTCGTATTTAGTTTGGGCAATGTATTTTACTGTGTTTAGCCCAACTTGCAAAACCGTTGTGGTTTTGCCTGTATAAGAATGGGGGTCGACATCTACAGATATGTTTCCCATTTCAACATTATTTTGATAGACATAATATGTATAAGTTTCAGAAAATATGAACATTGGTACAAGAATTATGGATAAAGTAATTAACATGAGTTTTTTCATTCATTTTCCTCCTTGGATGATATTAATATTTTAAATTCACAAATCTATCTAAAACGCCTATGATTTTGCAGATGATTTTACAGTTCTTTACTTAAAAGCTGATAGGTTTTATCATTTTCCTGCAAGAAGACTCCCACTTCTGTAAGTGGGTGATGAATTGCAGTTATAAAACATACTAAATCCTTTCCTAAACATATAGGGCTTAACTAAATCTGTTTTAACTGGCTTAGACATTTCCATTAGCTTAATATATTCACCTTAGTTCTGTACACCTTGAACTGAATATTTTTTGCTCTCAAAGGTAACAATATCTTTAGGCTGATAAGCGTATCTTTGCTTACGAATATTTCTTCTGCCTTTTGATTTTTTAGCTCCACGATACTTATGAAGATTTTCTTCATTTAAGTTTTTGTTCCGTGTCCTTCTACCACAGAAAAGCTCTTGTCCTGTTTTAATAGACTTATCTCTTATATCAACATATTTTGCATCATAGAACTTTTCGAGTGAACGATTGTTTCTCCTAATTTGCTCAAAATAGATAGGTTCTATTCTCTGTTGATTAATTCCACCTGCTATGCAAAATGCATCGTTATAATGTGTCTTTTCCAAACCAAGACTTACTCTTTTGGATTTTGTAATATAACCGTAAGTGTAGTCACACATCAGCGCATTGACCAATTTCCATCTTATAGTAGACATAAATGTTGCGTCCTTTAATGGTTTTTGAACAGGCTTCATTCCATACAATTTACCTCCATCAAGGTAAGTCAGGCCGAAGCCTGTAGGTCCACATCGCCAATGTTATAGCAGGTTTAATGGTAACAGCACTTCTCCTACCCCTCAGAGATGTTTAACCATTACCCTCAGAGCATGGGACTTGTGGAGCATCCCACGGTGACTATATATTCTGCTATAACTAATCATTAGCAAAAGCTAATGACATAGGCTAATCAACCGAGCTTGTATTTCTACAAGCCCCCGCCTCTAGGGGCGGTGGGTAATTGACTTTTTAGTAATCTCCATATTAAAAAATTGAGAATTAAAAACAAAAGAGATAAAGAAGCTAAAAGAACATATGAATTAACTATAGGTACTAATTTGTAAATCAAAAATCCAAAAACACCTAAAAATCCGAAGATTATTAATGTTGCAAATAATCCGTTTACGTTTTCTTTCATGGCTTTTTGTGGGTTATCCCAGTCTAAATAAGGGTTTGATACATCAATCAACATTTGTATTAGATTTAGAAAGATATTAACCATTATGGAAAATAAGACAGTTCCCAAAAATTCAAAGAAATTAAGTTTAAAGAATATTGTACCAATGATTAATCCAGATAAAAAACCAATTGAGCTTATTTGATAGATATGAATAATTTTAGCCTTTAGTATCTGTTCGATTTCTATGGGGAGCATCTTAAGCTCTTTTAAAAGATGTCCCTCTCGTGAAAAACAAGAATAAGATAGACCATTAAGAGAAGAAGACAAAACAGAAATCATTCCAACAATAAATATATTATAACTCAAGATTTGTTCAAATATTTCTTCAGGTACACCAATTTTACTGAATATTATCGCAAAGATTATTATCATTATGGGAAAGACTAAAACATTGGCAAAGCCATTAACTGAAAATGCTGGAGTTTTCAAAAAATAATACCATTCTCTTTTTAAAAGGGCTTTTTCTGGATTAGAGGCTTTGCTAAACCATGTTTCTTCTTCAAAGTTAGCTCCTGTTTTCTTTGAAGATACTTGTTCCGATAAGATTGAATAGAATGAATAATAGAATCTGTTTCCTAAAAAGTAAGTTAATACAAACAATAGCATATGAAAACCTAAAAACATTAATAACCAAATCAATTGATTGACTCCAATAGTGCTCAAAGCCTTTGTAGCAAAGAACGCAGGCGGATAAATCCAAGCTAATCTTGAAAGGATACCCTCAGGGTTAATGGTAATATCTGGGAGTTCTTGACTATTTTCAATATTTATAGAAAATGTGTTTCCTGAAAAGAACAATAAAACAGCAACAATAATCATAAAAAGTGCCGTAGATAAATATAGCAGGAGTTCTCTTCGTTTAAATCTTTTCAAGAGTTTTGAAATAATTAAAGTATACAAAAGAACCGTCATCACAGGAAAAACTTGTGATAAGAGAAAGACAATAATTGATATTATATAATAAACTGTAGTTTGTTTTGTGTATATACCATAATATATTAATGCAGGTAATAATATTAGTAAAGAAATAATCATTTGATCGAATAAAACGATAAAAAGCTTTCCAAAAATTGTTTCATGTGGTTCTAGTGGTAAGGTTATTAAAACCTTCAAATCTTTGTTTGAGAAAAATTCACCAATTAACACAAAAGCCCCTAGGAAAAATCCAAAAAGGCCAGACATCATAATAAAATTGTTAAGAAATAACTGTTGAAGATTCATTTCTGTGTATAGCGCTAAATTAGTCTTAAGTATATTGATATAAAATAAGAAATAAACTACAATCAATATAGATATACTAGCAATCATAGCTATGAGAGATGCCAACTCACCTTTATTTTTTTTAACAGTATGCCTTCTTTTAGTTATGTTAAAATGTTGATCAAGTTCAATCGAGATAAGAGAAATCAACTTTTTTACTTTCACTCTTTGTCACCTCTAAAAATAGTTGTTCGAGACTTTTATTACCTCTAAGTTGTCTTAATTCTTCGATAGTGCCTTGAAATACTATACTTCCCTTATCTATTATTGCTATTTCATCACAAATTTTTTCTGCGATCTCCATTATATGTGTAGAAAAAAACACGGTATTGCCGTTGGAGGCATGTTTTTTCATAAGATTTTTTAATATAAAAGCAGATTCAGGGTCAAGTCCGACAATAGGTTCATCAAGAATCCAGTTTTTAGGTTCATGGATTAATGCTGCAATTAAGGCTAACTTTTGTTTCATTCCATGGGAGTAGGTTAAGATAGGGTCGTTGATAGCTTTTTCAAGCTTGAACATTTTTATTAGCCAACTACCTCTTCTTTTTCTATCTTCAAGGGGTACTTCAAAAACATCACAGATAAAGTTCAAATAGACAATTCCTGTGATTTTTTCAAAGATTAGTGGTTCATCTGGTACAAATCCAATGTTTTTTTTAACTTGTACAGGATATTTTTCAATGTCAAGACCATCAATTATTACTTTTCCTGAGGTTGGTATGCTTAGACCAACCATCATGTTTATGGTAGTTGTTTTTCCCGCTCCGTTTGGACCAAGAAATCCAAATATTTTTCCTTCTTTGACTTGAAGGTTTACGTTGTTTACTGCAACGATATCTTCACCAAAGCGTTTTGTAAGATTGATTAATTCAATCAAAATGGAATTCCTCCTTATTGTTATTTTTTTACTCACCTTAGAAATTCCAAAACCTAAGTTTTGCCAATATTTTAGTTTAAAATTTTTTCAAAAATACCTCCATAGCTCTAATCTTTACTAATTCCTAATTCCTTTAACCTTTCGGTACTTGCAGCCAAGAAAGGGGGAGAGGGCTCTGCCCTGGACCCATTTTAAATTCGAATGCTTATTTTCTGAAAATTATCATTTCTAAAGTCCACATTTAATTTCTTTAGCTTTTTGGTACTTGTATCAAAGATAAGGGGGAGAGGGCTCCGCCCTGGACCCATTTTAAATTCGAATGCTTATTTTCTGAAAATTATCATTTCTAAAGTCCACATTTAATTTCTTTAGCTTTTTGGTACTTGTATCAAAGAAAAGGGGGGAGGGCTTCGCCCTAGACCCGTTATAAATTTAAAACAGTAATTTTAAATATTTACCGATCAATAATTGATTTAAACGTTGATTAAATCAAATGTAGAGACGATCTGTATAGGTGTCTCAAAGGTTTAATCATTATGGTTTAATTGTCAAAAATCTCGGAGACGCGCGTGTAGCACGTCTCTACAACTAATAATTAATGTTTAGATTATTTTGCTTATATTTCCTTTTTCTCAAAAATATAATAAGCAAGAAATATACAAAAACTTCCAATTAGTAAAAGAATAATCGAATATATCCAATTAACTCCATTATTAAAAAGTTCAGATCCTAAGATATATTTATAGGTATTCATAAAGCCAAGAGGTTTTATGAAACCCAAAGTTGTTGTTATTGTTAATAATATAGCGCTTGTAAATAACGATTTTATTTGTGTATTGAATAGTACACTAAATAATAGTGTAATACTGTACCAGAAGAATCCACCTATTAAAACATGAACCATAAATTTAAATACTAAACTATGATTGAAATCTTTTGCTGTTATTATAGAGTATATGGAAGGTAAAATCGATAATGTAAATATTATGATTATAAGGGTTATCAGACTTACCAATAATTTATTAATGAATATTTTTCTTCTGGGCAATCTTGCAACTAAAAATTCTATTGTTCCACGTTCATATTCGCGAGAAAAGAGAGAAAATGCTAAAATAATTGAGATTATAGGTACAAACTGGCCAAAATTCTTTCCGAACCATTGTGAGGTTATGTAAAAATTCCAATCTTTTAAGTTCTCAGCAAAGTTATCTCCAAGGTATTTTTCAAGAGAAGGCAGTTCTTCTGAGAACATGCTCACTGTAAAGTCTTGAAATGGTGCAAAAGTAAAAAACAATCCTATCATTAGGGCGAAAATGATAATTACTTTTAGGCGTATATCTAAGATTTCTTTTTTCATTTTTTATCACCCCTAATTTGATTTTTTGCAATTGCTTCAAATATCATATCGAAAGTTGCTGTTTCGTAATTGCAATTTATTTTATCTTTTTCAATTATATATACGTTTTCTTTTTCAGTCTGTTTGTATAAGTAGCCATTTAAGGTTGTAGTTTTGTCAACAGCGCATGCAACATATTTTTCTTTTATGTTATCTAGATAATCCATCAGAGCAATTTGGCCATTAACCATTATTGCAACTTTATCAGCAATTTTTTCAACTTCTGAAAGAACATGACTTGTATAGAAGAATGTCTTTCCATTCATGGAAAGATTTCTGATTATATCAAATAACCGAAGCCTTTTAAGAGGGTCTAATCCTTCAGTTGGTTCGTCTAAGAAATATATATCAACATCTTCTGATAATACAATAGTTAAGTAGAGTTGAGTAAGCATTCCATAAGACAACTTAGAGATCTTTTCTTTTAATGGAATTTCAAACTCTTTTAAAAAGTTGTAGGCTTTTTCAAGTGAAAAATTATTAGATATTGAAGGTGTTATTTCAAGCATTTTTTGTACAGTCAAATTTTTGTACAATTCTTTCTTTTCAGGAAGATATGAGTATGTACCATTTAAATATATTTCTCCAGAATCCTTTTTTCTCATACCTAAGATACATTTAATAGTAGTTGTTTTTCCTGCACCATTTGGACCTAAAAGTGAGAATATTTCAGATTTTTCAACCTGTATATTTACTTTGTCAACAGCAAGTTTATCGTCGTAATATTTTTTGAGGTCTTTAACTTCTAGTATCATTAAAATCCCTCCCAACCACTTCTTCAAAGATTTTTTTAATTTCATTTGGGGATATTCCAGCATTCAAAGCCTTTTTTAGCGCATTTTTGATTTCTATCAATATTTCATTATTGAAATCTTCAAGGTTTTCTACTTTAACTGTGTAGCCTTCTCCACGCTGAACTTCTATAATACCTTGTTCACTGAGTTCTTTGTAGGCTTTTGAAACTGTATTAAAGTTTACCCCAATATCTTCTGCAAGTTTTCTGACAGAAGGTAAAAAATCTCCTTGTTTTAACTCTCCTTTGGCTATCTTCATCTTTATTTTTTCGACGATTTGTTTGTATACGGGAACATGTGAAGAAAAATCTATGCTGAACCACATAAAACCCTCACCTTCCAAATAAAGTGAATAATTTACTGTAATATTATACTATGATAGTATGTAACAAGTCAAGGATAAAAAAGTAATCATTTGCATTATTTGACAAAATTAATAGAAAGTAGTATAATTTATATGAATAGTTGTTCATATGTTTAAATGAGGTGAAATACTATGGTCCAAAGTCGAAAAAGCAAAGAGAAAGAAAAAGAAGAAGTTTGCCAAACTATTGAGATACATCCAGATATTGTTAAGAAGGTTCAAGAAAATACACCTAGTGAAGAATCATTGAATAAACTAGCAGAGTTTTTCAAAATTATGGGCGATCAAACAAGAATAAAGATATTATATGCGTTATTTAATGCTGGTGAAATGTGTGTTTGCGATATTTCGTACGTTCTTGGTAAAACACAGTCAGCTATTTCTCACCAATTGAGAATTTTAAGACAAGCAAAATTGGTAAAGTTTAGAAAGGAAGGCAAGGTTGTTTTTTATTCACTAAATGATGAGCATGTAAAAGAGATCCTTGACGTTGGATATTCTCATATCAAAGAGGAATAATTATATATTTTATCTAATACATCTGAATAGTTGTTCAATTGTTCATATATTAAAAGATTTTGAAATGGATGAATACAATTTGGAGGGATTCCATGAAAAAGAAAGAATTGATCTTAGAAGGCCTTAGTTGTGCTAATTGTGCAGTAAAGATTGAAGAAGAAATAAAAAAATTAGAAGGCGCTAACGATGTTAGTATAAATTTTGTTACTAAAACGTTGAAAGTTAATGTTGATGATGAAAACAAGCTTAAAGAGATAGAAAAAATAGTTAAAGAGATTGAGCCAGATGTTAAAGTGTATGATAAAGACAAAATTCAAAAAAGTTTCCAAAAAAAGAATGAACTAGATGATCATGAAAATAAATTTAATAAAAGGGATGAAATTTCAAGGTTGTTGTATAGTTTAACAATTTTTATAATTGCTATACTAGTTAAAGAACCTTTTGGTTTAAAATTGTCTTTGTTTATTGTTTCTTATATTATTTCCGGATGGAAGGTACTATATCGTTCGTTTATCAACATAAAAAAAGGCTTGATTTTTGATGAAAATTTTCTTATGAGTATTGCGACAATTGGGGCATTCTCGATTGGACAATTTGCGGAAGCAGTAGGAGTTATGATTTTTTATGAGATTGGAGAGTTGCTACAAGCTCTTGCTGTGGATAATTCAAGACGATCAATAAAATCATTGCTTGAGATAAGACCAGACTATGCAAATCTTTTAGATGATGGGAGAACTTATAAAGTTGCACCACAAGAGGTCAGTGTAGGACAATTAATTTTGGTTAAGCCCGGAGAAAGAATTCCACTAGACGGGGTAGTAATAAGAGGATCTACAATGGTAGATACTTCAGCCCTAACTGGTGAACCTGTTCCAAAGACAATTAAAGAAGGCGATGAGGTATTAAGTGGATTTGTGAATCTTAATGGTTCAATTACCGTAAAAGTTGAGAAAGAATACAGTCAGTCTACTTACTCTAAGATATTAGAGATAGTTGAAACTACAGCAAGTAAGAAAGCAAGAACAGAAAAGATTATCTCAAAATTTGCAAGGTATTATACACCAATTGTTGTATTTTCTGCAATTGCTTTAGCTATTCTTCCACCATTAGTATTCGGAGGACCGTTTAAACAATGGTTGTATAGGGCTTTAGTTTTTCTTGTTATTTCGTGTCCCTGTGCTTTAGTGTTGTCAATTCCATTAGGGTACTTTGCTGGGATTGGTAAGCTATCTAAAAAAGGAGTGCTTGTTAAAGGTGGAAACTATCTTGAAACATTAAAAAATCTAGATACAATTATTTTTGATAAAACTGGGACTCTCACCGAAGGTGTATTCGAGGTTACAGAAGTTAAGGCGTATAATGGTATAAATAATAATGAACTTTTGAAGATAGCAGCCTATGCGGAAAGCCATTCCAATCATCCAATTGCAACATCAATCAAGGAATATTATAACGATAATATAGATGAAAAGTTAATACAGGAATATCAAGAGATAGTTGGAAAAGGGGTTAGGGCTAAAATAAATGGTGAGACAGTATTAGTTGGTAATATGGATTTTATGCTGGAAAATGGTGTTGATATCCCTACAATAGAACCAAACGGTACTATTGTATATGTTGGTATTAATAATATTTTTGCGGGATATATTAAGATATCAGATAAAATTAGACCACAAACAAAGGATACCATCAATAAGTTGAAAGAGTTAGGAATTAAAAAGACCGTGTTGTTGACGGGCGATAATGAAGAAACAGCAAAAAGGGTAGCATTAGAGCTTGGTGTGGATGAATACTATGCGAATTTACTTCCAGAAGATAAAGTAACTCTTTTAGAAAGGTATTTAAGCGATAAACCTTCTGTTGCTTTTGTTGGAGATGGAATTAATGATGCCCCCGTTCTTGCACGATCAGATGTTGGAATTGCAATGGGAGGATTAGGTTCTGATGCAGCTATAGAAGCAGCAGATGTAGTTATTATGGAAGATGATATTTCTAGAATAATCGATGCTATAAATGTTTCACGAAAAACTATTAACATTATATGGCAAAATATAATATTTATTTTAGCGGTAAAGATTTTATTTCTTATCTTAGGAGCTTTAGGATTGGCAAATATGTGGGGAGCAGTATTTGCAGATGTTGGGGTATCTCTATTGGCTGTGTTTAATTGTATGAGGATTTTAAAATAACGAAGATAGGAATTAATTAAGCTTAAGTATAGAGTCCAAGTTTATTTTATCTAAAATAGAATGTTCTATCGATAATATTATTTGTGTATTATTAATTTACTAAAATACAGTCCAAGGGATATTTTGTTTTCCTCAATTAGATATGTCTTTAGCTCCTGCTTCTATGACTCTTTTTATCTGATTTATGGTGTAATTGGTATTGTAAAAAGAAGTTTAAATTTAGTCGATTTATATAATTGAATTATAATTTTGGGATCTAAAAAAATCTAAAAAGCTTAATTTATTGTTTTTGTCGTATAATCTTGTAATGAAGCAATTTTATTATTAGTGACTTTAGAAATTAAGATTTTCTAAGAATGGGGTTTTGAATTTAAAATGGGTCTAAGGCGGAGCCCTCCCCTCCCAGGTACAAGTGCCGAAAAGTTGAGGAGCTATTTGTAAAAATAATCAAATCCCAAACCTAAATATAATAAGAATTTTAGAATTTCTAGAGTAAGTTAATTTTATTTTTAAGTGTGGGTATATAATGATCAGTATAGATGTTATAGGTGACATTTTTTTAGATATCTACATTATTCAAGAACAAGGAGAAGATATTCATAAATCTGAGATATACATGTTTCCTGGTGGTTCTAGGCTTATTATTGCGATAGGTTTAGCCAAACGAGGTTATAACGTTAGATTGATTGGTAATGTCGGTAACGATTTTGTAGGAGATTATCTTATTAAAATATTGACGAGGTATGGTGTAGATGTTGATTATGTTCAAAGAATGGATATGCGCACACCTTTATTTGTTAATATTAATGAAAAGCCTATAGCGATTGATAGACAGCTGCTTGATTGTGATGTATTGCTTCCTAATAATAAATCAGACTATTTGTTCATTACTACTGAGATAAGTGAAGAGGTTATTAATAGAGATCTGTTTTCATATTACAAAAAGGTGTTCTTTGATATTGGACCAAGGTCAAAAATTATCTCTAATAATCATAAAAAATATAATAATGTTCTTTACATCGGAAACGAAAAAGAATGTAAAGAACTTCCATTTACTTGTGATGTTATAAAACTAGGAGTCAACCACCCACCGCCTATAGAGGTGGGGGCTTGTAGAAATACAAGCTCGGTTGATTAGCCTATGTCATTAGCTTTTGCTAATGATTAGTTATAGCAGAATATATAGTCACCGTGGGATGCTCCACAAGTCCCATGCTCTGAGGGTAATGGTTAAACATCTCTGAGGGGTAGGAGAAGTGCTGTTACCATTAAACCTGCTATAACATTGGCGATGTGGACCTACAGGCTTCGGCCTGACTTACCTTGATGGAGGTAAATTGTATGGAATGAAGCCTGTTCAAAAACCATTAAAGGACGCAACATTTATGTCTACTATAAGATGGAAATTGGTCAATGCGCTGATGTGTGACTACACTTACGGTTATATTACAAAATCCAAAAGAGTAAGTCTTGGTTTGGAAAAGACACATTATAACGATGCATTTTGCATAGCAGGTGGAATTAATCAACAGAGAATAGAACCTATCTATTTTGAGCAAATTAGGAGAAACAATCGTTCACTCGAAAAGTTCTATGATGCAAAATATGTTGATATAAGAGATAAGTCTATTAAAACAGGACAAGAGCTTTTCTGTGGTATAAGGACACGGAACAAAAACTTAAATGAAGAAAATCTTCATAAGTATCGTGGAGCTAAAAAATCAAAAGGCAGAAGAAATATTCGTAAGCAAAGATACGCTTATCAGCCTAAAGATATCGTTATCTTTGAGAGCAAAAAATATTCAGTTCAAGGTGTACAGAACAAAGGTAAATATATTAAGCTAATGGAAATGTCTAAGCCAGTCAAAACAGATTTAGTTAAGCCCTATATGTTTAGGAAAGGATTTAGTGTGTTTTATAACTGCAATTCATCCCCAACTTACAGAAGTGGGAGTCTTCTTGCAGGAAAATGATAAAAAGTTATATAGGAGAAACGTTGCCTTTTTGCTCTCCGTATTCGATTATATCTTTTAAGGTAATTTTGGATAATTCATCAAAAATAGCCTTTTGTACTCTTTTCCATACAAAGTCAGCGGGACAAGCATCTTGATTTGTACATGTTCCTTTTGTAACACAATCATAAGAATTTAAAGGCACTTCTAATGCCTCAACTATTTCTGATAGCTTTACATCCTCAGGATTTTTTGTTAAGTTGAATCCTCCAAATTTGCCTCTACCTGAGTCTACAATACCTGCTCTTTTTAATTCGGAAAATATTTTGGCTAAAAATTCATTAGGTATTTCTGTATTTTCAGAAATATTAAATATTGATACATAATTTTTTTCTTCATTTTGACTTTGTATATTTTGTAATTTATATAACTCGTATAATCCTCTTAGGGCATAACAACTTTTTATTGTTAGCGACATCTTTTTCCCACCTTTTAATACATGTTCCAAAAAAAATTAAAGCTCAGTTAAATAGGCCTTTTTAAACACAAGGCTTCCTTTCTTAGCAAATGGTACTATGTCGAACATGTTTATTTCAAAACAGAAATCCAAGTCTTCTTTGAATCCTAATTTTTTTAGTCTAGTTGCATGTGTGGAATTTTTAATTTCATTTTTTTTAGCGCTAGCTAACTTAAGGGCGATTTTAGCACCATCGTTTATTTCTACTTGCTCTGAATATTCACTTATGAATTTTTTTACAAATATTCCTGCAGCGAAACAATCTTCTAAAGACACGTTTTCGTCGGTGCCAGAACAGATAATACCTATATCTTTGTATTCCTTTTTTATCACAAAATCAACAACAGAATTCAGATTTAGAAGGGATAATGCTATTACATCTCCATGTTTATTTGCCTTTTGAATTGCTTTTGCACCGTTAGTTGTGGTTAGGATAACAGACTTTTTTCTGAGTTGGTTTGAATTTTTGATAAAATCAACAGGAGAGTTTCCATAGTCAAAGCCTTCGATTTTTAAGGCTTCTCTTTCACCGGCTAATATGTACCCCCCTATCGTACCTAATTCTTTTGCAGTTTCAACTTTTTCTAACACCATTACTTCTTCAACTCCGCAATGTAATAGTGTTGCTATGCTTGAAGTAGCTCTGAGTACATCAATTAATATATAGATTTGATGATTTTTGATACTTTCATTTGGAAGAAAGTAAACGTCTATGTATGTTTTAAATATATCTCTTTGTTCTATTTTAATCTAGCTCCTTTTCTTGAGAAGTTATAGAATATTTAAGAGCATATTTATCTATATGCCAAGTTTCATTAATTGATGATATTGTATATTGGTATTTACCATCATATATAACATGAGAAACAGATGCATTTTCCATTAAATATGTTTCATGTTGGTTCATGGGAAGGTTTAATATCCAGCATAGAATAGTTCTTATTGCTAGTCCGTGGGCTACTATTATTATTTTATCATTTAGATTGTGTTTTTTTGTAATCTTTTTTAATGCACGAACTGCACGCCTTTGTAAATCTCCTAAAGATTCTACACCGTCAACTACCGCCCATATATCGTTGTGCCAATACTTTACTTCTTCTGAATAGTCTTGAAGAATTTGATCTAAAGTTTTGCCATCCCAAGGGCCAATATTACATTCATTTAAATCGGCATATCTTTCTATTTGCAAACCATGGTACTGATTTATTATTTCTGCAGTTTTGATTGCTCTTTTGAGTTGAGAACAATACAACCCATCAATTTCCATATTTTTAAATCGTTCTGCTGCAGCCTGAGCTTGCATTATTCCTTCTTCATTTAATTCTATATCTCTTTGACCTTGCCATTTTCCTTCACTATTCCAATCAGTTATCCCATGTCTAACTAAATATATATCCACTACTATTACACCTCCGAATTTTGCTTGATTTATTCCCATTCAATCGTGGCTGGGGGTTTTGAGGTTATATCATATACAACCCTTGTAACTTCTTCAACTTCGTTTGTAATTCTTCTAGATGAAAGATCTAATACATCATGTGGAATTTTTGACCAGTCTGCTGTCATTCCTTCTGTACTGTCTACAGCCCTTAATGAAACTAAATAACCGTAGTTTCGTCTATCTCCAGTAACTCCAACAGTTCTAATTGGAGTTAAAACTGCAAAGGCTTGCCATACTTTATCATACCAACCTGTTTCTTTTAGTGATTTTATGAATATATCATCAACTTTTCTTAGGATCTCTAATTTCTCTTTTGTTACCTCGCCAATTATTCTTATTGCAAGTCCAGGACCGGGAAACGGATGGCGATACAGAATTTCTCTGGGTAATCCTAGTATTTCTCCAACACTTCGAACTTCGTCTTTAAACAATTCTCTGAGTGGTTCTATTAGTTTTAAATTCATATCTTCAGGAAGTCCACCAACGTTATGGTGACTTTTAATTTTGGCTGTTTTTTTGCCTGACTTAGCGCTTTCAATTACATCAGAATAAATTGTTCCTTGAACAAGAAATTCACAATCAGATTCTTTACTTGCCTCTTCTTCAAAGACTCTTATAAATTCTTCACCGATAATTTTTCTCTTTTTTTCAGGGTCCGTCACGCCTTTTAGTTTTGTTAAAAATCGTTCTTCAGCGTCAACCACAGTTAAGTCTATTCCAAAGTAATCTTTGAAAGTACTTTCAACCTCTTTTGCTTCGTTTAATCTTAACAAACCGTGATTGACAAAGATAGCCTTTAAATTCTTTCCAATTGCTTTGTATGTTAAAATGGCAGCAACTGAAGAATCAACACCACCAGATAATGCGATTATTGCCTTTTTGTCTCCGACAGTCTTTCGTATTTGATTTATCTTTTCATCGACAAAGTCTGTTAATTTCCAAGTTTCATTGATATCACATATTTTAATAACAAAATTTTTTAGGATTGTTTCCCCGAATGTTGTGTGTTTTACTTCAGGATGAAATTGAAGTGCATAGATCTTTTCCTCTTCGTTTTCAAATGAGGCAATTATTCCATTATTAGTTTTTGAAGTTACTTTAAAGCCATCAGGTACTTCTACTACCACGTCTTTATGGCTCATCCATACATTAAATTCTTTATCTGTATTTTCAAATAGTTTAGAATGGTCCATGATTTTTATTGTTGTTTTCCCAAATTCACCAACGTCTCTAGTTTCAACTTTACCGCCAAATTTTCTTGCTATAAGTTGCATCCCGTAGCAAATTCCTAAAATAGGAAGTTTTGATTCCAGAATATTTTCAGGTAAAGTTGGTGAATCTTCTTCATAGACACTATCAGGACCTCCAGACAGTATTATTCCCTTGACATTATCCAAAGATATCTTGTCATCAAATTGTACTACTTCAGAATAGGCTCCGATGTCTCTTATTCTTTTTGCAAGTAATTGTGTGTATTGAGAACCAAAATCAATTATGAGGAGTTTTTGCATTTTTGAGTTACCTCCGTAAAATTGCAAATTTTATTTACTCATTTTAGAAATTTTAATACTTAGCTTTGTCAATATTTTAAATTCAAAAATTTTGAGAATAGCAGATTGCGCATCTCTAAAGCATAAAATAACTGTTTGTATGATCAATCTTCGTGTATCAATACTTTTGTTACCTTATCCGGTTCATAAATTGAATATTTTCTATCTTTGTAAAGCAAAGAATAAATATTGCTTGCTATAAAATCATACTCTATTTGTTTTAAAAATATTTCAGGTATACTGTTAAATTTCTTATTACTTGACAATGATTCATCACTTAACTTGTGATAAATTCGTTTATACCTTGAAGGGGTTGTGATTATTGGGTATTTGCTAACCTTTTTTATTTGCCCTAGAAGGGTCTGTCCTTTTTTTGAAAAGCCTAAAACTCTCAGATATTGTGGGCCATATTTGTTGTATAGTTGCACTTCACTTTCTGTTAAGTCAAAGAATATTTTTAACAAAGTCCGTCTTATACGAGTCAGTGTAAATCTTTTTGTTTTTACACACATTAATAGCTGATTAACAGTTGAACTTACTTTCGAACAATCTAAAAATCGCCTGTCCAATCCTTCTTTAACCCCATCTATCTTTGAAAGCTCGTTTCTATTCATCATTCTTAACTTAGATAAAATCATATCTCTCATATCTTCTAAAAAGACAGGGCCTTTTTTTAAAGCTATTTCTCTTTTTAATATATTAAAAGAAACATCTGGTAAGGCATCTTTGACTTTTTCTATATTTTCATCTTCAATTATTTTTCTAATAGCGGTTGCACTCGAAATTTCTCCTGTGTATTGTTCTTCATTATAATTGACACCTATACGTTTTATGGTCTGAGGTTTAATTTTTGAATCATAAAGTTTTAGAGCGTTTAGATATTCAAGTCCTAATATATCGTTTGATTTTTCTAGTTTTTCGATGATTTCTTTTTCTTCACTTATTTGGGTAAAATAGTCATTCAGGGCATATTTTCTTGCATTAGGAAAAGAAAGCCCTTCTTTGAGATATCTATTTAAAGTCTTTTTGTACTCTTTGGGTTGATTAATCAATATATCGGAGATTTGAGATAATCCTTCAATATCTGCAGATTCACTTCCAAAGACTAAATCACTAACAACACCGGTTCTTTCTAAAACACCAATAGCACCATTGGCAAAACCACTGGCATCCTGAATAGTATAGACAAAAGGTAACTCAAATACAATATCAATTCCCATCTTAAGAGCTATTTCTGCTCGGGAAAATTTATCAATTATTGCAGGCTCTCCTCTTTGAACGAAATTTCCACTCATTACAGCTACTACATAATCAGAATTTACAAGTGATTTTGAGGCATTTAAGTGGTGTAAATGTCCATTATGAAAAGGATTGTATTCTACCACAAGACCAAGAACATTCAAAAGAGTTCTTCTCCTTTTAAAAATTATATTTCTATTATGTCAAAAACCTCTTTACCTTCTATTATACCAAATTTTCGATTATAAGATAAAATTAATCATATTTTAAATTGGTAATAAAAATATGATGTTAAAATAAAAGGTACTAAATAAATGTTAAAATATTCAATATTCAAAGAATTTTTATAGTATTTTTATGCAATTAGGGACTTTAGAAATGAAGATTTTTTAAAAATAGAATTTTGAATTTCTGAAGTGATTAATTATGCAATATTTTGGAGGTGTTTGATGAATATTTTGCTTTCTAATGATGATGGTATTATGTCTCCGGGTATTATTATATTAAAAGAATACCTTGAACAAAAGCATAATGTGTATGTAGTAGCCCCTGATGTGGAGAGAAGTTCTACAGGACATGCTATAACTGTTAGAAACCCGTTGTGGGCAAAGGAAGTTAAGTTTGGACAGGTTTTTTTTGGTCATGCAGTAAACGGAACTCCCGCAGATTGTGTTAAAATAGGATTAGACGCAATATATAAAAATATCAAGTTTGATCTTATTGTTTCTGGAATTAATAGGGGTGCGAATTTAGGTACTGATGTTCTCTATTCTGGAACAGTATCAGCAGCTTTAGAGGCTGCGTTGAACGGTTATCCATCTATAGCTGTATCGTGCGTTAAGTATTCTGAACCTAACTATGAAGATGGTGCTAAGGTTGTTTTAGAAATAATAGATAAACTCAATTTTGAAAAATGGCCAAAATTTACTACTTTGAATGTCAATGTACCGCCAAATTCATATTATGAGATTAGAGGGATGAAGGTTACAAAACAAAGTAGCAGAAGATATCAGGATTATTTTGAAGAAAGAAAAGATCCATACGGGAACTCATATTATTGGATGCTTGGTAATATCATAGAAGACGACCCAGATCCCGAATCTGATTATAATGTCGTTAAAAAAGGATATGTATCAGTCACACCTTTGAGTGTGTTTATGACAAAATTTGATTTTATTGAGGAATTGAAAAAATTTTTGGAGGAATGAAAATGGAGGTTCGAATCATAGGAGACCCTGTGCTTAGAAAAAAGGCTCAAGCGGTTAATAATTTTGATGATGAGCTAGAAAAGTTTGTAGAGGAAATGTTTTCTACAATGTACCTATACGAAGGTGTAGGGTTAGCCGCTCCGCAAGTAGGTGTTTCGTTAAGACTTTTTGTAATGGACTCACGAGAAGAGAATAATAAAGGTAAAAAAGTTGTAATTAACCCAGAAATACTTGAGTATTTGGGTGAAGAAGTTTCAGAAGAAGAAGGTTGTTTGAGTATACCAGAAATATTTGAAGATGTTTATAGACCAGAAGGAGTTAAGGTTAGATATCAAGATATAAACGGAAACGTTATAGAAGAAGAACTTCACGGCTATCAAGCTAGGATTTTTCAGCATGAGTATGATCATCTTGAAGGTATACTTTTTGTTGATAAGATTTCTACTTTAAGAAAAGCCTTGATAAAAAAAGATTTAGCTAAATTATCCGAAAAAGGTAAACAAAGAGCTAAAGAGATAAAAAAGTTGGGTGATGAGATTAAGATATGACAAAAAAAGATGATTTTAGGATAGTATTTATGGGTACACCAGAATTTGGCGGGATTGTTTTAGAAGAGATAATTAAAAATGGTTACAACGTAATAGGGGTTTTTTCTCAACCAGATAAACCTAAAGGTAGAGGAAGAAAGGTTGAACCTACTTATGTTAAATCAATAGCGCTTAAATATGGCATTCCAGTTTTTCAACCCAAATCAGTTAGTAAAGGTGAGGGTTTTGAGACTTTAGTTAAATTGAATCCTAACATAATAATTACTGCTGCTTTTGGAAAAATACTAAGAAAAAATGTTTTGGAATATCCAGAAAAAGGTTGTTGGAATGTTCATGCCTCACTTCTTCCAAAGTATAGAGGCGCCGCACCTATTCAAAGAGCAATAGAGAATGGAGAAAAAGAAACAGGTATAACTATTTATAAAATGGCTGAAGCTTTGGATGCAGGTGATATAGCAATTCAAAAAGCCATTCCTATTGAGATAAACGATAATTTAGGAGCCGTATACAACAAGCTCGTAGTGCTTGCCAAAGAGATTATTATAGAATTTCTTGAAAAGTTTGATAGTCTTACATTAGTTTCACAAGACGATAGTTTGGCTACTTATGCAGAAAAAATCACATCTGAGGATCTCAAAGTGAATTTCAATTGGGATGCGATAAAAGTTCACAACAAGATTAGAGCATATGATCCTATTCCAGGAGTTTCTTGTGAAATTAGAGGAGAGATAGTAAAACTGTTTGGTTCTGAGTTAGTAGAAAATTATTCAAAAAAAGAAGAAATCCCATATGAAAATGGGACTATCTTTGATAAGGATAATACCGGAATATATGTAAAATGTGAGAATGGGATAGTTAAGATAAAAGAAATTCAATTTCCCAATAAGCGAAAGATTACAACAATAGACGCAATTAACGGTAGGAAATTAAATATAGGAGATAGATTTGTTTCTGCTTAGAAAAATAATGACATAGTATTAAAGTAAAGCTTACTTTTTAGTTCTTCTATGTCAATCTTCTTTATTTCTGCGATTTTTTCATAGACATATTTAACATAAATAGGCATATTTCTTTTTCCTCTAAAAGGTACAGGCGGTAAAAATGGAGAGTCTGTTTCTGGTAAAATCCTTTCAAAAGGTGTTTGCTGAACAACCTTTCTTAGCTCTGCGTTTTTAGGATATGTGATAGGGCCATCAAAACCCAAATAAAAGCCAAGATCTAGGAATTTTTTTGCTGTTTCCCATGTATCAGAAAAACAGTGTACAACACCTAGTTTACTGGGCAAATTACTTTTCTTTAAAAACTCATAAGCTTCATCGTAAGCATCTCTTATGTGTAATACAAGTGGTTTATTTAGTTTCTCTGCTATAGAAACTTGAGCATCAAACACCTTATACTGAGTTTGTTTGTTAGTTTCCCAGTAAAAATCCAGACCTGTCTCTCCTATACCTACAATTTTGTCATTTTTAGCTAATTCTTCAAGTTTGTCAATAAGGTTAATATCAAAGCCTTCACTGTCGGTGGGATGAATTCCAACAGTTCCAAAAGCTTTAGGCTGATTTTTTATAAAATCAACAACCTTTTGAGAGTTATCTAGATCTCCTCCTATTTCTATAAAAAGGTCTAGTTCGTCATTAACTTTTTGTAAAACTTCTTCTCTATCTTCATCATAATATGGAAATAACAAATGACAATGTGTATCAATATATTTCAAGTCTAATGCACCTCGTATGCTAATTGATTATTTTATCTATTTTAGTTGTGGAGACGTGCTATATGCGCGTCTCAATGATTTTAAACACATTTCAATAATCACAACGTTTAAAAATAAATCCAAATCCTAATTTAACAATTGTAGAGACGACCTATATGGGCGTCTCAATGATTTTAAACACATTTCAATAATCACAACGTTTAAAAATAAATCCAAATCCTAATTTAACAATTGTAGAGACGTGCTACACGCGCGTCTCCACAAAAAACAAATTATAAAGACATTCTTAATTATTCTTTGATGAATCTAAATAAATTCAACCCTATCTCTTCACTAAATTTTCTATCGACACGCCCTGGCAAACATTCAATGAAAATTTCTGCTGTTCCACTAATTATAGCAGAATTTAAGTGCCCAGCAAAGGCATCTAGGTTAGAATCAGAAATTGTTGCGTGAATATGTAAATATGGTTCGTCGTTCATGGTAGATATATTTCCAGTGAGATTAACTATCTCAAAGTCTCCGATAAATTCTTTTGATGAATATCTTTTGGTATGAGTATTAAATAATCCGATTTTTACCTTGTTAGTCGATCCTATACCACTAATTTTCCCAAGAGAAATAGAGTGTTTTGTGCAGAAATCCAAAAGAGTTGAAATGATTTCTTCGCCCTTATCTAGCCTTAAAAGATAGTTATTTTCGAATTTTTGAAAATCCATATTTTTACCTCCAATCACATTTCTTGTTTTAGATTTAAAATAGAACTAGAATGAATGACTAGGAAAACCGCCTTATAATCTGTTTTTTATTTGATAATATTATAAATGATATCAGATTTTTGTTTTAAAATGATTAAGATAGAAAATAATTCTATAAATTCACTAATTAATGAATTTTTCATGACTAATATGATAAAATATATAGGTAAAAGCACAATATCATAGGGCATAATTTTAATTTTTACGAATAGATTTTTTGTAGAGACGACCTATATGGGCGTCTACAAGGACTAATAGTAGTTATGAATTTGATTTTGTGTAGAGACGACCTATACGGGCGTCTCCAAGGATTAATAGTAATTATTTTAAAATCAAAATCGAGACGCGCGTGTAGCACGTCTCTACAACTAAAAATCAATGTTGGTTATAACAAAATCGAGACGCGCGTGTAGCACGTCTCTACAACTAAAAATCAATCATATTTTAAAGGAGGATATCTATTATCTACAATATGAACTATCACTTAAATTCTTCCACTAAAGTTTTTGTTTTCGATTTTGACGGAACATTATTAAACTCTGAAGTTAGAATTAGTCCACGTACGTTTGAGGCATTAAAAAAGCTTAAAGAGCATGGACATACCATCATTTTGTGTAGTGGTCGTATGTACGCTTCTATGCTATTTATTGTTGAAAACTTTCTGCCTTTTTTGAAAGGTTACGCCCATATAGTCTCATATAACGGAGGGTATATTGTTAATAACAAAGGTGAGCTGTTATTTGAAGAGGGCTTAGACAAAGATGTTGCGATAGATTGTATAGAGTTTTTGCGTGAGTTAAATGTACATAGGCACGTGTATATAAATGACGAACTGATATCGGAACAAGATGATCAAGAAATTAAAGATTATTCTAAACATTCTTTTGTCGCATACAAATTGGTAGATGATTTAGTTGACACTATAAAAAATTCTGAACATCCTACCTTAAAGATTTTAGGAATATGTGAACAGGAAAAACTCAACATGGTTCAAAGTTTAGCTGAAAAAAAGTTTGAAGGTAAGATTAATATAATGCGTTCATTTAGTACCTATCTTGATTTTATGCCATTTGGCGTATCCAAAGGTGAAGCTTTAAAGATATTGTCTAAGATATATAACTTCAATGTTGAAGAAGTTTATGTTTTTGGTGATTCGCAAAATGATATAGATATGTTGAGAATATCAAGAAATAGTTTTGCTATGGGTAACGCTCAAAAAGATGTCAAAGAAGTTGCACGTTATGTTATTCCAAGTAACGATGAGGACGGTGTTGCGTTTGCCATTGAAAAAATTTTATCTGATGACCTTGATAATGTTAATATTTAGCTTTACTTTTGCAAATGTATACGATATAATTAACAAAGAACAGCGAAATGTAGGCTTTTTTTATCACAGTTTAGATGAGTTAATTAGTTTAGAAACAGATCAGGATATGTTTGTTGCATATTTACTAGATTTAGAGGAAATCGATCCAGAACTTTGTTATCTTGCTTTAGGAGCTACAAGAAATTATAGCTTAGTGCAAGATTTTGCCCGAGAAGTTGGCTTCTATTTAAAAGATCTAGGGGTAGACATTGTAATATTTGGAAACTTGCAGCTTCTAGATAAAAATGTAGAAGATCCCACAGGCTATATTGGAAATTCCCCTTATCTTGTAGCAGAGGTAATGTACCGAATGATAAGAGGTTTTGAGACAAGTGGTGTTGTTCCTGTTGTGATAGTCTCACCTAATGACAATAAAAACATCACTAATTCGTTGCTTCAAAAAGTTGGTTCTTTTTACTCATTTTCATCTGAATTAAAGAATGTTGATTTATCATTTAGTGATGAGCATTTACAATTTAAAAATGATAATGTTTTTAAGATTCCTTGGTCTTATGGCAAAGGTAATTTGAAAGAGATAATTCAACAATTATATGACAGTAGTATAGTATTATCAGGTTATGTAGATGAAGGGCTTAATCTATTGTATAGACAGATTAACTATACAGACAAAAAAGCAGTGACTTATTTTTCACACAGTGTAGAGGATGAAGCAAGGAAGGTTTTTTATGGTGAACTGTTACCAACAGGAAATAAAAATTGGTGAACGTTTCTTTATAATTAATTAGGGGGGTTTAAATTGAAGAGTATAGGATTAGATACTACAGGAAAGATGATAGTTAAAGGCCCACAAAAGGCTAGAGGAGAGGTAATAGTTTCTGGTTCCAAAAATGCGGTACTTCCAATTATGGGAGCATCGTTATTAACCGATGAAGAAATTGTGTTAAATAATGTTCCTGATCTAGCTGATGTTAAAACGATGATTGAAATATTAGAAAGTGCAGGAAAAGAAATTGACAGGTACGATGACCAATTAATAATTAGAGGTACAGGAAGAATTAACTCTGATATTCCGTATGAACCTGTTAGAAAAATGAGGGCTTCTTTTAATGTATATGGGCCCTTAACTATTAGAAATGGTTATGCGAAAGTTGCATTACCAGGGGGTTGTTCTATTGGTGCAAGACCTGTTGATTTTCATCTTGAAGGTCTAAAAAAATTAGGTATAGAAAGTACTGTAGAGCATGGCTTTGTAATGAGTAGTATAAGTAAACCAAATAAAGAAATAAATGTTACCTTACCTTTCCCCAGTGTAGGTGCAACTGAACACATTTTAACTACAGCCTGTTTACTTAAAGGTGTAAAAACCACAATTACCAACTGTGCTATTGAACCGGAAGTAACTGATTTAGGCAATTTCTTAAATAAGATGGGAGCAAGAATTTCAGGTATAGGAACCTCTATTTTAAAGATTGAAGGTGTTGATAAGCTAGGCGGTATTAATTACACCATAATACCTGATAGAATAGAAGCCGGGACATTTATAATAATGGGTATTTTAATAGGAGAAAACCTTGTTATAAAAAATGTTACTGCTGAACATTTAGACGCTTTATTTTCTGTATTTGAAAAGATCGGTTCCCCTATTAATTATGACAAAAAGAAAAGAGAAGTCAAAGTAGGTGCAGTGCCTTTACAATCTTTGAAAAATATTAGCATGGAAACCTCACCTTATCCAGGTTTTCCTACAGATTTACAGCCTCAAATCACCACTTTGTTATCCTTAGTTCCCGGTAGATCTACAATAACCGAGACAGTTTTTAAAAGTAGATTTTACCATATTGATGAGTTAAATAGAATGGGTGCAAAGATTCGAGTTGAAGATAACACCGCTATAATAGAAGGAGTAAACAAGCTTACAGGGGCTCCAGTTGAAGCAACAGATTTAAGAGCAGCAGCTGCGCTCCTAATAGCAGGTCTTGTAGCTGAGGGTGAAACAGTCATAACAAATGTGGACCATATCTTTAGAGGATATGAAAATATTCAAGAAAAGTTAGAACGATTAGGTATTGATTTACTATATATTAAATGAGAAAACAATAAACACTTTATTTTACATAAATAAACAACACAATAAAAGCCGGCATAATATTATGCCGGCTTCTTTTTTTAATATAGGTGAAAAAATAAAAATAATAAAAACCTCTATAGAATATTTTCTATAGAGGCTTTATTGTTAGACATTAATTAAAATTTTACAGAAGCTTTTAAGAATAGGTACCAGTGGAGATCAGTTAAGTCATGAGCGCCAACTGCACCATCATCGTCATCCCATACTTCGTTACCTAGATGTAGACCAGTTTGAATAACATTGTGAGTATAGGTTATATTAGCCATATATGCAAATTTGTTTGCATCTGGTTCATCATCAGGATTTGTTATGAAGTAAAAGAGATCTCCAGCTACTTCCAAATTATCTATGCCAAGTACTGTATAAAGGTGAGGAGTGATAGAGTATTCTAAAGGATCTGCAAATGTGAAATCCATCTTAGAATCTACACCCATTTTAAAATCTTCTACAGCATATTCAAGATATGGCTTTAAATTCAATTTGAATTCAGGATTATCCATATCTAAAAATATGAATTTGAAAGTATCTTCTACGCCAACTTTAAAAGGATCTACCTTTGCTTCTAGATCAAAACCTGCTCCAATTTCTCTTGCATCTGGCCAATCGATTTTCTTATCAGTATCTTTTGCAACTTCAGGAGCAAACACAGTTTTTAAACCTTCTTGAGCCTTGAAGTAGGCGTGAGGCTTTAAAGTAATTCCATCTACTGTTACAGGATATTTGTAATCAACATATACTCTGTAAGCGTTTGTTGCTGTTGCAACTGTAGAAGGAGAAGTTTCTTCTTCATTTAAAAGAGCAAATACTAGGTCTACTGTCTCTTCTCCAGGTAATGGAGACTTACTTAAATTACCTTCAATAGAGAAACGGTTGTTGCCTTTGTCTTCAAATTTAAATGCAGTAGCTACAAATCCTTCAATCTCTTCACTGATTCCTAAATCATACTTTGCACCAAAAATCCAACCCTCTGGGAAAGCTAATGTACCTGTTGCATGTTTATCAACTTCGTTACCTTTAAGATCTGCTAATTCTAAAGAAAGGTTATATTTTTTCAAACCAAACTTTAAAGCGCCTTCTGCATCTGTAAACTGGTTGACTGTGTAATCACTTAACTTAATAGCGTTTGGTTCGTATCTTAATAACCATGCTTCTTCCTCATACTGTACAAATTCCAACATATCTTTATAACCGAACTTTGCTGTATGAGTATGAATAGGTGTTGCGTCGGGGTCCCAATCAGCAGGTTCAGGTTCCCCTACAGTTACTTCAGGATTTAATTTAAGACCTATAGATAGATTACCTGAAGTTGTGCTGAAAGGTATTTCTACTGTTAAATCAATATCGACTAGACTGTTTATGTCCAAAGCACTTTCATCTAGTAGTAATTCAAAGCCTACTTCTCCACTTACATCGAAAACGGGCGTTACGGTTACAGCAAATAGTGCAAGTGCACTAAGAATTACTAAAACAGAAACAACAAACTTTTTCATCCTAAAAACCCCCTTCTACTTGTAATTTTGTGTTAGTATTTAAAAAATCCTAAGCTATTATATCAAATATTCAAACTTCCTGTCAATACATAAAATCATATTTCTATAAACTCTATTCTATTAAAATACATCTTGCGCCAAACACATAGCTATAATTCCCAAACCCACTCCTGTTACAGCTGTTAACCACAATAGTCTGTGATCTTGTGCCTTAGCAATTTCTTCTTTTTGAACTTCTAGTTCTCTGCTTACTTCTTCTATCTTAGCTTCATTGCTAGACACTTTCATAGATAAACTTGGTAATGCTTTCACGAACATTGCATTTTCTTCTGCTAAAGTTTTTACGTTCGCAACTTCAGATTCTAATGTTGCAAGCTTTTCATCATGTGCAGAAACCTGGTTTGAAAGATTATCAATCTTGTCATATGTGTCATACTTGAGGTTCAAAAAATTCTTGGTCATGGTTGTTTTGAAATCTTCAAAGGATGTTTCAAGATCCGAAACCTGGTTTGAAAGATTATCAATCTTGTCATATGTGTCATACTTGAGGTTCAAAAAATTCTTGGTCATGGTTGTTTTGAAATCTTCAAAGGATGTTTCAAGATCCGAAACTTGGTTTGAAAGATTATCAATCTTATCATAAGTTTCGTACTTTAGATTTAAATGGTTTCTAGTCATAGTTGATTGAAATTCTTCTAAAGAATTGACTTTTTCTTCAAGATCATAAACCTTTCTTGATAAAACAGGAAGCCCTTTAACTATCATACTATCTTGTTCTACAGTTTTGTTAAGAGTTTTCAAGGAACTTTCAAGTTGAGATACTTTTGCTTGTAATTGTTCAACATCCTGACTTACAACTGCTGTTGCATCTGCTTGTTCAACTGTCAATAATGAAGATTCTAAAGCAGACATTTTTTTGCTTAAATCGGTTACCTTAGATTCTAAATACTCAAGGTCTTTTGTTTTTGCAATTTCAGGAGAATTCTCAAGATAGGTAATTAATCTTGACATCCATACAGCTGCATCGGACCTTGTTAAAGGCTCATAACCCTTGAAGGTTGGTTGATCAACAGGTATAACGCCTTTTTCTACCAGTTTCATTACGTAGTCATATGCCCAATTATCTAAGCCCACATCAGTGAACCCCAAAGAAAACGCTGAAACTACAAACACAAGAAGTGTTAAAAACACCAAACCCTTTTTCACTTTCCTTACCCCCTTTTCTGAATTTTTGACTGTTTGATTTAAAAACTTTATTTAGTATTAAAATTATACAGATTCGCCGCTTAAAAGCTCTTTTATCAACCTATATAATATTATACTATATTCAATTAAATTTTGCAAAGGTTATTTAACTTTTTTTAATCTAAAATAATTCTTTTTACCTACTCTTAAAACGTCTCCGTCTTCAAAGTTAGGAACAAATTTAAAATCATCTATCTTTTCATCGTTTATCCGAATTGCACCTTGACTAATAGCGCGTTTTATTTCACTGTTACTATCAAATACATTTGTTTTGGCAACTATATCTAATATTGTTTCGTTCTCTTGGACTAATATTTCAGGAAGATCATCGGGCATGTCTTTTTTTTGAAAAATAGCTATAAAATTATCTTTAGCTTTTTGTGCTTCTTCTTCATTATATAACATTTTTACTACTTCTTCTGCTAATACCATTTTAACATCTCTTGGATTAATTTTATCATTTTTCATCTTATCTTCATAATCTTTAATCTTATCACGGGGTATATCGGTCAAATATGTCATATATTTAATTATTAGATGGTCTGGAATAGACATAATCTTTCCAAAAATATCATCTGGAGTGTCATTAAAGGCGATATAGTTGTTATAACTTTTACTCATCTTGAGATTTCCGTCTGTTCCTTCAATAAGAGGCATTGTAACAACAATTTGTGGTTCTTGGCCGAATTCTTCTTGGAGTTTTCTTCCTACTAAAAGATTAAACAACTGGTCAGTTCCTCCCGTTTCCACGTCAGCTTCAATAACTATAGAATCATATGCTTGTGCAATAGGGTATAAAAACTCTGAGATACTAATCGGTTCGTTTTCTGCCAAACGCTTGTTAAAATCATCTCTCTCAAGCATTCTAGCTACAGTATACCTTGAGGTGAGATTGATAATATCTTCGAAGGTAAGTTTAGAAAGCCATTCGCTGTTAAATTTAATAACAGTTTTATTGGGATCTAAAATCTTGAACGCTTGTTCAACATAAGTTTTCGAATTTTCCCTTACCTCTTCTTCTGAAAGAAGCGGACGAGTTTTAGACCTTCCAGAAGGATCGCCAATCCTAGCAGTGAAGTCCCCAATAATCAAATAGACAATATGTCCGAACTTTTGAAATTGTCTCAGTTTTCTTAAAACAACGGCATGACCAAGATGCAAGTCAGGCCTCGAAGGATCAACACCGAGCTTTACTTTTAATTGTTTTTTTCTATTTAGTTTATCTAAGAACTCCTCTTCGGTTATGAAATCTACCGTGTCTTTTTTAATGACTTCAAGTTGGTCTTTTAAATTCAAATCTTACCCTCCCTAAGCTACTATCCATGTAACTAAGAAACAACTAAACATGAACAGAATTCCTAAAGTTAAAGCGATTTTAGAATTTTTGTCAAGCCCTTTTTCCCTACCAAAGACTGCCCCGCTGCCGCCTCCAAATGCACCACCACGATCACTAGTTTCTCGCATTTTTTGTAGAGCAAAAAAAATAACTCCTACAGCTAAGACTATATGAACTATTATAACAATAATTGAGAGAAAAGACATATGTACCCTCCTTTAGGTCATAAATCATACTATTAATCATATAAATCAGTTTTTTCCTTATTATTATATCATAAGGTTATTTAATATGCAAACTATTTTTTAAAATACTTAAAGAAGACAAAAACAACGTTATTTAATCATATTAGACTCTAAATAGTTTTATTTAGTTGTAATTCCTAATAACGAAGCTAGGATTATATCGATAAATCGGATAAAATAGTAAAAAATTATAGGAAACGCTTTCTTTATTAATTAATCAAAAACAACATAAATATTGTCTAGAATTCATTCAAATAAACAAATAGAAAATATCCGTTTTATAACTTCCTCATATGATATAATGGATATAGATAAAAACTGAAGGAGGAAAGTTTATGCTTACGGAAGAGTTCTCGAAATTCTGGGAAATATATGACAGCTCTTTTCCGGAAGATGAAAAACGGGATATTCAGACACAAAGAAAGTTACTTAGTAACAATAAATACAAAATCATACTTTATTATAATAAGAATGGAGAGATGGTTGGATTTGTTGCTTTATGGATGCTTGGAGATATTGTTTTTTTAGAACATCTAGCAATAAAAAAAGAATTTAGAGGACGAGGTTATGGAACTAAGATACTCAAAGACATTAAGAAGAAGTATCCAGGTAGAGTCGTATTAGAAGTTGAACCACCTAAAGATGAAACTGCAATAAGACGAATAAAGTTTTATAAAAAAGCAGGATTTCACTTTAATGAACATCACTATGTACAACCACCTTTAGGAAGAAGGAAAAAACCTGTTCCTCTTAAAATAATGTCTTATCCTAAACCGGTTCCCAAAGAAAAGTTTGATCATTTAGTAAGATACATAAATAAAAATATACACCATGAATAATAAGGTACGGTTTTGAATTTAAAGGGTCTAGGGCAGAGCCCCACCCACTTTTTTAGAATCTTTAAGAAGTGATGATTTTCAACAAGATTTTGAATATATAAAGGGTCCAGGGCAGAGCCCAGCCACTTTTTTAGAATCTTTAAGAAGTGATGATTTTCAACAAGATTTTGAATATATAAAGGGTCCAGGGCGGAGCCCTCTCCCCTTCCTTCGTTACAAATACCGAAAAAGTTAAAAAATTAAGAATTAGTAAGAATTAGAAGTGGGTAGGTATTTTTGGAGAAACTAAAATTTAAAACATTTATAGAATCTGAGTTTCATAATTTCTAAAGTGAGGATGCCCACTTTCTGCTAGGAGGTGATTCAAATAGAAAAAAAAGACAAAAAAAAGTCCAAAAACACAAATCCAACCATAAAAGATGTTGCAAGACTTGCTGACGTTGGTATAGCTACTGTATCAAGGGTTATAAACAATTCTGGCAAGGTTAGTGAAAAAACCAGAGAAAAAGTTTTAAGTGTTATTGAAGAATTAGCATACACTCCAAACATACATGCTCGAACACTTTCATCAAAAAATATCGAGTCTTTATCTTTTGTAGTACCTGATATGGGAAATGAGTTTTACTCAATTATCTATTCACTTCTAGAAAAAAGGCTTTCCCGCAGTAATTACAGACTAATAGTATTTCCGTTGATAGATCAAGTTGCCTTACAAAAAATTAAACAAAATACTGATATGATTTATCAAACGGATGGAGTTTTTATTTGTTCATTTTCAATTTCTAAGATTTTCCAAAACAGAACACCTCCAAAAAAAATTATACTTATAGATTCATTTGATGATAGGTTTGATTCTGTATATGTTGACAATGAAAAAATTGGAGAAACCGCAGCTGAATATCTACTTAAAAATTCACCTCACAAAACAAATTATTATTTGATAACATTTAAAGAATTAGACAACGAATTCACCTCCTTTGTTTTTGAAAAGCGAGACAAAGGCTTTTTAAGAGTTATGAAACAACACAATAAAAGAGTAAAGGTTGTCTATGCGGATTTAATGTGGGATGGCGGATATAAGGCAATGGAATCACTAATTAAAAGAAAACCGAAAAATTATGTCTCTATTTTTTCAACATGTGATATGTTAGGAGTCGGAGTAAAAAAATATTTAGAAGAGAAGAATATGATTCCAAAAAAAGATTACTCTCTAATTTCTGTAGACAATTTACCTATTAGTAGATTATTTAGATTAACAACTATTCGTCAACCTCTAAGTGAAATGGCGGAAATTGCATATAGAATGTTTATAAGCTCTCTAAAAGGAAGAGAAAAAGTAGAACATCACAAACTCACTTGCAAAATAGTGGAAAGAGAGACATAGAGTCTTTCTTTTTTTTAAAAAGCAATGGAAACCTTTCCATTAGTAGAAAATATTTTTTAGAAAAAGTTTTTGAATTAATTTGGGTCCAGGGCGAAGCCCTCTCCCCCTTCTTCGCTACATTTAGCAAAGAAGTGAAAGCTAAAATTCAAATCAAAGGAGGAAACTACTATGAAAAAACTTTGGTATGTCCTGATGGTTCTTATCTTGATGGTATTACCATGTTTTGGTTTTTCAGCAGATAACAGTCAAGCAACAAAAGGCTTCGAAAATGTACAAGTTTCAGAGTTTATAAGCCTTTCAGAAGGAAAAACTGCGCAAGATTTTGGTGCAGAAACAGTTTTGATAGTTCATTACCACAGGCCTGACGGAAAGTACGAACCTTGGAATTTATGGATTTGGCCAAGTAAACCTGTTTCAAAAGAAGGCAACAGATATTTATTTGAGGCAGAAGACGATTTTGGAAAATACGCCATAATCACTTTTGATGAAAAACACACAGAATTAGGATTCATTGTAAGAACTGACAACTGGGACAAAGATATATCAGTTGATAGATTTATCACCATTCCTGAAAGTGGTGTCGCAGAGATCTGGGTATTGTCAGGAATAGAAAATTACTATGTAGACCCTTCAACCGTTGATTTGAGTCCACGGGTGTTAGCTGCTATTATGGATTCTTTTGATGAAATACATTTAGAATTAACCGTTCCATTTGATACTAAAGATTGGCAAGGTAAAGTAAACTTCTATATGATTGATGGAACAATTCCAACAGAAATTCCAGTTTCAGATGTATACAAAACAGATCCAACAGACGTTTCATTGACAACAAAAATCACCATCAAATTACAACAACCTATAAAACCAGAAAACGTAGACAAATTATTTAAAGTAGAGATAGAAGATTATGTATTTGATGGATACGTGATTCTAAGAGATGTTCTAGATGATGAGGTCTTTCATTATTATGGTGATGATCTTGGATTAACATATACCCCATACCAATCTACATTTAAAGTTTGGTCGCCGGTTTCTTCACAAGCCAGTTTATTACTATTCGAAAAATATAACGATGAAAAGCCCTATAAAATTGTCCCAATGAAGAAAGAAGTAAATGGTGTATGGCAAGCAACTGTACCTGAAGATTTAAAAGGAAAATACTACATGTACGAATTTGTTTCTTATGGAGAAACGAGAAGAACAATAGACATATATTCAACAGCATTAGCGGTAAATTCAATAAAATCTGCAATAGTTGATTTAAAAGGCACCGATCCAGTTGGATGGGATAAAGATACAAGACCATCGTTTTCAAACCCGGAAGATGCAATAATCTACGAGATACATGTAAAAGATTTTACAATAGATGAAAGTTCAGGAATTCCAGAACAATACCGAGGGAAATATCTTGGTTTAACTGTAGAGGATTCTCAATCACCAACTGGTGTGAAAACTGGGCTTGCCCATCTAAAAGAATTAGGCGTTACACATGTACACATAATGCCATTTCAAGATGTTGGTTCGCTAGATGAAACCAAATTTGATGAACAATATGGCTGGGGCTATGACCCATACGTTTATAATGTACCTGAAGGTATTTATTCTACAAATCCCTATGACCCTGAAGTCAGAATAAATGAAGTGAAACAAATGGTTCAATCGCTTCATAAAAATGGAATTAGGGTAATAATGGACGTTGTATACAATCACACATATCAAGTAGGTAAAAGTTCTCCATTTGACCAAACTGTTCCATACTTTTACTACAGAACAGACGCAACAGGAAAATATACCAATGGATCAGGTTGTGGAAACGAAATAGCAACCGAAAGATTCATGGTAAGAAAGTATATAGTAGATAGTGTAAAATACTGGGTCAACGAATACCATGTTGATGGATACAGGTTCGATTTACTTGGATTATTTGATAAAGAAACGGTTAAAGCAATATCACAAGAATTACATGCAATACTACCAGAAATAGTATTATATGGAGAACCATGGACAGGTGGTGGACCAACACTATTTGGAAAAGGTGATCAAAAGGGTTTAGAAATAGCAGTTTTTAATGATGATATAAGAGATGCTATAAGAGGAAGCGTTTTTGATGAAAAAGTTAAAGGGTTCGGTTTGGGTGCAACCGGACAAAAAACTAAAATAGAACGAGGTATAGTTGGTTCAATAGAATACAACAGCAGAATAAAATCTTGGGCTCAAGATCCTCAAGAAACAATTAATTACGTTTCTAACCACGACAATCACACGCTTTGGGACAAAAATGCATTAGCTTTAGGGGTAAAACCATGGCAACAAAAAATCGATGAAAAAACTCTAGAGACATTGAAAAACTCACAAAAATTCTCAAATGCGATGGTTCTTACCATGCAAGGAGTCCCATTTTTACATGGTGGTGTAGATTTTGCTAGAACAAAACAAGGTAACCACAACCCATACAATGTCTTAGGACCCAATGTTATAGATTGGAATAGAAAAAGTGAATTCTATGACGTATTTGAATATTACCAAGGAATGATCAAGTTAAGAAAAGAACACCCCGCCTTTAGAATGACTGATGCAGCAGCTATTAAAAAACACCTAGAATTTATAGAATTATCAAGAGAATATACAAAGACAGTTGCATTTATACTAAAAGATAATGCAAACAAAGATAGTTGGAAAAATATAGCAGTAATTTACAACGGTGAGCCAGAAAAAGCCGTATCTATAGAGCTACCAAAAGGAAACTGGAATGTTGTTGTAGATAAAAATGCTGCGGGAACAGAAGTGTTAAGAGTAGTGAAGAATAAAGTTGAAGTAGAACCCCTTTCTATTTGTGTTTTGTATCAATAGAACAATCTGGAATAAAAAACGCCCTTCATAGGGCGTTTTTTAATAATAATAATTTTTACTTAAAAGTACATATCTAACATTACAAGTTTCTACTTTCTACGATACTTTTAGCACTTTTGCGCCTCTAATTTTTCCTTGTTTTATTTCTAAGATTGCTTTATTAGCATCTTCTAGTTCAAATACCTGTACTTCAGGTTTAATAGGAATCTTCTCAGCTAGGGATAAAAAGTTTTCTACATCCTTTTTTGCAACATTGGCCACACTTTTAATCTCTTTTTCTAACCAAAGATCTCTTTCATAATCTATATTTTTTAGATACTCTTTATCGGTATTTTCTTTTCTAATAGCGTTTATTACAAGCCTTCCTCCTCTCTCTAAATTCTTAAGTGCTTCTACAACAGGCTTCCATGCTGGTGTTGTATCAATAATTGCATGTAATTTTTCAGGTGAAACATCCGGTATATCTCCTGTCCAGTATGCACCTAAATCCTTAGCGAACGCCCTTTCAGTTTCACTTCTTGTGAATACAAATATTTTTGAAGTGGGATACATGTATTTTATTAATTGAAGTACAAGATGAGCAGATGCGCCAAAACCAACAAGCCCTATATTGTATCCATCTTTCATATTACATAAACTTAAAGATCGAAATCCAATAGCTCCTGCACATAACAAAGGGGCAGCTTCTTCATCAGAGAAACTTTCCGGGATTTTAAATGCAAAATCTTCAGGGACTACAGTGTATTCAGCATATCCACCATTAACATCTCTTCCGGTAGCTTTGAATTCATAACATAAATTTTCTTTTCCCGAGAGACAAAATTCGCATTTCCCACATGATGAATTAATCCAAGCTATACCAACTCTGTCTCCTACTTTAAAGTGACTACAAGCTTTTCCTAATTCTTCAACCCTTCCAACAATTTGATGACCTAATATTATTGGAAACGTTGAAGGCATAGTTCTTCCTTCGATCTCATCTAAATCAGTTCTACATACTCCACATGTAGAAACTTTCACTAATATTTGTCTCTTTTCTGCTTTGGGTTTTGGTAAATCTTTTAATATTAAAGGATTTTTGTGTTCAAGGAGATCGCAAGTTTTTTCAAGAACCATTGCTTTCAAAGAATCACCTTCTTTTATCATTTATCGACTTTACTTACAATATTAACAAGTTCATCTGCTATATATGGATTACAATATATAGCGTTTGAATAAAATATGTCAGCATCTTTACCATTTAATTCGACTACCTTTCCGCCCGCTTCTTTTACTAATAGATATGCTGCAGCTACGTCCCAGGGATGTGAACCTACCGATATAAAAGCGTCTAAAAAACCAGAAGAAACATAGGCAATTTGCAAGGCAGCTGTTCCAAACAGTCTAATTCTCATAACTTTTTCTTCTAAAGCTTGAAAGTATAAATGAGTCTTTCCGCGTTTATTCCCTAAAGAAAGCATAGCATCTTCAAAGTTATTACACCAATGTGGATTTACTTTTTCATCGTTTAAGAAAGTACCCTTACCTTTTTGTGCAAAATAGAATAGATTCATAAAAGGGGCATATATTATGCCAAGTACTGGTTCCCTGTTTTCGACATATGCAATAGAAATGCAATTTTCTGGAATTCCTCGTGAAAAGTTTACTGTTCCATCTATTGGATCGATTACCCAATAGCTTTGCTCTTTAGGAATATGCTCGTATCCTGATTCTTCAGCTAAAAATGCAGAGTTTTTAAAACTTTGACTAATTTCTTTGATTAGATATTCTTGTATCATATAATCAACATCTGTAACCAAATCAGTTCTTGTGTTTTTAGAATTAACATGAAACCCTTCTGAGCTCCATTGTTTCAACTTTTCACCAGCGCTCTTAGCAATAGTTACTATTTGATCAACATCCGTTTTTGAAAACAAGCCAACATCACCTCAAATTATAGTATTATTTTTTGTATATGAAATTTTTTCTTTAGTCATTATAATTTTATCATTTTTTGAATTTAAATCAGTAGATAATATTGTATGATATAATAACCTAAAATCGTATTTTGAATTTAAAGAGGAGGTTTTATTTTTGTTTGCTAAAAAACTTAGAGACTGTCAAACAAGAAATAAATCTTTGATTTGTGTTGGGCTTGATAGCGATATAGAAAAGATTCCTTCACAATTCAAGGTCAATGGAGCAAAGGGTGTAGAAGAATTCAACAAATACATTATTTCTGAAACCTACGAATACGCATGTGCTTATAAAATAAATATTGCTTTTTATGAGATGCTAGGATATAAAGGGATAAAGACTTTAGAAAATACTGTTGAATACCTAAAAACATATTCTGATATTCCTGTAATAATTGATGCTAAAAGAAGTGATATTTCTAATACTGCCAAGGCTTATGCAAAATTTTATTTTGATTATTTAAAAGTCGATTCTATTACTATCAATCCACTGATGGGGGTTGATAGTATCGAGCCATATTTAGAATTTCCAAATTCTCATATTTTCGCATTGGTATTAACTTCAAATCCTGGTGCCAATGATTTCATTATTCCTAATAAACTATATTTAAAAATACTCGAAAAGTTAAGAGAATTAGAACCTAAATATAAAGATCAAATAGGCATAGTCGTTGGTGCCACTCAAAAAGAATATTTTGACGAGATAGTTGAGAAATCAGAAGGCATGATTTATTTAATACCAGGGATAGGAAGTCAAGGTGGTAAAATAGAAGACTTAAAAATCCTTGTAGAAAAGGGTAAAACAATGGTTATAAACGTGTCAAGGGGGATAATCTTTTCAGAAGATCCAAAAAGAGAGATCATAAAATTAAGAGAGGATTTGAGAGGTTTAACCTCTTAATTCCCCTCTTTTATCATTTTGTAATTACAGTACCAGTTTTTCCTTCAAGTGCTTCTTCTAATGTTTGAAGATCCGTTATTAAGGCGGATCTTCCTGTATGTTCAACAAACTCTATACAAGCTTCTATCTTTGGGAGCATACTCCCTTTAGAAAAGTGCCCTTCATTAATATACCTTTTTGCTTCTTCCACGGTCATTGAAGAAATAGCCTGCTGATTTGGTTTATTGTAGTTTATATACACCTTTTCAACTGCTGTAAGAATAATAAGCTCATCCGCATCAAGCTTAATTGCTAGAAGTGCTGAAGCCCTATCTTTGTCTATTACCCCTTCTATACCCTTTATTTGATTGTTTTCCTTAATTACAGGGATTCCACCACCGCCAGCTGCTATGATTATTGTTTCGTTTTTAATTAACTTTTTTATTGCCTCAATTTCAATAATATCAAGAGGTATCGGGGAAGGAACTACCCTTCTGTATCCTCTACCAGCATCTTCAATCATATTCCAACCTTTTTCTATAGTTAAACTCTCAGCTTCACTTTTTGAATAGAAAGGTCCTATCGGTTTTGAAGGATTATGAAATGCTTGATCGTTTTTGTCTACTAAAACCTGAGTAACAACGCAAGCTACGTCTTTTTTTATCCCCTCACTAGACAACGTGTTTTTTAGAGATTGAGCAATCATATAGCCCAAATATCCTTGAGTCATTGCACCATTCACGTCAAGTGGAAATGGTGGAATTATATCTTTTGCAACCTCTTGTTGTACAAGGATGTTTCCCACTTGTGGACCGTTTCCATGGGTAATAACTATCTTATAATTTTTTCTTACAAAACTAACCAGACACTTCGAGGTAAATTCTAGATTTTTGAAGATATTTTCTGCAGTAGGGGATTCTTTTGGCTTATTTAACGCATTCCCCCCTATAGCAACTATAGCAAGTTTTTCTTTCAAGCTTATCATCCCACCAAAGTTGCAACCATAACTGCTTTTATGGTATGCATTCTATTTTCTGCTTCGTCAAAGACCTTAGAATATTTACTCTCAAAAACTTCGTCTGTAACCTCCATTTCAGGGAGCCCATACTTTTTATACACATCATAACCCATATCAGTCTTTGTATCGTGAAAAGAAGGGAGACAGTGTAAAAATATTACGTCAGGATTGTTCGTCTTTTTAATTAAATCCATGTTGACTTGATATGGTTTAAGGAGTTTAATCCTTTCTTCAATCTTATCTTCTTCTCCCATAGAGATCCATACGTCTGTGTATATAACATCTGCACCTTCTACAGCATTAAGATCATCTGAAATAGAGATTTTTGCGTTGTTCTTCTGTGCCTCATCTCTCATCTCTTTCAATAGTTTTTCTGAAGGAAATAATTCTTTAGGAGACACAATAACAAAGTCCATGCCCATTTTTGCAGCGCCTATCATAAGTGCGTTTGCTACATTATTTCTACCGTCTCCTACATAAACGAACTTTATCTTGCTCAATGGTTTATCAAAATTTTCTTCTACAGTCATAAAATCTGCTAAAACTTGAGTAGGATGATCCTCATCAGTTAAACCGTTCCATACTGGAACCCCAGAGTATTTTGCCAAAGTTTCTACGGTTTCTTGCTTAAAACCCCTAAATTCAATTCCATCATAAAATCTCCCCAAGACTCTTGCCGTATCCTCTATAGACTCTTTCTTACCCATCTGACTTTGCGTTAAGAAAGTTACATGAGCGCCTTCGTCATAAGCAGCAACTTCAAAGGCACATCTCGTTCTAGTTGAAGTTTTTTCAAAGATTAGTACGATGTTTTTTCCTTTTAATAATTCGCCAGATAGCCCCATCCTTTTTTTAGCCTTTAGATCTTTAGAAAGATCTAACAAATACTTAATCTCATCAGGCGTAAAATCTTTTAGCGTAAGTAAACTTCTTCCTCTTAAATTGATAGGCATACCCTGCACTCTCCTTTTTATAACATATTTTTCTTACAAACCCCATCAACAATCTTGGAGTTATACCCCGGATTTTCAACTCAAAAAATAACGTTATTATCTATTTATTTTACCATATAACCGTGTGTAATAACAATCAAAGCTAACAAAAAAACGCCCAACTTAGGGCGTTTTTTAATATGCAATATCCCCCGCAGCTTTTATTCTTATTCTTGTTGCGTTTCCAGGTAAATATGCTAACGGAATATCCTCTTTTTCAACAATCTCTATTGTTTCTCTTTTTGCACCAGCTTTTATGCATTCTTGTATAGCTAATTCTTCTGCTTGACGAATTGCCTCTTCTCTTGAAATGTTATCAAGAGAGAATATTCTATCGATCTGGGCACCAACTTGCGCTATTGCAACGCCTATAGCGTTAGCTACCTCACAATGTTCAGGCCTTATTATCTCGCTACAACCTTTTAATGAATTGGGAATGATTATACTTCCTCCACCAACTAAGATTAAAGGAGCATCTCCTGCTTCTGTTTTAATCTTGTCTATGTTAACTTCGACTAATTCTTTAATTTTAAGTAAGGCACTTTCTATTAGACTACTATTAAGATTTTCGATTCTTTCTAGGTTTCCTAACTTTGTTAAATTGCATGCAACAGCAACGTCTGTAGTTGTTAAGACATTACCTCCAAAGACAAGAGCTTCTTTAGCAACTCTGTAGCCTACACTGTCAGGCCCTAAAACAACAGTTTTATCATTTTCTCTTACAACTGTTCCTCCACCAAGACCTATTGAAATAAGGTCAGGCATCCTAAAGTTTGTCCTTACGCCACCAATTTCTACACCCATAGCAGAAAGCCTAGGAAATCCATTAACCAAAATGCCTATATCTGACGTCGTACCGCCAACATCAAGTACAATTGCATTTTTAATCTTAGATAAATAAGCAGCTCCTCTTAAACTATTTGTTGGACCGCTAGCAATAGTCATAATAGGATAACGCATTGCATAATCTACCGACATTAACGTTCCGTCATTTTGAGCTAGGTATAACGTAGCTTGAATACCCCTTCTTTTTAAAGCTTCTTGAAAACCTGTAGCTAGTTTTCTAATTACTCCACCTAAGGCTGCATTTAAAATAGTTGCATTCTCTCTTTCAATTAAACCAATACTACCAATTTCATGAGACACACAAACGTCAATACTATCACCCAATTTATCTATTAAAATCTTTTCTAATGTATCTTCATGGCTTGTATTAACTGGAGAAAATACAGAAGATATAGCAACAGCTTCAAATTTACCTCTAATTTCATTAATAACTTGATCTATCTCATCATAGTCTAGTTCATTAATCTCTTGTCCGTCAAATTCATGACCGCCTTTAATGATAAAATACTTCTTACCAATAGCATCAATCAAGTCTTGAGGCCAGCCAACCATAGGTTTAATAGCCATTGTAGCAGGTTTTCCTATTCTAATTACTGCAACTTTTCTTAATCCTTTACGCTCAACTATAGCATTGGTACAATGAGTTGTACCTAACATAACATATCCTATATCTTTCACATCAATATTAGATTGAAAAAGCACCTGGTCTAAAGATTCATATATACCCGATATTATGTCTTCACTTGTGGGGGTCTTAGTCTTTGCTATTATTTTATTATTCTGATCTAGAATCACGGCATCAGTATTTGTACCTCCAACATCAATTCCGATTCGATAAATCATCTTACCCTAACCCCCTTTACACGTTCTTCTATGGGAATATAGTCAATATCATATCCAAAATACCTAGGACCTACTAATTTCAAACCTTCGTCTGTACGCCACTTTTCGTTACAAGGTATACCTATTACCACGCCACGATATCCATATCTCAACATTTCAGTTGTAATAGGTTTACCTGTATCAGGATCTATAACCGAGATTAAATCAGGAACACTAGCCAAAATTTGATCATCAACACGAGCCACAAGATTTTCATTTTGGAACTCTAATTCCATAGTCTTATCTTTGTATTCCTCAATACCTTCGAAAATGGCCTTACCTCGTGCAAATCCGCCGGTTGTCTTTCTTAAAACATCAGTAATTTTTCCCTTAAACAAAAGATGACCATGTGTTATCTCTAATATCTTGTCCAAAGGATTTACATGATTAAGTTTAGATTCTCTAATAGCCCTTCCTAAGGATTCAGCAAGAGACATAGTTCCTCTAACAGCACCAGCCTTTAATTGCTTACCAGTCATAGGATAAATAGCAAGCATAGTACTACCACCCATTTCTACTGTTAAAACCCTCGCAAGTCTTTCAGACCATTTGTTTGTAACAGTGTTTAGCAGAATGCTATTACCCTTCTCATCACACAGAGCTAAGGGAGTGGATGAAACACCATATATAGTAAATGTAACCATTTGAAGTTCAGGAAAAGCCCTACCCATTCCATCAGCATCAACTACAGGCAATCCAAGTCGTGCAGCTAAAGCTAATGGAATCATAGAATTAAGTCCACCTGCTTCTATTGAAATAGTGCCAAAAATATCTTTACCCATATGATTCTTCAAAAGCTCAAAAGCCTTAAAAGGCTCTTCACCATTAGGAATCTTCTCAACAAGAACAGTTGGGGCACCCATCATAGCAGAAGGAACAACCAACTCATCATCTGGAACTTCATCAACATCAATAAGAGAAACAGGACCATATTCTTCAATAGCTTGAAGAGCCATAAGTTTACCGATGTAAGGATCTCCACCACCACCAGTACCTAGGATGGTTGCTCCTAAAGCTATATCTTCAATAGCTTGCGCATCTAATTTTCTCATTAAACAAATCCTCCTTTAAAAGATCCTCTTAAAACTATCAATTTATTTTTTTGTAGAGACGTGCTATATGCGCGTCTCAATGGTTCAATCGTATTTATTGTTTTTTGTAGAGACGTGCTATATGCGCGTCTCCAAGGTTCAATCGTATTTATTGTTTTTTGTAGAGACGTGCTACATGCGCGTCTCCAAGGTTCAATCGTATTTATTGTTTTTTGTAGAGACGACCTATACGGGCGTCTCCAAGGTTTAATCGTATTTATTGTTTTTTTGTAGAGACGTGCTACACGTGCGTCTCCAAGGTTCAATCGTATTTATTATTTTTGTAGAGACGACCTATACGGGCGTCTCATGATTCAATCGTATTTATTTTTTTTGTAGAGACGTGCTACACGCGCGTCTCATGGTTCAATCGTATTTATTGTTTTTGTAGAGACGTGCTATATGCGCGTCTCATGGTTCAATCGTATTTATTGTTTTTTGTAGAGACGACCTATACGGGCGTCTCCAAGGTTTTAAAAGGTTTAAAATTGGGTCTAGGGCGGTAGCCCTCCTCCTCACTTTTCTACAATGCTCTCAATACTCTTTACCGTCTTTTTACTATAAAAAGGATAATATAACGCACAATAAAGAACCATCGATGCTATTACCCCGTTAATTGCAGAAATGCCGACATTAACAAAAATTGCAATTGCAAATCCAACAGCCCAAGAAATCAAACCAATCCAGTTAACTTTTGGAATATTGTTCTGCCAAGCCTCTTTGTTTCCTTTCTTACAAATCCAATAATCCGCAATCATACACCCAGAAACAGGTGGAATCCCTGCGGTTAATATTGTAAGAAAAGATGTAAAATGATCAAGCAATCCAACCACAGCAAGAATAGTTCCAATAGCACCAGCGATTAACGTCATCAATCCTCTTTTTTCACTTTTCAAATTAAAAAGATTTACTAAAGCAAGTCCGCCAGAATATGCATTAACTGTATTAGTCGTCCATGTTGCTAAAACAAGAATAATGCTACCAATAAGCCCCAAACCTAATTGAGCAAGTGCAATTGTAATATCAAAAGTACCAGCTACAACAGTTAATAATCCTCCAATAACAACTAGAAAAACACCAGCTGGCCATATTCCAATTAATCCAGACAAAATAGCATCTTTTCTTTTTCTAGCATAACGAGTAAGGTCAGCGGCAATTGTTCCACCTACTGCAAAACCCCCAACAGAAAGTCCAATAGCATAACTCCAAGAATAATTCTCTTTTGGTGTATATGACTTCAAACTAACAGCACCAAAGTTCTTAATAACCATTACAACGCCTACTATACATAATATAATCAATGCAGGTATTGCTATGTAATTCAAGTATTCTAGAGCTTCATAGCCATATACAGCAGTTAACAACATAATAATACCCCAAATTAAACCGCTTAACCAAACTGGAATTTCTACGCCTAACCACATATACATTATTTGAGAAAAAGCAGCTCCGCAAATTCCAGTCTGAACACCAAACCAGCCTATGCACGAGATAGCAAGAATCGCTGAAATTACGTATTTTGCGCCTTGTGAACCAAACGCCGAAGAAGCAGTTATAACTGTAGGAACACCGAAGTCTGCCCCCATCATACCTTGGAAAATCATCAAAACTAAAACTATAGTGTAACCAATAGCCCCGGCTATTATGCCTTGTACTAAAGGCATGCCTTGAACAATAACTCCACCAACCATCAAAGCAGAAACACTAATAATAGAGCCAGCCCAAATTAGAGCAATACTCCACCACGACCTTCGCTCTGAATCTGGGATACGATCCAGTGCATATTTTTCCAATACCCTCGCCTCCTGGAAGAAGTTTTAAGTTTTTTAACTTAAGAAAGTATATATTTTGAGAAATTATATCATAAAAATATCCTTAAAACCTAATGTTATATTAAGTTAAATTGAATTTTAAAAAGATTTAAAAGATAGTAAATTTTAAAAATATAAAAATAAATAACCCCCAAAGATATTATTCTTTGGGGGAAAGAAACTTACCTATGAATCAACACTAATGTATGACAAGAAGAAGAGGGGTTTATCTTGTTATACTAATTAGTTTTAGTTTAACCTTTAAAAATTATATATAACACCCAAACCTAGTTTTAAGCCGTTTATGTTAATAGTTACATGTTCAACAGCGGTTCCTTCTACCTCCAGATTACCTATTCTAGAAAATATTGTATATCCAACATCAGCTTTTAGTTGCAAATTGTTAACGTTGATAGAAAAGATTTCAGGAATCGGCTTAATAGCCTCTGCTCCAACATAGACAGCAAATCCATTACCTGTTGTTTTAATAGAGGATTCCGAACTATCTTCCTTTTCTTTACTTGTGTCAGAATAAAAATAATATCCGCCACCCGCTTTTAAGTTAACAACAGCAGGGCTTTCCAAAAGGTTATACTTAAAGTATCCAGCGGGTCCTAAAAGCTGAGAAATTTCTTTTTCTGAAAAAGACTCGCCTTCAATCTTACCTGATGCATTATATATAGTAGCTCTTGAAAAATCAAAATCTACTTCCACACCCATTTTCTGATTAAACCAGTAAGTACCATTGACGTTAATCCCAAATCAGGAATTGGTATGGATAATTTAGATACTTCATGTCCATCATCATATACAAATTCATTACTAATACCACCATACGTTATTCCTCCGCCTACTTCAAAGTTTGCGGCAAAAATTGTGAAGGATAACACTAACAAAATACTAATAAGCAAAAAGACTTTCTTTCCCATATATCCCACTCCTTCTCCTCTTTTATTTTCACACCATTCTTTCATATTAAAAAAAACGAAAAACATCTTTCTAACTATAAGAATTTTACCATAATATTAAATTAAAGTCAATATATTTAAGGTTGATTTAAACTAATAATTTTAAAAAAGATAATTTATCAAATCAGTTAACAAATTAGAAATAATAAGTTTATCAAATAGTAAGCAAAAGGTTAAAATCTTGAATAAGCAATTGTATAAACTACCCACATGCATCTGTAACATTAATTTTTAGTTGTAGAGACGACCTACATGGGCGTCTCATGATTCAATCGTATTTATTGTTTTTTGTAGAGACGTGCTACATGCGCGTCTCCAAGGTTTTAATCGCATTTATGAATTTATTTTTTTGTAGAGACGTGCTACACGCGCGTCTCCAGGTTTTAAGTATTTATGAATTTATTGTTTTTGTAGAGACGTGCTACATGCGCGTCTCATGATTCAATCGTATTTATGAATTTATTATTTTGTAGAGACGTGCTATACGCGCGTCTCCAGGTTTTAATCGTATTTAGAAATTTATTATTTTGTAGAGACGACCTACATGGGCGTCTCATGATTCAATTGCATTTGTTTTTTGTAGAGACGACCTATACGGGCGTCTCCAGGGTTTAATCGTATTTATGAATTTATTGTTTTTGTAGAGACGTGCTACATGCGCGTCTCTAGGTTTTAAACACATTTCATTTATCAATGTCTTTAAAATTCAAAAACAAAAGACGCTCGTATAGAGCGTCTCTACAACTATCAATCAACGATAAATGTAATCAATTTACAAATATCCTATTCATTATAATACTCATCTTTTATCCAATTAACCGGATTATTGTCTATATATTCAACTATCTTATTATATGCTTTTTCATTCCTTATTATATGATCATAAAATCTTGATTGCCAACCAAAATTGCGATTAATTTTTTTTGCATTCAATGTACACGCTCGCTTATATTGATTTATTATTACACCCAAACTTTCTGGAGTCCAGTTATTCGAATACTCTTCTGCCGACTCTTCTAAATTGACATCTCGATGAATTGCTATAATTGAATGAATGTGATTTGGCATAATTATGTAACTACCTAAAACAACAAATGGAAAATGTTTTGGAATTTCCAACCAATATTTATTAGCGATCATACCGATTTCGGACAATAAAACAACAGCATTTTCGTGACTATCCATATAAATTCTTCCAAAAAAATTCTCTTTGTTTTTAGTACATATCGTAATAAAATAAGTTGCATTCCATTCATAATTCCACCAGTTTGCCCTATTGGTAGAAATTCTATAGGTATCTTTATACAACTTATTGTTCTCTTCAAAATTAATTGGCAACATACCCCCTTTCTTAGCAGATTTTCTTAAATTATATCATTTTAGTAGAAACCTACCAACAAAATATTAAAACCCTAAATTAAACAATTGTAGAGACGACCTATACGGGCGTCTCCAGGTTTTAATCGTATTTAGAAATTTATTATTTTGTAGAGACGACCTACATGGGCGTCTCATGATTCAATCGCATTAATGAATTTATTTTTTTGTAGAGACGACCTACATGGGCGTCTCATGGTTTAATCGTATTTATGAATTTATTTTTTTGTAGAGACGACCTACAGGGCGTCTCCACGGTTTTAAATGTTTTCCTAAATCAATTTACGTTTAAAATTCAAAAACAAAAGACGCTCGTATAGAGCGTCTCTACAACTATCAATCAACGTGGATTGTAATAGATTTACAAAATTACAAGCCATCATACTTTAAAATTTCATTTTCTAATTCGTTAGAAATTCTAAACCCCGCCTTTTTTAGTTTATATAGAATATCCTCTAAAGAGTGTATTATCTGTTTTTTTCTTGCATTAACAATAACTCCTAGAGTTCCAGTAAGCTTGACATCCAATTTACTAACTAACTTCCTTGCTTTTAGATCATCTATAATCAAAACTGCATCCTCTATTTCAAATGCCAGAGCTATAACGCTGGCTTCCCCTAAATCTATAAAAGTGTTCAGCAATTTGAGATATTTTTTATCATCAACATCTTTAACTTTTATCCACTCAGGAATAGGTTTTTCAAACTCTTTAGCTACTTCTGGTGTAATTATAATTGAACGATATAACTCTTTTAAAATAAATAACATATCAATATTATCTAACACAATCAAGCAACTTGTGTTAGAAATGTAATTAGGCATTATTAATATCATCCACTAATTCATCGGGAGTATAGTTAAACAATGATACATTAAATTGTCCCAATAATTCAATAAAGGCTCTTTTAGATACTTCTGCCAATTGTGCAGCTTCTCCCAAAGATAATTTACCTTCTTCATAGAGTTTTGCAGCAATCAACATTTTAATTTCTTTTTCATCTAACCCGAAAGAATCAGGAACATTTAATATAATTGTTTTCATTTCAAATCACTCCTAAAAAATTTCATTATTATTACATTCCTTCAATCCAAAACTTCTTAAATCGGATCATTTAATTTTTTTCCAATTTTCGACAAACTTTTCAAACAATAAAACTTTATTCTAATTATATATTTGACTTTTCTGAATTAAACTTCATTAGAATTATATCATAAGAAATTAAAAAATACAGAAAAAGGAAGGAAGCTAAAATGCTTTTAAAATTCAAAAACAAAAGACGCTCGTATAGAGCGTCTCTACAACTATCAATCAACGTGGGTTGTAATAAATTTACAAATAGGTATTAATACAAATCCAAAGCCCTTTTAAAAAACCTCAAAACTTCTTTAATATCCTCTTGCCACAATAACCAATTATGTTCCCCATCTCTTATATACAACACCGATTCAATCTTTGCTAGCCTTAATTCATGATACAACTCCGTTGCCCCCAAATACAAATAAAAATAATCCTCATTTCCACAAGACAAATACACAGGCAAAGTGAGCCCACTATTTTTGACGTTATCGACCCAATTAAACACATTCTCCTTTTCCCAAAAATCCGGATCAAAAGGATCACCAAACACGTCATGATAATAATCTTCTCTGATATGAATCACATCTCCGTTTATATCAACATCTGTCTCAGGAGGAACATCTCTTGTTATTCCCCCGCTCAAACTTGCTGCCGATAAAAACATATCAGGATGCTTAAACGCAAGCTTTAAAGCTCCATATCCTCCCATCGACAAACCTGCAACAAACCTATCCCCACGAGTATTTCTTACCTTGTAATGTCCTTCAACAAAACCAATCAAATCCTTAATAATAGCAGTTTCATACTTTTCGCCAACAGGAGAATCAACATACCAACTATTTTGAGCATCTGGCATAACCACAACAAAAGGAGGAATCTCACCTGAATTTATCATAATATCCAAAGTCTGATCAACATGCCCTTTTCTAAGCCAACTCACCTCATTCCCGCTATGACCATGCAAAAGATAAATAGTTGAATACCGTCGAGAATCCTCTTCGTACTCAGCAGGAAGATATATAGAATACTTCAAATCTCTTTCCAAAGTTGGACTAAAAAAAGACAAAGACTCATACACTGTACCCTTAACCAAAGACGTTCACTCCCTTATCAAAATAAAATATTAAAGCCTCACAGATTCATTCGCCTTCAACCTATCCTCAGACAACAAAGAAACATAATACAATTCACTCAACAAATCCAAAAAGTCCTTAATAGAAGTCTTCTCATCCAATACAATCTCGTTGTTACTTTCAACTAGATTTATCTTCAAATTAAAATTAGTTATAACCTCTTTTAACTTTTCAAACTCAAAATTCACATAATTCCCCTTTTTATAAATCCCGTGAAGTTTTTTCAAAAAAGTCTTCCTCTCAGAAACATACTTATCAAAATAATCAATCCCCTTAAGCCTAATATCTCTCCCAAGAACATTATTATTCACCTTTATCTCCTTAACAAACTCATCCTTTGAAGTAACATACTTCTTAAAAAACTGAAACTTATTCTCAAAATAATAAACAGACCTAATAAACAAAATATCTCCAACAACAAAATAATCAAAAAACTCCTTAGGCTTTAAAATAATCCCCCTGTCCCGAGATTTCAAATTAGCACTATCTAAAAAAAACAATCTCTTCACATCAAAAATATGCCTCGAATCTAGCTCCTGAAAACCAATAATATTGGCCCCAATCTCCCTGTAAAAATACTTAACAATAATATCAAAATTCTTATAATCCTTAAAAACAGACTTATCTAATCTATAAAGCGAAGTACCAGACAACAACCTACTCTCAATATCAACTACCTGGGGCACCTCTTGCTTTTCGAGGTATAAAAAGCGCTTATCATAAATCGAATCCTCATAACTTTGAACCTCAACCAAATCATCGCTCTCAAGTTCTTTCACAAACTCTCTAACAGAATTAACAATAATCTCCTCAAAAAACGAGGCATCATCACACGTTAAATCAAACAACTTACCATCCTTGTGCAAACATATTTCAACTGGTTGAGAAACCGTATTATTCTCCAAAATTTGGCAAATCTCATTCAAAACTTCCTTCTTATAACCTAACTTAAGAAACTCTTCCCGTTTATCCACAATCCATCACTTCTTTTTACTTCTAAAATGGATAAAAACTCCCTTACTCATCTCAACCTTCACCCCAGCATCATCCAAACCCCTTGAAATCAAATACCCCTCTCTAACACGCGACACATCATCCTCGTATCGATAACTAACCTTGTAAATACTATAACCCAAAAGAGAAAGCGTTGGATTAACCGCTATCAAATCACTTTTAATATAAATACTACCAATTATAACAAACAGAATCAAAAAAGAAACAATCTCTCTCTTATCAAAAGCGCTAATAAACGGGAAAATATACACAAAAATATACTCAATAAGCATATTATTAACTAGCTCATTACTTTCAACAATCAAAGACCGCTTTTTGCCTCTTTTTTTAAGCGACCTAAACATCAAAAAACATAAAACACTAACAACTAAAATAACAAACAAAAAAGAACAAAATACAACAAACTCGCCATGAATCACACCATTAATTGCATATATCAAAAACAAAGGAAGGTAAGACAACAAAAACAGAAGAACCCTTGAAATTTTACTAAGCATACCTCTCACCCACCCCATTTAAAATAGACTATCAAACAAACCAACACACCAAAAAACAACAAACTAATTATATCATACCAAAATGAACCTGAAAAAATGGTATAATTAACCAAACAAAGGTAGAAACGACCCACATGGGCGTCTCATGATTTTAATCGTAGTTATGAATTTATTATTTTGTAGAAACGCCCTACATGTGCGTCTCCAAGGTTCAATTGTATTTGTTTTTTTTGTAGAGACGTGCTACATGCGCGTCTCCAACGTTCAATTGTATTTGTTTTTTTTTGTAGAGACGACCTATATGGGCGTCTCCAAGTTTTAAATGTTTCTGACCTATATGTGCGTCTCCGGGTTTTAAATGTTTCTGACCTATATGTGCGTCTCCCGGTTTTAAACAAATTTACAACAACGAGGTGAAAATATAATGCAAAATCCAAACTTACAAAAAATCGAGCAACTTTGGTACAAACTCTATCCAAACCAAAAACATAAACTCCACAAACTAATCGATTTCCTAAACTCCAAAAAAGATTCAATCACCTACTCACCAGACGACAAACTCTGGTACAAAAAAGGCTTAGTCTACTCCTGCTATGTAGACCTCTTTGCAGGAAACTTCCAAAACATGAAAAACAAACTAGACTACCTACAAGATTTAGGAGTAACCATACTCTGGTTACTACCAATCCTTGAATCACCAATGAAAGACCAAGGATTCGATATCTCAGACTACTACAAAGTAAGAGACGAACTAGGTGGCAACGAAAGCTTCTTTGAGTTTGTTGAGCTAGCCCATCAAAAAGGCATCAAAATCCTTTTTGACGTTGCAATAAACCACACATCAATTGAACACCCCTGGTTTCAAGACGCTAAAAAATCAAAAAACTCAAAATACAGAGACTACTACATCTGGAGCCCAACAGACCAAAAATACTCCCAAGCACGCCTACTTTTCAAAGGCATGGTTAACAGCAACTGGACCTACAATCCTGAAACCCAAGACTACTATTTCCACAGATTTTACGAAATACAACCCGACTTAAACTACAAAAACCCTGATGTACTAATAGAAATGATAAAAATATTCACATTCTGGAAAGAACACGGCGTAGACGGATTCAGAATGGACGCAGCCCCCTTCTTATGGAAAGAAGAAGGGACAAACTGTGAAAACCTAATCCAAACACACTGGATACTAAAAATATTCAGAGCAAGCCTTGACTACCTAAAAGAAGGAACAGCACTAATAGCAGAGGCTAACCAACCTCCAAAAGAGGTAGTAGCATACTTTGGAGAATCAGACGAATGCCATGTTGCATATCATTTCCCTGTAATGCCAAAGATATTCCTCTCAATAGCAGAAGGAGACCCAAATTACATAATCGACACACTCTCAGAAAAAGTCACACCCTCAATTCCAAAAGACTGTCAATGGTTTGTGTTTCTAAGATGTCACGACGAACTAACGCTTGAGTTTGTCGAACCAAAAGAAAGAGAAAAGATGCTAAAATACTATTTGCTAGACCCAAGGTGGAACTTCAGAGAAGGCGAAGGAATCGCAGGAAGACTATACAACCAAATGAACAAAGACTACAAAAAGGTGCTACTTGCCTATTCCGTATTATTTTCACTCCACGGTACCCCTATAAACTACTTTGGCGATGAAATAGCCATGGAAAATAACGAAGAATTCTACAAAAAAATGACAGAACTAACAGGCTACAAAGACTCAAGATACTTCAACCGAGGACCATTCGACGAAGAAAAAATGCACAAAGCACTAAACGACCCAAAAAGCGACAGCTACAAAGTATTCCATGGGATAAAAGAGATGCTTACAATAAAAAGAGAAAATGAAGACCTTTTTCATATACAACCAACCTATCAAAACATAAACGGTATATTCAAAGTCACAAGGCAAAAAGAAAACAAAACCCTAACAATCTACAACAATCTAACTCAAGACACAAAAACAATAGAAAACATAACACTACAACCCTACCAATACAAATGGCAAATTACCAAACAATAAAACAAAAGATTAAGGGGCATCCCCCTTAATCTTAATCATCCTCTAAATTACCAATCAAAATCTCATTCAAATTCCTTAAATAAAAAGGGGCCTCTTTTGGAACATGTGGCATTCTAGCCTTTCTTTTACCGATATCGTCTTTAATCTTCCTCTCAATATAGAATTTCATATAACCTCTAAATTGCCCCTTAAGATTATAGGTATAAACAGACCATAAAAATAAATAGCATAAAGAACCAAACGTATCGTCAAAATCCAACCCACAATTATCTACAAGCTTTTTAGTTTCATTCACCAGAAACCCTTTGTACTTTAAATATAACCGTTCTTTTGCGCCTTGATCCCCCTTCTGAGCTAGTTCCACCAGTTGATTATCCGAAAGCCTGTTAAGATTAAGACGAATTCTAATTAAAATCTCCTCCTTTTATATTTTTTTGGAGTTTCTAAAAGAAAAAATGACGAGTTATATCATCATTATACGCAAGTATACCACATTATCATAGAAAATAAAAGCCCCATGTCCAATTTTCGGACATGGGATAAAACATTAATTCTCTATTAAATTAAAAATCTCTTCAGTAGTTGTTTCTACAATAGATGCCTCATCTACTAAAGAAGAAGCAGGAACTAAAACCCCAATCAAACCCTCCATAACTGGTTCAACATCGTCTTGAGTTAAACCGTCAATAACACCATCAATCGATATTGTCTTACTCTTTTTTTCAACAGGATCATAAAATTTCATTCTCAATCTTTTCAATTTACTATCCCCCTTTCAAATAATAGAAATTAATAAAAATAAACCTTAAACCAACTCATACTCTTGCGTAAAATAATAACTAGCGTTAGTATTTTCACACAAACCTACAAGTCCTTGTAAAGCACTTTTTATTGAAGCTTCTTCCTCAGAAAAAAGATCAAAAGACTTAGACACCTTCTTCTCTTTTTCATTAACTAACTCCACCCACACAATCTTTGCCTTTCTTGCGTTAAGGTTCATAGCCAAGAAACTCACCTCCCCTCTGAAATATTGACCCTACAACAACCCTAAACCTTTGTCCTACTGAGCATGTTTAGGAAACAACAACGCAACAACCCCATCAATCAAAACTGAAAGAATAATATCCAAAAACGGCGAATACTTACCAATAGACTTAAGAAACTCCCTCAGCGCTTGCATAACAATCTCTTTTTTCTTCTTTCCATTACCAGGCATTTCAACCATACTAACAAGATCAGGTATTAACCCCACGATCTCCTTCAACCGTCAACCCCCCTTCATTAAAAAGAACAAACCCAACTTTTATTAACCATTCATTCTCAAAAAATTCCCTTCTCATAAGTAATATCCGCAAAATAAATTAACTTCAAGTAACTCTTTTGAAACTACTTGTATCAAAATGCAAACAAAAGATAAAATAAAAATCGAATAAAATTTTAATCAAAATTACACAAAATGATATTTTTGTATCAAAAATATGATATAATACACATTAAGAAAAATTCATTTAATATTCATTTTCATTTTTTAACATAAAGTGCTTTATAATTCTCAAAAGGAAGAAGGAGAGTATTATGTTTATAGATATTCATACCCATTTACTTCCGACGATTGATGATAAAGTAAAAACAATCGAAGAAACATTATACGAATTAAATCGTTATAAACGATACGATATTACCCATGTAGTGTTTACACCACATCTAAACCATCCTGTTATAAAAACAGACATTACACAAATAAAAGATAAATACCAAGAAATAAAAGACATAGTAGAAAAAAACACAGGAATACAGACATATCTAGCTTCAGAACTTTATCTAACCCTAAATTACAAAGAATTCATACCCTTTAATGACACCTTTGCTTTCGTAGAATTCGACAAAACAAACTTTCCATTTTATGCATTAGATGAAATATTCAATCTACAATTAGATGGATACGAGGTAGTACTATTTCACGCAGAAAAACATACTTGGTTACTAGAAAATAAAAGCACACTCATGCGATTAAGAGAAATGGGTGTATATTTTCATATGGACTTTGATGGATTAAACACAAAAGCAGGAAAGTTCTATCTAAATCACAACATGGTCGATTTTCTTGCAACAGGAAACCACGGAAGACAAGGAAAAGAAGTTGACTTAAATCTATTTAAAAAACACTCCAACATCACATCAAAAGCCTTAGACATATTACTATCCCCCAATCCAGAACAAATGTAGAGACGTGCTATACGTGCGTCTCCAAGGTTTAATCGTATTTATGAATTTATTTTTAGTTGTAGAGACGTGCTACATGCGCGTCTCCTGGTTTTAAATGTTTTTGACCTACATGCGCGTCTCCAGGGTTTAATCGTATTTATGAATTTATTTTTAGTTGTAGAGACGTGCTACATGCGCATCTCCCGGTTTTAAATGTTTTTGACCTATATGGGCGTCTCCAAGGTTTAATCGTATTTATGAATTTATTTTTAGTTGTAGAGACGTGCTACATGCGCGTCTCCCGGTTTTAAATGTTTTTGACCTATATGGGCGTCTCCAGGTTTTAAAACAGTTCCTGTTGGTAACCCAGTTACAATCTATTGGTCATGGTGCTATCCCTCATCAATCATTATTTCACTATTTCACAATAAAAAATATAATAACTTTTTGTTCAATTAGATATTGATATTTTCATTTAACTATGCTATAATAATTTTTGAAATATGGTGTTTGTCTTCTTTTAACTTATTAACTTAAAATACTGAATAAAATCACTTTTAAATGTTGTTCGAACATATATAAGGGGGACATGACCCGTTATGAAAAAGTTAACAGTTCAACTTATTGATATTGCTTTGATACTCTTGATGAACATCTTTTTCCTACATTTGTCTGTTCCAATTGCCATTATCTCGTCCTTAATAATATACCTTGGAATCTACTCATTTAGAGTCTACGACACCCAAACAATGAAAAGCTACACAGAATCCTTAATAAAAACAACGGTAGGAACTCTCATCAGTTTCATACTCATTCTAATTCTTTACTTCTTTCTCAGCAAATACTTCAATAGATACTTTTTCCTTTATAACCTACTATTTACAATAATCATTTTACCTATTTTACATAAAATAGAATACAAAATATACGAAAAAACCATGCCTGTAAAAAACTACCTTGTTATCGAAAAAAAAGAAGAAATAGGCCACATAATGCAAGAAATCTCAGAAAAAACACTAAACAAAATCAGGTTTACTCAATACATAAACCCAAATCCAATAACGCTAGATGAAATAATAAAACAAAACGATCAACAAACCTCCTCACAAATAATCCACGGCATAGTTATAACAGACCCAGAACTAGAAAAACATGTAAAACCACAAATACAACACTACAAAGAAGAAGGCATGGATATAGAATATCTCCCAAATATGGCAGAAAAATACCTAAATCGCATACCAATAGAAGTAGCTCAAAAATTCAAAGAATACTACGAAGTTATTTTTAATAATGTTCAAACCTCTCCCGCACAACAAATAATAGATAAATTTTTTGGTTCATTGCTTTTAATAATTTTTTCACCTATTATGCTAATAATAAGTATAGCAACACTAATTGAAGATGGAAGACCGGTTATTTACAAGCAAAAAAGAATGGGAAAGAACGAAAAAATATTTACAATAAATAAATTCAGATCATTAAAAGAAGCACAGATAAACGAGTATAATCCAAACGAAGATATAGAGAAAAGGGTTTTAAAAACAGGAAAAGTTATAAGAAAATTAAGACTTGATGAATTACCTCAATTTTGGAATATAATAAAAGGAGATATGTCCATAGTAGGACCAAGACCTGAGATGATAGAATTTCATAATCTCATGTCAAGCCAAATCCCTTTTTATAACTACAGACTCAAACTAAATCCTGGAATAACAGGCTGGGCACAAATACATTACAAGCACACATCAACACTTGAAGATTACATAAAAAAAACAGAATATGACCTATACTATATAAAAAACAGAAACATATTTTTAGACCTTCAAATAATGCTTAAAACACTCGAAACTATGTTAGGAATGAGGGGGGCAAGGTGAACGAAATAAGATATGTAAATATTCCAGGAAATTTTATAACAATAGATGTTGAAGAGTGGTTTCATATTCTGAATGCAAATATTCCAGAAAAAAAAGATTGGGAAACATTACCTTCAATAGCCGAAAAAGGCACATATAAAATATTAGAAATTTTAGAAAAAAGCAACAATAAAGCTACTTTTTTTGTACTAGGTTGGGTAGCAGAAAAGTATCCAAAATTAATAAGAGATATATCTAATTTAGGGCATGAAATCGCTTCGCATGGATATTATCATGAAGAATTATATAAAATAAGCGAAGAAAGATGGAAAGAGGATGTATTGAAAAGTAAATATATATTGGAGGATATAACAGGCAAAGAAGTAATAGGATATAGGGCACCTGGTTTTTCATCCTTGAATTATATTGAAACAATAAAAAAATTGTTAGATTTGGGGTTTAAATATGATTCAAGTTTGTTTCCTGCTAAAAGGGAAACAGGAGGAAACAACAAATTTGATTCAAGACCATTTTATTTAATCCAAAAGGGCTTAAAAATATATGAGTTTCCTGTTTCTGTATACAAAAACGGTGTGTTTAGTATCCCATTAGGAGGAGGATATTCTCGCATAACACCAATTCCGCTTTTAAGACATGTTATAAAAAAAGTAAAAAAATTAAATAATGGTTATTTTTTGTTTTATTTACATCCAAGAGAGGTTCTTAAAGAGCAACCAAAGTTAAGCGATTTGCCTTTAATAAAAAAATATAAAACATATGTTGGTTTAAAAAATTATGATAAAAAGGTAAGCATTTTAAGTGAAAACTATAATTTTGTTAGTATTAAAGATAGCTCAGTTTTTAAAACCTAACAACAAAAGGAGAGGCTATTCAATCGAAAATATTATAATAAGAGAATATAACACAAAAGATATAGACCAAATAATTGAATTAAATCAAAGAGTTTTTTCAAAACAAGAACATTTTGAAATTAAACGAGATAGGGTTTGGTTTGAATGGAAAAACCTAAAAAATCCTTTTGGTGAATCAATAATAATTGTATCTGAAAATGAAAATAAAGAAATAGTGGGGTCAAGGATTTTTTGGGCTTGGAAATTTAAAATAAGAATGAATGAGTTCTTGGCATATCAACCAATTGATACAGTGGTTGATCCTAATTACCAAGGGGAAGGTTTATTTTATAAGATGACTAAAAAAGCACTTGATATAGCCTTAGAAAAAAATAGCTCATTTATCTTCAATTTCCCTAACCAAAATAGTTTACCAGGATACTTGAATCTTGGGTGGAGTTATGTAAGCAAATTAATTTGGTATGTAAAAATAAAGAATCCAGGATATGTGTTTAATCAAAACAAACAGGCAGAAAGTTTATCAGATCTCAAAAATTATAAAATTACTGAAGAAAAAATTAAAGATATAAAATTTAAAGATAATTTTGATGGTAAAGTTAAAGCAACAAAATCATTTAGTTTTATTAAATGGAGATACATTGATCATCCTTTTTTCAATTACGGAATAATTACTTACAAAAAAAATAAAAAAGAAATATGTGGTATCTTTTCCATAAATAATATTGGGAATTATAGAGAAATGTTTGTGGTCGATATAATAGGAGATTATAGATTAATTGAAGGCTTATTAAAAAAAGTAAACGAAGCAGCTAAAGAATTCAATGTTTCAGTTGTCTATATCCTAAGAAATCCCTATTTCAATGATTTACAAATGTTCAAAAGTGGTTATATTAAACTAAAAAATAAAAACCTAGTTTGTTTACCTTTAAATTTATGTCTTGAAGGTAAATTGTTAAAATATAACGAGTGGGAAATGTTTGGAGGATTGCACGATGCATTATAATGAAAATGAATATGATTTAGTATTATTCACTCAAACTTTTTACCCAGATGTCGATGCCACTGCCAAACTCATGACAGATCTAGCCGAGTTTTTAGTAGGAAAAGGGAAAAAGGTTCTAATAGTTACTCCGAATAGATCTTATGAAGTGCCCGAAAACAAATATCCAGAGTTTGAAAACATAAACGGAATAAATGTGAAAAGAGTAAAAGTTCCCAAACTTAATAAAAATAAAGCGCTTCAAAAAATTGTATTATATTACCTATTTTCGATTAAAGCAAAAAAAACATTAAAAAAAACAAATTACAAAGTTGCAATGGCTATTTTACCCCCTTTTTTTGTTGCATACAATACCTTAAGGGTTTCAAAGAAAAAAGGAAATAAGTTCATTTTTTTACTTCATGATTTACATCCAGATACCCTTGTTAAGAGAAAACAAGTTTCTCCTAAAAACCCTGTAGTAAAATTATTGAAAAAACAGAATGAGTATGTTTTTCAAAATGCTGATAAAGTAATTTTCTTGGGAAGAGATCAAATCGAATATGTAAAGGAAAATTATAAAATTCAAAATGAAAAAATAGAATATATTCCTAATTGGGGTAGAAAATCATTAAAAAGCCCATCTAATAAAAATATAAATACTTTTAAAATTTTATATGCTGGCAATCTTGGTGAAAGCTCAAAAAATATGTTTGATTTTTTAGAAATAATGAAAGAACTTCAAGAAAACAAAATGGATGAATTTAAACTAACAATTCTCGGAGAAGGAAGAAATAAAGAGAAATATTTAGATTATATTAATAAAAATGGTTTATACAATGTTGAATTAAAGTCTTTTTTACCAGAAGACGAATATGAAGAAGAATTAAGAAATAGTAATTTATTTTTAGTAACTTTACGAGAAGAATCAAAAGGTATGTCTGTTCCTAGCAAAGTTTATTATTATTTAAGTGCAGGAAAACCTATAATTGGGATTCTTCCAGTTGAATCGGAAATTGATATTTCTATAAAAGAAGATAATTATGGTATAAATTTAAATAGAATATGCAAAAATGAAAGAATTGATGCTTTATTAAAACTCAAAAATGATCACACCTATTACTCTCAACTTTCTGAAAACGCAAAAAAAGCTTTTGAAAATAAATATGAAAAGAATGTTGTGTTGGAAAAATATTATAAGATAATAACAGAGTTGGAGGCTGACAAATGAAAACCGCACTCATAACCGGAGTTACCGGTCAAGATGGAAGTTATTTAGCTGAATATTTGCTATCAAAAGGTTATATGGTTCATGGAATAATAAGAAGATCTTCTTCATTTAATACAAAAAGAATTGATCATATTTATCAAGACCCTCATGAAGAAGATAGAAGATTTATACTACATCATGGAGACTCTACCGATTCAACTAATCTAATAAGTATAATGAAAGAAGTTGAACCAGATGAAGTATACAACTTAGCGGCACAAAGTCATGTAAAAGTCTCTTTTGAAACTCCAGAATATACTGCAGAAACTGTTGCTTTAGGAACACTTAAAATACTTGAAGCAATAAGACTGCTGGGATTAGAAAAAAAGACAAAATTTTATCAAGCAAGTACCTCCGAGTTATACGGAAAGGTACAAGAAATACCCCAAACAGAAAAAACACCATTTTATCCAAGAAGTCCTTATGCAGCAGCAAAGTTATATGCTTATTGGATAACAATTAACTATCGAGAAGCATATAATATACATGCTTCAAATGGAATATTATTCAACCATGAATCTCCAAGAAGAGGAGAAACATTTGTTACAAGAAAGATAACAAGAGCAGCAACAAGAATTTTAGTTGGGAAACAAAAAAAAGTATACTTAGGAAACTTATCAGCAAAAAGAGACTGGGGATATGCACCAGATTATATAGAAGCCATGTGGCTAATACTCCAACAAGAAGAACCAGATGACTATGTCATAGCAACGGGAGAAACCCACAGTGTAAGAGAATTCTGTGAAGAATCATTCAAAAACTTGGGAATCAATATAAAATGGCAAGGTGAAGGAGTACAAGAAAAAGGAATAATTGACAGTTTAGATAAAGATAGAGTTGAAGAATTGCTTGGTGATATTGAAACACCGCTTAAAATTGGCGATGTTGTTGTAGAAGTTGACCCCTCATACTTTAGGCCAACTGAAGTAGACTTATTAGTAGGAGATCCAACAAAGGCAAAGGAAAAACTAAACTGGCAGCCAAAAGTTAAATTCAAAGAATTAGTAAAAATAATGATAGAAAACGATTTATCTCTTGCATTAAAAGAAAATCAAAGAAACGAATGGATAAAAGAATAATTATTTTGAAAGGAGCGTTTCTAATGAACAAAGACAGTAAAATATATGTAGCAGGACATAGAGGGTTAGTAGGATCAGCAATAATGAGAAAGTTGCAACAAGAAGGCTATACAAACATAATAACTAGAACACACAAAGAATTAGACTTAACAAGCCAAGCTCAAACCCAAGAATTCTTTGAAAAAGAAAAACCCGAATATGTATTTTTAGCAGCAGCAAAGGTTGGAGGAATACACGCTAATAATACATACCCAGCAGATTTCGCGTACATAAATATAATGATAGAATCCAATGTAATAAAAGCATCATATGATTATGGTGTAAAAAAATTACTCTTTCTTGGAAGTTCATGTATATATCCAAAGTTATGTCCTCAACCAATAAAAGAAGAGTATTTACTAACAGGACCATTAGAAAAAACAAACGAAGCTTATGCAATAGCAAAGATAGCAGGATTAAAGATGTGCCAATACTTCAACAGACAATATGGAACAAAGTATATAAGTGTAATGCCAACAAACCTTTATGGCCCAAACGATAACTTTGATTTAGAAACTTCTCATGCATTTGCGGCATTGTTAAGAAAGTTTCATGAAGCAAAAATAAACAATAAACCATATGTTGAAGTATGGGGAACGGGAACACCAAGAAGAGAGTTTTTGCATGTGGATGATTTAGCAGATGCAGTGGTGTATCTAATGAATAACTACGATGAAAATGAACCGTTAAATATAGGAACAGGAAAAGATATAACGATAAAAGAACTAGCTGGATTGATAAAAGAAATAGTAGGATACGAAGGAGAAATAAAGTTTGATACAACAAAACCAGACGGAACTCCAAGAAAGTTGTTAGATGTATCAAGACTACATGCTACAGGATGGAAACACAAAATAGAATTAAGAGAAGGTATTCAAAGTACATATGAGTGGTTTAAGGGGAATTGGAAGTGAGAATATTCAAAAAAAACTTTAAATTTGTTGATTCTTTTGTTTTGTTAACTGAAAAAATGGGTGATTATCTCAATATAAATGAAAAGTTTCTGGTAGCATATGGAGAAGGCGCTATTAGATTTAGAAAAATAGATTCTCAAGAAATTATAGAATATAATGTAAGTGGAGATAAATTAGAAGTTGTAGATATCCCTCCAGGTTACACACATAACATAGAAAATATTGGTAAAACAGATATGGTTACTGTTATGTGGGCAAACGAATCTTTCAATCCAGAAAATCCTGATACGTATTATTTGGAGGTTTAAGGTGAATAAACTTAAGGTTATGACCGTTGTAGGAACAAGGCCTGAAATAATAAGACTATCTCAAGTGATTAGAAAACTAGAAGAGTCAGAAGCAATAGAACACTATTTAGTTCATACAGGACAAAATTACGACTATGAATTGAACGAGATTTTTTTTGAAGACTTAGAATTAAAAAAACCAGACTATTTTTTAAATGCAGCAACTGGAAATGCCGTTGAAACTATAGGCAACATACTTGTGAAAATAGATCCTATCTTAGAAAAAATAAAGCCCGATGCATTTCTAGTTTTAGGAGACACCAACAGTTGTTTATCTGCTTATGCGGCAAAAAGAAGACATATCCCTGTTTTTCATATGGAAGCAGGAAACAGATGTTTTGATCAAAGAGTTCCAGAAGAATTAAATAGAAGAATAGTAGATCAAATAGCTGATATAAACCTTGTATATAGCGATTTAGCTCGAGAACATCTCATCAGAGAAGGATTTCCCTCAGATAGGGTAATAAAAACAGGAAGTCCAATGTACGAAGTATTAAATAACAAAAAAGAAGAGATAGAAAAATCAGATATTTTAAGTAAATTAAACTTAAAAGAACATCAATATTTTGTAGTCTCAGCACATAGAGAAGAAAACATAAATTCTGAAAATAATTTTAATAATTTAATAGATTGTTTGAATACAATAGCAGGAATATATCAACTACCTATAATCTTTAGTACACACCCCAGAACAAGAAAAATGATAGAATTAAAAGATGTAAAACTTCATCCACTAATTAGAACAGAAAAACCTTTTGGCTTCATTGATTATATCAAGTTGCAAATAAACGCAAAAGCTGTTTTAAGTGATAGCGGAACAATAAGCGAAGAAACATCTATATTGAAATTAAAAGCTTTAAATATTAGAGAAGCTCACGAAAGGCCAGAAGCGATGGAAGAAGCAACTGTGATGATGGTGGGCTTAAACAAAGAAAGGATACTTCAAGGATTAAAAATTTTAGAAACACAAAACAAAGAAACAATAAGACCTGTTAATGACTACATAGTTCCAAATGTGTCTGACAAAGTATTAAGAATAATTGTCTCTTATACAGATTATGTCAATAGGGTTGTTTGGGGGAAATATTAAAATGAAAGTATTACAAATCAACACAGTTTGTGGACGTGGGAGTACTGGCCGAATTGCAACTGATATTCATAAATTGCTTTTAGAACAAGGTCATGAGAGTGTTATTGCATATGGAAGAGGAGAAGCTCTCAATTGTGATAATACTATAAAAATTGGTAATAATATAGATTTTTATAACCACGCATTAAAAACAAGATTTCTTGATAAACATGGTTTTGGTTCAAAAAAAGCTACTAAAGATTTAGTTGATAGAATAATAGATTACAATCCAGATATAATACATCTCCATAATATACATGGATATTATTTAAATATAGAAATTCTATTTAATTTTTTAAAAGAGTTCAATAAACCAGTTGTTTGGACTTTACATGATTGTTGGGCATTTACAGGACATTGTGCGTATTTTGATTATGCGAATTGCTATAAATGGGAAACGCATTGTCAAAAATGTCCAGAAAGAAAAAGTTATCCAAAGAGCATATTTATAGATAATTCATATAACAACTTTGAAAAAAAGAAAAAGTTATTTACAGGACTTGATAAATTAACTTTAGTTACTCCATCAGAATGGTTAGCTAAATTAGTAAAAAGATCTTTTTTAAAAGAATATACTGTGAAAGTTATAAACAATGGGATAGATTTGAGTGTGTTTAAACCATCTCCAAATAATTTTAGAAAAAGTTACAATTTAGAAAATAAGTTTATCATATTAGGAGTTGCTAACAAATGGGAGAAAAGAAAAGGATTCGAGTATTTTATTGAACTGTCAAAATTAATAGAACCTGATGAAACTATAGTTATGGTTGGTTTATCAAAAAATCAACTAAAACAACTACCTAAAAATGTTATTGGTATTAAAAGAACAAACAATGTTCAAGAACTTGCAGAGATTTATACTACAGCGGATGTTTTTTTTAATCCTACGTTGGAAGATAATTTTCCAACAACAAATTTAGAAGCATTAGCCTGTGGGACTCCTGTTATAACTTTTAATACAGGAGGATCTATTGAAACAATAGATGACACGACAGGATTCATTGTAGAAAAAGGGAATTTAGAAAATACAATTAGAATTATAAGAAAAATAAAATCAGAAGGAAAAGAAAAATATAGTGACTCTTGTATTAAAAGAGCGAATAAATATTATAATAAAAACAACAAATTCCAGGAATATATTGAGTTGTATGAAAATCTCATTAAGGAAATAGGCAGTTTGGAAACTTCATATCTATGCGACAGAAAAAATGGACGTCATTCAACATTTAAAAAAACTAACTTATGAATTAAAATTAAATGAGCGAGTAACATTTCACGAACCTGTTCCTTATTATAAATTATATACTGAAATTAATCAATATTATTTGGGTATAATTCCTCATAAAAGAAATTTATTAACTGATTATACTGTACCTAATAAGCTTTATGATTATATCCTTTCAGGGTTAAAGGTGTTATTTAGCAATAATCCGTCTTTACTTGAGGAAAATGAGATTTATAATTTTGGAATGAGTTATGAGGCAGGAAATAAAGAGGATTTTATAAATAAAATTAGATTGTTGTAAAGCAAGGAATTACCAGAGATAAGCGATAAAGAGCTTGATTGGAATGTTAATATGGATAGAGTTTTCAATATTAAATAAAATATAGTTGGATATTCACCAATTGATATCTCTAGTAAACAAAATTCGTATAATGATCCTTTGTTGGATTTTAGTAATAAATTTATTGTAGAAAATACCTTATATAGTTAAGGAAGTAACCATTTGAAACATAAGATAGTAAAAGTTGATTAAATTCTGTGTTTTGGGTTTTTTGAGGTAATAAAAAGAAAAATATGGAAGGAAGATAATTATATGAAAATTGTGCATGTAGAAGACTATTTTGATCCTTCTGCTGGTTACCAGATTAATGAATTATTATATGCTTGGAAAGACTTTGATGATGAGTTGTTTTTAATTACTTCCAACGATATGTCTCCTTTTCATAAAAAAGTTGATAATTATTTAGATGCAAAGTTTGAGAAAGAAACAAAAGTTAAAATATATAGGTTAAAACCAATATTAAAGGTTTCAACAAGGTTACTTCTGAAAGATCTAAATCAAACCATCAAGTCTATAAATCCAGATGTAGTTTTTATGCATGGTATAGGGGATTTTAAAGATCTTCGACTATTAATGAAGAAACCCGAATATATTATTATGAGAGATTGCCATATGTCCTGGATCGCGTCCAAAAATAGATTTAGGAATTTTTACTATGCATTTTTTAAAATTATATTTGCAAGTATAATTAATAGAACTAATAAATATGAAATCATCTTTGCATTGGGAGAGGAAGAGTACGAATATTTAAAAAAACTTGGAATCAGTGATAGTAAAATTGATTATTTACCTCATGGATACAATGAGGAAATAATGTATTATAGTGAGTCAGAAAGAAACATAATAAGAAACTTTTACCAATTTAATACAGATGATATTGTAATATCCTATATTGGTAAATTTAATAAAAATAAGCAACCAGATTTAATTTTTGATATTATAAATAAGTTTGAAAGAAACTATATTAGTGAAAAGAAACTTAAACTTTTGTTTATTGGTCCAAAAGACAATGAGTATATGAAGATATTTAACAAAAAGCTATTAAAATTAAAAGAGAAGATCGATATTACAATCGATGACACAAAACCTTTTACAGAGTTAAGAAAATATTTTTCTGCCAGTGATATATGTATTTTTCCAAAAGAAACAACTTTAAGTTCAATTCATGCCCAAATTTGTGGTTGCCAAGTCATAATGGAAAACCATAAATCGAATAGAGAAAGGGTTATAAATAACGAAAATCTTTTTGAAATAGATAATTTAGAGCAGGCCTCTCAAATACTAAAAAAAATTATTGATAATAACGAATATAAAAATAGAATGGAATATATCCCTTTTTTAAAAGATAGAGAATATAATAATCAGGTTAAAAAACTTAGGAATTTAATAAAAAAATCAATGAACAAATGCTAATATTATGAAAATTTAGACGGTAAGGAGCCTATCAAATGAAAACAGCGATGATATTTGGAACAAGGCCAGAAGCAATAAAAATGGCACCTTTGTACATAAAAATGAAAGAAAACGGAATAGACGTAAAAGTAATAGCTACCGCTCAACACAGAGAAATGCTTGATCAAGTTTTAGAATTATTTGAAATAAAGCCAGATTATGATTTAAATATTATGAAAAAGAATCAATCATTACCCGAATTAACATCACGACTTTTAATAGCAATAGATGAAATACTAAAAATTGAAAAATTTGATTATGTATTAGTGCAAGGAGATACAACGTCATCATTTGTTGGAAGTCTCACAGCCTTTTACAACAAAATCCCTGTTGGCCACGTAGAAGCAGGCTTAAGAACGAACGATATATACAACCCTTTCCCAGAAGAAATGAACAGAAGACTAACAGGAACAATAGCTCTACATCATTTTGCTTCTACCCAAAAAGCAAAAGAAAATCTTCTAAAAGAAAATGTTGAAGAAAAAAACATAATAGTAACAGGAAATACTGTAATAGATGCTCTACTTTGGGTAAAACAAAACAAAAATAAAGATATAGAAAAGATTAAAGAAAAGTACAACATAAAGAACAAAAAGTTTATCTTAGTAACGATGCATAGAAGGGAGAACTGGGGAAAACCGATAGAAAACGTGATGAAAGCAATAAAAAGGTATCTACACGAAAACGAAGAAATGTACATAGTATTTCCAGTTCACTTAAATCCTGTTGTGAGAGAAAGTGTATATAAAATATTAGGAAACGAAGAAAAAGCGATATTAATTGACCCTGTAGAATACCTAGAGTTCATAGCTTTAATGGATTCAAGCCATTACATAATGACAGACTCAGGTGGGATACAAGAAGAAGCACCAACATTAGGAAAACCAACATTAGTTCTCAGAAAAACAACAGAAAGACCAGAGGCAATAGAAGCAGGAACAGCAAAATTAATTGGAACAGAAGAAGAAACTGTATATCAAGCAATGAAAGAACTTGAAACAGAACAATACACAAAAATGAGTAAAGCAAGCAACCCTTTTGGAGACGGAAAAGCATCTGAAAGAATTATTGAATTTTTGAAAGAAGAATTTAATGGCCAAAAATAAGACAATAAAAGCCTTTAAAATCAGGAGGATAAGATGTTAGAAAAAATCAAGGATAAAACTGCAAAAATAGCGATAGTAGGAATGGGCTACATTGGATTACCAACCTCAATAGTATTTGCTGAAGCAGGGTACGAAGTATACGGTTACGATGTAAATGAAGAAGTTATTAACACATTAAAAAGTGGGAAGATACATATAAAAGAACCAGATTTACAACAATCTTTTGAAAAGGTTTTAAATTCAAAGAAATTGATACCTACCAATAAATTAGAGAAATCAGATGTTTTCATAATATGTGTACCTACACCATTTGTAAAAAAAGAAAATAAAAAATTATCAGATATTACCTATGTAGAAAAAGCATCAAAAGAGATTTCTCCTTATGTAGAAAAAGGTACACTAGTAATATTAGAATCAACCGTTCCTCCTATGACAACAGATGAGGTAGTTGGAAAAATAATAGAAAGTGAAACAAATTTAAAACTAAACGAAGATTTTCTTCTTTCATATTGCCCAGAAAGAGTCTTACCTGGTAGAATACTATATGAATTAAAAAACAACGATAGAATAATTGGGTCTTCAAGTGAAAAAGCAAAAGAAATAACTAAATCATTGTACGAATCCATACTAACAAGTGGAAAAGCATATACTACCGATACTCATACAGCAGAAATGTGTAAATTGGTAGAAAACTCTTATAGGGATGTAAATATAGCATTTGCCAACGAGCTTTCTATAATTGCAGATAAAATAGGAATTAATGTATTCGAATTGATTGAATTAGCCAACAGACATCCAAGAGTAAACATACTTAAACCGGGAGCAGGAGTAGGGGGACATTGTCTAGCAGTAGACCCTTGGTTCATAGTTGAAAAGTTTCCAGAAGAAGCGAATATTATAAGAACAGCAAGAGAAATAAATGATTACAAGCCACATTGGATTGTAGAAAAAATAGAAAAAGAAATAAAAGAAAAATATCCAAATAGCGAGAAAGAAATTACAATAGGAATTCTTGGATTATCATACAAGCCGAACATTGATGATTTAAGAGAAAGTCCTTCAATTGAAATAGCTCTTTGCTTGAAAGAAAAAGGTTATAATGTAGTAGGCTGTGAACCAAATGTCAAAAAAGAAGAAATAAAAGGAATAAAAAATCTCTCATTAGATGAAACATTAGAAAAATCAGATTATTTAGTACTTACATTAGCTCATGATGAATTTAAGGAACACATTAATTCAATAATGAATAAAAATGTTATTGATGCCGTGGGCGTGATTCAACATTGAAAGCTTTAAGATAGAATTGTAATAGATATTTATTAAGAGGTAAAATCAAAATAAATACAATAAAATTCAATAATAAATAATTATGTTACGATTTTAACATGTCTGATATCTTTTTTCAGTCTTTGAATGTCAAAACTCCTGATTATAACCTTGGGATAGGTTCTGGAACACATGGTGAAATGACAGGAAGAATAATGATTGAATTTGAAAAGATTGTTATGAAAGCATAAAAGAATTTGGGTTTGAAAGATATTTAGAAAACTTTGTTATGAGTGAACCTCTTGATTATCCTAAACTGATGGGGCTTGTAAAACGATCATACAAAGTAATAACAGATAGTGGAGGATTACAAAAAGAAGCATATTTTGCGGGAAAAAGATGCGTAGTTTTGATGCCAGATACAGGTTGGAGAGAGTTAGTAGAAGCAGGATGGAATATGCTAGCAGATGAAAATAACCTCGTAGAAAAGGTATTAACTGAAAGTAGAATAGCATACCCACATGGTATGTATGGTGATGGAAATGCCGGGGAGAAGATAGTTGAACAAATGATATCATATTTGCTTCTAAGATAAAAATTGATTTATTATAAATTAAATCTTTTGATTTTATAATATATATAAAATGTTTATACAAAAGATAATTTCAAAAATTTTTTTTAAAAGGAAAGGATATAATATATTTTTGAGGTCATTAATAAGGAAGCTAGAAAACTTTTAAAACTAAAAGAATATTTTTTACTTATAATTTGTAGACATTTTCAAAAAAAAAATTTCTACTTAAATTTAAGAAATTCATAACTATGAATTCATAATTAGAGTTTTCTACTACCTATATGTTTTTCCTGCTCATCACAATCACCCCAAATAGAGATTGAAGAAAAATGGAAGAAATGGTAAAATAAAAGTAAGGAGTGAGAACATGAAAAATAAAAAAGTTTATTCCAGTGAATTCAAGCTTCAAGTTGTTAAAGAATATCTTAACAGTGAAAAGTCTTTAAAAGATTTTTCAAATGAATATTCTATAGCCTTTTAATGCTCTTTCTCAGTGGGTACAAAAGATCAAATTATAATGACTCTTTTTTTGATGTCAAGAAAGGTAGAGCTAAATCTATTATTTCTGATTATTCTAAGATTCCTCCTATCATTTATGAATCAGCAGGTATAGATAGGTCTGATGATTATAACACTTCTAATGATTCTGTTTATCTTAAAAGAAAACTTAGTTATTATGAAAAGATTCTTCTTGAAAAAGAATTACAGCTGAGAATAATAATGGATGAACTTGAACTTAAAAAAAATATGAACCACAAGTGAATTGTACAGATATCGGTAAATTGCTTCTCATTAAAATGCAGAAATTATGGTGTTTGCCTGAGTTATCTTCTGGATTATTTTCATATGAGTTCAAGCTCTTTTTATTTCAAAACAAGGTTTTTCTTTGTTGTTGAATGTATAAAAGCTAAATCAAAACAAAAAAGATTTCCAGGATTCTCTTATACTATCAATGGTCAAATAGTTGAAGATGAACGTATTAAAGAGATAATAATCTCCATATATGAAAACAGCAATCCAAACGATCCAACTTTTTACTTTAAATCTGTTATCGACAAGAAGTTATTTGTTGTCTTTAAGAATCAACTTGGAATAATTGTTAACCACAAAAAGATTTGCAGATTAAGAAAAGAATTAGGTGTTGTTAGAGCTTACAAAAACCATTTCAAACATGCAAAGAAAAGGCCAAATAATCAAGAAATAGATGCTCTCAATGGATTCCGGGAAGGGAATATTAAATTTATTTCTACAACGAAAGATGGTTTTTCCCCATACTGGATATTATTGATAAGACAATTGTTTCTTCACAGATAGGACATTCAAGTAAATTAAAAGATTTCATCAAAGCTGTTCATACAGGCATTTCATACAGAAAAGTTAATCCTAAAGAACTCATAATCAGAACAGACAACGGACCTCAATTTAAATCAAAAGCAACTGAAGCTTTTATGAATGAGTTGGAAATAACTCATGAATTTGGTTACAAGAACAACCCCAATTCACAAGATTTTATTGAATTACACCATTTTAATCTTGAAAGAGAGTTTGTTCAACTGAATTCTTTTGAAAATATTGAAGAAATTTTTCAAGCTTACAACGCATATATGTTCTTTTATCATAACCTAAGGCGGTATGGTTCGTTGAATTATATGACACCAAGTGAATTTAGTAAGATGTTCGAGATCAATTCAGATACTTATTTTAATTCAAAAACTATTTTTGTGAAAAAGTAAGATTTCTTTATTTATTCTCCAATAACAGGAGGTCAGACCGCTAGCTTATAATAAATGAAAACAAATAAAGAACCAAAAGAAAGCATGGTTTTCTGGAATGAAGTTTTTATTTACCCGTAAATGTATAGACTAAGATCAACGGATATTTTTATGAACAAATGATGAGAGAATTAATTTAATTTTGTGGAGGAGATAAAATGCAAGTTACCCATGTAATTAGTTCTTGTATTCCTGGAGGTGCTCAAGTTTTTGTAAAATCTTTGCCAAAACAATTATATTTAGAAGGTAATGAAGTTGAGTTATGGGTAATGATTAAAGCAAAAGATATTCCTTATACAAACGATCAAAGCATTTGCTTTGAGGAAAAATTTATAGAGGAATTAGAAAACACAAATATTCCCGTAAGATTTATTTGGAAAAGACCTAATAAGGATTGGTATAAAACTTCAAAAAATTTAAATAAACTTTTCCTTCAATTTAGGCCGGACATAGTCCATTCTCATTCGGAATCAGGTACTTTTCACATTTGCAGAGCTTTGGATACTAAAGTCAAGATCATTCAAACAATTCACAGTAGAAAAATAACTCAGAAGTTTATACGAAAATTCTATATAAATCCAAGATGTAGTATTTTTGTTGCCATTTCAAATAAGGTACGTATAATATTAGAGGATAATTTAAAAATATCCCCAGAAAAAATCAAATTAATATATAATGGGATAGATACTAATGATTTTTTATATGAAAATAGGAATGTAAAAAATAAAGTAAAAAGTATTGTATCAATCGGACGTTTTACTAAAGCTAAAGATTGTCCAAATTTATTGAGTGCTTTTTCTCTTCTTAAGTCATTATTAGAAAATGAAAGATTAGATGTACCAAATCTTCTCCTTGTTGGAGAAGGAGAACTTAGGAATCAAATAAAGGATGAAGTTAAAGAAAAGAAATTATCTGAAAACGTCAAATTCTTAGGTGTAAGAAACGATATACCAGAGATTTTGAAGCATTCTGATATCTATGTTATGTCCTTACAGTGGGAAGGGCTTTCAATTTCTTTAATAGAAGCTCTTGCTTCAGGAATACCTATAGTGACTACAGATGCTGGAAGTAATAATGAAATAGTCGAAAATAATGTAAGTGGATTAATTGTTCCTATAAAGGATCCTGAAGTTTTGGCTAATGGATTATATAAATTAATTATAGATGATCAAATTTGGAAAAAATTCTCTGAAGAAGCATCAAAAAGAGCCAAACTATTTACTATCGAAGAATGTGCAAAAAAAACATGTTGAAATGTACAAGGAGTTGTTAGATCATAGAAAGTAATATACCTGGTCTTTCAAATTATTTGGATCGAAATGCAAATGAAAATACAAAGTTTATAGATTTTATTAAAGCTCTATTCTTTCTTTTTATAGTAATTCAAGCATTAATATTTAACAATGCTTTTATAACTTTTGGTTTATTTATTCTTCTTTTTTTTCTAGAAAAAAAATATCTGCTTTCAATTATTTTAGTATCTCCTATAATTGAAACTATTCTTATTGTAGTTGAGGGTGTAACAATAACCAAATTGCTAGTTATCTTTTATACATTTTATTTCCTATATGTAATAGTAAAAGAGAATGCAGTTATTATTGATAAGAAAAGTTGGATTTTATTAGTCTATCTTTTTATCGTTATATTTGGATTATTTAATGCAATTACATTCGGCCCATTCCTTTCTCTTGTTGACTGGGATTACAATGCAATAATAAACGAAAATTTTATTTCTTATATACCAAAAATACTCTTTTCTATTTTGCTATATTCCTATATCAAAATAAAAGGATACAATTATCTAAGAGATAACTTGAGATATTTAGCAGTTCTAATCTCTATTGCCTTAATAATAATTGCCGTTTATTTTTTTATTACTATTAGTAATGAATCTTCTAATTGGTGGAATGTTGCCAGACGTTTCACATTCAAAGGGGCAGACCCTAATAATTTCGCGTCAATACTTTCCAGCCTGAGCATTTTTCCTTTATATCTAATATTAAAAAGTAGAACAAAAAGGGAAATAGTGGTTGGAATAATAAGTGTAGCGTTAATTTATTTTTCTATTTTTTTAACGCTGTCAAAAGGGGGAACATTAACATTAATTTTTTCAATAATTCTAACTTTTTTTGTTTTATCTAAGAAAAATGTTAAGAGATCATTTTTCGTATTATCCTTAGGAATTATAATAATTGCAATATTGGTGAATTTTGAAATTATTGATTTTTCTCCTCTTTATGAAAGATTCTTTGGTGAGCATATTTATGATATTTCTTCTTTCACTACTAGAAGAAGTGATTGGTGGCTAGCGGGTATAAAAGCAATTAAGCAAAGGCCCATTTTGGGTTTTGGTGGATCATTTTATGCTGGAATGTGGATAAACTATACAGCATATGGAGAAATGTTCGTGATGCACAGTTTGTATATTGAAATATTGGTTCAATATGGAATATTGGGATTAATTGTTTTTTTATGGATAATTGTTAGAATATTAAAAGATTTTAAACAACTGATCAACAAATTGAATAAGGGACAATTAAAAGATACCATTTTTTTGATTCCATTCATTTCGCTGTTAACCTGTCTTTTCGCTGGATTATCCCTTTCATGGCAGTGGAGAGATCTACTATGGTTTTTTATTTCTATTTGTTTAGGCGTTGGAAGCCTTACAGGGGAGAATATTAAAATGAGCAACATATAAAAATGAATTCAAAGGTATTTTTGTATAAAATCAAGATTACCAACTTCTTGAAGAAATTCCTTTCATAACATTATATGAAAAGTGTTTCTCCTTTTTTAGATCCTGATTTAATCAACTATGCGTCAAGAAGGCTGAAGGATATAAGGAGAAGAAATTATAAATATTATTAAACGAATTTTGAAAAAGCATCAAGAAGTAGTTGAATATAAATGGGCGGGAATAAATAAAAAACAACTAAAAAATACTTAAAATTCTAAAACATTTGCCATCTGCCATTGTTATACTTATAGATAATTTGTGGATAAAATATAAAGTACTTAAACTCTATTAAGCACAAATATTTATGGAAATTTTATAAGGGATTTCAAAAAATGACTTTCATTATTTTATTTATCTTGTTTTAAAAGACTAATAGAAGGCTACAAAGATTGGTTAATTTCTTCAAATAATCAAACATAAATTGATAGAGTTTTATGAGCTTAGTAATTTCAATAAGAGGAGTTGATTAAATGTCAAAAATATCTGTAATAATCCCCCCATACAATGTGGAGAAATACGTAGAGAGAACTTTGAGAAGTTTAATGGCTCAAACTTTTAAAGATTTTGAAGTAATAATAATCAATGATGGCTCTACTGATAATACAGAAAAGATTATCCAAGAAGTCTTGCAAAATGCTAATTTTCAGTGGAAATTAATAAATCAAGAGAATCAAGGTGTAAGCGCTGCTAGAAACAGAGGAATAATAGAATCAAAAGGGGGATACGTATGTTTCTTAGATGCAGATGATTATTATCATCCTACCTTTCTTGAAAAAATGTATAATAAGGCCAAAGAGAAAAATTATGATTTAGTTTTTTGTAATTTTAGTTATGTTGATGAAAATGGAAAAACTATTTTGGAGCCTAAACAATCAAAGAAATAGTAAAGGAAAAAGAAAGGAAGTCTCTAACATGAAACTACTCAGTTTAATTGGTGTCCGCCCACAAATAATAAAAGAAGCAATTCTTAACAAAGAATTTGAAAAGCACAATGTCGAAGAAATTTTGGTTCATTCTGGTCAACATTATGATTTTAATATGTCTGATATATTATTTTTTCAGTCTTTGAACGTCAAAACTCCTAATTATAACCTTGGGATAGGTTCAGGAACACATGGTGAAATGACAGGAAGAATAATGATTGAGTTTGAAAAGATTGTTATGAAAGCATAAATGAATTTGGATTTGAGAGATATTTAGGAAACGTTGTTTTGAGTGAACCTCTTGATTATCCTAAACTGATGGGGATTGTAAAACATTCAAACAAAGTAATAACAGATAGTGGAGGATTACAAAAAGAAGCATATTTTGCAGGAAAAAGGTGCATAGTTTTGATGCCAGATACAGGATGGAGAGAGTTAGTAGAAGCAGGATGGAATATGCTAGCAGATGAAAATAACCTTGTAGAAAAGGTATTAACTGAAAGTAAGGTAGCATACCCACATGGTATGTATGGAGATGGAAATGCTGGAGAAAAGATAGTTACTATTATACTAAGCAACTTTGATTAATTTTTACTCAATTAATATTCTTGATGTGAAGAAGAGATACTCATTACATATTTAGAAAACGTATATTTTGGAAGGTCTAATTTTGGTATTTATACCACATCAGAAAATTATTTAGGAACTTCTGCTTTTGTTTTAAACAGAGGACAAAGCTTTTTCTTAGCTGAAAGAATTGCTCTACCAAACATATTTAGAAAAAATGTAGTATAATATATAAAATTGTTCAAAAAACGAACAAAGGTGTAGATAAAAATGGAAGAAAACGAATTATTAATACTAGAAATAATAGAAAACAATGCTTCAGTAACTCAAAGAGAAATATCTAAAAAGTCTGGGCTATCTTTGGGAATGGTGAACTTACTTCTAAAAAAATTTGTCAAAAAAGGACTTGTAAAGCTTGAAAGACTCGATGGAAAAAGCTTCAGATACATATTAACCCCTGAAGGATTTAAAGAAAAAAGTAAAAAGACAATTGACTATATAAAAAGATATTATAATAAAACGATGATTATTAAACAAAACATAGAAAGAGTAATACGAACCTATGGAAGAAATAGAACTTACGCTCTATTTGGAAATGATAAAGAGATGAAAGAGATAATCGAGGGCATATTAAAAGAGTTAAACGTTGATTATATAATTGAAAACAATCTACAAAACATAAACAATTCTCAAATAATCATATTTTGGGATATCGATGATAAAGAAAAATTGAATGAGTTTAATTGTGAGTTTTTGTTGGGGAATTATAATAATGAGTGGTAGAATTTTTATATTTTAGGTGGTTGATATAAGAATGAGAGTATTATTTATAACAAATCTATTTCCTTATCCTCAAAATCCAACAAGCGGTGTTTTTATAACTAACAGATTAAAAGCTTTAAGAAATTTAGAAGTCGATTTTGATGCGTATGGTTTAATTTCCCAAGATAGTTCCACTGTGAAACTAGCAAGAAAGGTTTTAGGGAAAAAAGGAATTAGTGTTAATGAGGCTTTTTATGAAGTGAACGGCATAAAATATAAATTTGCCTTTTTTAATAGGAACATTTACGATGTGTTTTCTGACAAAATATTGAAAAGGAACAAAGTATATTTTTATTCAGAAAATGCTGCTAATCAAATATTTAATAACAGTAAAGAATTTGATATAATTCATGCTCATGGGATGTATAATCTACCTGCTGGTTTAGTGGCAAAGTTAGTGTCAGAGAAATTAAAGGTGCCTTATGTTATTACATGTCACGGTAGCGATATAAACTTAGCAATGCCAAATAACAAAGAATTGTATAATAACGTATTAGAACAAGCAGGAAAAGTAATATTTGTAAGTAATGCTTTGCTAAATAAGGCAAAATCCTTAGGGTATTCAGGTAAAAACGCTGTTGTTATTCCAAATGGTATGGAACCAGAAACTTTTAAACCCTTAGATAAAGAAAAGATAAAAAGAGAATTAGGATTGAGTAAAAAAGTGGTTGGTTTTGTTGGAAATTTGGTATTTATTAAACGAGCTGATAAGTTCCCTGAGATATTTGAAAATATATCGAGTAATAAAGACGTAGAGTTCTTAGTTGTTGGAGACGGAGAATTGAGAGAAAACATTGAAAAAGAATGTCAAAAAAGGAATTTGAATGTAAAATTTGTTGGAAGAGTTTCTCAGGATAAGGTGCCATATTATATGAATGCAATGGATGTTATGATATTACCAAGTAAGAATGAAGGCTGGCCTTGTGTTGTATTAGAGGCTCAAGCTTGTGGAGTTCCTGTAGTTGGAAGTAGTAATGGTGGAATACCAGAGGCAATAGGAGATGGGGGAATAGTCATAGAAGAAGGAGAAGATTTTGAAAAAAGGTTTGCAGATGCTGTAGTTGAATTGCTTAAAAATCCTATTGAAAGAGATTATTTGAGAGAAAGAGCTTTGGGATTTTCATGGGAGAATATTGTGAAACAAGAAGTGGCAGTATATGAAGAGGTGTTGAAAAAATAAGAATTAAAGGAAGTGATTGAATGCCTGGGTTTTTAGGTGAGATAAGTAAAAACAAAACATATAAAAATTTTGGTATCTCGATAGAAGTGATTTGATTAATGGAGTAATCGAAAGCAAAAACTTTTATTTAGAAAGAAGAAATTAGCAATATTGTTGAAAAAATTACTCATAAAACATACATAAAAATTTTTGAATGAAACTCTGGAGGATAATAATGTCAAAAGAAAGAGAATTCATAAAATCTTTTTTTGAATTTTCAATAGGGCAATGGATTGCAGCCCTAATTTCTTTTATTACAACACCAATAACAACCTGGCTTATTATTCCTGAAGAATTTGGGAAAGCTTCTATGTTCACATTAGCCTTTAATTTACTTTTAAACGTTGCTCTTTTAGGGGCTGATCAAAGTTTTGTGCGGATGTTTTATGAAAAAGAAGAGGATAAAAGGAGAGATTTGCTCTGGAATGCTTTAATTCCAAGTTTGACATTAGGATTTGTGGTTTTTATTTTAATAGGGATATTTTGGAAGCAGCTTTCCTTTGTTCTTTTTGGTGATTATAGTCATTTTCTTCCCATTTTTTTATTGGGAATTACCATAATAATAGGAACGATAGAAAGGTTTGCAACTTTAGTTGTTAGAATGAAACAAAGAGGAATCGCATTCTCCACTTTAAGGGTTGTTAATGGATTATCAAACGCTGTTTTTACAATTTTATATGCTTTGCTTGTTTCAAGGACTTTTTATGCAGTTATTGTTGGATTGTTTTTTTCTCATGTGGCTTCTCTCTTGTTAGCTATCTTTCTTGAAAAAGATATGTGGGTTGGAAAGTTTAAAATTAATACAGGTTTAGTCAAAGAAATTATAAAGTACGGGCTTCCGTTTGTCCCAACATTTTTAATAACTTGGCTTTTTCAATCTTTTGATAAACTAGCCTTGAGAAATTATAGTGATTTTACTGAGATAGGATTATATTCAGCTGCTTTCAAGGTTGTTGCTATTATGAACTTAATTCAAACGGGTTTTACGACATTTTGGACACCCGTTTCTTATGAGAGCTATGAAAATGATCCTGAAAGTACAGGGCTTTTTGAAAAGGTTTCTTTGTTTATTTCAGCTTCAATGTTTGTTTTGGGGATGCTAATTATTGTTTTTAAGGATGTAATATTTTTACTTTTAGCAAAGTCTTATCGTTCTGCAGCGCAAATATCTCCATTTCTAATTTTAATGCCAATAATGTATACAACTTCAGAAGTATCGGTTGTGGGAATAAACTTTAAGAAAAAAACCTTTTGGCACATGTTAATAGCTGCAATATCAGCAGGTTGTAACATTGTTGGAAACGTATTGTTAGTTCCATTATATGGTGCAAAAGCTGCAGCGTTTACGACCGGAGTGTCTTATATAGTTTTCTTTTGTATGAGAACATTTATTTCAAAAAAGTTGTATCCAGTTAATTATCATTTAGGTAAATTCTTTTCTGCAACTGCAGTTTTTGTGATAGTAGCTTTTATAAACACATTTGTAGGGAATGTTGTCTGGCAAATATCATCCGCGTTAATTGGTTTGATATTAATTTTGTTAGTTTATAATAATGAGGTTAGATATGTATTTGATTTGGTTGTTGATGCATTAAAAAGAGTTAAGAATAAAGTGGTTAATAAGGCATAACAATTTGTTATGTTTTAATCTTTTAATAAATGGTATACATTTGTCATCTCGGATAAGGTTTTCTGAGGATTTTGATGAAAAAACAGGATAAAAAAAGAAAAGTAAAACTGTTATGTTTAAGTAATAGTCGTTGCTTTAAAGGATATTCATTTGGTTTTTTGGTTATAATTATGAGGTTTTTGATGAGTGTATAACTACGTATACCTTTTTAGAAGATTGTTGATTTTTATAAGGATGTTTGAGGTTTTAGTCCGTATCAATTCATAATTGTGGATCGTTTCTAGGAATTAAAATCCGGATTCGTGAATTTGTTGATAGATAAATTATTATTAAATTAATGTTTTATTTTTTGATTTCGTAAATTTATTATAATTCACATTGATTAATAGTTGTAGAGACGCTCTATATGAGCGTCTTTTTTTTAAAGATATTGATTTTGAAATCATGAGACGCCCATATAGGTTAAAAACATTTGAAACAAGGAGACGCGCATGTAGCACGTCTCTACAAAAATTCATAAAATTTTTTACTACAATAAAACCAGGAGACGCCCGTATAGGGCGTCTCTACAGTTGTTTAAAAGGGTGTTTGAGGAAATTGTTATGTTTTAATCTTTTGATAAATGGTATACATACGTCATCTTGGGGAAGATTTTTTGAGGATTTTGATGAAAAAACAGGATAAAAATCATAAGAGTAAAACTGTTATGTGTAAGTGATAATCGTTGTTTTAAAAGATATTTATTTAATTTTTGGTTATAATTATGAGGTTTTTGGTGAGTGTATAACTACGTATACCTTTTTAGAAAATTGTTGATTTTTATTAGGATGTTTGAGGTTTATAGCCAGTATCAATTCATAGTTGTGAATTGTTTACAGAAATTAAAATCTGGATTCGTGAATTTATTATAATTCACATTAATTGATAGTTGTAGAGACGCTCTATACGAGCGTCTTTTTTAAAGATATTGATTTTAAAACCAGGAGACGCCCATATAGGTCGTCTCTACAGTTGTTTGAATTGAGGTTTGAAGCAATATTAAACGTATTGATTTTTGGAATGTGTTTAAAACCAGGAGACGCCCATGTAGGTCGTCTCTACAAAAAGATAAATTCATAAAATGTTTTGTTATGATTAAACCATGAGACGTGCGTATAGCACGTCTCTATAAAAAAATCAATTCACATTTTTTGCTACGTTTGAACCTAGGAGATGCGCATGTAGCACGTCTCTACAGTCGATTAAATGATTGTTTGAACAAATTGTTATGTTTTAATCTTTTGATAAACGGTATACATACGTCATCTCGGATAAGGTTTTCTGAGGATTTTGATGAAAAAACGTGGTAAAAAATGGAAAAGTCAAACTGTTATGTTTAAGTGATAATCGTTGTTTTAAAGGATATTTATTTATTTTTTGGTTATAATTATGAGGTTTTTGATAGGTGTATAACTACGTATACCTTTTTAGAAGATTATTGGTTTTTGAAGGTAGACTGAGGTTTAAAACCTTCAAGAAACGGATTTTGAGTTTACTTTTTGGAAGAATGATTGCTAAGAATATCAGAGTTGGTTTTAATTATTGAAGTAATATAGAAATCGAACAATTTCTTAATTATCTCAATTTAAAGTAAAATATGTCTGTCTAATTAGTTGTTATCGGTTTTGAAAATAAAAGACAAAAATAATACAATTGAGCTGTCAATTGTTATATATTTCATTAATTATTTGCATTTTTGAATACACTGGTACTTCATCTCTTACTTTTTTCGAATTTCTAAAGTATTTATTGACCTTATTATAAGACGACCTTAAAGTAATTATAATCACTCTCAATTTTATTTATCATTTCCTCTGTGATTCACTCGTTGATTACGAAATTATAGAAAAAAAAGAAGTTTACAATCTTAGAGGTGACTTAATAGAAATAAATTCGTATGTAGCTAAGTGTAAAACATGTAATAGCGAACTATTTGAACCTTATTTAGAAAATGAGAATTTGAAACAACTTTATAGAAAGTATGCAAAGAAACATAATTTGGTTCTTCCTGAAGATATAAAAAGTATGAGAGAAAAGTATGATGTAAGTCAAACGTTATTTGCGATAATTCTAGGAATAGGAGAAGCAACAATTGAAAGATATGAAAGTGGTTCTCTTCCGTCCGAATCTATAAGTAATTTGATAAAAAATGAGTTTTCAACTTAAAAATTATGTTTAGACTGTATAGTTTACTATAGTTTGTGGTTGAAGTTGGAATTAGCTTACATAATTGGAAGTTTGTTAAATTTGCTGGAAATGCAATATATTTAAGATGAGGTGATTTTATATAGTGGTAAACATTTTATTTAGATAGGTTATCAATACTTTTTTTGGTGATGTTTTATTTTTTAGTTTTGAGTTAAAAAATCTAAAGAAAGGTAAATGGTTATTTTTTATTTTAGATACAATCGTAGAATTTTTATTATTGTATTTTGATGATAATATATTAATAAAATTTTTGATATGTTTATAGCTGGAATGTGTGAAAGAGATATTGCTGAAGAAATTAATAGATAATTGTTTATATGATTATGATAGTTGAAAATGCATTTATTTTTTCTTTTATATTAAGATTCAAGTTTGAAAGTATACCTAATGTTATTGCAAATAATTCTTATAAAAGATGGCTTGTTAAGAAATTTATAACTTTTATATTGCGTGCCAAAAGTTAACAGGAAATATCCTCTAAAAAGGAGAATTGTAATATGGCTCTTTATTACTTAAATTTGACTCCAAAAAGTGAAGGAAAAGGTCTTCATTATGAAATTCATAAAGAAGATTGTAAATGGCTTGAACAGGTAGAACATTTTGAGTTAATAGGGAATTTTTTTAATTGTAGAGGAGCTATAAATAAAGCAAAACTTGACCATCCAGATTGGAAAATAGATGGGTGTTTCTATTGTTGCAAGGATTGTCATAATTTGTAAGATTTAAATAAAAAAGAGGATATTTCCTGAACTAAATTTAATGCTTTTTTAGTTAAGGCATTAAGTCGTAGAAATTGACAAAATACTTTGAATATCTATGTCTTGCAGCTTCTATTGCTATTGAAACTGCTAAATGTGTCTTACTTACACCGCGTAATCACTCGTTATGGAGATTGGAGAAAAACATATGAAATGATAAAATAAGACAAAGAATGAGAATATGTAAAAGAAAAAAACTATTTTAGAACCAAGAAATAATGTGTTTCTCAATTTACTATTATACGAGGAGGCGTATTATGTTTAAACCTGATCAACCAATTCAGTCTTCAAAAGACGATATTTTAGGCAGAAGCTCATTTGCCAAATCTTTAGGTGATGCTGTTCTTAGTTATACAGAAAAAGAAAGTATTGTGGTCGGACTTTTTGGTGAATGGGGTTCAGGTAAAACCTCTATAATCAACATGATGTTGGAACATATTGAGAATGTTTCAAAAGAAAAGAATAATGAGAAACCTATCATTTTTAGATTCAATCCATGGAATTTTTCTGATCAAAATCAATTGATTTCACTATTTTTTACACAGATGTCAATAACTCTAGGAAGACAAGATTATTCTGAAAATATCAAAAAAACAGGGGAAAAATTAGAAACGTATTCTAAACTTTTCTCTCTATTAAAAATTATACCTGTTATAAATACTATCGCTGAACTATTGGAAAATAGTGGAGATGCACTAAAGAGCTTGGGTGATATTAAATCACATGATTTAGATTCTTTAAAAGAAGAGTTAAATGAGTTATTATCTAAACAGAAACAAAAAATTCTTATTATTATTGACGATATTGATAGATTGAACAATACAGAAATTAGGCAAATTTTTCAATTAGTCAAGTCACTGGGAGATTTTCCAAATACGATATATCTTCTTTCTTTTGATAAGGAAGTGGTTATAAAAGCTTTAGAAAAAGTACAGGAAGGTTCTGGAACTGTATATCTAGAAAAAGTTGTGCAGATTCCTTTTGAAATTCCAGCTATTTCTGAGCAAGATGTGAATCATTTATTACTGAAAGAGCTTAATGAATTGCTTAAGGATTTTCCTGAGAATAGGTTCGATGAAAAGCACTGGAACCATGTGTTCCATGGTGGATTTAAATATTTTTTTAGAAATATTAGAGATGTAACTCGGTATATTAACTCACTAAAGTTCAGTTTTGGGTTGGTGAAAGATGAAGTAAATTTTGTAGATTACCTAGCTATTACTGCAATCCAGGTTTTTATGCCAGAAGTATACTATGGGATAAGGGATAATAAGGAAGTTTTCATTGGAGTTCATAATCAATATTATAGACAAATTGATAATTATTATAGTCATTACTATCGTTCTATAAAAGATTTTGATAAAAAGATATGTGATGAAATTATAAAAAAGGGGATAGATTTTCAGAAGAAGTTTTAAGGGATTTTTTAATGATTTTATTTCCAAAACTTGAATATTTTTATTATGACACATCAAATTATACTAATACTTCATTAGATACTTGGAGAAGAGAATGCAGAATATGTAGTCCTGAGATGGTTGATGTATATTTTAAGCTTGCTCTTCCAAAAGGAAGTTTTTCTCAAAAAGAGATTTATGAAATACTAGAATTGGGAAATAATTCGGAATTATTTTCTAATAGACTTTTAAAATTGAAAGAAGAAGGGAGAATTATATTCTTCCTTGATAGATTAGAGGATTATACTGTTAAAGATATTCCTGAGGAAAACATAGAACCTATTATTTCTTCCTTAATGGATGTGGGCGATTTGATTATAAAGAAAGGTGGGCTTTTCTCTGGAACCGACTCTTCAATTTTTCGTATTGTTCATAAACTTCTTCATCGTTTTAAAGACCAAGAAATAAGGTTTAACATTATTAAACGAGCAATTGAGCATGCAAAAAGAAGTTTATATATAATTGTTTTCGAAGTTGGAGAGTTAGAGGGGGAGTGTGACAAACATGCTTCAAAAGAATCTTCCATAACTGATGGTAACTTAACTGTAAATTCAGAACAACTTGAAGAATTGAAAAATCTTGTTTGTAGAAAAATAGAAACTTGGGCTGATAATGGCGGCTTAGCAGAGCATTTACAGATGGACTATATTCTTTATTATTGGAAAGTATGGGGAGATATTGAAAAAGTAGATAGCTTTGTAAGAAATATGATCAAAGACGATATTGGGTTAATTAACTTCGTTTCTCGCTTTTTAAATCATAATATATTTTACTACCGAGAGGGAACAGATACGCGCTTGAAGATGAATCTAGAGATTATTAAAGAATTTGTAGATTTAGAAGAAATTGAACCAAGAATAAGAGAAATATATTCTTCAGATATTGAAAAGTTAGATGAGCAACAGAGAAAGGCTATAGAATTGCTTTTAGATACTTATGACGGGAAAATAAAAGAAAATTTTTAGATTCTTAAAGCAAACATAAGTGTTTGTAAGATAAGCTTTTTATGGGCTATAACTTCTATTATTTCTTACGATTACTATTTCTTTAGGATTGTACTTTAACAGGGATTTCTTGGTTCCAAATCTTTTGTATATAATCAAAATTGCTTTTTTTAGTATTTTTTGATTTCGTAAATTTATTATAAACTACGTTGATTTATAGTTGTAGAGACGCTCTATACGAGCGTCTATTTTTAAAGATATTGATTTTAAAACCATGAGACGTGCATGTAGCACGTCTCTACAGTTGTATATTCAAGGTTTTGACATTTTGTTGTTAGGTATATATTTAAAATTAGTTTTTTGTGTCATTTTTGTAATTTCGTAAATTTATTATAATTCACATTGATTGATAGTTGTAGAGACGCTCTATACGAGCGTCTAATTTTAAAGATGTTGATTTTGAAAACCTTGGAGACGCCCGTGTAGGGCGTCTCTACAAAAAGATAAATTTATAATTTTTGCTACGATTAAACCTTGGAGACGCGCATGTAGTAAGTCTCTACAGTCGATTAAATGATTGTTTGAACAATTTGTTATGTTTTATTCTTTTGATATATGGTATACATACGTCGTCTTAGGTAAGGTTTTTTGAGGATTTTGATGAAAAAACGTGGTAAAAAACATAAGAGTAAAACTGTTATGTTTGAGCGATAATCGTTATTTTAAAGGATATTTATTTATTTTTTAGTCAAAAATATGAGGTTTTTGGTGAGTGTATAACTACGTATACTTTTTTTGAAAGAATTGCTTTTTTGTAAGGTTGTTTGAGGTTTAAAACCCTTGTAAAATAGAAGATGTGAATGTGAGCATAAAAAAAGAGATAGAAGAAATAGATATCAATACATGTCAATAGCTTCTTTTGCCTTTCGTTTTATACAAGAAGAGTTATATTTCTTACAAGGTAATTTAATGCTTCATAATACTTAAATAGAAGGTTCAACCTCTTATCTTACTTTGTCTTCATCTGTGATGAAATTCCATATTAAGCACATATAAAATTTACAACCTTTAATACAAGATTTTAGGAATAATATAGTCAAAAAAAGAATAATATATTGAAAGAAGTTTTTGGGACATTTTACAATGAAAAATATTATTTATATGTGGAATAATAAATACATTTAAAAGTTAATAACATAGCTTGAAGGAGGCAAAAGTATGAGGATTAATCAAAACATAAATGCATTAAAAGCCTGGCGTTCACTAGATAACGTGAGCTCTTCTATGGGAAAAACGCTTGAAAGACTTTCTACTGGTTTGCGTATCAATAGAGCGGGAGACGACGCAGCTGGTTTGTCTATGTCAGAAAAAATGCGTGCGCAAATTAGTGGATTGAACATGGCTGTAAAAAACGCACAAGATTCTATTTCTTTAATTCAAACTGCAGAAGGAGCTTTAACAGAGACACATTCGATACTTCAAAGAATGAGAGAGCTTGCAGTACAATCTGCAAACGATACGAATGTAGATGTGGATAGAGATGCTATTCAAAAAGAAATAGATCAGTTGGCTGCAGAAATTACAAGAATTGCAGAAACAACACAGTTTAATGCTATTGATTTACTAAAAGGAAGTTTTTCGGCAAAGTTTCATATCGGAGCAAATGAAGGGCAGAATGTAGAACTGAATATTGGGAATATGAGAGCAAGCGCCTTGCAGATTGGGACAGACTACACTGCTGCAACTGTTAACGGGCATTCTGTTCTGAGAGATAAAAACGGTAATGTAAAAGCAATTTGGTATGAAGGAGGATATTTCGACGAAGAAGGCAATTTAATTTTGGGGGCAAACGGGCAATATACTGTTAATGGGGATTCATTATTTTATAACGGTGAAGAAGTTGCTGTTTGGAAGGATGCACAGCAAGTAACTCAAGAAGGATATTTTGACAGTGAAGGTAATCTAATTACAAGTATAAACGGTCCTTTAACAGCTGCAACAGTAGGGAGTAACTATGTACTAAAAGGTGCTAATGGTGATGTAGTTGGGACTTGGTATGATAAAGGGTATGTAGATATTAATGGGAATGTAATATTTCCTCTTTCAGAGGAAGATTTAGCTGAACTAGATGAAATAACCATAAATAGTGTTAAATACATACCAGTAAATTATACTACCGACACTTACCAAGTTAATGAGTACGAAAAACAAGATTTTTATTCTGTTTATGATGGTGATACTTATTATTTATCAACAACCTGGTCAGTTAATGATAAATTTGCCGTATGGATAGAAGGGGATGATCTAGGTCCTGTTACGATCTCTGGATATTATGATGGTGAAAATTTGATCTATGCGAGAGAAACTCACTTTGAATATGGAAATATATATGCTCTTGTACACGAAGATGAAAATCTAGCAAAATATGCTTTTTATGATGATAATAATGGATTTTATTATTCAGTTGGTGATGACCCAGTGAAGGTGTATTCAACCAATGCTCCCCATAATGTGGATAATGTTTATGTTTTAGAAGATGAAGACGAAGGTAAAATTTTAGGTAGTTGGTATGAAAATCAAGCTGGGACGAGTGGATTTTATAATGAAGATGAAAATTTGATATATGCATCTTCTGATCTCCAAGAATTAGGAGAAATTTTCTTTCTTGAGGACTCCAATGGAAAACCTGCAGCAGCTTGGTATGGTCTAGCAGCACTTTTGCCTAATGGGGAATTTGCTTCTCAAACTGGTTACTTCGATAGTGAAGGTAATCTTATTTTTCCCTCAAATGAGCCAATTCCAGATTCAGAAAAAGAATTGTATGGTCTTGTTGTTGACGGCACGAAAATGATTACGGCAACATTGGATGATCTGGACAAAGAAAATATTGGTTATTATAGTGATGATGGGATATTTCTACTAAAATCAACAAATCCACTTTCTCCAGGAGAAACTGCACTTGATTTAGAAATAGGAAGTTGGCGAGAAGAAGTGTTCTCGACTGAAGCGGGATATTATTATGAAGATACGCTATTATGGAAGACCGACTCACCCTTTGATGTAGATGATCTTAATAATTGGAAATCTTTTGAAGAAGCGGGTTTTGAGGTAGGATACTATGATCCAGAAGGAAAATTAATATTTGCTACAAACATGGCATTTGAAAATGATAGACGAATAACAAAAGGTATAGACGTATCAACTCAAGAAGCAGCTGATGAAGCTATATCTAAGATTGATAACGCAATAAATTATGTTTCTAATGAAAGATCAAACCTTGGGGCGATGCAAAATAGGTTGGAACATACTATAAGGAACTTACAGGTTTCTTCTGAGAATTTATCCGCTGCTGAATCGCGAATTAGAGATGCGGACATGGCAAAAGAAATTATGGAATTTACAAAGCAACAGATATTAATGCAAACTTCAAATGCTATGTTGGCACAATCTAATACAATTCCTCAAAATGTTTTAAAACTACTTCAATAGTGACATTTATTAAAAAAAGGGGCGCTAATAGCGCCTTTTTTGTTTGAATATACCTTTTAAGCATGAAAATAATCTTTCTTCTATTCATGTTGGGTTTATAATTATTCATTCTTGTAACTGTTAAATTCAGAAGCATATTTATATTTACAAATTAGTTTTTTGAAGTATTTTGTAAATTTATTATAATTCACATTGATTTATAGTTGTAGAGACGCTCTATACGAGCGTCTTTCTTAAAGATATTGATTTTAAAACCAGGAGACGCCCGTATAGCACGTCTCTACATTTGATTAAATTGGTGCTTGAAATATTATTAAACGTATTGATTTTTAAATGTGTATAAAACCAATGTTTGAAGGATTTTTATGATTGAATTAAATTTATGCTCCTTCTTCGGTTGGTATCTCCTCTCCATTTTCAATCATACTTTCTAAATATAGTTCAATAGCTTCTTTAGCCATTTTTATTGCTTCTTCTATTATTTTTCCATAGGTTATGCATCCAGGTAATGCAGGAACTAATACTGTGTATCCACCTTCTGGTTCTTTTCGTAAAAGTATTCTATAAGTCAATTTTTGCATATTATCACCTCAAAATGTTTCTTTCTCTATTGATTATACTATACCACTCAAGCAACAGATATTATTGAAATTATAAGAAATAACTATACTTCTATAAAAAGAGGAAAGAGGGAGAAACTATCGAGCAATGTGATATAATTTTAATAGATATTATGTATATAAACTATCTTGAAATGTGTATTTATTTTATTTCCTAAGGTTAGTTATATTAAAGGTGGTGAGTGAAATATCTAAACAAAGCAAAGATAAAGAATCTCAAAAAGGTAAAAATAAAAAGCCATCTCCTAGAGTTAAAAAAACAAGATTGGATGCAAAAATAGCATCACAAATAAAACTTCCTAAAGAAAAAGATACAACAAGCATAAAGGTTACTGTTGTTGTACAAAAAGAAGATAATTGGTATGTAGCTAAATGTATAGAAAATAATGTGGTTTCTCAAGGAAAATCGATAGAAGAATCGTTAGAAAGCTTAAAAGAAGCGCTAGAGCTGTATTATGAGGATACAATGCCTGAAGAAAAAAATCCTGTTACTTTGATTACAATAATGGAAGTACCATTATAATGGGTTCAAAGTATCCAATCCTAAAACCAGAGCAAATTATAAAAGTGTTAGATCGACGAATTTTTGAAATATCTGTAATCGAATAATTTAGCAACTGTTGATTTCAGGGAATCTAAAAAGTAGTTGCGGTGAAATTATTAACGAAAAGGGTTGGAAAAGTTTATTATAATTCACATTAATTTATAGTTGTAGAGACGCTCTATACGAGCGTCTTTCTTAAAGATATTGATTTTGAAATCGTGAGACGCGCATGTAGCACGTCTCTACGAAAAATAAATTCATAATTTTTGCTACGATTGAACCTTGGAGATGCGCATATAGCACGTCTCTACAGTCGATTAAAATGGTGTTTGAACAATTTGTTATGTTTTATTCTTTTGAAAAATGGTATACATACGTCATCTTGGATAAGATTTTTTGAGGATTTTGATGAAAAAACAGGGTAAAAATAGAAAAGTAAAGCGTTTATGTTTGAGTGATAATCGCTGTTTTAAAGGATTTTTATTTATTTTTTAGTTATAATTATGAGGTTTTTGGCGAGTGTATAACTACGTATACCATTTTTGGAAGTATTAATTTCTTGCAAGGTTGTTTGAGGTTTAAAACCCTCAAGAAACTGGATTTGAGTTTACTTTTTGGAAGAATGATTGCTAAGAATATCAGAGTTGGTTTTATTTATTGAAGTAATATAGAAAAGAAAAAATTTCTAAATTATCTCTATTTAAACTAAAACATATCTGTCTAATTAGTTGTTAGTAGAAAAAATATAAAAGATAGCAAAACAAGCAAAAATGTAAAAAAGTTTTTAATTAAGTTTTTCTAATCATTTTCTATATTTTGATATATAAAAAAATCTGCAAGGGACTCATTTGGGTACTTGTTTTTTATTATGTCAATTAATTTCCAATTAGATAAATTGTTATCTATCCATATTGAAAATTGCCTGTGTTTAATGTGATTGGTTTGTTTAGAATTGAAATTACTTGCGTAAATGATTACATATCTTTCAGCAGATTCAAACAAGTGATTCATATATAATTCAAAAATATTGTCTTCTACAAGATGATATAAAACATCAAGAGATATGGCCAAATCGGCTTTAAATATGGCATGATTATCTTTATAACAAATGGAATCATAAAGGAAAAAACTTTTTGATTTATCATACTTGAAACGTTCTATGCATAATTTTATTGCTGTTCTAGATACATCTAATCCAATATACGAGGGAAAATCAAACATGGACAGTTGATTACCATCTCCACACCCAAATTCTATCACTGAATTGATTTGATAGTTTTTCATAAAAGAATTTATCACTTCAGCTTTGAATTCTGCAAGTTTATCATATGATCCTGCTCCTGATGTTCCACCCATAGAATATCTTTGTTCCCAATATTCTCTAGAACTATTTATTTTTAAAAAGAAATTTGATTTATTTTCCATTGCTATCGCCCCATCTCTATTATAAATTAAATAACTGTTGTTTTGTAATATGTAAATTATTGTTTTCTACATATAACTATGAAATTATTTGCTCTATCATCAAAACCTTTTTCAATGTTATATCCAATATGTGAATAATAATCAATATCTTTAAAGTATTTTCTCAAGATGGAACTCAATTCTTCGAAATTATATTCTTTTATATGAAAAGGGTTATGAATATTTTTTCGAGTTTCTTTATTTGGAGTAGATAGAATAAAAAAGCCATCTTTTTTCACAACTCTAATTGCTTCTCTAAGATATTTATCAAGGATGTTTAATGGTAAATGTTCAAAAGTTTCAAATGAAACATAGACATCAAATTTTTCATTCTTAAAAGGAAGGTTAGTAACATCGCCTTCCATCCATTCAATATTATCAAAAGAATAGGTATTTCTCCCAAATTCAATATTTTCTTTGGCTATATCAAGAGCATATACTTTTTTGCATAATTTAGAAAAATATGCTGACCCATAACCAAACCCACATGCAGCATCTAAAATCACATCATCTTTTTCTATAAAATTAGCAGCAAAATTATATCTGAACATTGTTTTTAAGTATCCAAGAGCAGGCATAAATGGGGTAGCAGGGATTCCTCTTTCCCATGTATAGGCTAGTTGGTTTTCTTTTATATCGTTTAAAATCGCCTCGTCTAATATAAAACTGGCAATATTATTATTAAACTTCAAGTTATAACTAAGAACATCATATATAAAGGCTTCTATTTTGGTTTTGTTTTTGCTCTTTAAAATATAATCTGGTAAAATTAATTTTCCGCTGCTTTTGTCAAACCAAATATTTTGCAAAGCCAATTGTTTGCAGTCGTTGTTTTTCACTATAAATTCTATCAGGCTAAAATCTTTAGTGATTTTCTCAACTTTTCCTATAGTTATTTTTGAATTTTCAAAATCAAAGGAATTAATATAATTATCTGTATAAGGTGTATATTCGATAAATTTAGAAATTATATAATTAAGAGATAAATTATTATCACTTTCATGTTCATTTTTAACTATTTTCCTTTCATGACTTTCTGTTATTTTGAAAATATTGTTTATCGATCCTATCTGCTCTTCCAACGAATAGTTATCTTCTATAAACCTTCTGTAGAAATTAGAGTCGTATTTATCTTCTAATATCTTTTCTTTAAATTGATCGATGGTTGTAAATATACATTCATTTGGCCAAACTTCTCTAGCAGACGGCCAAGAATTAATAACAGGTTTAATACCTTTTGCCATAAATTCTCCAACTGTATAGTGGAAAGATTCTTCGATAGATGTGGAAAGAATGTATCCAAATTGTTCTCCCCATAAGTCTATATCTTCTATATATTTATCAATAAATGTTATGTTTCTTTCAATGTTCATTTCTTTTATAGCATTCAATATATAATCCTCATACCTTAAATCTTGAAATTTACCTTTTATGCATAATTTATACCTGTTATCCTCTTTTAGTAACTGTTCAAAACATAATAAAAGGGTTTCAAATCCCTTTCGGTAATTAATATTACCCATTATCAATAAATTATGATTTTTGTTATGTACATTGAAAGTAAATTTATTTAAGTCTATACCGTTATTTATAACGACTTTTTCAATTTTTGCGTTAGGATATACTTTCCCAAAAAGTTCTTTCTTATGACCGTTGACAAAAATTAATTGATCTATGTTTGTCCAATTGATTTTTTGAGGATAACCCCCAAAAATCTCATACCCATGTAACCTACATACAACTTTCTTATTTTGTATTTCAGGGACTTGGTTTGTTGCAAATACTGTCATTTCATTTGCCCATTCAAGCCATACTATATCTGCCCATTTGATAGCTTCAGATATTTGATTTCCATTTGTTGTAACTACTAACTTGACATCGTATCCAAGTGAGAAGGTTTCTACTATGTCTTTTAGGAAGTTATCTAATCCAGGTAAGCAGAGAAAAGCGATTTTGGTGTCTTGTTTTACAATGTTTCTCATGTCTATGAATTTCTTTTTCATTTCATTAGGACTATTAGGTAATTCTGCAGCTTTTTTGTAGAATCTTAATGAAGCAAGTTTACTTCTGTTTTTGTATTCTATGTCTCCTAGGAGATCGTATGTTGCCCAGTCTTTGTTGTGGATTCTCATTAAGTATCTCCATGCTTCTTTCTCTTGATTTATATTTTTTAATAGGTATCCGTAATTGAATAGCAGGTCAGAGTCAACTGGGTTTATTTTTAATCCTTTTTCGAATTCTTCTTTAGCTTTATCAAATTCTTTTTTCTGATAGTATATTAGTCCACTAATGTTGTATCGTTTTGGATCATTTTCTGGGGTGTTTTCTAACTGTTCTTGAGCTTTGTTTAGTTCTCCGTTTTGTATTAATTTGAAGATTTTGTCGTACATGGGGTTCCTCCTTTATACTGAAAAATTATCATTTCTAAAGTACTATTTTATTTCTTTAACTTTTTTGGTACGTTGTACCAGGGGAGAGGGAGGGCTCCGCCCTAGACCCGTTATGAGATTTGAAACATTTTATATTAATCTTGTCTTTTAATAATTCTGTTAAATCAGTTGTTTATCCTATTTTTTATCGTCTAAAATTTGGGAAGCTTTAAGTAAAAATTATAATCCGTGATGATGGGTGTGTAGGTCAAAAACCTAAAAAATCTTGGAGACGCCCATATAGGTCGTCTCTACAAAAAGATAAATTCATAAAATGCTTTGTTGTGATTAAACCATGAGACGCGCATGTAGCACGTCTCTACAGCTTAAAATTGATGTTTGAAGGATTATTAAACGTATTGATTTTTGGAATGTGTTTAAAACCAGGAGACGCCCATATAGGTCGTCTCTACAAGAAATCATAAATAATATCTAACTACGATTAAAACCAGGAGACGCGCATGTAGGTCGTCTCTACATCGTAAAATCAATGTTTGAAGGATTATTAAACGAAATCATTTAGAAAACCGTTTAAAAACCTTGGAGACGCGCGTGTAGCACGTCTCTACAAAAAGATAAATTAATATTTTTGTTATGATTAAACCATGAGACGCGCATATAGCACGTCTCTACAGAAAATCAATTTATATTTTTGTTACGATTGAATCATGAGATGCGCGTGTAGGTCGTGAAAACAGTACTTTGTTAAAATTTAGCTTTGGAATGGTTGCCATATTTTTTCTTTTTCTTCTCGTTTTTTTATTCTATAGTCTTCTTCTCCTAGATAGATAATTCCTTGTTTTGAAATGAGTTCTGTTAGTCTTGATGCAGTTCTTAGTTCTAGTGAGTTTATTAATTCTTGTGGATTTAGATTTGTTGATATTATTAGGCTTTTTTGGCTTCTGTTTATTTCATCAATTATTATTCTAATTTTATCTTCGATCCATTTGTGCTCTTTTGCTCCAAGGTCGTCGATAAAAATTATATTTGATTTCAATGCTGTTTTTACAGCTTCGTCTGCCTGCTCAAATGTTTCAAAGTCATGTAATACGTCTATTACTCCTATTATGCCTCCCATAATTGCTATTTCTTTTAGGATAGTGTATCCTAGCCTAGTTTTTCCCGTTCCAAATCCTCCATACATTAGTAATCCGTTTCCTTTTTGCCATAATTTATTTTCAACGAAGAAACGTGCTTTTTTCAAGGCAATTTTTAGTGTTTCTGTATATGAAGCAAAGTTGTTAAATGAGACGTCGTAATAGATTTTTGGTACTACATCATTGAAATAGGTTATTGCCTTTAGATAATTTGCATATTTCTCACAGTATGATTCTTTCATTATGCCTTGTACTGGGCAGTTTTGAGGCTTAATACAAAAACAATCGTAGTTAGAAATAGTCGATGTATTTATTTTCTTTGGAGGTTGTGTGTTTAGCAAGTTTTTTCACCTCTTTCTTGTTTTTTGGTTTTGAAGTTGTTTGTGGAAACCAAATAGAGGTAGGAACAGCTCTTTGATAGTATTCTGAGGGGTAGTAGGTTATTAGTTTTCTTTCGTATAATTCTTTTAATGATTTTATAACTGTGTTTTTGTTTAGACTTAATGATTTTGATAGATAGCGAATTGAATATGTCAGTGGGCCTTCCCAAAATAGCTTATTAGCTTGATAAATTAAGAAAAAGTATAACTTTGCAGCAGAAGAAGAAAGTTTACTTTTTTTGTCTTCTTCAAAGAAATTGTTTACTAGATCGAAGATATTCATAATTTCACCTCGTGGTTTTTTGTAAGAATTTTGTATCCTCTCATAAGTAATATCCGCAAAATTTTGGTCTTTTGTGTAAACTTTTGATAAATTTTGTATGAGATGAAATTAGAAAATAGAATTTTTGAAAATAATATATGTATTCTTGTATTATGTATTATATAATGTCCTATTTTTTAAGACAGTTTTGTCTTAAAATTTCATACAGTTCTGTCTTATTTTTTAAGACAGGTGTCTTAATTTTTCAGACACTTTTTCTTATTATTTTTTAGATTTTTAGAAGGACTTTTAGAAATTGAATTGACTTTTAAAATAGCTTGAATTAGGTTATAATAGTTATATCGAAGTTGTTTTAATAATCTTTTGGTTGGATTGGAGACAATATTAAAATGAAAAAGATAGTGCATTTGTTACCTAATTCTGTCTATACAGTGAGATTTATAGATTTTATGAACAAATATTTTCCAAAGGAAGAACACGATTTTTTGGTAGTGTGTGAAGGTAATAGTTTTAAGGTTAACAAGCAAGATAATGTTTTCTTTATTAAGAAAAAGGGCAAAGACATGTTTTTCTTTCATAAAGAGTTGTTCATAGCTGATAAAATTATATTGCACGGTATTTTTACAGAAATTGTACCAATTCTGTTTATTAGGCTTGGCATCTTAAAAAAATGTTACTGGGTTATTTGGGGAGGAGATTTGTATTATCATGAGACTAGGGTAAAAAGCTTTAGATCAAATTTAGGTGAATTTATGAGAAGGATAATAATAAAAAATATGGGGGTAATAATTACCAATAACGAAGGGGAATATGAATTAGCAAGAAAGTGGTATCCTACAAAGGCAAGACATATGAAGGCATTTTATCCCAGCCCTATAGTCTATGAAGATCTAGATTTTGATGATGATTACAAAGAAAAAAGTTTGATAACAATCCTAGTGGGAAATTCTGCCAATCCTACAAATAATCATATTGAGGTTTTAAATAAATTATTAAAGTTCAAAGATGAGGATATTGAAATCATTGCACCTTTATCTTATGGAGAAAAAGAGTGGGCTAAAAAAGTTATTGAAACAGGTGAAAAATTGTTTGGAGATAAATTTAAGCCTCTAGTTGACTTTTTACCTCCAGCTGAATATGCTAGAATTTTAAATTCGGTTGACATTGCTGTTTTTAATCATAATAGGCAACAAGCACTAGGAAATATAAAAACACTGTTATATTTAGGCAAAAAGGTGTATATAAGAAAAGATGTGACAACGTGGGATTATTTTGAAAGAATTGGCATAACTGTGTATGATACATATGGTATGGATAAATTAAGCTTTGAAGAATTTGTATATATGGAAGAATCTTTAAAGGCTAAAAATAGAGAGATTATAGGAAGAGAATTTTCAGAAGAACGATGCAGAGAGCTTTGGGAAATTATTTTTAATTCTTAGGGGGACTTGACATGAAGGGTATTGTTTTAGCTGGTGGAAACGGAACAAGGCTGTATCCCATAACAAAAGGAATAAGCAAGCATCTTATTCCCATATACGACAAACCCATGATTTACTACCCTTTGTCTGTTTTAATGTTGTCAAATATTAGAGAGATACTGTTAATAACAAAACCGGAATTTGTTGGGTTGTATAATAATCTATTGGGGAATGGGTCTGAGTGGGGTATAGAAATTAGTTATATGGTTCAAGAAGATCCAAAAGGAATTGCTGATGCGTTTGTTATTGGAGAAAAGTTTATTGGAAAGGATAATGTTTGCTTAATCCTAGGAGATAATATCTTTTATGGACAAGGGTTTAGCCCGATCTTAGAAAAGGCTTCAAAAAAGAACAATGGGGCAGTAATCTTTGCATATTATGTGAATAATCCGCAAGAATTTGGGGTAATAGAATTCGATGAAGATTTTAAGGCAATATCTATTGAAGAGAAGCCTCTTAATCCGAAGTCTAATTATGCGATACCCGGTTTATACTTTTTTGATAATTCAGTTATAGCGAAAGCAAAAAAGCTAAATCCTTCTGACAGAGGGGAATTGGAAATAACCGACTTGATAAAGGATTACCTTAAAGAAGATAAATTGTATGTACAATTATTAGGAAGGGGTTTTGCTTGGTTAGATACAGGAACATACGATGGACTTGCCAACGCAACAGACTTTGTTAGAACGATTCAAAAAAGAACCGGCTTAAGCATAGCTTGTTTGGAAGAAATTGCTTACAGAAAGAAATGGATTACTACAGATCAGTTGATTAAAACGGGAAAAGAATATGAAAAAACTGAGTATGGCACTTACTTAAAAAATATTGTAAAGGAAGATGTTAAAAAATGATTCCTTTTAACAGACAAAATTTGTTTGGTAAAGAATTAGAGTATATCAAAGATGCATATAATAGTGGGAAGGTATCAGGGGATGGAAAATACACAAAAATGTGTTCTAGATTTATGGAGGAAAGATTTAACTCAAAGAAGATATTGTTAACTACATCAGGTACTCATGCCTTAGAACTAGCTGCTCTTTTAGCGGATATAAATGAAGGGGACGAAGTTATTTTACCCTCATATACCTTTGTATCTACTGCAAACGCTTTTGTATTAAGAGGGGCAAAGATAGTGTATTGCGATATTAGGGAAGACAATCTTAACATTGATGAGAATAAGATAGAAGACTTGATAACTGAGAAAACAAAGGCAATTTCTCCAGTTCATTATGCAGGCGTTGCGTGTGAAATGGATACGATAATGCATATTGCGAAAAAGCACAATTTGATAGTGGTTGAAGACGCAGCTCAAGGAGTAGATGCAAAGTACAAAGATAAATATTTAGGTACCATAGGAGATTTTGGTTGTTATAGTTTTCATGAAACAAAGAATTTCTCATCTGGTGAAGGTGGCGCAATATCGATTAACGATGAGAAGTACATAAAAAGAGCAGAAATAATTAGAGAAAAAGGAACAAATAGAAGCCAGTTTTTTAGGGGTGAAGTTGACAAATATACATGGGTTGATATTGGCTCTAGTTATCTACCTTCAGACATAAATGCAGCTGTATTGTATAATCAATTTGAAAACATGGAAAATATAAACAATAAGCGAAAAGAGATATATAACGCATATTATAATGGTCTGAAAGACTTACAAGATCAAAACAAATTGAGACTACCTATAATCAACGATTTTGCTAAGACAAACTATCATATGTTCTATATAATACTGAATTCAGAAGAAGAAAGAAATGGTTTGATGGATTACTTAAAAGCTAATGGAATACTCAGTGTGTTTCATTATATACCACTACATGAATCACCATATTCAAGGGAAAAATTTGGAAACTTCAGCTTACCAGTAACAGAAAATCTCAGTAGAAGATTACTAAGGTTACCGATGTATTATAGTTTAAAATTAGAAGAGGTTAACTATATTGTTGATAAGATACATAGTTATATATTATCTGTTTAATTTTAGTGAGAAGGGAGAGTAAGATGAATACTAAAAAAAAGATACTGGTTTTAGGAGTGGGAAGCGCTCAATTTGATCTCATTGTTGAATGTAAATGTAGAGGATTAGAAGTGCACGGATGTTCAAATAGAAAAGAAGGCAGAGGTCTTGCGTTTGTAGATAAATTTGTTTTGATAGATATAAAAGATGTTGAATCGGTTATGAACTACGTACAACAAATGAATATTGATTATGTTTATTCTATAGGATCTGATATAGCATTACCAACCATTAGCTATGTCAATGAAAAGTTAAACTTACCTAACTTTGTTTCGTATGAAACAGCTATTATCTGTCATAATAAGAGTAGGTTGAGAGAAACGTTGGGGGAAAATTTTGAAGGGAACATTCCTTTTGTTGTGGGATCAAGTTTTGAAGATTTTAAGCATTGGAATATATTTCCAGCAATTATGAAACCAGTTGATAGTCAAGGCCAACGCGGTGTATTGAAAGTTAATAACTTTTCAGAAATAATAGAATATTTTGAGAAATCATCCAGGTACTCTCAAAGCAAGAAGGTTATTGTAGAGAAATATATTCCATCTGACGAGATTTCGGTTAACGCATATGTTGTAGATGGAGAGGTTAAGTTCAAGATTGTTTCAGATAGAATCGTTTTTGATGAATATCCTGGAGGATTGGTAAAGGAACATAGAATGCCTAGTAAATATTATAAAAAGCAAGAAGTTATTGATCGAATAGAAAAATTAGTTGTGAACACCATAAATGTATTGAGAATCAAAAATGGCCCTGTTTATTTTCAAATAAAAATAGACAACGATATGCCTTATTTGATAGAGGTAACTCCAAGGCTAGATGGATGCCATATGTGGAGACTAATATATGAAAGTACGGGAGTAAACCTACTTAAAATTACAGTTGATCACTTGATGGGCGAGAAGATAACTGATGATGTTTTTGAAGTCAGAAAAATTAAGCCAAAGGTTTTGAAATTCATATGTATGCCTCCTAATAGCGTTTTCAATACTTCCGAGTATGATAATAAGAATGTTTTTTGGTATTACAAAAACAATGAGGTTGTTAAGGAGATAAATGGATATTTTGAAAAGGTTGGATATTACATAGAAAGCAGTGAGTAATGTGAAAATAGCTATAACAGGTGCTACAGGGTTTATTGGGAGTTATTTGATAGAAGGGTTAAAAGGAAAATACGAACTGGTAGGTATTACAAGAGATGCTAGTAAATGTATATCAAAAAGCGAAGTAAATTACAAGCTCAGCGACTATTCAAAAGAATCGTTAATGGATGCATTGCTTGGTTGTGAAGCAGTTGTCCATCTTGCTGCAATTAGGCCTCTAAAAGGTCAAGAAAGTGACTATTTAATATATAACAAGAATGTTGAATTAACCTCAAATATCTTTGAGAGTTGTAGAAATGTTGGGATTAGTAACATAGTATTTGCTTCATCGAGAAGTGTATATAATCCACGTTGTAATAATATTCCTTTTAAAACAAGTGACAAAATTGAGTATACACTAAATTTGTATGGATTATCCAAGTATTTTTGTGAGAAGTTAGCTTTGTACTATAATCACTATTATGGGATGGATATCAAGTCTTTAAGACTGGCACAAGTCTTAGGTGTAGGAGAGAAAGAAGGGGTTATGGTTACAGAGTTTATCAAAAGAGCAATGAGCAAGGAACCTTTGATAGTTTATGGTGAAGGTAAAGGGAAAAGGCATTATGTTTATGTAAAAGATATAGTTAGCGCCGTTGAAAAGGCTCTACTAAATCAGTCAGAAGAAAAAATTTTTAATATAGCTATGGAAAATAATATTTCACACAGAGCATTTGCAGAACTTGTAAATCTTGTGTTTGATAATATAAATAATATAGTTTTTGCTAAAGAGTTGAAAGAAGATACAGATGAATATCTTATGGATATTACTCATACAAAAAAATATTTGAATTGGTTTCCTAGTTATGATATGTATCATGCCTTGTTAGATATGAGAAAAATCTTGGAAAATGAAATGGGGTATGATTTATGACAATCTTAGTAACAGGTGTAGCTGGTTTTATTGGAAGTAACTTTGTGTATTACTACCTAAGAAAATACAAAAACAGAAAGATTATTGGCTTAGATAAATTAACCTATGCTGGTAATTTAGATAACCTATCTAAATTAACTCAAGAAGAAAAGAAAAGGTTTGTTTTCATAAAAGGCGATATAAACGATAGAAAATTGCTAGAAGAAATATATTCAAAATATGAAATAGATGGAATAATAAACTTTGCAGCAGAAAGCCATGTGGATAGATCAATTCATGATCCTGGTATATTTGTAAAAACAAACGTTTTAGGAACACAAACATTACTACATGTATTTAAAGAACATTACGATGAAAGAAAAAAGCAAAAGTTCCTACAAATATCGACAGACGAAGTATATGGAGCGCTTGGACCAACAGGATACTTCACAGAAGAAACGCCACTAGACCCACACAGTCCATACTCAGCAAGTAAAGCAAGCAGCGATCTAATAGTAAAAGCTTACCATGACACCTATGGACTAAATACAAACATAACAAGATGCTCAAACAACTATGGGCCGTATCAGTTTCCAGAAAAACTCATTCCTCTAATGATACACAATGCATTGAATCATAAAGAGTTACCCGTCTATGGAGATGGGAAACATGTAAGAGACTGGTTGTATGTAGAAGACCATTGTAAGGCAATAGACTTAGTATTTGAAAAAGGAAAAAGTGGAGAGGTATACAACATAGGGGGACACAACGAAAAAGAAAATATAGAGATAGTAAAACTGATAATAACGTACCTTCAAGAAAAAACAAAAGACAAAGAAATAAACGAAGGATTAATAAAACATGTGAAAGACAGACTAGGGCATGACAGACGATACGCTATAGATCCAACAAAGATAAAGGACGAATTAGGATGGGAACCAGAAACAAGGTTTGAAGACGGTATCAAAAAAACTATAGACTGGTACTTAGACAACCAAGAATGGATGAAAAAAGTTATAACAGGAGAGTATATGGAGTTTTATGAGAAAAACTATGTTTTTGAGTAGATTATTTATATATAGCTAATTTAAGAAAGTAGATGAATTAAAGTTTACAATATATATGCATAAAATGGAGGATATGATGTCAAAGGAACGAGAATTTATTAAATCATTTTTTCAGTTTTCAATAGGGCAATGGATTGCAGCCCTAATTTCTTTTATTACAACACCAATAACAACCTGGCTTATCATACCTGAAGAGTTTGGTAAGGCCTCTATGTTTACATTAGCCTTTAATTTGCTTTTGAACATTTCTCTTCTTGGCACGGATCAAAGCTTTGTAAGAATGTTCTATGAGAAACCAGAAGAGGAAAGGCGAAACCTGCTTTGGGAATCTTTGATGCCAAGCCTGTCTGTAGGATTTATTGTGTTTATTATAATTGGATTGTTTTGGAAGGAATTGTCTTTTGTTCTTTTTGAAGATTATTCTCATTTTTTGCCTATCTTCTTGCTAGGGCTTACCATTTTAATTGCGATCATAGAACGATTTGCTACATTAGTTGTTAGAATGAAACAAAGAGGTATAGCCTTTTCTGCTTTAAGAGTTGTAAACGGAGCATCAAACGCTGCTTTTACAATTTTGTATGCCTTGCTTGTTTCAAAAACTTTTTATGCAGTTATTGTTGGATTGTTTTTTTCTCATGTGCTTTCAGCATTGTTAGCAATATTTTTTGAAAGAGATTTGTGGTTTGGTAAGTTTAAAATTAATACTGGTTCAGTCAAAGAAATTATTAAGTATGGACTCCCATTTGTTCCAACATTCTTAATAACCTGGATTTTTCAATCTTTTGATAAATTAGCCTTGCGAAATTATTGTGATTTTACTGAAATTGGATTGTATTCAGCGGCCTTTAAGGTTGTTTCTGTTATGAGTTTGATTCAAGTAGGATTTTCTAATTTTTGGACTCCGGTTTCTTACGAGAGCTATGAAAATGATCCTGAAAGTACAGGACTTTTTGAAAAGGTTTCTTTGTTTATTTCCGCTGCTATGTTTGTTGTTGGGATGCTAATTATTGTTTTTAAAGATGTAATATTTTTACTTCTAGCAAAGTCGTATAGGCAAGCAGCTGGAATTAGTTCTTTTCTTCTTTTAATACCTATTATGAACACTACATCGCAAGTTACAGGAGTTGGAATTGGCTTTAAAAAGAAGACATATTGGCATATGATAATATCTGCGGTACCTGCGGTTGCTAATGTTATTGGAAACACCTTGCTAGTTCCACAATATGGCGCAAAAGGTGCAGCGTTTACAACAGGCTTGTCTTATATCCTTTATTATTGCATGAAGACGTTTATATCAAAGAATTTGTATCCAGTTAATTATCATCTAGGTAAATTCTTTACAGCTACGGTTGTTTTTGTTATAGTAGCGTTTATAAACACATTTGTCGGAAATCTTGTTTGGCAGGTTCTTTCTGCTGTAATTGGGCTTGTTATTGTATTGTTGGTCTATAATACTGAAGTAAAATACGCCCTTGACTTGGTTATTGATGAATTAAAGAGGGTAAAGAATAAAGTTGCCAATAGAGCATAAGGAACGTTAATTCACTCTTGAAAGTTGTTTAATCGAAATAGTAGGGGAAGCGTACACAAGATTGGTGATAGAAGTAATGAGGAGTGCATTCGAAAAAGATATAGAAAGATTTTACAAAGCATTTAGGCTAATAGTAGAACTAATAAATAAAATGCAAGACAAAGAAAAAGCAGATGAAGTATTTGAGATGTGTATAAAATACCTATTAAATGTAAGAGATGATATAGAAATAGAAGAATTAGAAAGAACAGCAAAAGAAGAATCGGTTGAAAGGGGTGAATTGATAATGTCGATAGCTGAGAAGTTAAGAGAAGAAGGTATTGAAAAAGGTATCAAAAAAGGAAAAATAGAAGGAAAAAAGGAAATTGCTATTAATGTATTGAGTCAAAGATTTGGGAATGAATTAACAGAAGAATTGACAGAGAAAATTCGAAATGCTGATGATGAAACAATTAATTACATCGGAGATAATCTATTAGAAATAACGATAGAAGAATTGAAAGAAATTTTGAATTTGAAATAGTAATTATTAGTTTTTGTATGAAAAATAAAACAATATTAATCAGATAAATGTATTATAATAAGTATTAATCCACAATTGTAGGGACGTTCTATACGAACGTCTTTTTTGTTTGAATTAAAACAAATTTTAGCTAATATTTTCAATATAAGTATTACTAAATCAAAAACTGAAAAAGTTACATCAATTGGAGAATCTATGTTGGCTTTTTTCAAATTTTAATAGAAACCTTACCCATGTTCCTTAATAAAGCTTAGAAAAAGCTCAAGGATTAGAGCCTTAGAATTTCTAATACGAAATTTCAGTCATTTTCAAAGTGTTTGCAATAGGTTGTAATAGTTGTTTGAATGAAGAAAGTTATAACTCAATTATTTTTAAAAACTCTTGTTCTTTTTCTTGGCTCCATACAAAGTATTTTTGATATTTTTCAATATTTTTTAAGATAGTTTCATAATTTTCGTAGGCTTTTTGTATTTTTTCTATGCTTTGTTCTGTGTTTGATGGGTTTATTACTAAACCGATTCCTAATTCTTCAACTTGTTTTGCCATTGAAATAAATGATTCTTTAACAATAACAGGGGTTCCTGCAGCTATAGAATCGTAATATTTGTGTGGAAGTGCAAATATATCATTTTTGTAATGTCTATCTTTCACAGTATTGTATGAGATTAGAGAAAAAGCAGCTTTTGATAACTCTTCCATCATTTCATTGTAAGGCAAGAAAGATGTTGAGGCGTGTGGGATATCGTCAAATTCTTGTGAATCCATTCCTATAACTTTAAAAGAAAATCCTTTATTAATAAGAATATTTAAGAGTTTTTTCTCGTCTTCTATCTTTCTTGTAACTTTTCCAACCAAAACAATTTCTTTTTGTTTCTTTTGAATATCAGGCTTCAAAATAAAATTTGCATAATTAGGCATAATGAAAGTCTTATCTTTTGTAATGCCTACTTTATCAATTACATCGTTTCGTGTTTCGCCAGAAACAAAGATAGCTAAGTCAGACAATTTCAATTGTTTTTTGAATAGGTGCCATAGTACCGCTGTTTTTAAATCACCAATGATTGCAGGTAGTTCTGCTAAAAAGTTCTCAGGATGATATTCGTGTATGTCGTAAACTATTTTCTTATTCCGTTTTTTTGCTATTTTAAATGGTTCAAGTGGTCTACTTGCTAAAAAATGATGCATGTATAATATGTCATAATCTTCGTTTTTAATTAAATCACAAATTATTTTATCTAATGCCCTTCTATTTAACAATTTTCTTAAAGGATTGCCTTTAGTTCCTTTTGTATATTTAATTGGTATATACGTAATATTTCCATCCTGGTACTTTTTTTCTTCTCTATCAGTCCAATATTGGTATATAATCTCATGTGATTTAGAAAGAGAACTAACGGTCCTGGAAACTCTTTTATCAAGCTTTGGGTGCATGTATCCGATAATAAGTATTTTCATGATTTCACCTTCATATTGTTTGACCAAATGCTGTTGAACTATAATGTAATAATTATACCATTCTTAAGCGGTAAGTTAAAGAAAATAAATAAAAGTAACAAGATTTGTTATAACAAGCGTTAATTCAACGTTGTAGAGACGTGCTACACGCACGTCTCGTTTTTTGATTTTAAATAACGATTAAACCTTGAGACGCCCATATAGGTCGTCTCTACGTAATTTTAGCATATAATTTTTGGTTATGATCTTAATTTCTCCTTTGGCAACCATCCTTCATCATTGTCTATAAGTTTCACACACCATAACCAACCATTAAGTTCTTTTATTCCTTTAACAATTTCATTTTTTTCAACATTCAGTTCCTTTGCAGTATAATCTTCTAATATTATTCCATATTCATTTTCTATAACAAGTAACTGTTCTGGAACCCATCCCTCAGTCCTATTATCCAGTGTATAACAGTATCTCCATTTTTCCCAATTCTCTGGTCCATTATATTTATCTCCTACTTTCACTTTTGTACCTTTTTTGATTGTAATTGGATTTGGATAATTGCTTTCATGTGCCTCAGCTACTTTATAATACATATTTGGTCACCCCTTTTTCAACTTGTCCACTCCTAATGTATCTGTAAACCAATAAGTCCCTGCAATGTTTACTCCCAGAGCATCATCTTGTATAAATTATAACAAGATTTGTTATAATTTATGCAAAGTTGGGTAAATTTCAAATATTTAAAGGGTTTTAGTGGATGTGATGTAATGAGAGTTTTTTCAAAATTGATTTGAAAAATCAATATTATGACATTTTACGACATATTATATAATGTTAACTTAAATTTAATATGTGATTGTTATAATAGGGGTGTCGATAGTGGGAGAATTTAGTTCAAAAACTATTAAAGAGCTAATTTCATTAATTAACGAAGAAACATCTTCGAATAGTTTAAAATTATTCAAAAATGATGTAAAGAAATTAAAAGATAGAAACTTATTATTGAAAATCTTTTCTGCAGTACGTGAGATTAAAATAGATTATTCAGTTGGAGACTTAAAAACTGGAGATCTGTGTGGAGTTAGAACAGTCAAAATTAACTACAATAATGTTGCATATAGAATTGCGTATTATGTTGATAAGCCGATCTTGGATTCTGAAAAGGTGAATATAATGTTCATTCATGTAGGTTCAAGGGGAAATTTTTATAAAGAACTAAGGGATTATTTTAGAAACCAGAAAAGCATCTTAAAATATATTAATAACAAAGCTATTTAATATTTCAATATAAGGATTAACTTTAATGTTTACAACGGAGGAGGAGTCTTATAATATGATCAGTATTGGTGAGTTAATAAGCATTTTTTCTGAGTTATCCGCTACAAACAAAAAAAGATTATATAATTTTTTAATTAATGAATTCTCAAAGGTAAAATCAGAAGAATATATTGAATTTGTTGGTTTGTTAAGAGATTTGGAAGAAGATTTGTTGTATAGTGATGAGATTGACGAAAAAGAAGAGAATGAGAAATTATATTTTACACAAGATGACTTAGCGATCATGACAGGTTTATCAAAAAGGCAGGTACAAAGAATCCTAAAAAGTAATAATATTGAACCTTTAAATCCTGGTCAAAAACCTCTGTTTTATGATTTAAATGAATTTGAAAAGTATTATTTTATCGCTAAGAATACCTTTAGAGAACAACAAGTTGAAGATAATAGTTTTGTAATTGAGGAAAGGAAACAATTGAAAGTAGAAACGCTTTTCAATAATACTACTAATATTAAAAAAGAAATTGGGCCATTAATTGATTTAAACATAATTTATGATAAAAATTCTTTTATTTCTGAATTCAAAGGACGTGAAGAAAGTGAAAATCAGCAATTTGCAGTTAGAGTGGGATAGGATAAAAAAATTCGAATATCAGATTGATGATGAAATAATTGGTAAAAAGCTTACTCCAAAACTAAAATTAGAGGTTCAACATAATTTTTTGGAAAAAACAAATGATAATCCCTATAGGGCAACACTTCTTTTAAAATATAACGCGAGGTTTAAGGAAGGTAAAAAGATATATCTAAAAATGAATATTGAGCTTGAAGGCTCATTTATTGGAAGTCCGAAATTGGATGATACTGAGTTTAAGAAATTAGTAATACAGTCTGGTATTCTTAATCTTATTCAGATAACAAGAGCAAAAGTTACAGCGATAAGTGCAAATTTTGGATTTATCCAACCTATATATCTTCCAATGATTGATGCGACAGATCTAGTAAATAAAAAAATGAAAGAAGTGTTAGGATAATAAGTTTTTGAAAGGCACTTTAGAAAGAAAGATTTTCTAAAAATGGAATTTTGAATTTATATGGGTTCAGGGCGAAGCCCTCTTCCCTTTCCTAGCTACAAGTGCCAAAAAGTTGCAATTGTTTATTTACTGTTTTTGAATTTATAATGGGTTCAGGGCGAAGCCCTCTTCCCTTTCCTAGCTACAAGTGCCAAAAAGTTGTAATTGTTTATTTACTGTTTTTGAATTTATAATGGGTTCAGGGCGAAGCCCTCTACCCTCTTAGTGCGTTTAAGTACTTATTTGTGGAGGAATAAATATGTATTTATCAGAAATTAGTGGAATAGCGATTAAAAAAGACGGTTTTTTTGAAAATTTTGGTAAATTAGGAAGAATTTATTTAGAAAATTCTATCTCTTTTATACATTCTGAAAAGTACTTACCTGACATAGATCAAAACATCTCTTGCATTGTTTGTAATGAAGAATTGTTGCCATTTTTTTTAGATAAAGACATGGGAATAGTTGTATCAAAAGAGCCAAAAAACACATTTTATGAGATATATTATACAATCTATTCAGAAGGTAAGTTAAATTACTCTGAAAACAAAATTTCTGATTCAGCTACTATTTCTCCCAAAGCAACAATTGCAAGTTCTGGTGTAGTTATCGGAGATAATTGTGTAATTGGAGATAACGTAGTAATTAGAGAAGGGACTATTTTAGGAAATAATGTACATATTGGAAACAATTGTGTTTTGGGTAGTGATGGTTATGAGGTTGCGAAAATTTATGGGTCTAGTAAAATTGTTCCCCATACGGGATTTTGTATTTTGAAAGATAATGTCGAAATTTTAAACAATTGCTGTGTGTGTAAAGGGCTGTTTAGGGGGTACGATACAATTATAGAAGAAAACGTTAAAATAGATAATATTGTACAAATAGCTCATGCAGTTAAAATAGGCAAAAACACAGAAATAGGTGCTGGAGCTGTTATCTCTGGAAATACAATCATAGGAGAAAATGTATGGATTGGACCAAACGTTACTCTTTCTAATAAAATTAAAGTGGGGAATAATGCCTTTGTTAGTTTAGGTGCAGTCTTAATAAACGATATTAGTGATGGAGAAAGAGTTGCGGGTAACTTTGCCTATGATACTAAAAAATTTATGAAAGAATTCAAGATGAAAAAAAGCGAGGAGTAATGAGCTTAATAAATTTTATCAATAAAAAACTCAGGTTTTATGGTAAAATTTACAGAGAAATAATATTACTTTTTTTAGTATTTTTAGAACATAAAAGAGTGAGTTTATGACGTAGTTATTCTAAATCTTAGGGAGGTGTTGTTATATGAAAAAGGCTATAAGTATTATGGTAGTGATGTTTTTATTGACGTTCACTGTGTTCGCAGCGTATTATGATGTAGGAGCAGGATTAACCTATGATAGTTTTAGTTTTGTAGAAAAAGTTACAGTGGAGTGAGAAACTACAGAAACAAAAATGCCACACGACGCACTTGGAATAAATATTGCTGGTACTTATTGGTTTACAGATACATTAGGAGTAGAAGCTAATCTTGATTTTGCGAAGGGTGATGTAATTAATATGTCATCAGAGGATTTTTCGATAAAAGCTTCATCTCAACTAATTGGCCCATCAGTAGCTGTTAAATACCTGGTTCTAAAGAGTCCTGTATTTGTAAATGTTAAAGCTGGTGCAGGTTATTATTTTTATAATTCAACAACTAAAGTTACAGGTACTTCTGAGGGAACTACTGTTGAAACAACTTCCAAAATGAAAGGAAATGGTTTTGGAATGCTTGTTGGAGCAGAAATGTTGCATCCAGTAACTACTAGTTTGGCAATTAAGGCTAATGCGGGTTATAAATTGTTCACGAATATAAAAAATCTTAAAGATCAAGATGGCAATGAGATCACTGATACCGCAATTTCTATGAATGGATTAAAATTAGGGTTTGGTGTTATATATAGTTTTTAATTATTAATTGTAGAGACGCGCTATATGCGCGTCTCTTTATTATAATCAACATTGGGTCTTAGTTGTAGAGACGTGCTACATGCGCGTCTCGTTTTTAATTTCAAATGATGAACAAACCATGAGACGCCCGTATAGGGCGTCTCTACATCTGATTTAATCGAAGGTTAAATGATCTATTATTGGTAGACGCCCGTATAGGGCGTCTCTACATTTTATTTAATCAAAGGTTGAATGATTTATTCTTTGCTTTTTATTAGCCATGAGGCTTTTAAGCCAAAATATAGGTTTATTTTTTCATTGACTTGAGGTATTTTATTTTCTACCGGGTTGAATAATATCCCGTTGATAATTTTATTATGCTCTGTTTCAAACTCATATTCAACTTGGGATCCTAAATATACAACCTTTTTAATAATTCCTGATATGGAGTTTTCTTTTTTTTCATATGTCAGAGCTTCGGGTCTTAATGCAATTAATACATTTTCGTTTATTTGCAGGTTTTTCTTACTTATTCCGACAAATGTTTTATTTAGTTCTTTATTGTATACTTCATAATAGTTTTCGTTCTTTTTAACAACTTCACCCTCAATGAAATTTACTTTGCCTATGAAATCTGCTACAAATCTATTTAGTGGGTATGAATAGATATCAAAGGGATTTCCTACTTGCATTATTTCCCCCTTGTTCATTACTATTATAATATCTGAAATACTCATCGCTTCTGTTTGATCATGTGTAACATAAACGCTTGTTATATTTAATTCTTTTTGAATTCTTCTTATTTCTGAGCGCATGCTTTCTCGTAATTTTGCATCAAGGTTTGATAAGGGTTCATCGAATAACAGTACCTTTGGTTCCATTACCAAACTTCTTGCAAGAGCTACTCTTTGTTGTTGACCACCAGAAATTTGGTCTGGCCTTCTGTTTTCCATTCCTTCTAAGCCAGTTAGAGAGATTATACTTCTAACTTTTTCTTCAATAGCATTTTTAGGTAGTTTTTTAATTTTTAGTCCAAATTCTATGTTTTCTTTAACGGTCATATGTGGAAACAAGGCATAGCTTTGAAATACCATTGAGATATCTCGTTTGTTTGGGGGATCGTTTGTAATATCTTTTCCTTCAAGAAATATCTTTCCACTTGTTGGTGTTTCAAATCCGGCAATCATTCTCAATGTTGTCGTCTTTCCACAACCAGACGGACCTAAAAGCGTTACGAGTTGGCCTTTTTCTATTTTCAAAGAAAAATCTTTTACAGCTACCGTTTCGGTGTTTTCGCTTTTAAATACCTTGTATATATTTTTTAATTCTAAGCTCATCACGTGCACCTACCTATTCAATTCCAAAATTATTATCAACTAGTGAGACTTTATTTTTCAAGAAGATTTTTAGTATTAGAATAAACGCGAGTATTAATAGTATCAATATAACAGAAAAAGCGCATGCTTCAGATAATCTTCCAGAGTCTGTTTGACTGAGGATCTGAACAGTCATCAAATTCCAATCTGCTGAAACTAGGAATATAGCCGCACTTATAGCAGTCATAGCTCTAACAAATGAATATACTAACGCTGAGAAAAATGCTGGTATTATTAGTGGCAAGGTAATCTTTAAAAATACCTGACTGTCATTTGCACCTAGTGTATACGCTGCTTCTTCAATTGCCGGGTCTACTTGATTTAACAGTGAAATTCCGCTTTGAATACCTACAGGGATATATCTGAAAATAAAGTTTAATACTAGTATAGCAAAGGTTCCTGTTAATAACAGGGGTTTAGTATTGAATCCTAAAATATACCCTATTCCAACAACTGTTCCTGGAACAGCAAAATTTAGTAGGGAAATGAATTCTAAAGCCTTTTTGCCTGGAAATGATTTTCTAACAATTAAAAATGCAATAATCATTCCTAATAATGCAGATATTGGCGTTGAGGTCAAAGCAATAGCAAGGGTATCTTTTATTGACTCTTTTCCTACATCAAAGACATATTTGAAGTTATCTAGGGTGAATTGGTTGTTCATTCCCCAAGCCTTTGTAAATGCGCCCCAAAATATAGTAGCGTATATTAGTACAATAAAAATAGAAACGATCATGCATAATGTGAATAATATCCATTTTGCGGAGGTGCTCACACTTTTTACTTGTGAGGTTGTTGGTTTTCCAGTAACAGTGATGTATTTTTTCTTGTTTACCCAATATTTTTGTAGAATAAACGCTATTAACGAAGGAACAAGCAACCATACTGCTAATGCTGCACCGTTTTTTAGATTAAACATGCCTGTAATCTCTAAATATGCTTGTACAGATAAAACCGGAAAACTTGCACCAGCTAAGATTAAAGGGTTTCCAAAGTCTGCTAAAGATTCTATAAAAAGAACGAGCATAGTGCTTGCAATTCCTGGGACTGATAATGGGAGGGTAACTTTTGTGAATACTTGCCATCTTGATGCTTTTAGGTTAAATGCGGCATCCTCAAGTGTAGGAGATATTGTTGATAGTACACCATCTAAGGTTATGAAAGCTACAGGGAAAAAGGTAATAACTTGGGCTATCATAAGGCCCCAGAGCCCATATACTGGGAATGTACGTATACCAAATAGTTTTGAGGTTATAAGGCCATTAAAACCAAAAAGCATAATTATTGACATCGCTCCAATAAAGGGAGGAAAAACCATTGGAACTATAGCTATGGTTCTAAAAAATTTTTTGAAGGGTATATTTGTCCTGTTTATTGTGTAGGCATATAAATAGCCAATAAGTGTGCCTATAACCGCTGTGAGTGTCGCAACTAATATGCTGTTTTTGAATCCTTGTTTCATGTAGTCATTAGAAAGTATAGATTTATATACATCTAAAGAAAAATTATTGTTGTTGTCAGTGAAACTAATAATAAGTACCTTGAATAACGGATAAATAATAAAAATGAACAAGACAACGAATATTGCGATTAATAGAATTAGTAAAGAAGGGTTTTTCATCAAAGATTTGAATTTATTGGAAAATTCTTTGTTAGCTATTTCCATTCTTATTCCTCCACAAAAAAAGGAATATTACTTCTCTAGAGAAGCAATATTCCCTTGTTTATTATTATTTAACAGGTAACACTTCTTTTATCCATCTTTCAATAATTCTGTTCTTGTTTTCTGCTGCCCATGCTTCATCAACAGAGATTAACTTAATTGTTGATAGTGGTTGTAAGCTTCCAAAGTTTACGTCTGCTCTTACTGGATAGAAGTATGTTTTTTCGTCAACTATAACTTGTTGACCTTTTTTGGAAAGTAACCAGTCGATTAAAGTATTTGCTTCAGTTTTGTGAGCGGCACCTTTTACTATAGATACACATGCTGATTCGTATGGAACGCCTTCAACAGGAAATACTACTTCAATGGGATAGCCTTGTTCTTTAAATTCGAAGAATGCAGGTGTAAATTGAATTGCTACAGCAGCTTGTCCAATACCTACAGCTTTTGAAGGACCTGTTCCACTTTGTGTGTAAGACTGTATATTTTTAGCTAATTTTTTTAGGTAGTCCATTGCTCCATCTTCACCATAAACAGAGATTAATCCTGTGATGAATGTGTAAGCTGTACCTGAAGTTTGTGGGTTTGGATACTGAATCATGTTTTTAAATTCTGGTTTTAACAAGTCTGCCCAACTTTTAGGAAGTTCTGCCTTTATTTGTTCTAAAACTTTTAGGTTTACTCCTACACCAAGCGGGTTCATGTAAAAAGCGTGAAAATAGCCATCTACATCATAAAAATTAGGATCTATACCATAAACGCTTGTAGATTTGTATGGCTCTGTTAAGTCTCTTTCTTTAGCAATAATGTGGTTTGACATAGGTGCACCAAACCAAACATCAGCTTGTGGATTATTCTTTTCTGCTTCTAATCTTGCTAATGCTGGACCAGAAGATAGAAAAATGTACTTTACTTCAATACCTGTGTCTTTTGAAAAGGCGTTTAAAATCTTTCTGGCATTTGCTTCATCGACACTGCTGTATATGACCAATTCTGCAAAAGAAAATACCAATAGTACTAGCATTAATCCGACTAACGCTACCTTTTTCATTCTAAAACCCCCTCAATATAATATGGTATGAAACTAAGAACCTTGTAGCAAGATTTTTGCATGTAATCTACTAAAATTCAATGGTTGGTATATGACTTTACAAAAACACATCTTCAAAATGATGTTAATCTTTAAAAGTCTTAAAATTGCATCGAAATTGTATTAACATTGTAACAGTTTTTAATATGTGATTTTGAGGTAAGAAAGTAAGTCTCCTTTAATGAGATAAAGAAGGGTATCTAAGTAGTATATGGAGAAATAATCCTCATTGTACACATTTATTGTTAGAAATTGATCTCCGCCTTTTAAGACAGCAATTATATAAACAGGATAGGGATTGTCTTGAATAACCTTACCAATCTCGTCTGTTGAAGTAATTATAGTTGAAGATTTTAGAAGGTTGGCTAATTCGATTAGATTGTTGTAATCAATTTTGAAGGAATCATTATTGGATTTAAATCCAATCACTTTGTTTTCTTTATTTAGCAGTTCTTTTGAGATATTTTCTGTTGAGAGAATTAATGCTTTCATCTGACTTTTAATGTAATTTGTCTCTTCATTTCCGCTAGAACCAAGCGATAATTCTTCTATACTGAAACTGTTTGAGATTTCAAAATGTTTTTTACTTCCATCTAGAAAATATATCTCACCTGTAATTAGGTCATACTCTTGATTTTTATCAATTGCTATATGTTTGTAGGCAGGAAGTTTTGATAACCTATTCCAAAAATCTAGTATAATTTTTGAATCGTTTATTTCATATGGTGGAAAGTATTTCATAGAAAATACTATCTTTACAGGTGTTGAAGATGAGTATCTGCTCATTAAAGTCTCATTATCCTTGATAAAGTATACCTTGTTAAAACTTTTATTCAACGTGTATATCCCTAATACAACCACAAAGGCAAATAAGATTACAAAGATATACATATATTTATTATTTTTCATGTTTGTAATGATCCCCTTTAAGGTTCAATGGAAGTTTTAATATCGCCTTTGTCCCATTATTGATTTGTGAAATTATATTGATATCGCCGTGGTGCTTTTTCATTATCTCTTTTGAGATATATAACCCTAAGCCAAAACTTTTTTGTTTCTTAGGGGTAAAAAATGGATTGAACAACCTTTCTTGCGTTTTTTCATCGATTCCTATGCCATTATCTTGAATAATAAGATAACAATATTCTTCGTTAACTTCTGAAGTTATGGTAATTTCAGAACATTTGCTATGAACAATAGCGTTGTCAAGAACGTTTAATACCACTTGCTTAATCTTTTCATAGTCAAAAATTAACGATTTTTCTTCAACATTATTATCAACTACTATGCCAAATTTTTTAAATCGTGGGTTTAGAATTCCTAGACATTCGTTGATGAGATCTTTTATATTATGATTTTTGAAATCAAAATTGAACGAATCTTTGTTAATTCTGGATATCTCAAGGAGTTCTTCCACAAGTTTTAGTAATCGGTTTCCTTCTGAAACGACGTAATTTAGTGAAACTTTTTTATCTTCTTCATTAGTCAGCCTTTGAAGAAGATCGGCATGTCCGAGTATGGCAGTGATTGGAGTCTTTAATTCGTGGGTAATATTGTCTGTAAATATCTTTTGTCTTTCTTTTTCTTCATTTAATGACTGAATGTAGTGCTCTAATTTTTCAACCATTATATTGAAAGAATTTACTAAAGAATTTATTTCCTCATTGCTTTGGATATCAATGTGGGTACTAAGATCGCCATTTGCTATTCTTTCAGTTTCGTATTTTAGCTTTTCAATTGGTCTAGTAATTGTATTTGAAAAAAAGTAATTGAGTATTAGTGATACAAATATTGCTAAAACACCAATAATTGCAAGAGTTACTTTTATTTTATCTATCAAGAGAAATTCCGAATTCATCGGATATATAAATCTAATTGCACCAATTACTTCATTATTGTAGAATACGGGACTTGCAAAAAATAGTATCTTTTTGTCATCTTCACTTTTTATAATATAATTCTTCATACCGTTGATTGCGTAGTATATATCTTGGTAGACGTAGTATTGTTCATTGGTGTATGTATTTGAAAGAAGATTTTTTCTGATGTCATAAACCTCGAGATATAGTTCAAATTTTTTTGAGAAATAATCGCTTGCAAAGGGTGATAATTTCTTAAATTCATCATAAACATCGCTGTATTCATAGTCTTTGAGATAATTCATAAGATAGATTTGAGTCTCTTGGCTGTACTCTGTCATTCTGTCAACGGTGATATCTATGATGTTTTTCTGAAAAGTGTTTAGCGTAACAAAGAAAATTATTGTTAGAATTAATACTGCGAACGCAATGTTAATAAATAAAATTTGACTTCTTATGCTATTCTTCATCATTCGCCTCAAATTTATAACCAATCCCATACAAAGATTGTATGCAGTCTCCGTAGGATCCAAGCTTTTTTCTCAATCTTTGAATCGTCATGTCAACTGCTCTTGTATCTACTTCACTTTCAAATCCCCAAATTTTATTTAGCAGAACTTCCCTTGACAGTACTTGCTTATGATTGTTCATTAACAGTTCCATCAAATCAAACTCGGTTTTCGTTAGGTATATTTCTTGGGAGTCTATAAAAAACTGTCGGGAATTGTTAATTATTTTAAAAACCCCGATGTTTATCTCGTTTGAAGAGTTTAATTCTGATTTTTTCATACGTTTAAATATATTTCTGATGCGTAAGATCAATTCTTTGTTGTCAAAAGGTTTGGTAATGTAGTCATCAGCCCCTAAACCTAAACCTAATATTTTATCGTTTTGATCGCTTTTTGCAGTTAGAATAACTATAGGTGTTCTGTAATTTGCTTCTTGCATTTCTTTCAATATTTCAAAACCATCGCAATCAGGAAGCATTAAATCAAGAATAACTAGATCAGGCTCCTCCTTTTTGAACATTTGAAGCCCTTTATATCCCTCATCAGAAACTATAGTTTCGAAGCCTTCTAGTATTAGGTTCATTCTTATTAGATCTGAAATACTTTTTTCATCTTCGATAATTAATATTTTCATGAATACCCTTGCCAGTATTTTCTGACAAGTGTTACCTCCCTTTCTTTACTTGATTTTAGCCATTTTTAAACTTTTTTGAAGATAACAACCGATTTCTTATATTTCTTCCAGAGCAAGAATTATTATACAAATCCTTTTGAAGTATAGAAGTTAATCAAGAAGATTGTTGGTTCATAACGTCAGAGATATTATACCAGAAGGAAAAATAAGAAGTCAAGAAAATGAAAAGAGCAATAAAACAACGGTATAATGTAATAGTTTATAGCAAACATTGATCTTTAGTTGTAGAGACGTGCTATATGCGCGTCAGTTTATTATAACCAACATTGGATCTTAGTTGTAGAGACGTGCTATATGCGCGTCTCGCTTTGTGTTTTTAAACCACAATTAAATTCAGGAGACGCCCGTGTAGGGCGTCTCTACATTTTATTTAATCAAAGGTTGAATGATCTATTATTGGTAGACGCCCATATCGGGCGTCTCTACATTTTATTTAATCAAAGGTTGAATGATCTATTATTGGTAGACGCCCATATCGGGCGTCTCTACATCCGCATCTTGCTTTTGATTTAAATATCCAACATTATTATAGATAAATAAAAGGCGGTCATTCGACCGCCTTTTTCGATTACTTATTAACTACATACAAAACCCCAAGACATTCTATGAAACTACTTCTTCTTTGAATCTTTCGGCTTATCTTTTTTGCCTTGGTCTTTCTTTTTTTCAGGTTTCTTATCCATTAGCCAAGCCTCCCTTAGGGCTTTAGTCCCCCATATAGTGATTTTTAGTAACTTATACACTTACTCGATCCATTTTTATTATACCATATTATTACATAAAATCAATAGGATAGCAAGATTATTTTGAGAAAAAAATCAATAGAAAATATTTTTACTAATAGTTTGTTTTTTTGATTGACAGCGTTTTTGAGCATATGAAATATTTTATATACTCAAAATATTAATTTCACTATATATTTTTTGATGTTTTTACTGATAAAAAATAAGATAAATTGATGTTTTGGTCATTTCAGGAGATTTATATGATAGAGTCGTTCCACCTGCCGAGGCTATTAATCTTTTAAATGAAACTCTTTCAAAGATAGTGCTTGAATTTAGAATTCCCACAATTATAATTTCGGGTAACCATGATAGCGCTGAGCGTCTTGAATTTTTGAATGGAATTCTTTCTGGGATGGTTCTTCAGATTGAAGGAGTTTTGAAAGGCGAAGTAAAAGAGGGTAGTTTTATTAAATATTAATGATGTAATCAACAAAACAGGGACGTATAAATATTACACGTCCCTATTGTTTTTGAGCTAATATACATCTTAAATTATCGTTTAACGCCTCTAGTCGAAGTATTTTGAATCCTTCTTTTTCAAGTAGTTCTTTAAGCTGTTTTGTTGTTCTTAACACCCTAAAATTTGGACCGTACCATATTATGTTATCTCTATCGTTTAGATCAGGTACATATACAAAAGCTAGTACTTTTTCTGCATTGTTTAAGTGTTTTGACATATCAAAATTTTTTTCAAATTCTCCTAGAATTAAAAGATTTTTTGAATCTTCATTCACTGTTATTTCTAAATCATCAAAGACGCTTTTGTATTTTTCTTCATCAAATCCTACTATTTGTAAGTCGTTGATTCCAGAGTCAATTAAGCCTTTTAAAATGTATTCTTTTTTAATCTCAAATGGTTTGGTTTTGTATATTTCTTTTTCTCGTTCTTCATATATTTTTAATGCCTCATCAGAAGGGTAAGGAACTGCATACATAAAATTGTTTGCTTTTTTCCAGCTTCTTATTGGGTGTATAATACCAAGCGTAGAAAGTTTCTCTGAGATATTTCCTACCCAAATTATTTCATCATTGTTTTTCATGAAATTAAATCGAGTGTTTGGATAAAGCCCAGAGTATGTATATCGTCCAAGCGCAAAATCTGCTAGTTTGTTGTTTTCTTCAAGAGATTTGATGTGTAATTCAAAGGCTTTTTTCATATCCTCTTTTTCATAGATTTTCGCTAGTCTGTAGTAATAAAACGGGAATTCTTCTGTATTTTCTATTTTGTTTAACAGTTTTTTTGCCTTTTCTGAATCTTTTTGGATATATGAAATACCTGATGTGTACAATGCAAAGGGAGAATCTGAAATGAGATAAAGCCTTTGGCATTGCTCTTGACCAATATATTCTATAATGTTGAATATAAACTCTTTTCCAGATGAAAAGTACGAATACATTTCTTCGTACACACCGTCCATTAATGGATCTAGCTTAGTACTTAAATCTTCAACCACTGGCTTTATAAACCTTGACAATTCGGGCAGAATCTCCATTGCTTTTCTATATTGATCAATTGCTTCTTTAAAGCGTTTTACTCTTAAATAGCAATCTCCCAGTAATGCATACAATACTCCCTGAACCTTTTCGTTTTCTATTTTTCTAAAAGAGGAAAGGGTTTTTAATATGCCTATTGTATCTTGTGTGTTTTTTAATATTGAATAAAACAGGAGAAGTCCTGGTATCTCTGTTTTTTCAACAAATTCAAGGTGATCGTCTTTTGTTAAAAAGTCTAAAAGTTGGTCTTCACCAGTTTGTAGCTTTTTTAATATATATCTAGATATTTCGTTTTTGTGGGTTAGTTTGTCTAATAAGTCATTGTCAACTTCAAGGTTTAAATCTGCGATTTTTTCAATCAGTGAATCATAGTAAATTACCATTCCTTCTTTTTCTAAGTTGTCAACAAGGATTTTAATTCCTGGTATTATACTTTCTAGTTCGCTTTTTGTTTTTACTGTTTCGTTTATATCTTGAAGAAGAACATATACATTGTTTCTTTCTAAGGTTACATTTTCTTCTGAGAATGTGTCTTTGAGGTATTGATTGAAACCTTCAAAATCACCTGTTTTTAAGGAGGATCTTGCCATCAATATATTTGCAAGAGGGATCTGTTTGAAAGACATTATTGTCCATTCGAATTTTTCTACGTTTTTCATAGCATCGTCAAGCACTTCAAAAAACTTTCTGCCCCATTTTAGTAGTTCGTTCCAATCTTTTTCTCGTTCATATGCTACCATCATAGCAAAATAAGGGTCTGGATAATTCGGTGCAACTTTTATACATTTTTCTAAAAGTTGTTTAGATAAGTCTTTTAAACCACCCATAATGCAATCCAGTCCAAATAAATACATAAATTCAAGACCAATAGCAGGAATTTGCCCTACTTTTTGTATTGCTTCTAAGGTTTGCCAAGCCACCTGATTCTTTTTATATGTATATCCTCCAATAGATTCTGTTTTGTACAATTGAACCAAATAATATATTCGCTCTAGAGGTTCTTTAGCTGTTTGTAAATGTTCTCTAATAAGATTTCCAGTTCTTTCATATTTTTTCTTTTTTAAAGCTCGTGTCCAGATATATCCATAATGTAATATGGGAAAGTTGGCATGCACTACTTTTGGTTGGTAGATAGCTTGGTTGTGAACAACATTTTTGTATGAAATGGTTCCTCTTCTAAAAATTCGAGGGGTAGAGGCAATCTCTGTTTTAGTTAAATCTATATCTAGATAACTAATTGTGGGAAGGTAGACTGTGTTTACTGATTTATCAAGACCTTTTAGAAAGTCTCGAATATTCTTTCTAAAAGATTCAGATGCTTCTTCATCAGCATCGTATATTAATACCCATTTACAAGTTGGAAATTGCAAAGAGTAATTTCTTGCTTCAGAGAAATCGTTTTGCCATTCATGAAAGTATAGTTTGTCTGTGTATTCTTTTACTATTTCGGGAGTTCTATCAGTTGAACCCGTATCAACTACAATTATTTCATCTGCAACATCTTTTATAGACTCCAAAGCATGTCTTATATTAGCTTCTTCGTCTTTTACTATCATTGCTACAGAAAGTAAGCCTTCATTGTTTGAAACCATTTTTTAATTGCCTCCTCTAAAAGCTAGCTATGGTATAATTTTTATTTCTCTAATTAATTATACTAGAAGTATGTGTGAAAGTCCTAAAAAAAAGAGGGCCATTCGGCCCTCTTTGCTATTTGATTTATTATCTCAACAATTGTAAAACGTTTTGAGGAATCATATTTGATTGAGCTAACATTGCATTTGCTGATTGCATTAATATCTGTTGTTTTGTGAACGCCATCATTTCTTTTGCCATGTCTACATCTCTGATTCTTGATTCTGCTGCTGTTAGGTTTTCAGAAGCTACACCTAAGTTGGAAATGGTGTGTTCTAATCTGTTTTGAACAGCTCCAAGGGACGCTCTTGCTGTACTTACTTTATGTATTGCTGCATCTACAACCATAATGCTTCTTTCTGCACTATCTTGATCTGTAGCTTTGAGTGAACTTGTTGTAAGTCCTAAAGCTTTGGCACTCATGTCATCTATTCCAAGAACAATATTATGTCCCTCATTTGCTCCTATTTGTAAGACAAGCGAGGTATCGTCATACCACCTCTCCTCGGCCCTTACAACTCCACTATCGATAACTGCTTCCATTGGTAAGGCACCGTTGAAATCATTAATGTCATAAACATCGGTGTTCCAAGTGAATGATAGGGCTTTGACTGAAACACTAAACCCGTCTTCTTTTGAAGCTGTCATCGACACATTGTCAATAGATGCTTTCCCCTCAGAGAAATCTACTATTGGTGAAGTTACCAAACCTTCATCGTTAAAGTAATTTACTCTTACATCTAACGGGCTCGTTCCTTCACCTTTAAATTGCCCTACTTCTACAACATACGAGCCTTCTGGAGCATCCACAGCCTTTGAAGTTGCAAGAGAAACTTTTATAGAATCGATTTTACTATCAGATAATACAAAGTCAAATTTTAAATCTCCAACCGTTGTAGATACTGTTTGGTTTGTATTAAGATCGAGCCCTTCAATGTTAAAATTCACGTTATTATATGTTATTTGAATAGTTCCTATGCCGTCAGCATTAGATTCACCCGTATCTATAAGTTTTACTGTAACTGCTCCTAATTCTAAATCATTAAGTTCAAGGCTAACTACGGCAGTATTATCTCCACTCTCAACTTCAACTTCCCCCAAGGATGTTCCAGAAGCCACCGTCATAGCACCTAATGCAGTTCCTTTTAATGATGCTTGTAAATCAAAGTTTCCACCAGTAACTACTTTAACATCTGCTTCTGGCCTGAAGCTTTCTATCTTACCGTCAAGTAGTTTCATAGTGTTGAATTCTGTGGTTCTTGCTATTCTATCGATTTCTTCTCTTAATTGATCTATTTCTGCCTGTATCTGGTTTCTATCTACGTTTGTGTTTGTGTCTGATGCTGCTTGTACGGAAAGTTCTCTCATTCTTTGAAGTATAGAGTGTGTTTCTGTTAAGGCTCCTTCTGCAGTTTGTATTAAGGATATTGCGTCTTGAGCGTTTTTAACAGCCATGTCTAAACCTTTGATTTGTCCTCTCATTTTTTCAGAGATGGCAAGCCCTGCTGCGTCGTCTCCCGCTCTGTTGATTCTTAATCCTGAAGACAGTTTTTCAAGTGTTTTACCCATAGATGAGTTAACTTGGTCTAAAGACCTCCATGCGTTTAAAGCACTTATGTTGTGATTAATCCTCATAAATTCATACACCTCCGTGTGATTTTTATTTTTTGCCCTTCCTTGGGCTGGTTTTTCTCTAGCGCTAGAGAATTTCATTATTATTATCGGAGTTATTTTGAGAAACTTTAATGGGATTGTTTGTGAAGTAAAGTTGGTTATGTTGCAGGGCTATCGCCCTGCTTTGATTAAAGAGATGTAGAGACGCCCTATATGGGCGTCTCCAAATAATAAATAATTCAACCTTTGGTTAAATCAGATGTAGAGACGCCCTACACGGGCGTCTCATGGTTTTAATTATGGTTTAAAAACATAAATACGAGACGCGCGTGTAGCACGTCTCTACAATTAAGGATTAACATGGATTATAATAGATTTAGGTAATAGCAGAATGTTATTAAATTTAAATGTTTGCCAAACAATATATTGTTTAAACGTTGGTTGATCAGTTGTAGAGACGCCCTATATGGGCGTCTCATGGTTTTAATTATGATTTAAAAACAAAAATACGAGACGCGCATATAGCACGTCTCTACAATTAAGGATTAACAAGGATTATAATAGATTTAGGTAATAATAGAATGTTATTAAATTTAAATGTTTGTCAAACAATATATTGTTTAAACGTTGGTTGATCAGGTGTAGAGACGCCCTATACGGGCGTCTCATGAATTTGATTATGGTTTAAAAACAAAAATCAGAGACGCGCATGTAGCACGTCTCTACAACTAAAAATTAACGCTGGTTATAACAAATACGAGACGCGCATGTAGCACGTCTCTACAATTAAAAATTAACAAGGATTATAATAGATTTAGGTAATAGTAGAATGTTATTAAATTTAAATGTTTGCCAAACAATATATTGTTTAAACGTTGGTTGAACAGATGTAGAGACGCCCTATATGGGCGTCTCATGGTTTTAATTATGGTTTAAAACAAAAATCAGAGACGTGCGTGTAGCACGTCTCTACAGAAAATCAATAAACAAGACGCGCGTATAGCACGTCTCTACAAGTCGTTGAAATCAGGATTTGTGAACTTTTATGACTTTCTTTCTGCCTGATAGAAAGTAAGTGGTATGAAAAGTAAAAGAAAAAGTTGTTATTTTATATAAATCGGGCTTATTTGTTTCTCCTTGACTTTTTTCGAGGTTGAAAAAAAGTTTGTTATTTTATACAATGTTTATAGAAATATATAAAACTTTGTTATATCTTTACTAAAGCAAATTATTGTTAACAATTATAGGAGGATTGTTGTGGAGCCAGATAATGTTTTAGAGGTTTTTAAAACCGTTCAAAAGAAATCTCTTATTTCAAGAACTGAGATAGCTAAGATTACAAAGCTGAGTCCATCTACCGTTGGAAGGTGTACTCAACGTCTTCTTGAGAAGAACTTTTTTGTAGAAAAAAGGGTTGGGAAGAGCTCTGGTGGAAGGCCTCCGATATTGTTAGATATTAACAGAGAAAACGGTTTTTCTGTTGGAATAGAGGTGGGAGAGTCACATATTGATGCGGTTCTTTTGAATTTAGTTAATGAGATGAAAGATAGTAATAGTAAAAGACTGTCTAATCATTTAAGCCCGAATGCTTTAGCAGATGATATTAAAAATATGATTGATGAACTTGTTAACAAAGCTCATATATCTCAAGAAGATATTATCAGTGTGGGAGTGGGTTTACCTGGGATTGTTAGCGCTGATCAGAAAAGGTTACTGTTGTCTCCTAATTTAAAGTGGAAAGACGTTGATATGGCTAGGTTACTTGAAGGAAAATTGAATAAGCCTGTTTTTTTGGATAATGGAGCTAATTTAATGACCTTTGCTGAATATCATTATAATAAATTGTCTTCAAATGCTATGGTATTAGGAATTATTGTAGGAAGGGGTATAGGTACTGGGTTAGTTGTTAAAGAAAGTATTTTTAGGGGAGTAAATGGGGCTGCCTTAGAGGCAGGACATTCTGTAATAAAGACAGATGGACCGTTGTGTAGTTGTGGGAGACGAGGTTGCGCCGAAGCGCTTGCTTCATTACCTCGACTAATTGAGTCATATAACAAGCAAAGTAAAAGCAAAAAAATAGATAATGTCAGAGAATTAAATGAGTTATTTTTGAAAAAAGATAAATTGGCAGTTGAGTTAATAAACGAAGAAGCGTTTTATCTTTCAGTTTTGTCTGCAAACCTAGCAAACATTTTCAATCCTTCACACATTATTATTGGTGGAGAGATTTCTCCAATCTTACCTCTTATGATTAAAACAATAAAAACTTCATTTTTAGATCAAGTGTTAACTACTAACAGATGTGAACTGTTGACTTCGCAATTAAATGAAAAGAGTATAGCCTATGGAGCAGCGATAATGGCTATAGAAAAGGAGATTGAGGGTTATATTTAGCAAAAATGCATGAATTTTAGCTTTGAAGTGGTTTTCAATTAACAGGACAATGGTAATTTGTTATAGAAGGATTAAAGAGCATTAAAACACAAATACTATTACAAACAAGGATGTGAAAAAAGTGGAAAGAGACATAAAAAGTCTAATTGCGCAGATGACACTTGAAGAAAAAGCTAGCTTATGTTCAGGGTTAGACAATTGGCACACAAAACCCATAGAAAGGTTAGGAATACCTTCAATAAAGATGAGTGATGGGCCACACGGATTAAGGAAAGAAGTACCAAACCAAAGAAACAGTGTACCCTCAACATGTTTTCCAACAGCAGTAACAACTGCAAGTTCCTGGGATAGAGAACTAATCAAACAAATGGGACAAGCCATAGCTCAAGAATGTCAAGCAGAAGAAGTAGACATCATATTAGGGCCAGCAATAAACATAAAAAGGTCACCGCTTTGTGGAAGAAACTTCGAATACTTCTCAGAAGATCCATACCTATCAAGCCAATTAGCAACAGCCTACATACAAGCAGTACAAAGTATGGGAGTAGGAACCTCCTTAAAACATTACGCAGCGAACAACCAAGAATACAGAAGATTCACCATAGACGAAACAATAGACGAACGAACATTAAGAGAAATATATTTATCAAACTTTGAAGGAGCAGTAAAAGAAGGCAAACCCTGGACAGTCATGTGCTCATACAACAGGGTAAATGGGATACTAGCCTCTGAAAACAAATACCTACTAACAGAGATACTAAAAGAAGAGTGGGGGTTTGAAGGATTTGTAGTATCAGACTGGGGAGCGGTAGATGAAAGGGTAGATGCATTAGAAGCGGGGTTAGACCTAGAAATGCCATCAAGTTATGGGATAGGAGACCAAAAGATAATAGAAGCAGTGAAGATAGGGAAACTTGACGAAAAAGAACTAGATCAAACAGTAGAAAGACTACTAAAAATAATATTCAAGGCAGTAGATAACAGAAACCGAGGAACAACATACGACAAACAAGCCCACCACAAACTAGCAAGAAAGATAGCAGGAGAAAGCATGGTACTCCTAAAGAACCAAGACAACATCCTACCGCTAAAAAAAGAAGGAACCATAGCGATAATAGGGGCATTTGCGAAAAAGCCAAGATACCAAGGAGGAGGAAGCTCACACGTCAACCCAACAAAACTAGATAACGCCCTAGAAGAGATAGAAAAGCTAGTCCAAGGAAAAGCAAAAATCATCTACGAAGAAGGATACAACCTAGACAACGATGAAATGAACCAAGAACTAATAGACAAAGCAAAAGAAACAGCGAAAAAATCAAATGTAGCGATAATCTTTGCAGGATTACCAGACAGATACGAATCAGAAGGATACGATAGAAAACACATGAAAATGCCAGAAAACCACAACAAACTAATAGAAGAAGTGTCAAAAGTACAACCAAACACAATAGTAGTATTAAGTAACGGAGCTCCCGTAGAAATACCGTGGATAGATAAAGTCAAAGGACTACTAGAAAGTTACCTAGGAGGTCAAGCAGGAGGAGGAGCTGTAGCAGACATACTCTTTGGAGAAGTAAACCCAAGTGGAAAACTAGCAGAAACCTTCCCCAAAAAACTAAGTCATAACCCATCGTACCTAAACTTTCCAGGAGAAGGAAACAAAGTAGAATACAGAGAAGGAGTATTTGTAGGCTACAGATACTACGACAAAAAAGAGATAGAACCACTATTCCCATTTGGATATGGATTAAGTTACACAACATTTGAATACACAGACATAAGTGTAGACAAAAAAGAAATAACAGACAAAGAAACGATAGAAGTAAAAGTGAAGGTAAAAAACACAGGAAAGGTAAAAGGAAAAGAGATAGTACAACTGTATGTAAGGGATGTAGAAAGTAAAGTAAACAGGCCAGAAAAAGAATTAAAAGGCTTTGAAAAGATAGAACTAGAGCCAGGAGAAGAAAAGACAGTAACGTTTAAACTAGATAAAAGGTCATTTGCATATTACAACACAGAGATAAGAGACTGGTATGTAGAAAGTGGAGAGTTTGAGATACTGGTAGGTAAATCATCAAAAGAGATAGAATTAAAAGAAACAGTAAAAGTGAATTCAACAGTTACTATAAAGAAAAAATACGATAGGAATTCGCTTGTAAGAGATTTGTTAGAAGACGCAAAAACAGAAAAAATAATTTTAGATGTAGTAGACAGTATATTAGAAAAGATAAAAGAACCTGGTAAGGAAAAAGAAGATGTGAACGATGTAATAAAATGGATTATGGATATGCCACTAAGAGGGTTAGTCAGTTTTAGCAAAGGAAATTTCACTGATGAAATGTTGCAAAAGTTACTAGAAGTGTTGAATAAATAACAATCTCCAATAAAGAGGGGCTCTGTTTGAGCCCCATTTGGAACAGTAGAGACGCCCTACACGGGCGTCTCCTTGTTTTAGATTGGATTATTATTTAGTAACCTATTGTTGGTCTTTAGCGATTTAATTTTTGAAGCCAATTGTGAAGATTGTCATAACTTATAAATTGTATTCTTTCTTCTATGGGTTTAAACGCAAATTTACTTAATTTATCTTTGAATTCTTCTTTCCTTTGCTTAGGTGCAACTATATTCATCTTAACAGAAAAGTCTTGTAGTTGTGAAAATTTTGTTAAAGAATTGATAAAATCTGTTGTATGTTCAACTTCAAAAACATATTCAGGAAATTTTCTTGAATTAAACCAAATAACATCTATCGTCTTGATGGTTCGGATTATGCTATCATAAGTAAAATTATATACTTCTTTGAGAGTTACATATTCTATTAATGGTTTTTCTAAATATTTTTTGTTTTTATCTTGTGGTGGTACATAAGTTTCAAATCCTAGAATATTACCCCATTCAACAAGCACCCCTTGATAATAAGTATGATTTATATTTTCTTCTTTTTTGGGATTTTTACTTATTTCCATCAACGAAAGAACTTCTTTAGGTAATTTATCTTTATAACTTTTCAAAGCCCATAAACCAGGTTTGATTTTGAAAAAATACTGTTCGTTTTGAACAATCCTACGTATTGAGGCATAGGGAGTTTTAGTTTCCCATTTAACTCCAGGTACTTTTAAGACATGTGTGTATAAATAATTAAGGGTAGCATATCCACCGTTTTCTTCCATAACTTTTCTTACAGCTTCGATTTGGGTCATTAATTATCCTCCTCGTAACCTAAGATTAAAACTAATTTTTGAGGACTATTTATCTATTCAATTATTAACTATATCTCAATTGTTCTTCCTGCTCCACCTTCAAGATAGGAATTTGGATATATTTGCTTTATTTTATCTTTCTGTTCTGTACAATGAGTAGCACAGATTAGTTTTAACCCCTCTAAAGATTCAGCAGGGGTACCATGCAGACCCCCAATAATCCCATAGACTTCACCAAATTGAGAAGCAGCCTTTAAAATGTCTTCCATCTTAGGATGAGAACACCCTGTAATAATAACAATTCCTTTGCTGGTTTCTACACAAAGAGATTGCTCGATTCCGTATATACCTCCAGTAGAATAGACTCCTTCGTGAATCTTAGTTGCACTATATATTGTGACAACTTCTCTTGCATTCTTAACCCCTTTAAAAACAGGTGGCACCCATACTTTTACTTGATCATTCTCTGACAGAAAGCCAGATAATCCACCAACATGATCATAATGAGCATGAGAAATAAAAATTTCATCTATAGAGTTTGGTGATATACCAAGCTTTCTCATATTATTAAGCAAAATTTTTCCACTACTACCTGTATCAAACAGTATTTTTGGAGCACCTTCTTTTTCTATCAAGGCTGAAAATCCCCAATTAGGTTCCAAGTCTTTGTTATATGCGACGTTATCGTAAAGGATTGTGACCTTCATTGGTTCCTCCCCTTTCTATAATCTACCTCAATTTTCTTTAAACACATACATTTTATTATATCAAATTTCAACTATATTATGCATATTTAAAATAATTATGCATGTTTAAAATAATTAGGTAAAATGAAAAGTGTATTGTAAAATAAACATGGGGATAAAAAAAGTTAGAGACTTCTGTGTAGATCGTTTCTAAATTTGAAAAAATGTAGATTAAAAGGAGATTATATAGTGAAAGTTTTACTTTTCGTTCTTCTTAATTCTAAAACAATATAAATAGATACTTTACAAATGGAGATTTTTTTAAAAATATGTTGTTGGATTTATAATGGGTTAAGGGCAGAGTCCTCTCGCCTCTCCTTTGCTAAACGTAGCGAAGAAGTTAAAGGAATTCATAGTTAGTAAGAATTAGAGTTATGGAGGTATTTTTATAAAAATTTAAAGAAACTACAGTAGAAATGATTGATAATTATTATATTTCAAATGATGAGTTAGTAATAGTTTTTCAATTATATGAAATTGCGCCATATGTATCTGGGATAAGAGAGTTTAAATTTTCACTAGAAGAATTAGGGATAGAATGATTTAATTGGGGAATAATGCTTTAAAACTAAAAAACGAGACGCGCGTGTAGCGCGTCTCTACAATTGTAAATTAATGCTTGTATAATATATTTACCTAATAAATATTGTTTTATTTTTCCTTGCAAAAACTAATAATTACTATTTCTAATTCAAAATTTCTTTCAATTCTTCTATCGTTATTTCTAATAGATTATCTCCGATGTAATTAATTGTTTCATCATCAGCATGTCGAATTTTCTCTTTCAATTCTTCTGTTAATTCATTTCCAAATCTTCGACTCAATACATTAATAGCAACTTCCTTTTTTCCTTCTATTTTCCCTTTTTCAATACCCTTTTCAATACCTTTTTCAATACCTTCTTCTCTTAACTTTTCAGCTATCGACATTATCAATTCACCCCTTTCAACTGATTCTTCTTTTGCAGTTCTTTCTAATTCTTCTATTTCTATATCATCTCTTACATTTAATAGGTATTTTATACACATCTCAAATACTTCATCTGCTTTTTCTTTATCTTGCATTTTATTTATTAGCTCTACTATTAGCCTAAATGCTTTGTAAAATCGTCTTACATTATATTTACGCATTTAGACGCCATTAAATCCGAAAGATATGGGCTCTGCTTACAGTTCCCAAATTAGATCCCATAAAGTCAACAGTTGATAAATTATGTGATTACAGATATTTCGAAAATTCGTCGATATCTAAACTTGCTCGTTGAAGAATACCTTTTAAAGTTCCTTGCATCTAGCTACATACCAATTATCTTCTTTTTGTACAACAACATTAACTTTTAAGCTCGATGTATCTTTTTCACTTTAAGAAGTTTTGTTTGTGATAGTGTTTTTGCATGAAGATTAAATAAATACACGTTACAAGATAGTTTATATACATGATAATTATTAAAATTATATCATATTGCTCTATAGTTTCTCTTTTTAAAGAAGTATAGTTGATTTTTATAATTTCAATAATATCTATTGCTTGAGTGTTAATGATATAATAAAATTAATAAAAATAACATTCAAAAATCATCTAAACCCTAACAACAAATCTTTTTTGTGCATTATTATTTTCCTTAATTAATAAACCAAAGATCTCCTCTCTTTAAATTTAAAACTGTATGATATAATTAAATTAGGAGAAATAACATTTAATGACTCTATCGCAAAGTATTTGAAAATCGAATAAGAGGGGATGTCAAAATGATAACCCAGCAGCAAATTGATATTATAAAAAACTTTTTAATCAAAAATTTAGATGTAGATGTAATATATCTTTTTGGATCTTCAGTAAAAAACACAATGAGAGAAGATAGCGATATTGATATCGCCTTTTTGAGTGAAAAATCCGTAGATCCATTTGATCTTTTTCTTTTATCTCAGAAGTTAGCTGATTTAGTAGGCAGAGAAGTAGATTTAATAGATATTAAAAAAGCGACTACTGTTTTTCAAACTCAAATAATAAGCACCGGAATTGTAATTTACTCTCGTGATGAGAAAAAAAGAGCCATCTTTGAAATGATTACCTATAAAAGTTATGCAAGGTTAAATGAAGAACGAGAAGAAATTCTAGATAAAATAAAAGAAAGTGGGAGCATATATGCAAAATGATATTATAATAAATAAAACAGCGACTATTGAGAGATGTATTTATAGAATAAATGAAGAATATAACGATGATCCAGAAAATTTAAAAAACTACACAAAGCAAGACTCAATAATATTAAATATTCAAAGAGCGTGTGAAGCTTGTATAGATATAGCTATGCATATTGTATCTACTAATAAATTAGGAGTTCCACAGACAACTCGTCAAGTTTTTGATATTCTTAATGAAGCGAACATTATTGATGAAAGGTTAGCTGACAGATTGAAAGCGATGGTAGGATTTCGAAATATAGCTGTTCATGATTATCAAGCTCTTAATTTGAGCATAGTTCAAAAAATTATTGAAGAACATCTAAACGATTTTCTTGAATTTACAAAAATAACTTTAAAATTATTAGATTAAAAAGTAAGAAAATCAAATACAATATAATAAGTAAATAGTTTTAAACACTGATTTAAGCTTGTGTAGAGACGTGCTATACGCGCGTCTCCTGATTTCAAAATCAATATCCTTAAAAAAAGACGCTCGTATAGAGCGTCTCTACAATTATGGATTAATATTTATTATAATACATTTACCTGATTAATAATGTCTTATTTTTCATACAAAAACTAATAATTACTATTTCTAATTCAAAATTTCTTTCAATTCTTCTATCGTTATTTCTAATAGATTATCTCCGATGTAATTAATTGTTTCATCATCAGCATTTCGAATTTTCTCTTTCAATTCTTCTGTTAATTCATTTTCAAATCTTCGACTCAATACATTAATAGCAATTTCCTTTTTTCCTTCTATTTTTCCTTTTTCAATACCTTTTTCAATACCTTCTTCTCTTAACTTCTCAGCTATCGACATTATCAATTCACCCCTTTCAACCGATTCTTCTTTTGCTGTTCTTTCTAATTCTTCTATTTCTATATCATCTCTTACATTTAATAGGTATTTTATACACATCTCAAATACTTCATCTGCTTTTTCTTTATCTTGCATTTTATTTATTAGTTCTACTATTAGCCTAAATGCTTTGTAAAATCTTTCTATATCTTTTTCAAATGCACTCCTCATTACTTCTATCACCAATCTTGTGTACGCTTCCCCTACTATACTTGCTTTCGACTTTGGTGAGAAATCTTGCAGCTCATACTCATAACTTGGTATGTATTTTCTTATTTCTTCGGGCATGGCTTTTATTCCTTCAATAAGGTTTATTAGGTTAGTTTCTATATTCCATGCAGTTTCTCCATGGTATATTACTATGGGTATTATTATCGGAATAGTATTTTTTGATTTTTCGTATGTATCTTCCCATATTTTAAGCATGTATTTTAATAACTGAAATATGATTTTTTTATCTTTATAACTCTTATGCTCAAATAGAAAGTATATATATCCCGCATGATTGTTTATCTTAGTTTTCCATAATAAATCTGATTGCACATTTTGAAATTCCTCATCTACATAACTTCCATTTTCTTTCACTAAATAATTTAAATCTATCGCTTTAACAACATTTTTTGGTAGATAGTTTTGTAAGAAATCTTTTGCTATTTCTATATCTCCAAAACTCATTTTGAAAAAAGCATCATGTGGATTGTTTATTTCGTTCATTAGGTGTCCTCACTTTTGGTGTTATTTGAGCATCAATAAGTTCAGTAATTTAACTTCCACCTTAATTATACCATACAAAACAACTGTTCTTATTCAAGGACGGGTAATTTTACATTTAATAATCTTCCAAAAATTGATTTAACCTCGTGTAGAGACGACCTATATGGGCGTCTCTGGGTTTAATGGTTATTTTGAAAACAAAAAAGACGCTCGTATAGAGCGTCTCTACAACTAAAAATTGATGTAGTTTCCTAGAATAATTCAAAACACAAATTATATGTTTACCAATCAATAATTGATTTAAACATTTATTAAATCAAGTGTAGAGACGACCTATATGGGCGTCTCCAAGGTTTTATCATTATTTAAAACAAAAAACGAGACGCTCGTATAGAGCGGCTCTACAAGGTTTGAATTTATGTGGATTATAACAAAATATAGTATAATAAAAGTTAAGAATAGTTTGTATCTTCAAATTATAGGAGGCGAAATATTTTGAACAATTTAGATTTTTTGATAGCCGATTTACCTGAAGATGTAAATAATTTAATTTGTTTTGGAGAATTTCAAAAAGCAGTTAGATTGATTGATATTTATTTAGATAGAAATATTTCAAATACGTTGAAGCAACGCCTAAACTTTGAAAAGTACAGAATAGATGTTCTTAAAAATGAATACATATATACTTTCGAAGAAGCTTTGGAGCTAGCTCAAGAAAAAATTGAAGGTTTTACAAGGCAAGATTTAGAAGATTTGAAAGATCAACGCTATGCAGATTGGATATTCATTGAAGGAAGAGAGATGTTCAGCAAGCGATTTTTAGATAATATCATAAAAGTGCATCCAACAATTAAAGAACGTCTGAGAATTAAAGAAATAGAAGATGAAGAGGAAAGGGACTTCTTAGACAACGCTATAAAAGAAATTATTGAAAAAGGCGAAAAAAGCTATTTCATCCATCTCAAAACTGGTATTAAGATGAAAAGTGAGCATGCCAGAATTAATGAAACTGTGAGGGTTCACTTGCCTATTCCACAAAAAGCTCAACAGATAGCTAATATTAACATACTTAACACCTCTCATACTGCAAAATTTATCTCTCCAGAAACATACCCCCAAAGAACTATATTCTTTGAAGAACAATTGAAAGAAAACGAAAATTTTACAGTCGAATATTCATACGAAAATCATGTAAAATATGTAAATCCTGATTTTAATAAAGTGCTTAAAAGGCAGCCCAAATTTCACACAAATGAATGGTTACCTCAAATCAAGTTTTCTCCATTTTTAGTAGATTTGGCAAGAGAGATAGTTAAAGAAGAAGTAAATCCTTTGCTTAAGGCTAGAAAGATTTATGATTATATAACTCAAAATGTTCAGTACTCTTATGTCAGACCTTATGTGTCAATTGTTAATATTCCAGAATATGCTGCATACAATTTGAAAGGAGATTGCGGTGTTCAAGCCCTTCTGTTTATAACCTTATGTAGAATTGTAGGAATTCCAGCAAAATGGCAATCGGGTTTGTATGTAACTCCATATGGTGTTGGCCCTCATGATTGGGCACAGTTTTATATAGAACCATATGGATGGTTATTTGCAGATCTTTCATTTGGTGGCAGTGCTTACAGGGCTAAAAATGAAAGAAGATGGAATTTCTATTTTGGTAACCTAGACCCCTTTAGAATGGTTGCTAATTCGGAATTTCACTATGACCTTTTGCCACAAAAGAAATTCTTAAGATCTGATCCATACGATAATCAAGTAGGTGAGGTAGAATATCTTGACAAAGGTTTTTCAAGAAATGAATTCGATGTTATAATGGATATAATAGATGTGCATGAAATTTAGCCTTAATATCTAATTATAATTAATCTTTCCCCTCTTTCTAGAGGGGATTTTTTGTTGAAATAGTTTCAAAAGATAAATACATTTCTTATTAGATAATGTGATGGTTAATTATTAAAAAAATATTGAGGGAAAATAACATTTTTTTCATCAAATGAAGATGTTTAGAAAATATTAGTCTTTAAAGATGTTTTTTTAATACAATGTTATCTTTTAATTTACTTTTATTAACAATCAGGAACAATAAGTATGTTGTTTTTCCTGTTATAAGTCTTATAGTAAGCTTCACTAAATAAGAATTTTACAAACAAAAAAATTAATAAGATTTTATCTGTTATTTATTTTAATGTAAAAAAATGTTATACTATATTATGAGAACTAGCAAAGATTATTCTAAAAAAGGTGGCCGAGATATGAGAGATCAGAGACTAAGCACAGAAGAAATAGGCGAGATATTAGACATGTATGAATCTTCATCAGAGATGCACACGGGGGCCGTTATAAGAATAGATTTGTCAAATCATAAGATTTTGTACTCATCAAATTTTAAGAGAGTGACCGGCTTTGGAAAAGATGAAATCCCTAGAAATCTAGATGAATTAATAAAATTATTGCGAGAAGAAGATTTTCACAGGTTTCAGCACAATTTAAATAATTATGATTATGGTAGTGAATGGATTTTAAGAGTATCGTTAAAGGAAAAACGTGAAGGCTTTGATAATTTTGAATTAGTTGGAAAGAAAAAACGAATGGATGATAGGGATATCATATATATATTGATTAGAAATACTAAACAGAAGTACGGAAGGATAACTCCTGAAACTTTCTTTCCAAAAGATGTGTTTGATAATTCCCAGCAGGCTATTGTAATAACTGATAAAAACAATAAAGTAGTAACGATTAATAAGGCTTTTAGTGATATGATGGGTTATTCTCTTGAAGAAGTAGTTGGAAAAGATCCCCATTTTTGGTCTTCTAATATGCATGATAAAACTTTTTATCAGAGAATGTGGTATGACCTTAAGACGAAGGGATTTTGGAATGGTAGGATAATCAATAAGAAAAAGAATGGAGAAATCATTTTTACATATTCGAATATCTTTGAAATTAAGGGGTACAACAACGAGCTAATAGGCTATATTGCAATCAATTCTGATATAACTACTAATATTAAAAGAGAAGAAGAGCTTACCAGGGTACATAAGTATGACTTTCAAACATGGTTGCCAAATAAAGAATTTCTATTAGAGAAAATGAGAGATGTTATTTCAAAAACTACAGTGAATAGTGATGCAGAATATGTCCTAATAGTGATAAAGATTAATAAAATGCACGAGTTACCTATAGTTTATGATTTTGAGAAAACAAACATTATTATAAAAGAAATAACAGAAAGAGTTACGAAAATTGCAGCGAACGATTTTTTTGTTTCAAGAATTGCTGATGACGAATTTGCTTTATTTGGAAGTCTTAACTCTTTAGAGAATATAGAAGAAATTTCAAATACATTAATTAAAACATTAGCAGAGCCTTTGCAAATATTTGGAGAAAAAGCATTTATTAAAGCAAGAATTGGTATCAGTACTTATCCTCATAATTCAAATGATCCTGAGCAGTTGATAAATCAAGCTAGAACGGCGTTAAACGTTTCTTCAAAAAACGATATCAACTTTTATTCACCAGATTTATCTAATTTGATAAAATATGAAAATCTTATTGAAGAAGAGATATATCAGGCCCTACAGAACAATAAGCTTGTATTATTTTTTCAGCCACAGATAGAAACACGTAATTTTGAGTTAATAGGTGCAGAGGCTTTAGTTAGGTTACAAAAGAGCGACGGCACTATTTTATCTCCTATGGACTTTTTAGAGGTTGCAAAGAAAAAAGGGTTGATGACTGAGATAGATAGATTTGTTTTAGAAAGTACTACTAAAATAGCTAAAGAACTGAATTCTTCAAAGAATAGATTAAAGGTATTTTTTAATGTTTCTAAATCTTTTTTTGAAGATGAAGATTTTTTGAATTTTATTGAGATTGTTTTGGATAAGTATGGTATAGATCCTTCGTGTTTAGGGGTTGAACTGACTGAGGAGATTTTCATTGATGACTTTTATTCTGCACAGAAAAAGATTAATGCCTTAAAAAAAATGGGGCTGCAAATAGCTTTAGATGATTTTGGTACAGGTTTTTCTTCATTGTCATATCTTAACAAGTTAAGGATTGACAAAATAAAGATCGATAAATCTTTTGTTGATGACCTTTTAAAAAGTGAGTCTTCAAAAAGGCTCGTCTCTAGTATAATTTCTATGTCTCATATTTTAGGGCTTGAAGTTATTGCAGAAGGGGTAGAAACAGAAGAACAGTTGTCCTTTCTTCAATCAAAAGGATGTTATGAAATACAGGGTTATTATTTTAGTAAACCTCTTCCTTTACCTGAATTTGTAGAATCATTTTGTTAAAGACTAATATTTATTATTCTTTCTTTAATGCTAGTAGTGCACCAACATTAATTTTATTGATTTCATAGGTGTCTAACAGCTCAACGCCAGTTTCAGGGTTGCCCGCTTCATAACTATATATTTTTCTTATGGCGATATTTGTGAATAATTCTTGACGTTGGGCTACTATTGCATCAACAACACCTTTTTCAAGAAGTTCAATGTTTTTGGGGATATTATCAAAACCTATAAAAATTTTATCTGTTAAATTGCATTTCTTTTTGAGTATTTCAACCATTTCGCAAAAATGTGCATCAAGCCCCGCCATTAGATCAAAATGTGGATATTTTCTTACTAGCTCTTCTAAATTTTTTATTCTGTCAGTTGTGTTTATCTTTCCATAGTCCATTGCAATTATTTTTAGATTTTTGTGTTTTTTTAGCTCGTCTTCTACACCTGTTAAACGTTCTACCATATTTGTTCGATTTCTGTCTGTCATACTGATTATTACGTCGCCTTTTTCTTTGTTTTTAAGGTGCTTGGCTATTACTTCACCCATTTTTATTCCAGCAGCATAATTATCTGTACCGATAAAGCTTAGTCTTTTGCTGTTTAGACAATCAGAGTCAATACATATTGTTTTAATGCCTTTTGCATCTAGATTGTTGATTATATTGACAAAACGTTCACTGTCTGCCGGGGTTAATATTAAATAATCTATACCCTTTTCTTCAAGTTCCCTTATCTTTTCTATTTGTCTTTCGAACCTTTGAGCACCAGCTTCTGGACAGTTTACCAAAAATTCATAACCATACCTCTCGGCAGTTTTTTGTCCGTTTCTTATCATTTCGGTAATAAATGGGTGATCCTCAGGTAGAAGATGTACAAAACCGATCTTTTTTACCTTCTTTTCTTGTACATCTATATTGTAATTAGCTATCCCAGTACTTACTTCTTGAACTGTTTTCATTAATTTTTGGGCAAGGTCAAATAGCATGAGGTTGGATTCTTTTTGCATTTCGCTAATTGACTGAGCTTCCTCTGTAGATGCTGCAAATTCTTGTGAGAGAGAAGCAATATTTGTAATGGAGTTAATCACAGAGTCTTTAATATCCGCCAATTCTGAAACACTATCTTTTAGTGCTGAAAGTTTGGTTATAGAATCAGCGATGCTAAAGTATATATCCTTAAAAGTATCGTATACTTCAGAGTTTGCTTCAAGTTGAGAATTAGCCCTTTCGTCTAGATGATTAATTAATTCAATAGTAGAATCAACTTTTTCATTAATTAATTTTAGTGTTTCCCCTATTTCTTGGACAAGGTTATTACTTTGCTCAGCTAAATCTCTAATTTCTTGCGCTACAACTGAAAAACCTCTTCCAGCCTCTCCTGCTCTTGCCGCTTCTATTGCTGCATTAAGTGAAACTAAATTAATTCTTTCTGCTAGTGAATCTATGGAAGATATAATTTTATACGCATTATCTACACTGTTTTTTAACGCCTGCTCTGTTTGAATAGCCTTAGAAAAGGCGGTTTGCATTTCCTCACTTTCTTTCATGGATACTGATATATTTGATATTCCTTTATTGCTTTTTTCTTTAAGCTTGTTGATTTCATCTTCTATTTCATTGATGTTGTTGAACATCCTATCAAAACTATTTGATAATTCAATCAAATCTTTTGTAACATTTTCAGCATCCATAGCTTGTTTCTGAGCACCTTCAACTATAAAATTATTAATATCAATAAGGTTTTGAGAAAGCAGGGATGATTCATTAGCGGTTTGTTTTACTACCTTGGAAAGATTTGTCATCTCTTCTATAGAAGTTCGAAAGTCTCTTATAACTTTAGTAAATTCATCGAAAAGATAATAGAGTTTCTCATTTTCTTTTTCTAGTTTTTTTACTATATTGTCTACCAAAAGGTCCTTGTTTTTTATCTTAGTGTATACAATATCGACATCTTTTTCTTTTCCTTTATCTAAGAAAAAGATTGAAAATATGTTTCCTAATATTCCTACTATAAACAGAATGCTTCCAAGCAACGTCATATGACGTATTGTGACAAATGCGATGATTAATAAGACAGTTGAAATAAATATAGTTACCTTTTTGTACATTTCCCATCCCCCTATCCTATTAAATATAAAATTGAGTTACAATTAGAAATTAAATATGTTAACAGTAGAATTATATCAAAAAAAAGCGGATTTTTGTCAATTTATATAATAAATCAAAATAGACAAAAAGAATTTATTCACTTTTGTTATAATAAAATAAGGATAAACTATATAGAAAGGAGTGGGAATATGTCAACAAAGAAATTTCTTAGCATGTTTTTGGTATTATTATGTGTCTTTTCAATATTTTTTGCAGAATCTATAGAACTCCAGATTTTGGCTACGTCTGATCTACATGGGCGTTTTTTACCTTATGATTATGCTTTAAACCAACCAGATTATAGTGGAAGTCTAGCTCAAGTTGCAACCATAATTAGAGAGCTAAAGAGTGAAAACCCAAGTAATACAATTCTTATTGACAACGGTGATACTATCCAAGAAAATCTTTCTCACATTTTTTTAGACGATGCGATTCATCCAATGATCTTTGCATTGAATGAGATGAATTACGATGTTTTTGTTTTGGGTAACCATGAGTTTAACTATGGGATCCCCACTCTTAAAAAGGTTATGCGACAATTTGTTCCCAAAGATGAGGATCCTAACAGTGTGTTATGTGGTAATGTATATAATCCAGACGGTACAAGATTAGCTGCTCCGTATAAGATTGTTACAACAGAAGATGGAATAAAAGTTGGAATAATAGGGATGGTAACTCCTAATATTACAAGATGGGATGCTGCAAACTTGAAGGATTATATAGTAGTTGATCCTGTTGATGAGGTAAGAATAGCTGTTGCTCAGTTAAAAGGTAAAGTTGATGTAATTGTAGGTGCATTTCATATGGGCCTTGAACAAGAATATGACACCTATGGTTCCGGTGTTTTGGATATTTTAAAGATTACTCCTGATTTAGATGTAGTAATACTGGGCCATGCTCATCAGAAAATAGCTGAGATGTACTATTACAACGGAAAAATATACAGGGCTATTAATGGCAAGATTTTTGATGAGCGGGAAAACGATATAACTCAAGAGGTTAAATTGAACGGTACATTACTTGTTGAACCAGCAAGTCGTGGTGGAGTTGTATCACAAGTTGTGTTAGAACTCGAAAAGAAGGACGATAAATTTGAAATCGTAGACAAGAGATCAGCAAATCATGATGTAAAAACTTCTAGTGGATATGTACAGCCTGATAAAGAGTTAACAAGAAAATTAAAGCCTTTTCACTATAAGGCGTTAGATTACGCAAACGAAGAAATTGGATTTTTAGTGGGTGGACCATTAGTTCCTGAAGATGAAATAAAAGGGATACCACAGGTGTGGATCCAACCAACCGCGCTTTTAGATCTTATAAACTCGGTTCAAATGTATTTTGGCGAACAAGTCATAGATAGAAAAATAGATGTTTCTGCAGCAGCCGCATTTAGAGAAGATGCGAATATCAAAGAAGGTCCAATAAAAAGATCAGATATTTCTTTAATATATAAATATGACAATACTTTGTATGTACTTGAGGTTACTGGAAGTCAATTGAAAAAATATATGGAATGGTCAGTTTCTTTCTACAACCAATATCAACCAAATGACTTAACGATCTCTTTTAATAGTAGGATTCCTGGATACAATTATGACATTTTCAAAGGTGTTTATTATGAAATAGATATATCCAAACCTGTAGGAGAGAGAATCGTTAATCTTAGAAGATCTGATGGAACATCTATCAAAGACCAAGATGTTCTTACTTTGACTGTAAACAATTATCGAGCTAACACTCAATTATTAACTTACGGCCCTGTATTTAAGGAAGGAGAGCCACTTCCAAAACTACTGGGAAGAACAGAAGATCATCCAAATTTCTCCGCTATAAGTGGAGGAGATTTAAGAAAATTGATAGAAAAGTATATAATCGAGGTTAAAAATGGTGTTCTCAAACCTGAATATGAAGAAAATTGGAAAATAATCGGTAATGATTGGGATGAAGAATTACATAATCTAGTTAAAGAATTAGCCAATGAAGGAATTATTGAGGTTAATAAATATAAACCTGTTAGAGTAGAAGACATTCAAAGTTTCATAAAAGCTTACTAATGAACTAAAAAATCAGAGGGTGCTTTATTAAGCATCCTCTGATTGAATTTCATTACATTTTTAATTTTCTAAACGCTTCTTTCCATAATTTGGGATTTTCTGGCTCGTATGTTTGAAATTGAAATGATCTTTTAATTAAGTCTCTTATTTCTTCAAAGTTCTTCAATGTTCCCAATGCATACAACTGAGACACTAAATTTCCCACCGCTGTTCCTTCGACAGGTCCTGTAATTACTTCTAGGCCAGTTGCATCAGATATAAATTGACATAGTAATTTATTCCTTGTTCCTCCACCAACTGCATGTACCCTTTTAAAATTAATTTTTAATATTTTTTCCAGTTTTTCTTTAGTTTCATTTACTCTAAATGCAATCCCTTCTAAAGCTGTCCTGATAACCTCTGAAGTGTCTTTTAGTTCTAGTTTACTATCTTTAATCGATTGTTCTTTTATTGCTTTGATCATATCATCAGGATTTTGTAAGGATGCGTCATCAACATTAATGTATGAAGTGAATGGTTTCGCTTCTTTTGCCATTTTTGTGATCTTATCATAAGTTTCATTGTTATCGGGAAGATTCAGACTTTGTATTATGCCCTGAATTAACCACATTCCAGTTATGTTTGCCAATATTCTATAAGAGCCGTCTAAGCACCCTTCAGCTGCTAGATTATTTTCCATAAGTTCTTTGCTAATAGGAACTTCATCTACTATTGCACCTGTCAGACACCATGTTCCTAAACTTATAAACAGGGTGTCTTTCGGATCAGATGAAATTGCAGCGAATGCCGATCCTGTATCGTGACTTGCCGGTAAGACGACTTCTATTTCTGAATTTTTGTTTATAATCCCTTTTTTTATCTTTCCAATCTTTGTTCCTGCAGGAAGTATTTTTGGTAGTATATCTGGTATTTCAAATCTTTTTATTATCTCTTCATCCCAACTTCTCTTTCTATGGTTATATATCTGGGTTGTGGTGGCCATAGTAAAGTCTATAGCTTTCTCTTCTGTTAAAAAATAATTGAACAAAGAAGGGATGGTCAGTAAATCTTTAGAAATCTCTAAGAAATCTGGCGCATATTTTTTGTAAGCTAATATCTGATAAAGTGTATTGAAGGGTTGGAATTGGGTTGGAGAATGTTCATATATCCATTGTTTACCTACTTTTTCAATAGCTTCTTGCATAATGTTGGTTTTAAACATATTTCTGTAGTGAATAGGATTGTTTATCAAAAATCTATTTTTGTTCAGTAACCCAAAATCGACACCCCAACTATCTATTCCTAAAGAAAGAACTTCAAGTCCTCTTTCTTGAGCAATATTTACACTGTTAAGAATGTTGTTGTAAAGGTACAGAATGTCCCAAAAAGAGACACCATTTATTTCGACCACATTGTTAGGAAAACGATTAACCTCTTGCAAAACAAGTTTGTCGTTTTGTAGAGTTCCTGCAAAAACCTTGCCTCCTGAGGCACCTAGATCAACAGCTAAATTAAAATATTTCAACTAATTTACACCCCTTATAATTTGATAATGAAAGAGTTAAACTCAAAGACTTTAATTTCTTTCTTTTATAATTATCAATATTATCAATTTGTGATTGCCTTAATTATTCATAGTATACAAATAATGATGTATTGTATGTTATTTGAAGATTATTTATTCTTTTATTTTTGACAAGTCCATGATCAATCTCCTCTTTTATTAAAAAATTCTATAAATGCTTTTATTTTTTCTGTAGGAATTTCATTTATTCCACTATATAGTTTTGAAATGACGGATACTTCTGCAAGAAATTCTAATGTTTCTAATTTCATGTAAGCTTCTTCTATATCTTTTCCTGCAACTGTAACACCATGATTTTGAAGTACAAAAACTCTAGATCCTTCTTCTAAACCTTTTGCAAAAGCATCTGCAAATTCTTGAGTACCTGGCATTTGATATTCTATGTAAGTTATTGGGTCTAAAACTAATGCGGATTCCGGTAGGGCATAAACTGGGAGTTTTTGGAAAGTTACTGCAAAAGAGGTTGCATATCTGGGATGTGCATGAATGATCGCATTTACATCTGAAGCTTTCTCATAAATTTTTATGTGCATTCTTCTTTCCGAAGAAGGTTCTTTTTCACCTTCAATTTTGTTACCGTTTTTATCAACAGTAATTATGTCGTTTTCAGTTAGAAAATGTTTGATAGTTGAAGTAGGAGTAATATATATCTTATCTTTGTTTCTTATACTCATATTTCCCCCTGTTCCATCTGTTAACTTTCTATCCCAGACTAACTTTGCAAAAAGCGCTACTTGTTTTTTTAATTGACTCTCTGACATTAATATTCCTCCTAAGTGTTATTTTAGACTGCCTTTAGAATTTAAAAAACCTAACTTTTTTCGGAATTTGTCCCATGGGAAAGGAAAGGGCTTCGCCCTAGGTACCTTTATAAGTTCAAAACAATATATTTTGCAAATCTTTATTTTTAAAGGATCTATTGATTTTATATTATTACTGACTTAGCAACTTTTTTCTTCATTAAAACTTTGCAGCGGTTATTTTTAATAGTTTGATAGATGTTTATATCATGAAGTTATTATAATGTTTTGTAAAATATGATCAGTATATGATAATATTCTGATATTACTTCATCACAGTATAACAAAGTAAATCAAAAAATCAAAATAAAGATTATCAGAGCTTTTTTAAGTTATTTTCGGATAATTGACTATAATTGAACGTAATTTGTTTTTTTGCATATTTTTTAAGTTTTTTAATTTAATTTATTTATAAAGAATATTATGAAAAAATATAAATCATAAAAACTTTATTATCAGATATTTTGTTAATTTAGAAGGCAAACTAAATGAACCAAAAGTTAAAAATTTTCTAAGTGTTTATAAAATTAAAATAATTAACTTGATGAGAAGATTTATAAATTAATAATTTTTGTAAATCAAAAAGGGGCTGAATTCAGCCCCTTTGATTTTGATTATTAGTATCTGATTTTTATCTATATTTCATAATTGCTCCATGATTTCCTTTGTATTTTTATATAACTGTTTATACAGATTGAAATATTTATCGTAAATTTGTTTATTTGAATTGTTGGGTAAAGTATCTTCTTTAAATAGAGTCCATTTTTTAATGTCTTCTGGTTGTTTGAATATACCAGTTCCTAACCCAGCCAGAAATGCATCTCCTAAAGGTGCTTCAACATCTTGTTTTGTTCTTTTCATAACATACCCTGTAACGTCAGAAAAAATTTGAGTCCAAATGTCGCTCTTTGCTGTACCACCAACTAAATAACATTCTGGATCGAGTACTATTCCTGCATTTTGTGCTTCTTCGATATTATGTCTTAATGAATATGCAACGGCTTCCATGAAGGCTTTGTATAAATGATTTCTATTGTGATATAAACTTAATCCAATAATAGTTCCTTTTGCTTTGGAATCCCATATAGGTGATCTTTCTCCCATAAAATAAGGTAAAACAATTATTCCATCACTTCCAGCAGGAATGTCTTTTGAACCTAATTCTAGAAGTGTATAAGCAGAAACGCCTCTTTTATTTTCATATTCCTTTTCGTATTCGCCAAACTCTTCCCTAAACCATCTAATTATAGCTCCTGAAGTTGCTCCTCCGCCAAAGGTGTATATCTTTGTTAAATCGTCAACAACATAAGGATAACTAACTAATTCGGGTGTGAGATATTTCCCATCGTGAATATTTCCCCAGCATGTAGAAGTTCCAACCATTGCAACATGTTCGCCTTCATAAACAGCGCCGGCACTTAATTGGGCAACTGGAGCATCAATTCCCCCAGCTATTATAGGTGTTCCCTCTAAAAGCCCTGTTTCTTGGGCATATTTTCCAGACATTGTTCCTACAATATCAGAAGATTTTACTATTTTTTCAGGAAGTTTATCTAGGTCTATACCCAAAATTTCACACATCTCTTGGGACCAGTACTTTTTATGAATATCAAAAACACCTCCGATATTACCGGCAGAGGAGTAATCAATGATATTCTCACCTGTAAGTTTATATATGACAAAATCTTTTGGAGTCATAAATTTATATGTTTTATTCCACACTTCTGGTTCGTTATTCTTTATCCACATCATTTTAGTAAAACCGAAATAACTGTCTACATAGTTTCCGGTTATACGAAATATTTTATCTTTAGGAATATTTTGCTTTACAAACTTAGTTTCTTTAGTGGCTCGTCTATCCATCCAAATTAAACATGGTCTCAACGGGTTGAAATCTTTATCAACAGGTATGCCAGATCCACCATATAGCCCGCTTATCGCGACTCCTGTTATATTTTTGGGTTGAATCTGAGATTTTTCTATGACCCTTTTAAGTGTATCTATTACAGCATTAAACCATACATCAGGCCATTGTTCTGCCCAATTAGGTTGTGGAGTCAATACTGCATACTCTTTGGATGATTCTGAAATAACTTTTCCTTCTTCATCAGTAATCACTGATTTAGTGCTTTGAGTTCCTATATCTATCCCAATTAAGTACATATTTACCTCTCCTATGTATTAGATTTCGATTATTGCATAGGCAATTTTTTGCCTTTCATACGTATATGCAATCATTATTTTTGTTTCATCAATTATCTGAATCCATGGATAAGAGTATTCTTTATCTTGACTTTCTTCTAAAATTATTTCTTCGTTCCAGGTGTTTCCTCCGTCGCTTGACACAAAAATAGAAAGCTTTTCTCTTTTTCCCCAAAAACCTTCTTCAATATCAGATAATTTTCTAGGATCATGAGTGAGGTTTTCTTTATTGAGTCCTAATGGATTACAACAGCAAATTAGTAAATCTCTTGTTTTTTCTAAAGCAAGTCTTGAATTGGGATTTGGTATGTTAATAGAAATAGTTGTACTCCATTTTTTATTTTCAAAATTGTATAGGGTTTTATAGATAAAACCATCGCGAGTTCTTAGTAAAGAGAAGATCTGGCCATTCATTTCAACCATGTCTTGTTGAATATTACCTTTTTCAGTTTTTATTTCTCCAATTTTTTCCCATTTGTTTGAAGAGATATTATTGGTGATGTATGGAGTACTTATCCATAGTTTTTCATTATACATTGGAAAGATAAACCTGTTATCACTCAATTTAAGAATTTTAGTTCCAAACAAAAGATTTTCTCCTTGAAGAGAAAAAGGCTTTGGTTTTTTCCAAGAATACCCTTGATCATATGAGTCAGTATACCATAAAGATGATTCTGTCCAATCTTTACCCTCCATTGCACAATAATATACCCTAAACGTTTTTTCAAATAAAACTGGTGCTGTATTGCCTAGAGATCGTGAAGGATCATGAATGAACAACTTAGGGGTATCCCATTTGTCCGCATTAATATCATATCTTGATGATAAAATATCTACATCTTTTTCTCCTTCCCAAGAACCAGCAAACCAGAAAGCAATTATTTCGTTGTCATTAATTTTACACAAACTCACAGAATGTGAACTAGGTTTAGATGGAATTTTATCAAAAACAAAGGATTTATTAATAATTTTCATTTTTCACCTCAAATTTTCCATTTTCCTTGAACAAAAACATTTTTACGGACTTTTTAATCTAAAATTTGAAATGCTATACCTTTAACTTTACAAAAATGTACTAATTCTTCAATATAATTTCCATAAACTCCGTGTATATGGTTACATGGATAATACTCAAGATAAGTATCTATTGTTGTGTCTAATTTGGCATATGCATGAGGCCATTCAATTTGTACTTGTTCACTAAGCCTTTTCTTTTCTTTGTCACTTAATTCTACAAATTCAGCAGGAACTATAGTCATGACATACTCTCCGTCTTGTCTAGCAAGTCTCGCAAGTGTAACCCTTCCTGGAGCTGCAAAATGTTTAACTGCTCCTCCTCCAGCTGGAAAATAAAAATCTTCAGGATGTATAATTACATTTTTCAAGTTTTCTTCCGGATTGTTTGATTTCCCTGCAAAATAAGTTGCATGCTGTCCAGAATTTGCAAGGTCAAGCAATTTCTCTTCTTTGAAATAATGTCTGACATCAGCAAAAAGAACTGGGGTTTGTGCTATATGTTTGAATATTTCCATAGTCAATGCACCGTCCATATCGGTTTCGGTTGCAGCTACTATAGGTTCTTTTGGGCCATCAAAATCATAAGGATCGTTTAAAAATGCTTCGGCAATGTCCATTGTTGCGTAATTGTTTGTCATTTCTGGTTGGCCTTTGAATCCAACAAAGTCAAGTTCTTCTTCTTTAATTATTTCTAATGCAGCATAATACAATCCTATCTGTTTTTCTAAAATCGCAGGAGTTAGCCTTTTTCCATCATATTGAACGGTAGCATATCTTTCAAGCCACTCTCTTGCTTTCCTTTTCTTTTCAGTTGGAACTTTTTCTGCTTTTAAAACTAAAGCATATTGATCAATTTGCTCAACATCTATTCCAAATTCTTTCATCCATTGATCTCCATTTGCTGATGCTGTGTACATTCCCATAGGTCTTCCTCCAAACATGCCATATCTTTCACCTTTTAATCTATGGGCAGCACTAGCTCCTCTAACGAACTTAAGTAATCTTTTCATAACTTCGGGATCTTCAGGCTCTCCCCATACCCTTTCAGGAAAAATTCCAATTTGTTCTAAAGCTCCAGCAGCTGCGAGCATACCTACCATTCCAGGATATTTTGGATTGATTTGTCCGTATATCAAATATGGACCAGGCGCATAAAGAGAAGCAATTACACTTAAATGTGGCCAACACCATATAGAATAATTGAAGATTGTCATTTCAACTTCAGCCTTCATCATTTCTTTTCCAGCTTTTTTAGCTTTAGAGGGTTTATTTACTATATCCGAAGCCCTAACAACTTCAATTTCATTAGTTCTTTCTAAAGCTTTTACCAATCTGTCTTCGAACTTCTTGTTCATTTCTAAAGTCTCTTCATGAACAAAATCTCTTCCATCTGAAAATGTGATTATACCAACTTTTCTTTTTTTCATAGTACGACCTCCTAAATGATTATATTATCTAGATTTATTAAATTACAAAGAGAAAAATAAGACTTACTTTTTGTATATTTGAGATTTCAAAAACCGATTATTCTAAAGGTTTTAAATTAAGAATTTGATCAAAAATTAATGAAAACTCTTTTTGTAATTTGTTTTTTTCCTCTTCACACAAATTTCTAAAAGGTCTTCTTACATATCCACCATCAATCTCTCTCAATTTCATCCCAGCTTTTATAGCAGGTATATTACCATATTTAAATAGTTTAGCAATTTCGTTTCCATATTGGTGAAAAAGTTTTGCAGTTTTATGGTCATTTTTTTTGAAAGATTTAAATACAGTAACAAATAATTCTGGAAAAATGTTTGCATTGCCCGAGACTAGGCCATCACATCCTAAGCATAACATAGGGTAGAAAAGTTGATCAGCACCAGTAAATACTTTAAAATTTGGATTTTGCAGTTTCAAATATTCTTGAATTCTCATCATATTATCAGAACTATATTTAATCCCTAATATATTATTTGTTTCTTCAATTAATTTTTTAATTACTTCAGGAGTAATATCATTTCCAGTGGCTGTTGGAAAGTTGTATAAGTATACAGGATAATCATTTGGTACGTTTTTTGATAGTTCTAGGTAAAAATCAAAAATCTCTTTATCGCTCATTTTAAAGAAATAAGGGGTTATAGAAGTAATTGAATCAGCTCCAATATCAACAGCATGTTTTGCTAGAGAAAATACTTCATTTATATTGCTACTTCCTACATGGACCATTATAGGTAACTTACCTTTTAATTCATCAACTACAATTTCAGCCACTAATTTTCTTTCTTCTAAATTAAGCGATATTCCTTCTCCAGTCGTTCCTAAGATTAACAAACCATTCACTTGCTTGTTTAATTGAAACTTACACAATTTTCTTAAACTAGATTCAACAATCTTTCCTTTTTCGTCAAAAGGCGTTACTAGAGCGGTAATTATACCTTCTAAATTCATTTATAACACCTACCAATATAATTTTTATAAAAACTGTTAATATATATAATTATCAAATATTTTTCCCTAATACTTATTTGGTAACTCCTGACCAACTCATTCCTTTTATAATTTGTTTTCTTAATAATGCAAAAACTATCATTACAGGGATAGAAGCTAAAAAAGCAGCTGCCATAAGCAATCCATATTCTATATCATATGCACCTTGCAACATATTTAATCCAATAGGAAGAGTAAATTTACCAATTCTTTGAAGTGCTATCAAACTCCAAAAATATTCGTTCCAGCTAAAAATGAACATGTATATTGCTAAAGCTGCAAGAGCAGGTCCGGAAATCGGAACTATAATGCGAAAAAGTATATCCATCCTATTGCATCCGTCAATTCTTGCTGCGTCCTCTAATTCACTAGGTAATCCTATAAAAAATTGACGTAGTAAAAAAACGCTTATTGGCATGGCGGTAATTGGTAAAATAACTGCAATTAATTTGTTTAAAAGGTTTAAATTATTCATTAGAAAGTACAAAGGGACAGCATTAATTTGCCAAGGGATTAACATACTCGCCAGTAAGATAATAAAAATCACATCTCGACCTTTCCACTCAATTCTTGAAAAAGAATAAGCAGCAAGAATTGATAAAAAAAGTGAAAATAAAGTAGATAATCCTGAGACTATTATACTGTTCAATAACCATGTACCAAATGGCCAATTGTTGATCACATCTTTAATATGTTGTAAAGTAAATTTTTCAGGGAGCCATTTTGGAGGGGTTGTAAAAATTTCAGGTGTCGGTTTTATCGCTGTATCAATCATCCATAATACAGGAATCAACCATAATATGGAAAATATTATCATTATTATATCCAAGATTTTGGATTCTTCGTTTTTCTTCAATTAGATCACCTCCTAATTATTGTTGAACGTCCTTTCCCATAAATCTTAAAGCTATAAGTGTAAAAATAAATATTATTACAAAAAGTATAAAACCAATAGCCGCTGCTCTTCCCATTCTAAAATAGGAGAAAGCTTCTTTATATAACAATAAAGCAAGTACTTCTGAAGACCTTCCAGGACCTCCTTCAGTCATTATCATAACTTGTCCTAGTACATCAAAACCTGATATTACTGTTAATACAGTGGTGAAAAGAAATTGTGGTCTAATAAGTGGAAATAGTATTTTAAACATGATTTGACGCTTGTTAGCTCCATCTATAGTTGCAGCTTCTACAATTTCGACGGGTTGGCTTTCTAAGGCTGCTCTAAAAATAGTCATTCTATACCCCATTAACCACCATGAACTAGCTAGAGCAATTGCTGGGATTACCCAAATTGGGTTATTTAAAAACTGAGGGGGGTTTGTTATTCCGATCATTTTTAAAGATTCAGTGATAAGTCCAAAATCAGGATCAAAGAGCCATTTCCAAATAAGACTTATTATAGAGACATTCAAAAGATATGGGAAGAAAAGGGCGCTTTCAACAAAAGCCTTTGCTTTTCCTTTAGAAAAATACAAGTAAAATGCAAATAACAAAGCTAATATTAGGGTCATTGGAATCATGATAAGTGCAAACTCAAAAGTATTTACAAAAGCATTCCAAAATCTTTGACTACTAAATAAATATTTATAATTACCGAAGCCAATAAATTCGGATCCTCGCAGCGGATCCCAGTTATGTAAACTAATAATGAAACCAGAAATGACTGGCCATAATGTAAAAACACCCCATATTATCATAAATGGAAGAGCAAAAAGCATTCCACTCCATTGATCTCTAACAGCTTTTTTCAACTAAACCACCTCACGAAATTCATATTAAATTGAAGAGGTAAGAATTCTTACCTCTTCAATTTGAAAAAGACTAATTTTCAGACAGAATTCTATTACATTCGGCTTCCGCTCTTTTTAGGGCTTCTGAAGGAGTGATAGTTCCATTATACGCTTGTTGAACATATACTTGTATGGCATCTTCTAACTCCGCTGCTTTAACATGATTTGGTGGATAGTGTAGGTAACCCTCTTCAGCCATCTGACTAAATACATTTAGACTTTTTTCCCAAACAGGGGCATTTAATAGTTCTGAAGATGTTCTTGAGTTATTGTAAGCGGGTATATGACCACCAAACATTCCCCACATGTAACTTAAGTCAGTAATTCTTCTTATTAATTCGATAGCTTGTTCATACATTTGTGGGTTGTTTGCAGCTTGTTTTGGAATTACAAGATTATGACTATTACCCCAAGTTGCTGGTTTGTCAAAAATTGTTGGTACTTTTGCAACTCCATAATTGATTTTTGCTTCCTCAGCAGAGTAGTAATACCAATTTCCAGCAAACAATATACCCAACTGACCTGAAGCAAATTGTTTAAAACCATCTGTACCTTTAGTATTCCAACCCCATTTTTGAACGCTGTCTACTAAATATTGAAGAGCTTTTATGCCTTTTTCATTATTGAAAGTAGCTTTTGAGTAATTTTCATCAAATAATTCTCCACCTTGCTGCCAGTATAAAATGTACCAAGCTCTCATTAACTTTCTCGCTACACCATCTTCTGCGAAATGTACAGCATAGTATCCGGCATCTTTTATTTTTTCAGCAGCATATTTAAGTTCTTCTGCATTAGTTGGTGGTTTATCTGGATCAAGTCCTGCTTTTACAAAAATATCCTTGTTATACCACATTGCCCACATATGTGTGTCTAAAGGAATTCCGTAATGTAAATCATCAAAAGTTGAAGAATCCCATACGTCTGTCAAAAAGTCTTCTCTTTTGAATCCGGACTTTTCAAGTAAGTTTCCAGCAGAAGATGCATTCAAAGGTGTTAAAGCATCTCTCATAGAAGGAAACATGTTTGAGTGAACAACTCCAACTTGAGGAGCATTTCCAGCAACAACTTGATTTATCAGTTGGGCATAATAATTTTCCCATGCACCTTGAACCAAAACTACAAAAATGTCATCAGACTCTTGATTGATTCTTTGGACGATCTTTTCCATAGCTTGTGCATCTCCACTATGAAATAGAGTAGTGTAATATAGAGTAGTTTTTTCAGCTGCAAATGAAAAAGACAGCATTAACATTAACAAACTAACCAACAACAACTTTTTGAATCTCATAGTTTCACCTCCAAATAATATAGACTTACCAAAGATCTTACACATAAGTTAAAACCCAAAACTTAGTAACATCCAACGCTATTAGTTATACAAAATATTGTTATGAACATTAATAATTTTCTACTAGATTCATTTTAAATTCTTAACTGATCCTCTTTTTATTAATTCTGCTTTTAAAACAACTTTCATAGGTTTAGCAAATCTGTCTTCTATGCGAGACAACAAAGCAGTAGCAGCTATCTTACCTATTTCTAAAATGGGTTGTTTGATAGTTGTTAAGGGAGGGTCTATTAACTCATTTTCAGGGGTGTCATCAAATCCAATTAAAGAAAGTTTATCAGGAATTTTTACATTAAGTTTTCGAGATGAAGATACTATATTCTTTGTAATATTATTATTTGTAGCTATTATTGCAGAAGGTAAATTATTTTTATCTTTGAGCATTTTTAAAATATCAAATGCCTTTTCATGCGGATATATATCTTCGCAGATCCATTCTTTCCTTGTTTGAATATTAAGTAATTCACAACCCTTTAAAAATCCTTTTAGCCTTTCTTCTATTGTGAATACACCTTTTTTAGAAAGAAAAATAGAGACATTTTCATGACCATTTTCTTTTAGATGCATTAAAGCTTGGATAATTGCATCTTGGTTATCAACGATAACATAATCAAATTGTTCTTGATTGTAAAACATTCTGTCATAGAAAACAATTGGCACACCCATTTTGTAGAAATTATTATAGAGTTTTAAATTACTTTTACCGTTTTTTTCTGTTATTGGAGAAGATAAAATACCGTCTACTCCTTGACTAACCATCCAATTTAAATATGTTTTCTCTTTATCCGCGCTTTCATCAACAGAGCTGAGTAGAATTTTATACTCCCTAGGAAATAATACATCTTCAACACCTTTTAGAAAATCTAAAAAGAAAGGGTTTCTTATATCAAAAGCTATTATTCCAATAATTTTTGATTTCGAATTTTTCAAACTTTGGGCAGATAAATTCTTCATATACCCCATTTCCTCCGCAGTTTCTAGAACTTTTTTCCGCAACTCTTCACTTGCACCCGGTTTTCCCGATAAGGCTCTAGATACGGTTGAAGGAGATATATTTAATACTTTAGCTATATCTTTAATGGTCGGCCTATCCATTAAGTTTCCTCCTTAGCATTTTTTAAGCAATCGTTTGCGTTTCATTATCAACATTATACATTACTAAAAAATAAAAACAAAATTAACTCTAGAGCAGGAAAATGAATTTATTTTAATTTAATTTAACTTAATTGCCAATAACTATGTTTTTTGGATTAAATTGAATTATTTATTTGAAATAAAATAAAAACTTCTTGTAAGATAAATTTTCAGTGAAGAAAATAGTCAAATGAGTATCTAGGAAGAGAATCTCTGCTAAAAGAACACTCATTTTTGAATAAGTAAGAAAAATAGAAGATGAGACAACTTAAAATAAGCATTTTCTCTGTTCTAAATGCCTAACTAAATAATTACTATATTCACATATAATACAGTTTAACCTTTAACGGATCCTGCCAATATTCCTTTAACGAAGTATTTCTGCAAAGACAGGAAAACAATTAGTGGAACTACCATTGAGATAAACGCTGCAGCAGTCAAAAGATGCCAATTTTGACCATAAGAACCAACCATATTAGCCAAAACAACAGTAAGTGGAGCAACGTCTTTTGTTCCCCCTAAATATATTAAAGCAACAAGAAGATCATTCCATACCCATAGAAATTGAAATATCACTAGTGAGGCAATTGCTGGTACAGATAATGGTAATGCCAATTTATAAAAAGATGTCCACAGAGAAGCCCCATCTATACGCGCTGAATCAAAAAGATCATTTGGTAAAGATACGAAAAAATTGTGCAACATAAAAATAGCAAATGGCAAACCATATGCTGTATGTGCGAACCACAATCCCACAAAAGTCCCGGACAACTTTAATTTGTTATACAATCTCAAAATAGGTATAAAAGTTAATTGTAAAGGAACCACTAAAAGTCCAACTATGAGTGAATAGATCAAACTTTTACCTTTAAACTCTATTTTAGCTAATCCAAAAGCTGCAAAAGCTCCTATTATTACTGGTAATAATGTTCCAAATATTGTAATCATAAAACTGTTTTTGAAAGCTGTTCCCAACCCAGCTTTTGTTATCACTTCTTTATAATTATTCAAAGTGAATTGTGTAAACTTTAAGGGACTGTTGAAAACAGTCCACCAACCAGTTTTTGATACTTCCTGAGCGGGCCTAAAGGAGGTTATTAATAATCCAAGTGTCGGCAAAATCCATATTAACATCATAAAAATGATAAAAATATGCAGTAAAATTCTTGCCACCTTTATCTTTTTTTTAGCCTTCATCAGCTTTTTTCTCCCTTCATTCTTCTTAAATTAATTATTATAACTGGTAGTATCAGTAAGAACAAAACTACCGCAATAGCACTTGCTCTTCCATAATTTCTGTACTGAAACATCTCTTTGTACATTCGATTTGCTATAACTTCAGTGCCGTAATTACCATTTGTCATTACATACACAATATCGAAAATCTTCAACACATTTACAATCATAGTGGTTGCAACCACAGCTATTGTGGACTTCATGTAAGGCAATATTATATAAATAAATACTTGCCATTCATTTGCCCCATCTACTCTTCCAGCATCTAACAATTCTTCCGGTATTCCCTTATATGCTGCGGAAAGAATAACCATACAAAAACCTGTCCATATCCATATTCCTACAAATATCAAGGCAAAATTGTTTAGCCATGGTCCTTGAATGAGCCAAGCTTTGGGTTCTCCTCCAAATAGAACTACTATTTGATTTAACAAACCAATTTGATTGACGCCTAAAGGCTTATAATCATAAACAAACTTCCAAATAACTCCTGCACCTACAAAAGAAATTGCCATAGGCATAAAAATAACAGTTTTAGAAAATTTCTCATATTTGACTCTATCTGCTAAAACAGCCAATATTAATCCTATACCAACGGTACCCAAAGTAAAAAAATCACCCATAAAAGATTATTCCTAAATGCGGTCAACATCGTATTTTTTTCAATATTATTTACCTCCTTCGATTTATTTTGCTTGTTACGAATTAACAGTTTTCTTAGAAACCGTAATATTTTTGTTGGAGGTTTTGGTGTTAATAAATTTTTGAAAGTCTAATAATGAAAATACTTTTATTAGGAAAGTTTAATTAAGGAGTGATTAAATAAGGAGAAATTGTTTTTATAATAAATATTTCTAAATTATTTTTAATTTCACCTCAATTTAATCTAGAATGAAAGTTAACTAATAAGAAAAAAACTATAATTAATTTTTAAATAATCTGAGAAAATAAAGGGTAATTAATATATTTGAAAAAACGAAGAATTTAATATTAAAGATACATTATAAATTAAGAAGGCGCCTTAAAATTATTATAGAGACGCACAACGCGTACATCTTCTCTATTATACCTAACAGTAATTATTAGTTGTAGAGACGTGCTACATGCGCGTCTCGTTTTTTTGTTTTAACCACCATTAATTATTAGTTGTAGAGACGTGCAACGCATACATTTGCTCTATTTATACCCACCATTAATTATTAGTTGTAGAGACGTGCTACACGCGCGTCTCATCTGTCTTAAATAATGATCAAATTCAGGAGACGCCCATATAGGGCGTCTCTACATTTGATTTAACCAACGTTTAAATCAATTATTGATTGGTAAATATAAAATTAATGCTATAAATTTGACAACAATTTATTATAACAATTGTTAATTATTAATCGTAGAGACGCGCTACACGCACGTCTCTTGGTTTTCCGTTCCTCATAGGTAGGATAAGAACCAGCGTCGTTGAAGAAAGGACTAGCTGATGCCATGTTTCCATTCCTCATAGGTAGGATAAGAACCGACTAATAAGTTACTCCGAGCTTTTATTTAAAAAAGTTTCCATTCCTCATAGGTAGGATAAGAACAGGAATTGAAACAAATTCGGGCTTTGCAACAACTTCTCGTTTCCATTCCTCATAGGTAGGATAAGAACGAGCAATTAAAGGTAACTTCTTTGAAGTCTAGGTTCGTTTCCATTCCTCATAGGTAGGATAAGAACTGGGAGGAAAGCTATGGAACATACAAGAAAGCTAAGTTTCCATTCCTCATAGGTAGGATAAGAACGCAATCTGGGTTCTTAGATATATTAGTACCCAGGGCATGTTTCCATTCCTCATAGGTAGGATAAGAACGAAAAATTATTGATGAAGAAAGTTTTGAATACGAAAAATTTGTTTCCATTCCTCATAGGTAGGATAAGAACATTTTTACATTGTAAATTTTCCGTTTAATGATCAATTGTTTCCATTCCTCATAGGTAGGATAAGAACGAACAAAAAGAAACAAAAGAAGTAAAAGGAGTAATAACGTAGTTTCCATTCCTCATAGGTAGGATAAGAACTGGAACGAGCAACTTCAAGAAAGTTGGAAAAAATTACCTAAAGTTTCCATTCCTCATAGGTAGGATAAGAACGCGACAAAAGGCAAGAATTAGTAGAAACTGAATTTAAATTGTTTCCATTCCTCATAGGTAGGATAAGAACGGATGCTATTTCAAAATCAGGTGCAGTAGGTTTGATGGTTTCCATTCCTCATAGGTAGGATAAGAACGCGACAAAATGCAAGAATTAGTAGAAACTGAATTTAAATTGTTGCCATTCCTCATAGGTAGGATAAGAACAGATGCTATTTCAAAATCATGTGCATTAGGTTTGATGGTTTCCATTCCTCATAGGTAGGATAAGAACAATTCATTTGTTTAGGCGAAGTTTTTCTAATTGTTTAGTTTCCATTCCTCATAGGTAGGATAAGAACCAGACAAAGATGGTTTCAAAGTTGTAGTAGAATACATGTTTCCATTCCTCATAGGTAGGATAAGAACTTTATAATCATCGGGTTGAAGTTGTGGATCTCAAGTTTGTTTCCATTCCTCATAGGTAGGATAAGAACGGGACAATATAGCATGGCTTGTAGAACTATTGAGAAAGTTTCCATTCCTCATAGGTAGGATAAGAACGAAACCTAGAACTGTCTACATTAGAAACTATAGGAAAATAGTTTCCATTCCTCATAGGTAGGATAAGAACACATAAAACACTTGACAAATATAATATATTATATTAGTTTCCATTCCTCATAGGTAGGATAAGAACGCAAACAAGGTAATCATACAGGCAAGGGTAGTGAAACGTTTCCATTCCTCATAGGTAGGATAAGAACATAATCTTTTGGAATACAATCAAAGTTTGATAGAGGTTTCCATTCCTCATAGGTAGGATAAGAACAAAAGATAGTAGATGATTTAGGAGGAGGTAAACAGAGTTTCCATTCCTCATAGGTAGGATAAGAACAAAGAAAACTGACAAAAGAATTGATAAAAGAAGCGTAGTTTCCATTCCTCATAGGTAGGATAAGAACGGGAAATAGCTCCCCTCTTTTTTGTACGAATATGTTGTTTCCATTCCTCATAGGTAGGATAAGAACTATTATGGATATAGAACATCCTGATATTCTTATAATGTTTCCATTCCTCATAGGTAGGATAAGAACCATTTTCAACTGATACCGAAGAATTATTTATTGGAAAGTTTCCATTCCTCATAGGTAGGATAAGAACATATTTTAGCTTTGTGTATTTGTCTGTTATGCTTTCTGTTTCCATTCCTCATAGGTAGGATAAGAACCTGTCATTTCAGTCACAAACTTTTGCATATCTTCCTTGTTTCCATTCCTCATAGGTAGGATAAGAACTTAGATAAGAATTATATAGTTAGAGCTGGCAATACAAGAGTGTTTCCATTCCTCATAGGTAGGATAAGAACTTATATTGCTATGGGAGGATTTTTGACAGATGGGAGTTTCCATTCCTCATAGGTAGGATAAGAACCAAAGTCATATCCAAATTGATTAGATATATTTGTAGTTTCCATTCCTCATAGGTAGGATAAGAACCCTCATAATCCAACTCTGTTTTTGCACCTTTAACTTGTTTCCATTCCTCATAGGTAGGATAAGAACTTGGTCTCCCTCGCAAATCTATTGCCATTGACCATAAGTTTCCATTCCTCATAGGTAGGATAAGAACAAATATAGTTTAACATTTTTTCACTCCAACCGCTAAAGTTTCCATTCCTCATAGGTAGGATAAGAACCAAAGCATACGCAAACTCGAATTTTGATATCTTTTGTTTCCATTCCTCATAGGTAGGATAAGAACCAATTATAGTCAGAAATTATATATTAGATTAGGAGGTTTCCATTCCTCATAGGTAGGATAAGAACTTGGATTTAGATGAGCCAGAAAGCATATATGAAGAATTGTGTTTCCATTCCTCATAGGTAGGATAAGAACGATTGTTGCAGATAAAAACTCATCAGGATTGCTTACGTTTCCATTCCTCATAGGTAGGATAAGAACGAAAATATAACCCGTCACTTAGAGTTACAACGTGGGTTTCCATTCCTCATAGGTAGGATAAGAACATAGAAGATTTTAAGAAAGTGATTGATAATAGAGTCGAGTTTCCATTCCTCATAGGTAGGATAAGAACGGAGTACCACCTGAAATTATGGGGATTGTCGAAAATTCGTTTCCATTCCTCATAGGTAGGATAAGAACTTATACCAGAAAACATTCGAAAAAAATTTAAAAGAGTTTCCATTCCTCATAGGTAGGATAAGAACTTAAACTGGAAGGGTTAACCCCCTTCCATTATAAAAAAGTTTCCATTCCTCATAGGTAGGATAAGAACGGTATGATATAAGCTATTTTGTGAAGAAAATTACCGTAAAGTTTCCATTCCTCATAGGTAGGATAAGAACCAAGGTGTTTCCGAAGAATTTCGGAAAGATATGGGAGGTTTCCATTCCTCATAGGTAGGATAAGAACTAAACCCTGTGAAAGATTTACACATAAAGATAAAGGGGTTTCCATTCCTCATAGGTAGGATAAGAACTGGTATTTTATAAATCAAATGCGATACGCATATTATTATTATGTTTCCATTCCTCATAGGTAGGATAAGAACTGAGGAAGGAAGCATATATTGGGGAAAGATGAGCCAGTTTCCATTCCTCATAGGTAGGATAAGAACAAAACATATAAAATATGATATAATCTGTAATAGAAAAGTTTCCATTCCTCATAGGTAGGATAAGAACCCACGTATCCATGTATAGACGATTAAATGAAACAAGTTTCCATTCCTCATAGGTAGGATAAGAACCCATAGGACTACTATTAATACTATAGCATAAAAATAAGGTGATGTCAAGCTTTTCTATTAAATTCAGGTAAAAATGAACTCAAAATTATAGTTAATCATTCTTGTGACGAAAAGAACAAGTCTGTCGACCCCCCGGGTTTTTTAGCTTATTGGAGGTCGACAGACATAGAAATAGGAAGAAGTAAGAAAAAGTATAAAAGTTGTCTATATAACTGTGAATAACGATAATTAAAATGTTTCAAATATTTTAGTATTCAAAATACAATTTAATTGTTTAAAATAGTAATTTGAAACGTTGAAATAAAATCAGAGATGTTCGTTTAGGCTCATTTCTTTGTTTGAATAATCTTTCAAGTTCTACCACACTTTTAAATTTTGAATGAATGTCTTAATTTCTTCAAACATTTTATTTTTATTTTCCTTGTTTTTATCAATTATTTTTATTAAGGCACTTCCTACAATTATTCCATCGACGTAATTAATTATTAGCTTAACTTTTTCAGGGGTATCTATTCCAAAACCTATAGCCAAGGGTATATTGACATATTTTCTGATTTTTTGAACATACTCATTTATGTACTCAACAGGTCCTCTACTGTCTCCAGTTACGCCCATTAGAGAAACACAATATAAAAATCCTGTTGCATAATTTGAAATTTCTTTTAATCTTTCTTCAGAAGTATTTGGCGCAACTAATAATATTCCATCAATCCCGTTTTCTTTTAACTTTTCATAGAATTCAATTTCTTCATCAAAAGGCAAATCTGGTATTATTACCCCTGAAATTCCAGTACGCTTACAATCTTCAATAAATTTGTCCTCTCCATAATTAAAGATTGAATTATAATATCCCATTAAAACAAGAGGTGTATGGATTCTACCTTTTATACTTTCTAATGTATTAAAAATTTTTCTTAGGTTGACACCATTTTTTAATGCCCTTTGACTAGCTTCTTGGATTACAGGACCATCTGCCAAGGGATCAGAGAAAGGTATTCCAATTTCTATAATGTCAACTCCATCATTATTAAGTTCAAATATTATATCCTTTGTGGTTTCTAGATCTGGATCTCCAGCTGTTATATAGGTTATCAAAGCCTTGTTATTATTAAAAATTTGCTGAATTTTACTCATATGATTCCTCCTAATGTTGTTGGGAACTATAAAGACGGATGGGTTGCTTGTCTTTCTATCCCAAATACGCCCCAAATAATGAGAGTTATAGGGGCGTATGAATTTTCTTTAAAATTATTTCATTTGTTTCTATTTAAATTTCTATAAGCATCGACATCTTTATCTCCTCTTCCAGAAAGGTTTACAATAATAATTTTATTTTTATCTAATTGAGGAGCTAATTTCATGGTATATGCAAGCGCATGGGAGCTTTCAAAAGCTGGTATTATACCTTCAAGCTTTGTTAGTAGTTCAAAAGCTTCTATTGCTTCTTCATCAGTAACCGATGTATATGTAGCTCTTTTTATGTCGCGCAAGTAACTATGTTCTGGTCCTACTCCCGGATAGTCTAGTCCAGCTGAAATTGAATAGGCAAGTTTAATTTGTCCATTTTCATCTTGAAGTACATAGGACTTACTTCCGTGTAGAACTCCTATTTTTCCAGCAGTTAAAGCCGCTGCATGTAACCCTGTTTCTAACCCTTTGCCAGCAGCTTCAACACCTATTAATTTTACTTCTTGATCTTCAACAAAGGGATAAAATATTCCAATGGCGTTACTTCCTCCACCAACACACGCTATTATATAGTCAGGTAATCGTCCTTCTTTTTCTATTATCTGTTTTTTAGCTTCATCTCCAATTATTCTTTGAAAGTCTCTTACAATTTTTGGATATGGATGAGGTCCAACAACAGACCCTATGACATAATGTGTATCCTCAACATTTGTTACCCAATCTCTAATTGCTTCATTTACTGCTTCGTTTAATGTTTGACTTCCATTGTAAACAGGAACAACTTTTGCGCCTAACATCTCCATTTTATACACGTTTAAAGATTGTCTTTTGATGTCTTCAGCACCCATGTAAATCACACATTCTAAACCAAATTTTGTTGCAGCTGTTGCTGTAGCTACACCATGTTGTCCAGCTCCGGTCTCAGCAATTATGCGTTTTTTCCCCATCCTTTTTGCTAATAACACTTGTCCTAATGCATTATTGATTTTGTGAGCTCCAGTATGATTTAAATCTTCTCTTTTTAAGTATATTTTTGCACCATTTAAATATTCGGTGAATCTATCGGCATAATATAGTGGGGTTGGTCTTCCACTGTAGTCAGCTAGTAACCCGTTATATTCTTTTAGGAAATCAGGGTCCTTTGAGTATTCTTCATAAGCTGCTTCTAGTTCCTTTAAAGCTGGGATTAATGTTTCTGGGACATACTGTCCACCATATTGTCCATAGTAACCTTTTTTCATCTTTGTTTCCTCCTTGTTTTTTTGTTTTAATTTTATAAAAAATCATAAAAGTGATTTTATAGATGTTTTAGGTATGATACCAACTATCCAGTTGTGGGAAGGGCTCCGCCTTGTGACCCGTTTAAATTCAAAACATTTTTTATATTATTTGATACCAACTACCTAGTTGTGGGAAGTGCTCCGCCCTATGACCCGTTTAAATTCAAAACATTTTTTATATTATTTGATACCAACTACCTAGTTGGGAGAAGGGCTCCGCCCTGTGACCCGTTTAAATTCAAAACATTTTTTATATTATTTGATACTACTATCCAGTTGGGTGAAGGGCTCCGCCCTGTGACCCGTTTAAATTCAAAACATTTTTTATATTATTTGATACCAACTACCTAGTTGTGAGAAGGGCTCCGCCCTGTGACCCGTTTAAATTCAAAACATTTTTTGTATTATTTGATACCAACTACCTAGTTGGGAGAAGGGCTTCGCCCTGAAACCCTTGTTATCAAATTATTTTTCTGTATTTTTGATTATTTCTAAAGTCTGTTTGATTAAATTTATATCTTTTTTGCCAGGACTCTTTTCAACCTTGCTATTTAAATCTATTGCAGCTGGTTTTAAAGTAGCTATCGCTTGAGAAACATTTTCTGGACCTATACCTCCAGCCAAAATATAAGGTTTTGTTATATTTGCTTTTTTTAAGATGTTCCATTCAAATGCTTTTCCTGTTCCACCAATCTTGTTTTCGATCTTTGTATCAAAAAGGATATAATCAACGAAATTTTGGTATAACGCTATATCGGATAATGATTTTTCATTCTCAATTTTTATTGCTTTTATTGTTTTTAGATTGCATTTTTTAATTAAGGAGATGTCTTCTGAACCATGAAACTGAATATAATCAAATAATTTGCTGTTTTGGATTTCTTCTAACTCGTTAAGAGTAATATCTACAACAACTGCAACTCTACTGACAAATGGGGGCAATAGTTTGCTGATTTTTGCAACCTCTGATAATTCAACTTTTCTAGGACTTTCAGAAAGGATGAAACCTAAAGCATGTATATTTAAATTAGCAATGTTAACTGCATCAGTAATATTTGTTATCCCACAAACCTTAATCCTAACCATTTCTTACATGCTCCTTTTTAGGGAACAATTCTTTTATCTTTTCTTGGGGTTTATTTGATTTCATTAAGGCCTCTCCAATTAATACGCCGTTTACCCCCAAACTTTCAAGGTAATCAACATCGTTTTTATCCTTTACCCCGCTTTCAGAAACAATATAAAAATTATTTCTTATGTTCATTTTTTCTAATTCATTTATGATCTTTTCAGTATTTGTGATATCTACGGTGAAATTGTCTAAATTTCTATTGTTTATACCCAAAATTTCAGTTTTTGTGTCAATTATTTTTTCTAGATCATCGTGATCATGTACTTCAACAAGAGCTTCTAATCCTAATTGATTTGAGATATCTAAAAAGCTAATAATCTGTTGTTTTGTTAAGATTGCTGCTATTAACAGTACTATATCAGCGCCTAGAAATAGACTTTCGTATATTTGCAAGGGGTGTATTATAAACTCTTTTCTTAGAATAGGCAGAGATGTTTTGCCTCTCAACTGTCTTAAAATTTCTGTGCTTCCATTAAAGTATTTTTCATCAGTTAGTATTGAGATAGCGTCTGCACCACCTTGAGAGTATGCCTGTAGTTGTTTTTCCGGGTCAAAGTTTTTAGAAATAAGGCCTTTACTTGGTGATGCTTTCTTTATTTCAGCGATTAGTGTCAGTTCGCTTTTTTTTAAAGCAGATTTTAGAGACCTCTTTTTTTGAGTTAATTTTGAAAGTTCTTCATTTTTTGTTTTAATTATTTCTTGTAGAAACATAGTTGCCTCCTTGTTTGTTTCTATTTTGCCTACTTTATAAATTCAAAAACAGTAATTAACAATTACAACTTTTGGTACTTGTAAGATTCGAAAATCTCTAGCCACACAGGTTTCATATTCCAATATTAATTTCATATAAAATCTTGTTAAAAAGATAAATATCAATTTTGCACAGTTAGAAAATTTGTAAATTCTATCATATCTTGCAATTTTCGGAGTGCTTTTTTGCTATCTATTATTTCTTGAGCGTATCTAACTCCGTCTTCAAAGTTTTCAACAACATGAGTAACTAAAAGTGCTGCTGCAGAGTTAAACAAAACGACATCTCTTTTAGGCCCTTTTGCACCATTAAAGATGCTAAGAATAATTTCTTTATTTTCCTGAGCTGTTCCCCCTTTAATCTCTTCTAAATCATATCTTTTTAAGCCAACATCTTCTGGCGCTATTTCTAGTTCTTCAATTTTTTCATCGCTTAGAAAGGCTACTTTATTTTTTCCTGCCAATGAGAATTCATCGACTCCTCCTGCACCGTGAACTACCATAGCTCTTTTAACCCCTAAATTTCTTAAAACTTCTGCAATAGGGTACACAAGGGTTGGGTCATATATTCCCATTAATTGATATTTAACCTTTGCTGGATTAGTTAAAGGACCTAAAAGATTGAATATTGTTCTAATGCCAAGTTCTTTTCTTGGAACAGCCGCATACTGTGTTGCTTTATGAAAATCTGGTGCAAACAAGAAGGCGATGTTAATTTCTTTTAGACATTCTTCAACCAAATTAACTGAAAGTGATATGTTTACCCCTAAAGATTCTAAAACATCTGCACTACCGCTTTTGCTCGAGACTGATCTATTGCCGTGTTTTGCCACTGATACCCCTGCTGCAGCTAAAACAAATGCCACAGCTGTTGATATATTAAAAGTTCCTTTCCCGTCTCCTCCTGTTCCACATGTGTCTAATAGATTATCGCTTTGATAATTAAAAGGAAGGGCTTTTTCTCTCATTACTTTTGCACTTGCGGTTATTTCATCTACTGTTTCACCTTTCATATTTAGTCCTACTAGAAATCCAGCTAGTTGGCTATGCGTTGTTTTTCCTTCCATAACCATGTTCATTGCTTTTTCCATTTCTTCCATACTTAAGTCTTGTTTCTTAACTACTTTTGTAAGAAAATAATTAAACATAGTTAACGCTCCTTCCAATATTTATGAAATTCTCTAACAGCTGAAATCCAATCGATGTTAATATAGATTCTGGGTGAAATTGAACCCCATATATACTGTAAAATTGGTGTCTAATTGCCATTATTTCATTTTGATCAGACAGTGCTAGAATTTTTAATTCTGCTGGAAATGAATCTTGTGAGACTACTAAGGAATCATATCTAACTGCATTGAAGGGATTATTAATTCCATCAAATATTACATCTTCGGTTGTAACAAATATCTTAGAGATCCTGCCGTGATGAATCTCACTTGTTCTAATGAGCTCTCCTCCAAAGATTTTGGCAATACATTGATGACCTGAACCTATACCAAGTATCGGTGTTTTTTTTGCAAAATGTTTAATAATATCTATTGATATATCTTTAGCGTTTGGTAAACCAGATCCTGGAGAGATTATTATATGAGATGGGTTCATAGATTCGATTTGATTTATACTTACTTTGTCGTTTTTACAAATTACCACATCATCCAACTCAGAAATAGTTTGATATATGTTGTAAGTAAAAGAATCATAGTTATCGATTAATAAGATCATAAATGCCACCCCCTGATTATTTTGTTAATTGCTGAACTTCTTTTCTTTGATGTTCAGCAATTTCTATTGCTTTAAACATCGCTTTTGCCTTATTTAATGTTTCTTCGTACTCATTTTCTGGTATTGAATATGAAACTATACCCGCGCCTGCTTGAATAAATGCTTCACTGTTTTTATATACAATTGTTCTTATGGCAATTGCAGCATCCAAATCCCCGTTAGGAGCAACATACCCAATTGATCCAGCATAAACCTCTCTAGGTTTGCTTTCTAAGTAGTTAATTATTTCCATAGCTTGGATTTTTGGTGCACCAGAAACAGTTCCTGCAGGAAAAACGGATTTTAAAATTCCTAAAGGTCCAACATCTCCCCTTTTTATTCCTTCAACTTGCGAGTAGATATGCATAACGTGAGAGTATTTTTCAATTCCAAAAAGTTTTGTAACCTTTACAGACCCCCTTTTGCAAACTTTTCCTAGATCATTTCTTGCGAGATCTACCAACATAACATGTTCAGCTTTTTCTTTTTCATCATTTAATAACTCTTGTTCTAAATATGTGTCCTCTTCTGCTTTTTGCCCGCGGGTTCTTGTACCTGCCAGAGGCCTTGAGATGATTTTGTCTCCTTCTACTTTTACAAGCATTTCTGGAGAACAACCTAATATTTTAGCCTCTGGAAAATTAAGGTAGAACATGTAAGGAGAAGGGTTTATTGTTCTTAAAATTTCATATATCTCAAAGGGATGAGATTCAACATGAGTTGAGAACTTTTGAGATAACACTATCTGAAAAGCCCCAGAAGAGTTTATTTGTTCAATAGCTTTTTTAACTTGTTCTAAAAAATCATCTTTCTTAGTGTGATAAGTAATATTTAAAGGAGTATACTGTCTTTTAAGATTTGACTGATTATTACTGGTATTATCTTTAGAATCCCGAATTTTTAAAATTTCAATAATATGTTCTTTTAATTCATCTATTTCAGATTGTGCAATACTAACTGACTCTTCTATCTCATCTGCTGTTTCTTCATTATCGAAATATAGACAGTTAAAAATATGCAGCATCTTATCTTCATGGTCTATGATTAAAGAAACTTTAGGAAGGCATAAAATGGATAAAGGTAGTTCAGCGTTTTGTGAAAACGAATTTGTATTTTTAGACAATAATTCTTCCCATAAGTAGCTCATTTCATAAACAAAATATCCAAAAAAACTGCAGAAAAAAGGCGGAATTCCTTCTATATGTTGAAAGTTTATTTTGCCGAGCTCTTTTTCTAGAAAAGTTAAATAATCTTGTTCTAGAATCTTTTCTGCTTTCTTTTCTCTTTCCTTTAGTGTTATAACCAGGTTGTCTTCAGATGTTTTTATGTACTGTATAATCTTTTCAGGAATTATTCCGATCATTGAAAATGTTTTGCCGTTATATTTCAGGTTTTCAAAAAGAAAAGAATAATCGTTATTAAAGGCAGTCTTTTTGTATATAACGGGACTGTTGATATTTTCAAAAGGTAGAGAGCAGGATAATACTTTCACTTCAATTGTTTTCATGTTGTTCATAGCCTCCTTGGGCATTAATTTAAAAAATCTAATAAAAAAGAGGTCTTTTATCCCTTTTTTAATGGGAAAAAGACCTCCACAATTAAAAAAGGGCATCCTTTATCGGGATGCCCTATTATTAATTAAAACACGCTAAGAGCGGCACCCCGTCAGAGATGCCACCACCAAGTTCTTATATTTGATATTAAATTATTTGTAATAACTGGTTCTTCTTTGCACAATCTTGTTTTTGCCATATTAAGACCTCGTAAATAAAATAATAATTACAAGTTAGAAATATTATATCAAATTATTTTTCTGTTGTCAAATTTTTTGGAAAGATTTAATTAGAAGTCTTCAAAAATTCAATTAGATTGATTTATGAGACATATAGTTTTGAATATAATAATAAAATATATTTAAGTTGATTATCAGATTGAACTATGATAGCATAATATTATGTGATAGACAATAGTTTTGCAGAAAGGAGTGAATGAACTTTGGCTAAAAAGTTTTGGGAAGAGTTCAAAAATTTTGCAATTAAAGGTAACGTTATAGACCTAGCAGTAGGTGTTATCATAGGTGGAGCTTTTGGAAAAATCGTAACTTCGTTGGTAAACGATTTATTAATGCCTCTTATTGGAATACTTATAGGAGGAGTTGATTTTTCTGATCTTCAATTTAAGATAGGGGAAGCAACCATAAGATATGGTGCTTTTATACAAACAGTTGTGGATTTTTTGATAATATCTTTTTCGATCTTTCTATTTGTTAGATTTTTAAACAAACTAAAATTAGAACACGAAAAGCAAGCAGAAGTCGAAGAAGCAAAGACCCCACCCCCACCCCCACCTCCTTCTAAAGAAGAAATATTACTAACAGACATTAAGAATATTTTAGAAGAAATAAAGGATAAAAAGTCATGAAAAAGACAGTTATTGGGATCAGTTCAAGTTATAAGTATCAAAAGTCTACAAATGAACAAAGTGGTAATCCTTTGCAAGAAGTCCATTCACTAGCAGATGAATATGTTACAGCAGTAATTAGAGCTGGAGGTATACCTGTAATTGTACCTATTCTTGATGATTTAGATATAATAAGAGAGATTTTAGAAAATGTTGATGGGCTTATTTTAAGTGGCGGTGAGGATATAGACCCTAAATATTACAAAAAGAGGGCAGTTTCAGAGGTTAGTTTAATTATCCCTAAGCGCGATAAACAAGATCTATTTTGTGCAAAGTACATGGTAGAGAACACTGACAAACCACTATTAGGAATTTGTCGAGGTGCACAGGTAATGAATGTCGCCTTAGGAGGTACTCTTTACCAACATCTTCCTGCAAGCGGATTTGAACAACATTCATTGATTAATTATCCTGCTTGTGAAGTATCTCATTACATTCAGATTGAAGAAGACAGTTTATTATATCGCATCACAAAATCAAATATTATAGGTGTAAATTCATATCATCACCAAGCAGTTGAAACTGTAGCCCCTTCTTTGAGAGTTGTTGCCACTTCAGTTGAAGATAATCTGTGTGAGGCTATAGAACTTAAAGATTCAAGTCCAAACAGATTTGTCTTAGGGGTACAATGGCATCCGGAGAAAATGGCTTGTCAAGCAAAAGTACAACAAGAAATAATCAATGCATTTGTGAATAGCTGTAAGCAATAGGTGGAAAAATTTTTAGCTTCAGGAATTCTTAAGCGGGTATTTTCAACCTTTTTAAGGAGGAAAAAATGAAAGATATTGTAGAAAGGTTTAAGACATACATTGCTATAGATACCAAATCTGATGAATCAAGTACTACTATCCCAAGTACACCTGGACAATTAGAACTAGGTAGATTATTAGTCAATGAATTGAAAGAGTTGGGATTAGAAAATGCAAAACAGGACGAACATGGTTATGTTTATGCAACGCTAAAATCTAACATACAAAAAGAAGTTCCGTCTATAGGATTTATAGGCCATATGGATACCTCACCAGATTTAGACGGTAAATGCACCAATCCAAAAATTTTCTTATACCAAGGTGGAAATATTAGATTAAATGATAAGTATACAACGACAGTTGATGAATTTCCGTTTTTAGAAAAGTTAAAGGGAAAAGAATTAATTACTACTGACGGAACTACACTTTTAGGGGCAGACGATAAGGCAGGAATTGCTGCTATTATGAGCGCTATTGAGTATCTAGTGAATCATCCAGAAATTGAACATGGAAATGTTCAAATAGCTTTTACTCCAGATGAAGAAATTGGAAGAGGAACAGATTTTTTTGATATAGAAGGTTTTGGGGCAGATTTTGCATACACAGTTGATGGAGGGCCTCTTGGAGAATTAGAATACGAAAACTTTAATGCTGCAAGCGTTAAATTAAAAATTTATGGTAAAAATGTACATCCAGGTACAGCAAAAGATGTAATGATAAATGCTTTAAGAATAGCACTTGAAATAGAAAGTATGCTTCCAGTCAATGAAAAACCAGAATATACAGAAAAGTATGAAGGATTCTTCCACTTAACAAAACTAAGCGGTACGGTTGATTATGCAGAAGTAGAATATATCATAAGAGATCATTCAAAAACCAAATTCGAAGCTAAAAAACAATTATTTCAGGAGATTGTCAAATTTCTAAATTACAAATACAATAGAGAGATAATCAAAATTGAAATAACTGATAGCTATTATAACATGAGAGAAAAGATAGAACCGCATATGGAAATTATCGAACTAGCAAAAAAGTCAATGATTGATCTAGGAATCGAACCTATAATAAAACCTATAAGAGGTGGAACGGATGGGGCAAGGCTGTCATATATGGGATTACCCTGCCCAAATATTTTTACAGGCGGGTATAATTTCCACAGCAGATTTGAATTAATTCCAGTGGAAGATATGAAACTAGCTTCAAAAACAATAGTAAAGATTATTGAAAATAACGCCAAACAAGAATAAGTTTTTGTTGTTAGAATATAAAACGAGGGAGAACTCAAAAGAGTTCTCCCCTTGTCTTTTAGAATTTTTAGCTATTCTGTTTAGCTTTTCTCTTTAAAATCTTTAAACCATAAACAGGTAACTTTACTTCTTTAGATGCTTTTTCTCCTGTCAATAAATCTGTATAATCAAAATTGTCTAAAGTTACTGTGCTTTCTTTATTACCAAAATTCATCAAGAACACATAATCGTTTTCTCCGTCTGTTCTCATTTGAGCTGTCACTCCATGGGGAAGTTCTGTGTCAACGGTTTTTCTTAAATTAAGCTCTTGAATAAGTTTACCGTAGAACATATCATTAAACTTTTCTTCATTTCTTGACGCTATGTAATAAGATCTGCCTTTTTCAAAATCATTTACTGTTAAAGCGGGTCTTCCTGCGTAGAAATCTTCTTTGTAAGTTGCCAGACTTCGAGCTCCTTCTAAATGAATTAAGTCGCATAATTCACTCGCTTTATAATCTCCTTTTAGCCCAAGTTCATTATCTTCATTAAAAGAAACGAGTCTTTCTTCTCCATCGTAAAGTGCATCAATTTCTTCTGCCCAGATTCCAAGAACTTTTCTTAAAGGTCCAGGGAATCCCCCTAAGAAACATAAATCTGTTTCGTTTACAATCCCAGACCAATAAGTTGCAACAAAAGTACCACCATTTTTTACAAATTCTTCGATTCTTTCAGCAACTCCAGGTCTAACCATATACAACATAGGAGCGATAAGTAGTTTATATTTTGAAAAATCACAGTCCATATTAATTACATCAACAGGAATACCATTTTTCCAGAAGGGTTTATAATTACTTACAACTGTTTCTTCATAATGAATTCCAATATTTCTTGGTCCTTTTGCATCTTTCATAGCCCAACGGTTTTCCCAATCAAAAATAATGGCGACTTCTGGTTTCACGGTAGTTCCAATTACTTCATCTAATTTCTTAAGAGTTTCTCCAACTTCTTGAACATCTCTAAACACTCGATTATTTTCATGCCCACAATGATCAACAACAGCCCCATGAAGTTTTTCACTGCAACCCCTGCTTTTCCTCCATTGAAAATATTGAACTGTATCTGAACCATGCGCAACAGCTTGAATAGAAGAAAGCAAATGCATTCCTGGTCTTTTCAACTTGCTAACAGCCATCCAATTTGTCATGCTTGGTGTACTCTCCATGAGCATGAATGGCTTTCCGCCTTTTAGCGATCTATTTAGATCGTGTACCATACTATCTTGGCAAGCTAAATCTGAATCATCCTCAGTTTGATGCCACCTTGGGTAATTGTCCCAAGATACGACATCTAAAAAGTCAACAAACTTCCAGTAATCTAATCCTTCATAGACTCCCATAAAGTTAGTTGTAACTGGTAATTCTGGATTGATCTTTTTTAAAGGTTTGATTTCGTGCTTAAAGAAATCAACCGTTTGATGAGTTACAAATCGTTTCCAATCTAAATTTAATCCATGTACTAGATTTTCTCCATGTGGAGCTGGTGATTCAATCTGTGACCAATCTGTGTAAGTATGGCTCCAGAAAGGTGTCCACCAAGCATGATTGAGATTGTCAAGAGTTCCATACTTATCTTTTAACCAACTTCTAAATGCTTCTTGACAAAGGTCACAATGACATTCTCCACCATATTCATTAGATACATGCCACATGATTACTCCAGGATGTTTTGAATATCTTTCAGCAAGATTCGTGTTCATTATTCTAACTTTTTCTCGGTAAATAGGAGAAGTATAACAATGATTATGCCTCTCTCCAAATAAGTTTCTTACTCTATTTGGTCCCACTCTTAATACTTCAGGGTATTTTTGAGCCATCCAAGCAGGCCTGGCGCCGCTAGGCGTTGCGAGAATAGTGTAAATCCCATTCTTATACAATCGATCAATAACTTCGTCCAACCATTCAAAATTAAACTTTCCTTCTTCAGGTTCAAGGGTGCTCCACGCAAAAATTCCAACAGACATAACGTTACAGTTAGCAAGTTTCATAAGTCTTATGTCTTCTTCAAGAATCTCAGGATACTTGAGCCACTGATCAGGATTATAATCTGCTCCGTGCAAAAAATGAGGTACCTTCTTACTAATTGGGTCGTATTTGTTTTTCACTTAACATCCTCCTAAAAATATTTATTTAAATTGTTTCTTACTATAAAATTTTACGCCATCACTTTGCTTCATAACTTAAATTTATTATAAAATGTTGAACAAATCAAATGAGGACGCTTTCGTATATTACACTTGAAATATATTAAAAGAATTTATATAAAAAGTCTTATTTAGATTTTTATTTCAAACCTGCTTTTATTTTGGATACAGCATCATTCAAAGCTTCTTCAGGTGTTTGAACACCATTAATTATGTTACTCAAGGCATCATCCATTGGTGACCATACTACAGCCATTTCAGGAATATTTGGCATAGGTTCTCCACCCGCTGCACTTTCTGTAAATGCTGCAACTATCTCAGCAGGTACGGGCCCACCTTGTTCTTCAATTATTTGGACAACGTCATTTCTTGATGGCAATCTTGGATCTGCTATATAGAATTCATAAATACCTTCAGCTGTAGCTAAGTAATTAATCACAAACTCCATTGCAAATGCTTTGTTAGAAGATCTAGAATTAATCATCAACCCTTGAACTCCTACAAAAGGTTTCATTGTTTTACCAGGTTCTACCTCTATTCTTGTTAACGGAACAACTCCAAAATCTATACCAGCATCAAGATAAGATTTTACTGCCCAAGGACCATTAATTACCATTGCAGCCAAACCATCCAAAAACATAGAGTCTACAATGTTATAGTCAACACCGTAAGGAAGAATGCCTTCATCAAAGAAGCTTTTAATTAAATAAACCGCTTTAATAGCTCCTTCATTGTTCAATCCAATATCTGAAACATCATAACCAGTTCTAGGATCATGCTTAAATACATATCCTCCTAACGCCGAAATGAATGAATAAGAATAATATAGTTCTCCTGCGGAAAATAAAAAGCCTGCTGTATCAGGGGTAGTAAATTGTTTTGCCAACTTTTTTAATTCATCAATATTTGTAGGAACTTCATTATCGTTTATATAATCTCTGTTATAAAAAAGTGCTTGACTCTCTAGTGCATAAGGGATTCCATATAGGACTCCTTCATAAGTAAAAGCTTCTATTCCAGAATCAGCAAATTTATCTAGCTCAATGGCAGATTTTGGAATGGGTTCTAACAAGCCATTAACAACAAGTTCTCCTAACCAATCTTGCGCACCTATTATTATATCTGGCCCTTCACCTGCTTGAGCAGCAGTAAGATATTTTGTTTTAATATCTCCAAAAGTAATCTGTTGAACTTCAACTGTAACACCTGTGTCTCGAGTAAACTCTTGACCAATCTTTCTAATAAAATCTTGTTGCTTTTCTGAACTCCACACTGTTAAGGTTACTGAAAATAACGAGGTTATAGATAAAACCAATAGTAATATAATAATGAACTTCTTTTTCATCTTACATCCTCCTTATACTAAATTATATTAAGGTACTATATTCTAACTAAGTTAGGTATGTCTGCCGCTTTTGTATGCATCTAAATATAAAATAGTGATCAACTAAACTTTTTACTCTTCCCACATACCAAAATATCTTAAAGATTCAAGGGCGTTTCCTTCAAAATCAAACAATGTTTGATTATCCCATGCATTACCTTCTCCCGTTTTCCAGCCCACCCCTTTTACGGGAATCCAGGCAGGTTCCCAATAAAAGACCCCGAGTCCTCTACTGTTTGGAACTTGATTCACTGCTTCCATCACAGCGCCAATTGCTTGTTTCTGTCCTTCAATAGTCGCAGGGAATCCTGCTGTTTTGGCTTGCACCTCTCCAAAAATATTAGGGTGATCGTCACCATTTTCTAGAGTCCAAGCATAAGCAAATTCTGCTATCACAACGTCTTTATTGTATCTTTGAGAGATATCGTTCATATTGTACTTTAGATCGTCTATAGTTCCATGCCAGTATGGATAATACGAAAGGCCAATAATATCGAATTCTACACCTTGTTCAACTATGCCATCAAAGAGCCATCTTGTTGCTCCATTATCTCCACCCTGGTCTGTATGAAGCATAATAAGAACTTCTTCATCTTCAGAAAGGCTGTCTCTAACTCCTTGGATTCCTGCATTCAACAATTCAGCTAGACCCTCAAATCCTCCTACTTCTTCGCCAGCTTCAGCCCAAGTTTTTCCATAAGGCCACAGAATACCGCTTCTGATTTCATTTCCAATCTGTACCATATCAGGAAGGGCTTTTTCATTCTTTAAAGTCGTTATTACATTTTTTGTATATTCATAAACTGCCTCTTTTAATTCATCAAAAGATAGATTTTTCCAAGCTTGAGGTATTTCTTGTTTTCCTGGATCAGCCCACCAATCACTGTAGTGAAAGTCAAGTAGAAACTTAAATCCATGTTCTTTGGCTCTTTTTGCTATAGCAATAGTTCTTGATAAATCACAATTCCCCCCACCATAATTATCTGGGTCTACCCAAAGTCTTAATCTAATCCAATTAAAACCATTTTCTTGTAAAATATCTAGAAGGTCTCTTTCTAAACCATTTTGGAAATATTTACCACCGTGAGATTCTATTTCATATAATGTAGAAATATCCGCACCTTTTATAAAGTTTCCTTGTGATTTTATTGAGTAAGAAGAAGAAAACATAGTTAAAAAAGTACCTCCTATAAAAAGAAATAAAATAAATGATATACGTAAGTTCTTCATTTTATTTCACCTTAATTTTTTAAATATTATATGACAATTTTAAAAGAGTAAGAAATGCAAGAAAGTGTAAAATTTAATATTTATCGATACCGTTAACGATACCAATAGAATTATATCGATATTTACATAAAAAGTAAAATCCGTTGTTAGTTGTTTATGAGATATTATAAGTAAATAAAAAGGTTTATTCGAAAATATCTGCATTTTTCTCTTTTTCTTGAAAAATTTGTAAATAAATAACCCCTTGTTAACAAGGGGTTATCTTTTACAACAAATAATTCATACTTATTAAAGTGTGAGTTTACTACTATACGTTAAATTTGTCTAACTCCATCTTCGAGTGTGGTGATATAAAATTCTGGGGTTAATTTTGTTTTTTGATGGTAGTTTTTTGATACGCTTTTTATGAAGGAATCTACGATATTTTCTTCAACCAACGCTATAGCGCATCCCCCAAAACCTGCTCCTGTCATTCTGGCACCAAGGCAATTAGGGATCTTTAAAGCCTCTTCTACTATTGTATCTAATTCAAACCCTGTTACTTCATAGTCGTGTTTTAGAGAATTATGAGATTGGACTAATAATTCTCCAAAGCCTTTTAAATCGTTATTTTTTAGTAAATTTGCAGCCTTAATAACTCTTTGATTTTCTGTTATTACATGTCTTGCACGTTTATATTCAACTTCATTTTTTATGTATTTTAAATCATCTAGAGTACATTCACAAAGATTATTTAAGGCAGCTTTTTTTGCTTTTTTTATAGTTTCTAACGCATTTTCACATTCTTGTCTTCTTTGATTGTAATTAGAAGAGGCTAGCTCTCTTCTTTTGTTGGTATTCATTATAACTAAAGAATAGCCGTTTAAGTAACATGGAATATATTCACTTGAGAGATGTTGAGTATTTAGTAATAATGCATGGTCTTTCTTGGCATTAGCAACGGTGAATTGATCCATTATACCAGAGTTTACCCCAATGAATTTATTTTCGACTCTTTGTCCTAATAATGCAAGGTATTTTTTATCTATTTCTTCAGGTTTTTGAATTAGAAATAGCAACATATATCCAATCAAAACTTCCAAAGCTGCTGAAGATGAAAGTCCAGCTCCATTTGGAAGATCCCCTTTTATTAAGATATTACAGCCTTTTAGCGAATAGCCATCTTCTAACAAATACTTTATTATGCCTTTTGCATAATTTCCCCATCCATCTTCAATTTTATATTCTATAGCTTTGTTTAAATCTACTTCTACTTCATTTGGAAAGTCCATAGATTTCAAATATATCTTTGTATCGTTTCTAGGTGACATTACTCCATATATTCCAAGATTAATAGCTCCCGGTAGAACGTATCCACCATTATAATCAACGTGTTCTCCTATTAAATTAATTCTTCCAGGAGAAAAAAATTGAAGGATTGTTTTTTCACTTTTTCCATAAATATTATGAAATATAGATAGTAAATCCATTGTTTCAACCTCTTTTTTTAAATTTTTCTATGGCTTTTCTTAGTGTTACTGCCGTTTCTTCAACCGCTAAGGTATTAGCAGCTGCCCATGCACCCATTTCACTTGAGGCATACCATTTTATTTTGTCCTTGTCTCGAAGCGGCGGATAAAATTCTATATGGAAATGATAGTATTTATTAGAATCTTTATATTCTTCAACATTTACAGGTGTTTGATGCACATTCATCATATAAGGGAAAGGCTTATCAAAAAGTGTATCAAAACCTCCTGTCAATAATTTTAAAGCTTCCGCTAAATCTCTCTTTTCTTTGTCTGTAAATTCTGAAAGATTTCCTTTGTGAGACTTACTTACAATAAAAGCACCATAAGGATAATCAGTAAAAAAAGGAAGATATACAAGGAAAGAATCGTTTTCGAAAAGCATTCGCTTTTTGAAATCCGTTTCTTCTTTATTCATATCACAGATAAGGCATCTTCCTTTTTCTTGATAATATTCCTTACAACTATCAAGCTCTACCTTAATTTTTAAGGGAAGCCACGAATATGCGTATAGTTGACCATGAGGATGAAGCATTGTTACTCCTACTTCTTTTCCTCTGTTTTCAAAAGGAAAAATATATTTAATCTTTTTGTCTTTAGATAACTCATTGAATCTATCAACCCAAAGATTAACAAGTTTATATATATGTTCAATTGATAATTGAGGTAACGTTGTATTGTGATCAGGAGAGTATAAGATAACTTCACATTTTCCATAGTTTTTTTCAACTTTATACAACTCTGAACCGGTAACATTTGGTTCATCAGGGTCTAATTTTAAAGCAGGAAAGTCATTGTCATAAGCATAAACATCGTAGTGTTCAGGAACTTTTTTTCCTGGTCCAGGACAAAAAGGACACCAATCCTCTGGAAGATGGGGTCTGTTTTGTCTATTATCTGCAACCATTGTCCATGTTTTTAATAATGGATTCCATCGTAATTCTGCCATATTCACCCCTCCTTAAGCAGATTCTCTAACAATAAGTTCGACATCCAAAATCTTTTTGACAAAAGAATTGTCCATTCTTTTAGCTTTTATTCTTTTGTATATCATATTAAATGCTTCATAACCCATTTCTGTTTTGTTAACTCTAACAGTTGTTAATTCAGGTTCAATTAATTTTGAAAAGGTAATATCATCATAGCCTACTATTCTAACGTCATTTGGTATTTTGATTTTATGTTCTTTTAATGCTTTTATAGCACCATAGGCTATTAGGTCATTATAGCAAAATATGCCATCGAATTTATCTTTTTGTTTGAGCATTTTTATTGTCTCATCATAACCTGCTTGAATATGGTAACCTTCATGTATTTTATCGCAAATTTTTATATCTTCGTCTTGCACTTTTAATCCCCTTTCGGTAAGTGCTTTTTTAAAACCTTGTATTCTACCAAATGAAGCAGAATTATATAATTCATCAGTTATCATCTTTATCTTTTTACAGCCTTTTTGTATTAAATACTTTGTGGCTATGTAACCACCTTTTATCTCATCACTAAATATTTGGTCAACATCCCAGCCGTCATATTCCCTACCAACTAATATTATAGGGAACCTTTCTTTTATCAGGTCTTTTATATCTTCATAACTTTTTTGCATTGGAAATAAAAGGATACCATCCACTCTACGTTCAAGGAGTGTCCGAATGAATTTTTCTTCGTTTTCATATATACCTTCAGAGTTCATCATTATTATTTGATAGTCTTTTTCTTTTGCTGCTTTATCAATACCTTTAAACACTTCAGAGAAAAAAGGGTTAGAACTGTCTGGAACTATAACTCCAATGGTGTTACTTATTTGAGATTTTAACATCGTGGCATATGAGTTTTTTACGTAGCCAAGTTCTTCTGCGATCTTTTCTATTTTTTCTTTTGTTTTTGGGTTGATATCAGGTTTATTATTTAATGCTCTAGATACTGTGTTTACCGATACCCCAGCTTTTTCAGCAATATCTTTTATTGTAACAAACTTTGATTGTGCTAACTTAATCACCACCTTTAACTTAGTATCGTAGATTTCTTAAACCCAACATAATTATAACCTTTTTATAAGTAATTTAATTATGGTAACGTTAACGGTACTAATACCATTTTACACCAAAAGAATAAAAAAACAAAATGTTTTTATAATTCTTCCATAATTGAAAAATGTTTTTTTTACTGTTTAAATCATCTAAAAAAGAAATTTCAAAAATGATGCTATAATAAAAACATCGAATTGTATAGAATATGAGTTTTTAAATTTTTAAAGTGGGTCAATAGAAATTTCTATAGGAAGTGGAAAGGTATGGGAGAAGATTGGGGTGAAGATTGGTGCTGTAATTATTAAAGAGATATACGATTTGATGAAGACAAACACAACTTATAATGAAGAATGTTATACAGAAAAATTTAGGAATCTCTTGAATTCAGATTCCCATAAAGAAAAGGGTGGGTTTGATTCAAGGCCTTTTTAAACTTGATAGTTTTTGTTGAAGGATCTATGAAATATACTGTTGAGATAATAAAACTATATGCTAAATATTCAAAATATTTTTGAATTGTGTCAACAGATTTTATCGATTTACCTAAATCGTTTAAGATTGAACGCCAGGAAAATCTCTGCCCAATTATTTCAGGAAGTTTTTTAAATATTTCAATTATAGTTCCTCTTGAATTCATATATTTTTCAGCATCGCCAAGAATAAAATCACGATATATGTTTTTAGTTTGATCTGTAATTTTATTTTCGTTCATATACTCATTTATTACTTTCGGAAACCCTCCAGAATTAATATATTTTAAAAAATATTCTTGTAAAAAAGAATATTTAAAATTTAATCTTTTGAGATCTTCTTCACCAAGTAATAAAATTTGTCTTATATTTAATGGATCTATCTCTATTCCTATTGCTTTGAGATATTCGTTGAACGTTAAAGGTAAAAACAACAGATCTTTACCCTCGCCTCTTCTTCCCGGCATTCTTTCACTTGATACTTTCAAGTCATAAGCAGATGAACCTGTTAAGATAACCACTGCATTAACTATTAAGCCTATATCTACCAAATACTTTATTGCACTCTGCCAATTATTAACCATTGTTATTTCGTCTATAAATATGTAAGTTCTTTCGTTTTTTGAAATATTGAACGATTGTAAATAAATTTTTATTATGTCTACCAACTCTGAGTTATCTTTGATCATATCACATGTAAAAAATAATATACGTAAGGTATTAATATCATCTTCGATTAACTTCCTAATAAATAATTTAATAAAAGTAGTTTTACCTATCTGCCTTGGACCTCTTATAGTATATATACCAAATTTATCCACAGGTATATTTGAAAAAAGTTCTTCGTTGGTAGTTGTATTAGGAACTGATAAGGCAACAAGATTATGGAAAACTTGATAGCTAAGGCTAAATCATTAAATGCAGAAGGCGTTAGTTGTTTTGCATATACTGGTTCTTATCATTTACCTTTGAAGACTTTTACCAAAAGAATTATAGACGATGTAGTTTATATTGAAGAAATTATAGGTGTTGGAGAAATAGCTATTTCAGATCATCGAGGTTCTCAACCTACGATAGAAGAGTTGACAAGATTAACTTCGGATGCAAGAGTTGGAGGTATTTTGTCGAAAAAGGCAGGTATTGTCAATGTTCATGTTGGAAGAGGCAAAAATTTTGTAGGCCCCTTAATAGAAGTAGTTAAGAAATCAGATTTGCCAATTGCACAGTTCTTGCCAACTCATATGAACAAAGGCAAAGAATCTATGTTTGATGAAAAAGGTAATTTCTTAAAATTGGACGTAGCAGATGTATGTACGCTATTTAAAGAGGTAAAAGATTGCGTGATTCAAGAAGATACCCGTTAGAAGAGGCTTTAAAAGTTATTACTTCTAATCCTGCTAATTTACTTAAAGTGGAAAACAAAGGGTAAATAAAAGAAGGCTTCGATGCAGATTTGTTATTATTACAAAAAGGCACTTTGAATATTGAAAAAGTGATGGCAAAAGGAAAACTTCTAATGACCAGTTCTCAATAGATTTAGGAAAATAATATTCTTTCAACAGCTTTAAATCTTCATCAGACATGATTATTTGACAAGTGAAGGTTTTTGTTGTATAATATATATGAAATAAGCATATATATGAAAGGAGGTAATATCATGCCAAATCTAGATAGAACAGGTCCCTGGGGATTGGGTCCTATGACAGGTAGAGGTTTAGGCAGATGCGCAAGAGGATATGGAAGAGGCCGTGGTTATGGTAGAGGTTTTGGTTATGGCTTAGGAGCACATGGCAGATGGAAAGGAGGATATTATTATCCTCAAGTTTCTTCGTTAAGAGAAGATAAAGCTTTTTTAGAAGAACAGAGGGAGTATTTAAAAGACGAACTAAACTATATAGAAAAGATATTAAAAGAGATCGAAGTTACTGAGAAAAAAGAAGAATAAGTTTATCATCTTAGCACAACTCATTTTTTGAATAAAAATGAGTTGTGCAAGCTTTTACAATTCAACGTTTGAAGGAGAGATTAATTTGTCGTTGAAGATAGCAGTTTTAAGCGGCAAGGGCGGAACTGGCAAAACTACAATATCTACAAATTTAGCTAAAGTTCTTTCAAAAAATAGAAAAGTTTTGCTCTTAGATGCGGATGTTGAAGAACCGAATGATCACTTATTTTATAACGTTACATTCAAAAAAGAAAAGTCTGTGAATATATTTATTCCCAAAGTAAATAAAGAGACATGTACTTTGTGTGGTTTATGTGCAAAAGAATGTCAATTTGGTGCTATAAACGTTTTTGAGAAAGGTGTTTTTGTTTTTCAACATTTGTGCCATGGTTGTGGAGTTTGTTCTGAAATTTGTGTGCTAAACGCAATTGATGAAGTATCAAAAAGCATTGGACAAATTAAATTTGGAACATCCATTTTTTTTGATTTTGGTATGGGACTTATGAATATAGGAGAACCTTCAGGCGTAAGAATCGTTAGAGAACTGAAAAAATACATTTCTAATGATTATGACGTAACGATAATTGATGCCCCTCCTGGAACCTCGTGCCCAGTTGTGGAAGTTTTGCAAAACGTAGATTTTGCAATTTTGGTAACCGAATCTTCGCCTTTTGGTTTACATGACTTAAAATTGGCTGTATCTTTGGTAAGAGAAATGGGAATCGCATTTGGGGTTGTAATTAATCGTTATGATCCTTCCTTTTTTGAGTTAGAAGAATATATTAAATCGGAAGATATCTCTTTACTTATGAAAATTGAGTTCGATAAAAATATAGCCAAATGGTACTCACAAGGGTTCTTAATTGTAGACAAATCTGAAGAGCTCTACAAGAATTTCGAAGTTTTGTTTGAAAATATAATAGAGGTGCTAAAGTGAAACAAATAGCTGTTGTCAGTGGAAAAGGCGGAACAGGGAAAACAACTTTATCAGCCTCCTTAAGTTATCTTTTCAAAAATCCTGTCATGAGTGATTGTGATGTCGATGCTTCCAATTTTCACTTGTTGTTTTCTCCTTTAGAAATGATAGAAAGCTACGAATATTACGGAGGTAAAAAAGCAAACATAAACTACGAAAAGTGTACTAATTGCGGCATATGTAAGAATAAATGTAGGTTTGATGCAATTGATTTCAAAGAAGGAAAATACGTCATCAATGAATACGCATGCGAAGGTTGTAAGCTTTGTGTGCTTACCTGCCCTGAAAAAGCTATAAAACTATCAGAAAATCTTGCAGGTAATTATTATAAATCAAAGTGTTCAAATGGAATTTTAGTTCATGGTGATTTAAACCCAGGGGAAGAAACTTCCGGAGGACTAGTAGCAGAGGTTAGAAAAAAATCCTATTCAGAAGCGGAAAAATCCAAAAAAGATGTTATCATAATAGACGGAGCTCCTGGAATTGGTTGTCCTGCAACTTCATCTGTTGCGGGAGTAAATTTAGCAGTTGTGGTTACAGAACCTACTCTTTCAGGATTTCATGACCTCAAAAGAATGGTTGACACATTGAAAAAAATGAGGGTTAAATTCGCTGTAGTTATAAATAAATTTGATTTAAACGAATCAGCTAAGTTAGAGGAGTGGTGTTTTTCTGAAAATATAGACCTTTTAGGAAAAATCCCGTTTGATGAAATGGTAAATGTGGCAACAAAAGAAGCTAAACCTATAATTTTGTATGAAAATTCAATAGCAGCAAAAGCTATAAAAGATATTTATTTGAGAATTCTAGATAAATTCTTTTAAAACAAGCGATAAAAACTTTAGAAATTGAGATATTTCAAAAATATCTAAAACTGCAAGACAGTTTTATCAAAACTTTCCCAGAGGATTAAAAGTGGTCAGGAGTTTTTAAATTTAGTAACAAACGAAGTTAGGAGGCGGAATATGATAGTAGCGATACCTACAGAAATGGATTCTTTGAATTCCAAAATTAGTGAAAGATTTGCTCGGACGGCTTATTTCTTAATTTATAATACCAATGATGATTCTTATGAATTTATTTCTCATGAAATGCAGCAAGAGCATGGAGCAGGAACAAAAATAGTTAACGAATTATCTGTAAGAAATGTAGAAGCTGTAATTTCAAAAAATATAGGTCAAAACGCTCTACAAGCTTTAAAAGTTGGAAACATAAAAGCTTATATAGCATCGGCTGGAAATGTAAAAGAAAATATTGATTTTTTGAAATCAAAAAAACTGCAAGAATTTTAAAAAAGTAGGAGGAGATAAAATGAAAATAGCTATTCCCGTAATAGAAAACAACAAAGAAGAATCAAGGATCAGTGAACATTTTGGTCGTGCTCCTTATTTTGCATTTGTAGAGTTAAAAGATGATAAGACTCACACATTTGAGATAGAAGAAAATCCATTTGAAGATCATTCTCTTGGAGATATTCCAAGATATTTACATGACAAAAATGTTGATTTAATTGTGGTGAGAAATATCGGAAAGAAAGCTTTGAATTTTTTTGAGGAATACAATATTAAGGTAATAAGAGGTGTGGAGGGGAATTTAAAGAAAATAATTCAAATGGCTAAATCTAATGAACTGAAAGATCAAGATTATACAGAAGATTCAAAATGTTGTCACGAATAAGGAGTTTATCAAATGTGCGCAAATCATAGAGGTGGACGTGGAAAAGGTGGTAGAGGCAGAGGTAAAGGCCGGTTTTTAGCTAATTATATACTTCTCATCATTGCAGAAGAACCTACTTATGGTTATGACATTGCAACGAAGTTGGATGAAATGGGAATTGAAAAAATAGAAGGAACTGGTCAAATGGGAAGAATCTATAGGATTCTTTCAGAATTAGAAAGTTATGGATATATAATACCTAAGTGGGATACTTCAAAGAGTCCTCCTGTGAAAGTATATACAATAACACCTTTGGGTTTAGAGTATTTAAAATACGCAGTTGAGAGTGTAAAGCAAGAAATAAAAGTGTTGGAAACTTTTATCAGTAAATATGAAGACGTTTTGAAAAAAAATGATTCTGCGGATGAATAAAACAATAAATGGAGCTAGTTAGACCAGCTCCATTTATTGTTTCTCTATTTAAAAACTTAAATTTAAACTTCTACTTGATATTTCTTCTTTAATTTTATTGATGAAAAGATCTCTTGAAATATTTTCTGCAGTATTTCCTTTAATTGTTCGGACATTAATCGTATTAGAATTCATTTCTTTCTCACCAAAAACGATCATATATGGGATTTTTTTCATTTGTTCATTCCTTATTTTATAACTTACTGTGGAGTCAGAATCATTGACAAATGTTCTAATGTTTTCTTTTTCGAGTTGTCTTGCAAATTCTTTAGCCTTTTCGTTGAATTTTTCTGAAACCGGAACAACTGATACCTGTATAGGAGCAAGCCAAGTTGGGAATTCTCCTGCAAAGTTTTCTATTAGAATCCCAAAAAATCTTTCAAGCGATCCGAATATTGCTCTGTGAATCATTACAGGTCTTTCATATTCACCTTTTTCATTCGCATATACCATTTCAAATCTTTCAGGCATCTGGAAATCTAGCTGTATGGTAGTACATTGCCATTTTCTTCCTATAGAATCTGTTACATGAAAATCAATCTTAGGTCCATAAAAAGCGCCATCACCTTCGGCAATTTTATATTTTATCTGTGACTTTTCTAAGGCTAATTTTAGTGCTTGAGTAGCTCTCTCCCATGCTTCAATGTCTCCCATATGATCATCGGGCATAGTACTTAATATTGCCTCATAATTGAATCCAAACGTTGAATATATTTCATTAGTCAATTCGATTACTTTTATTATTTCTTGTTCCATTTGAGATTTAGTGCAAAAGATGTGTGCGTCGTCTTGAGTAAAAGCTCTTACTCTAAAAAGTCCATGAAGTGTACCGCTTCTTTCATAACGATGTACTTTCCCAAATTCAAACATTCTTATAGGTAAATCTTTATAACTTACAAAACTGTTTTTATAGATTAATATGTGTCCTGGACAGTTCATGGGTTTTACCGCCATGGGCATGTCCTCTTTTTCAGTGAAAAACATATTTTCTTTGTAATGATCCCAGTGTCCAGACTGATGCCAAAGTTTTATATTCATGATTTGTGGAGTTTCTACTTCACTGTAACCGTACCGTTTGTGAACTTGTCTTGAGTAATTCATTAATTCATTTAGAATAATTTTCCCATTTGGCAAGATAAAGGGCATCCCTGGAGCCATTTCTGGTTGGAGCATAAATAGATTTAGTTGAGGTCCTAATTTTCTATGATCTCGTCTTTTAGCCTCTTCTAACATATTTAGATAATCATCGAGATCTTTCTTTTTTGCAAAAGCAGTTCCATATATTCGTTGTAACATTTTATTTTTTTCATCACCACGCCAGTAAGCCCCCGAAACTGATAACAGTTTAAAATGTTTAACATATCCAGTAGAAGGGAGATGTGGTCCTCTACACAAATCTATAAAATCACCTTGAATATATACCGATACTTCATCATCGTCTATATCATCTAGTAGCTCAAGCTTATATGGTTGATCTTTAAATATTTCTTTAGCTTGAGCTTTTGATATTTCTTTTCTGATTATTGTTATATCTTGATCAATTATTTTTTTCATTTCTTCTTCGATTTTTGGGAAATCTTCTTCTGATATGTTGTATCCTTCTATATCAAAATCATAGTAAAAACCATCTTCTATGACAGGGCCTATAGCAAGCTTAACTTTTTCTTTACCAAAAACATGAATAACAGCTTGCGCCATAATATGCGACATGGTATGTCTATAAATATTAGGAGCTTTATCGTCCTCTAGCGTAATTAATTTGACTGTAGCATCTTGAGTTATGGAATAGTTTAAGTCAACCAGTTGTCCGTTAACTTCTGCGGCAATGGAATTCTTGTATAATCTTTGGGATATATCTTTTGCAATATCAGCCGGTGAAACACCCTCTTCATATTCTTTCGTCGAACCATCCGGAAAGGTTATCTTAATCATTAGACCACCTCTTATTTCATATTTTATATTGTAAGAGTTTCAATTTTTTCTTTTAGATCGTATTCTATAAGTTTATCGATGATTTCATCTAAATCTCCATCTAGTATCTCATTTATTCTATAAGTAGTATATTGTATCCTATGATCTGTTACCCTGTTTTGTGGAAAATTATATGTTCTAATCTTTTCACTTCTTTCTGCAGTGCCAATTTGAGATTTTCTTTCTTTAATTATTTTCGATTGTTGCTCTTGAAGTTTAATTTCAAATAATTTTGCCTTTAAAATGTTTAAGGCTTTTTCTTTATTCTGATGTTGAGATCTTTCTTTTTGGCAGGTAACGACTATTCCTGTTGGAAGATGAGTTATTCTAACCGCAGAGTCAGTTTTGTTTACATGTTGTCCGCCTGCGCCGCTTGCTCTATATGTATCTATCTTAAGTTCATCCTCACTTATGTGAACATCTATGTCTGTTGGTTCAGGAAGCACAGCAACTGTAGCTGTAGAGGTATGTATTCTTCCTGAAGCTTCAGTTTGCGGAACTCTTTGTACTCTATGAACACCGCTTTCGTATTTTAATCTTCTATATACACCCTTTCCATTGATTCTTAAGATTGCAGTTTTTATTCCTCCGAGTTCATTTTCGTTAATATCCAATATCTCATGTTTCCAATTTTTTCTTTCTGCATATCTTAAATACATTCTCATTAGATCAGCAGCAAAAAGTGCAGCCTCATCTCCTCCAGTTCCAGCACGTATCTCCATTATAATATTTCTCTCATCGTATTCATCAGGAGGTACTAATCGTTCAGTAATATTCTTTTCAAGCGTTTCTTTTTTTGTTTCTAACTCATTTAAAAGAGATAAATATTCTTCTTCTGGCACATCTCCAGCATTATACATTTCATGTAGCGCATCTATATCTTCGAGGGTAGATTCATAATTGTTAAACAGTTCATTTAATTCAGAAAATCTAGCGTGTTCTTGACCTAGCTCTTTAAGTTTTTCTAGATCGCTAGTTATATTCGGATCACTTAATTTAATTTCTAATTCTTGTAATTTCTTTTCTACTTCTTCTTTAAATTCCAGTATATTCAAAAAGACGGTGTTTTTAAACACCTTCCTCCTTTCATAATAAAGTATTTACTCACTTTAAAAATTTCATATTCTTATTATATGTATGTTTTAGAATTGATATTTTCAGAAAATCTTGATTTTTTTAACTTTTTTGGTACTTGTACCAAGGTAGCGGGAAGGGCTCCGCCCTGGACCCGTTATAAATTCAAAAACAGTAATTAACAATTACAACTTTTTGGTACTTGCACCAAGGTAGTGGGAAGGGCTCTGCCCTGAACCCGTTATAAATTCAAAAACAGTAATCAAGATTTTAATGTTTATTTTATTCTGTTACAAACCCAATACCAATAGCTCCTGGACCCGAATGAGCGCCAATTACAGACTCTAGAACTCCAGAATATATTTTACCTTTGTAATTTAACTTTTCTTTTAATTTTGTGATAAGGTATTCTTGATCTTCTTCAAATAAAGCACTTCGTGTGCAAATAATTGTCTTTGTTGGATCTTTGATCCTTTCAACGGCAATGTCTACCATAGAATCCAAAGCTTTTTTTCGTGTACGAGATATTTTAATGGGTTTAACTACCCCATTTACGAATTCACTTATAGGATTAATTTTTAGCAGTATACCTAGAAACTTTGCCGCTTCACCAATTCTTCCTCCTGCTTCCATATATTTTAACGTTTTTACACTGAATAATGTATGTGTTTTAGAAATAAGATCTTTTGCGGTATCGTATAGTTGTTCAAGTGTGTGCTTACCTTTTTCAATAAGCTGTGCCAACTTTATTTCCATTGCAGATTGACCACAGGTACACGTCCTTGTATCAAAAAGTTTAACGTTGCAATTTGGATAATCTTTTAAGAATAAATCTTTTGCTAGATTAGCGTTGTTAAAGCTTGCTGATAAATCACTTGACATTGTGGTTATTAAGATATTATTGTATCCTTTTTTGACTTTTTCAGAAAGAACATTATACCAATCTTCTGGATTTGGTGCAGAAGTTTTTGGCAATAAGTTAGGGTCTGAATGCATTTTTTTGTAAAGTTCTTCATCGGTTATGTCTTTTCCTTGAACTAGATATTTTTTACCATCTAGGGTTATATAAAAAGGTACAATAGAAATATCATATTTCGTTAATATTTCTTTTGGAAGGTATCCACCAGAATCTGCTACTAGACAAATGTTATTTTTCATTTTTTCTCCTCATTTCATAATAATAACTAAATTAAGGTATCTTGAGTATATTTTAACATATAATTGTTGTTAAATTGATGATATTTGTTAATATTTACTATTTTAGTAATAATTAAAAAAGCAGGCGTAACGCCTGCTTTTTAGATTTGAAACTAATTATATTTTAAACTTTTTCACTTGATGAACTAATTTATCTGCAATCTGAGAAAGTTCTTCGCTTGCACTACTTACTTGCAATGTCGCATTAGCTTGTTGTCTAACCGCTGAGGTCATCTCTTCTACCTGTTGAGCTATTTCTGTTACAGATTTGGCTGCTGAATCCATAGCACTACTCATTTCTTCTGCTGCAGCACTCATTTCTTCAGAACCAGCTGCCAAACTTTCAATCATACTGCTTATTTCATTTACTTCTTTTAATATATTAAATATTTCGTTTTTGATAATAGACGACTGTTCAACAGTTTTTTCTACTTGTTTAGATGCATCAATCGTTTCTGATCTGGCTTTTTCTGTACCGCTTTGTACTTGATTTAATATGGAAGCAATTTTATCTGTGGCCTTTTTGCTATCTTCTGCAAGTTTTCTTATTTCATCAGCGACAACTGCAAATCCCTTTCCAGCTTCTCCAGCTCTTGCAGCCTCAATTGCTGCATTTAGAGCTAATAGATTTGTTTGTTCTGCAATTGAGTTAATTGTTTCAACAATAGACCAGATATTTTTAGCGTTATTTGATAATTCAAGAACAACCTTTTCAGTTTTTCCTGCGCTTGCCTTGGTTTGTTCGATCATATTAACAATATTGTTAACAGCCAAGTTACCCCGATCCGCAGCTTCTTTTACACGACTTGCTTTTTCGGTTAGTTCTTGAGCAGATCTTGAAACATTTTGCGCACTGGATGCCACTTCTTGTATGCCAGATGTAGCTTCTTCTATAGAAGCAGAAACGTTTTGAACGTTTTTATTTACATTTTCCATCTGTGCAGAGAGTTCTTCGCTAGTAGCGCTCATTTCTTCTGCAGAACTTGCCAATTCTTGAGCAGTTGTATCTACTTGTTCTGAGTAACTAACTATCTGGGTAAATGAGTTTCTTAAATTATCTCCCATTTGTTGTAAGGCTTTAGCCATAGTTACTACTTCATCTTTTCCTTTTGCCTCAAACTTAACAGTTAAATCTCCTTGGCCAAACTCTTGTGCAGATTGAGCCAGTTGACTGATTGGTTTTGAAATACTTATACTCAGGAAAAATATAATTCCAATAGCAAAAGCAATTATTATAGCGATTACTATAAGAATTTGTCCTAATAATTTGTTAACTGAAGATTTTAAATCTTTTTCAGCAATAATTGCTGCAAAGGACCATCCTGTTGTTGAGGGTATAGGTGAAAAGAATACATTTTTAATTTCTCCTGTAGGTTCTTTATATTGTCCATAACCTGATTCTTTAGATATCATTTTTTTACCTATTTTGTCAAGATCTTGATAGTTGTCTTTTGATGATTGAAGGAGATTTAAATTCATTACAATGGATTTATCCGGATGAGCTATAACCATACCTGTTGAATCTACAATAAAGGCATATCCAGATTTTCCAATATCTATATCTGAAACAAAGTTTGTTAGTGTATCAAGAAGTACCGTAGCTCCAAAGACACCGATATTCTTATTATTATCTTTTACTGGAACAGTAATCACAAAAACGTTCTTCCCTGAAGCTTTTGAGACTAAGACATCACTTATAGAATACTTTTTGTTATTTTTCATGATATCTATGAAATATTGTCTGTCTGCTAAATTTGAAACAGACCCAAGGGTATTGGGACTGGTTCCATCTGAGTAGGCAATAAAAAACATTTCATAATCTGGCCTTTCTTTGAGTCTGGGTGGAAGGTATTCTTCCATTAATGAAGTCCAGTCTTTGGTTTGAAAAGCTGTTTTTACTGCATTTGTGTCTGCCAAAAGTTGAACCTCTTTTAACAATCCTTTAAGCCATTCGTCCACAGTTTTTGTTCCTATTTTTTCAATTTCAATGGTTAAATTAGTAACTTCCTGACTTACAACTGAGTTGATCTGCACGTATAGTACCGAAGCTAGAATTACTAATAGGGCTATAATTGGTACTAAAATCAAAACGAGCATCTTTGTTCTTAATGTTTTCATATCGATTAGCACCCCTCAACTTAATAAAATTTAATGTTTTAAATACTACTTTTAACTTTAAGGATTATTTTTTCTAAAAATACCTTTATATATCCCAGGAACTGAGTTTTCTATGGGAATTGCATTTACAACCTTTTCATAAAATTTTACTGGTCCAGCACTTCCAATTATTGCATATGCATAACCAATATCCCACATCCCTTTTAAGCTTATTAGTAGAAGGGCTTTTCCTATGTCTTTTCCCCTGTAATTTTCATCTACCCCCATAGGCCCAAAAAAATCTTTACAAGTAGTATCATAACAAGCAAAACCTACAATTTGATTTTTAGCTGTATCTATGGCAATAAAACAACTTATAGGTGAACGTGAAAATGCAATATCACTTTCGCTTGCCCAATAATCTCCAAATTTTTCTTGAATCCATCCAACAACATAGTTTTTTTCAGGTGCTTTAGCCCTTCTCACAGAGATATTCTCTTTTTCAAGGTTGTCAAAAAGTGTTTTATCATACGGTAATTCGTAAAGTTTTACAAGCATATCAGGCATATTATATTCTCCTTTTTGTAAAAAAATCTGCGCTAATTTTTTCACAATATTACCATATCATTATTTCAAAATTATAAAAGATAAATTATTAATTAAAATAATCATTAAAATAAAAAATTGGCTTCCTTAAAAGGAAGCCAAAAGCAGGAATAATATAATATTAAGAAAATGTTACTTCTTCAGAGTTTCATAAGCAGAGTTTAAAAGATCGTTTTCTATATCATCTACGTATTCCCAATACATTATTCCACCTAAATCCATTTCTTTAACGTACCTAGCTTTTTCAGCTACTGATTGTGGGTCTTCATAGGTTATAAATGTTTCTCCATCATATAAATAAGGAACTTTTGCATCATCATCCCAGAATCTTTTGAAATTATTCTTATTTACATAATATTGTTTGAGGATAGTGTATGGAATGGAGCCACCTGGCCATATAGTATCTTGATATTTTTGAAATAATCCGTCGCCATTTTCACCGGGTTGTGCACCGTGGAATTCTCTTCCATAAGCTGGGAATCCCAAAACTAACTTTTCAGCAGGTATACCTCTATTAATAAATCTTTTAATTGCTGCGTCAGAAGATAATCCCCAATGAGCGACAGGATCTTGAGGGTTTATATATAGATTTGAATGGTGAGCAGTATTTTCGCTCCATGGTCCCTGATAATCATATCCCATAACATTAATTGAATTTACTAATGGTACAACTTCTTCCCATTCTATTACATCTAAAAACCATCCAGAGACATTGGTACAGAACGAGATTTCCTTATCTTCTCCTAATTTTTTTCTAAGTAGTTTAATGACTTCTGTAAAATTTTCTTTATCTTCCTTTCGAGCTTCTATTGTTCCTCCTCCACCATCTACAGGATATTCCCAATCAATATCTATGCCATCTAAATTATATTTTTTTAGATATTCTACGACGCTGTCAACAAAAATTTCACGTGTAGCTTTGGTTGCCGCCATATCTGAAAATCCGTCAGCTCCCCAACCTCCAACAGCAACAATTATTTTTAAATCAGGATACTTTTTCTGTACCCTTCTTACCTCTTCCCAGATACTATCAATAATAGTTTGAGAAGATACAGTATCTGGGACTCCAGGTATTCTTACATCGTGGTTTGATATTTTAAATTCGTTGTTAATTCGGGCAAAAGCTAAATATAAGTGGGTTAACTTGTCTCCTTGAATATCTTCCGCAATCCAATCTTTTCCCACCCAACAGGGCAAGTACGCAATGATTTTGTAATCTTTGTCTTCCAATGTTATGTTCTCCTTTGTATTGCTAAGATTCTCAGAAAAGCTTAATAAACTTACTGCTAACACCATTAAAATAATCCATATTTTTTTCATTTTTTCCTACCCCTTCACACTTCCGGCAGTAATACCGGATATGATTTGTTTTTGGAAAATTAAAAATGCTATCATTATTGGTAAACCAACAATAGTCGTAGCAGACATAAGGTAGGGCCATTGTAATTGCGTTAATTGTTGATATAATGCTAAACCAACTTGAGCCGTTCTCATTTCACGAGAAGAAGTTAATATCAAAGGCATAAAAAGGTCGTTCCATGTTGTTATAAACGTGTTTATTCCCATTACAGCTAATGCTGGCGAAGAAAGCGGCATCACTATCTTAAAAAAGACTGCAAATGGTCCAGCTCCATCTACTACAGCTGCCTGTTCAATCTCAAGTGGAAGTTGCTCGATGTATTGTTTTAAAATAAAAATACCAAAAGGTGTTACTAATTGAGGAAGTATTAATGCCCAATAAGTATCTAAAAAGTTTAAGTTTTTCATCAATATAAAAATAGGAATGGTAGTTACTTGAAATGGAATCATCATTGTAGCAAGTATTAGTCCAAATAAAAAGTTTTTACCTTTAAATTCTCTTCTTGCAAATGCATATGCAACCATTGAAGAGAATAAGAGATTAGCAAGGACTACAACGACTGAAATAATAACGCTATTGATGATATACCTTCCAAACATATCTTCTGTCCATACGATAACATAATTCATCAAGGTTGGATATTGATTATATACCTTTATATCGTCTATTAGAAAAGCAACGTTAGATACTTCTTTTTCATTATTTAGTACGACAGAGATTCCAGTAACAAACTTTAAGTTTAATTTATCCTGATCAAGTTCTTTTTTGTCTATTTTTATTTCTTGCCATTGACCATTTTTTTCTAAAGTAAAAGGAATATCTTGAAATAACCCATTAACATCTTCAAATCTAACATATCCTTTATTGATATCTGGAGTTTCTACCTTCAACCAAAAGTTCAAGGTTTTTATTTTTCGTAAATCTCTGGTAGCTCCTATCATTTTTATACCAGGATTTCTTTCGCTTGTCGACTCGATTTTCAAAGATTGAGTTGAGGTAGGAGACTCTTTTGCTAATAAATAATCGGTATTTCCTAGTGGTGCAATAGTTCTTTTTATAACGCTCATATAACCTGCTTCAAAGTCATTTAAATAATAATCTTTTACAATATTTGTCATATTTCCCTGGGGAATAAAGGATGTATAAATCATTATTACTAAAGGGAAAAGAAATATTATTAGCAAACAAAAAGAAATAATTAATAATACGGTTTTTTTAATATTCATCAATATTCACTCCTCAGGGCCCTTTGCTGAATCAAGGTAATAATTAAAATGATAATTACTAATATATAAGCCATAGCTGAGGCATACCCCATTTTAAATTGTCTAAAACCTGTGATATAAAGGTAGTGAACAATAGTTTGAGTAGAATTTAAAGGGCCTCCACCAGTCATTGTAAAAATTTCCGCAAAGATTTGAAAAGAACGAATAGTATTTATTGCTATTACAAAAAATAAAGTAGGTTTTACTAATGGAAGTGTTATCTTAAAAAATGCATCAGTACTAGATGCTCCATCAATTGCAGCAGATTCATATAATTCTTCTGGTATACTTTGTAGACCCGACAAGAAAATTATGGTATAATACCCAATAGCCGCCCAGATGTCCATTATCATAATAGCTAATAGAGCGGTGTCTGGTGAAGCAAGCCAACCAGTATTTTTTTCAATACCAAAGATCCTTAGCATATAGTTAAGAATTCCGTCTGCACTATAAATATACCGCCAAATTGTTGATATAACAACCATAGACATTACAGATGGCAAGAAGAAACCTGCTTTAAATAAACCTTTACATTTAACCATTTTACTGTTGATTAAAACAGCAAGGAGAATTGATATAATTGTTGTAAATGGAATTGTTCCAACGACAAATATCAATGTGTTTTTCATAGCTTTTAAGAATATTTCGTCTTTAAATAACGCAGTATAATTTTTTAAACCAACAAAGTTCATCGCCGGGTTTAACCCGGAATAATCTGTAAAACTTATCCCAATCGAAAAAATAATTGGATAAGCGGAAAATATTATAAAAGTTATGATCCAAGGAAGCAGGAAAGCAAGAGTTATCAAATTGTACTTTCGTTTTGTTTTCATTATAGACAGCTTCTCCTTTTCACATTTTTTAGTCTATATAATCAAATTTTGGATTTGATTTTATAGAAAGGCAGAGGATAACCTCTGCCCACAATTCACTTTCAATAACTAACTTGTTACAGTAATGATTGAATTTGTTCGTTGTATTTTTGTAAAATATTTTCAATAGGTGTATTTGTGAGTAATATTTCTTCAACGATGTTGGTAAATAGTTGTTCAATCTTGTTAGCTTCAGCTAATGGTGGAAATGGTACAGCATATTGATTCTGTTCCAAGAATGTTCTGTGTAGTGGATGACTCTCGAACCATGGGTCTTTTTCGATTCCTACTTTTGTCGGGAAAACCTCGCCCGTGGTTCGGGTTATTTGCATAGCAACTTTTTCACCTAATAGATATTCAACAACTCTCCATGCTTCGTCAATGTTCTTGCATTGTGAGGAAATACCTAACACTTCTCCGCCTGCAAAGGAAGCATGATAACCGTAATTTTCTCTTGGTTTTGGAATAAAGGCTACGTCAAAAATAGTTTCAGGATAATCTCTTTGTGTATTATTGATATATGCAGGACCCGCAAAGAAGAAACCTAATTTTCCTTTTCCAAAAGCTTCTGCCAATTCAGATTCTTTTCCTAGTAGTGCGTAATCTTTTAAACTTCTGTAATAGTATGCAGCTTCGATGACTGGGTCAGAATTTAAGGTTGCTTTTTTCAAATCTGGAGATACAAAATGTCCAAAATTACCCCATACAGCTGGTAAGAACCATTCTTGATATGGACTATATAATTCCCCAACACAAAGTCCTACACCATAAATATCTGGACCAAGTGCATGGATCTTAGCAGAAGCATTTAAAAGCTCCATCCAGGTTTTTGGAGGATTGTCTGGATCTAAACCTGCTTTTTCAAGTAATTCTAAATTGTAGTACATACATCTTGGAGCAAGTAGCCATGGAAATCCCCAATATTTATCCTGATACTCAACGAAATTCCATGCAACGTAATCATCTTTTGCTTTTCCAACTAAATCGTCAACAGGTCTTAATACACCTTGAGATGCAAATGTTGCTAGCCAAGTGTTACCTAGTTCAATTACATCAGGCGCTGTTCCAGCAGCAATAGATGTTACTATTCTGTCAAATCCTGTAGCCCATGAAAGCTGTACAATCTCTAATTCAATATCAGGATTTGCTTTTTCAAAATCTGCCTTAACTTGTTGGGATAGGTTATCATCCATCATGAACTGCCAAACAGATATCTTGGTTTTTCCAAACGATAAAAGTGTTAATCCAACAAGCATAAACACTAATAATACCTTTTTACTCATACTTAAAACCTCCTCCTTTTGTGAGTTAGATGAAATGTGTAACTAAAACCAGTACACGTTTGTTACTATCTCACCTCCTCTTTTATTTATTTTTCAGAAGTGTTTAGATATCAAATATCGTCTTTAATGCATAATATACTGATACGGCTTTTGTTGAGTTTGTTAGAACATATTTTTCTGTTTTGTAGTTTTGAAGATCCCTCTCATCCCTCAAAATAATGTATATAACTTGATTTGCATATTCTTTTATCTCTTTTTGCATTTTTAATTGTTTTTCAAATAGAAAAGAGTCTACAACAAAAGACACTATGAGCTCTGTTTTTTCTAAAGAACCATTTATTTTTCCATTTTCAAAATTAAAGGTAGTTATCTGAGGATTTTCAAATAAATTCCTTATCAAATCTGTATATTCATAGTAGTCTTTGTTACTGGTATCTGATGGAGAAAGTGGGTCTCCTTGTGGAACAAGGAAGGTGATTTCTGAAAAATTCAATTTTTCGTTTATATTAGTCTTAATAGCTTTTTTTGAAATTTCTGTTAAAAATCTTGCTTCATAATTTGGTTCTACAAATTGGTTTTGAAGAGAAGTAATCCTGTTAAAACTATTTTCTAATAATTGTTTGTCAATTTCTCCATTTGAGTACAACGAGATTAACTCTTTGTAGAGAGGTTCAAAATTAGCATCACAATCCCCAACAAGCAATAAATCCCCAGTTGCGTTAAAGAATTTTGATACAATTTCTCGAGGAGAATAATTATCATGAATAGCCTTCATTTCAAGTGCATCAGTTATGATTAGTCCTTGATAGCCCATCTTTTCTCTGAGCAGATTTTTTAAGATTGTTTTTGATAGAGTTGCAATGATATTGTCATCATATTGTGGGTAAATAATATGCGCAGTCATTATAGCTTCTGCTCCAGCTTCTATAGCTTTCATAAACGGAAACAAGTCACTTTCATCCAAATTTGGTATTATTGGTATTTCATGATGTGAATCTTGCATCGCCTTTCCGTGCCCAGGAAAATGTTTACAAGTTCCTATTATGTGATTGTTTAATCCCTTTAAAAAATTGACTCCATATTCAGCGACTATTTTTGGATTATCCGAAAAAGATCTTAAACCTACTACTGGACTAGATTTATTAGCTCTCACATCTAATACAGGCGCAAATAACATGTTGAAACCAATCTTACGCAATTCGTTTCCTAAAAAGTCTCCAAAAATATATGCATAATGTGGTTCGTTTGATGCACCTAAAGCTTTATTACCTGGTGAAGGGAGTATCCCCGGAACAGTTTCAAGCTGTCCACCCTCATGATCTGACGAGATGAATAATCTAACGCCGTCATCAATGATTTCGTGCAGTCTTTCTATGCTTAATTGAAGATCGCTTAACGACCTCATGTTAGATGGATAAAGTATTATTCCAGCTGGTTTAATTTCTTTAATTAAATCTATATGATGTTTTTTTATTCCATGTTGAAATCCTAGTATAAAGAACTTTCCTAAGTCGTTTTTGTTCAACTTGTCTTCCTCCTCTAAACTGTCTGTAATTTTTTAAAAAATTTCTTCAAGTATCTTTCTTCCTCAAAAGTCTTTGTTATAAAGTTAATAGCGGCTCCTACTGCGTTTACGGATTCATCTTTACTCTCTTTAAGAAATTTGATTTTTCTTTTATCTTTCATAAATATTTTTTTTCTTGTTTCTTCTAGAAGATAACTGAGAGCGAGTTCAGGAAGAAATCTTATATTTCCATCGTAAATTATTGTATCTGGATCTAAAATACTTCCCAATAACCCAATCTTTTCTGATAAATTATCAAGAAAAGATTTAACTGCCTCAAAAACTTCTTCTTCATCAAAATTTTTTAAAAAGTTAAAATAATCCGTTTCATATTTTTTATCTTTTACTAAATTAAATTTGAATTCATATTCACCAGAACAGTTGTTAGATCCATGGTACAAATGATTATCGATAATTATTCCAATACCAACTCCCACAAGATCTTTAAGTTCATATGGTATAGAAGTGTATATGTATAAAATATTTCTAGCAGTATTTTTTAGTTTTGAGTTATAGTATGCAGCACCAATGTTTGAATCGTTGTCTATGAGAATAGGTAAGGATATTTTGTTTGATAGTTCCTTAACTAGTAAATAATTTTCTATTCCGAGGGCTTGTGAGAAAACAATCTTACCTTTAATAGGGTCGATAATACCTGGTAAAGATATTCCTATTGCGTATAGATTAAAATTTTTTTTATCTTCTACAATGTTAATAATTAGTTCTGTTAAATTTGATTTGTTAATTTTTTGATGAATAACAAATTTGTCAATAATATCTCCATTAAAATTTGTGATGACTCCTTCAATACCGTTTTGCTCAATTTCAAGGCCCAATACTTGAAAAATATCGTAATTAAAAGAGTATACATTAGTTTTACGTCCACCATGAGAGCCTGGTTTTAACGAACCCTCAGTTACTACTATGTTTGATTGCTTGAGTTTTCTAATATGTCTAGATACTGTAGATTTGTCTAGGGTCAAGTCTTCAGAAATTTGATTTATTGTGGCTTTTTTGTGAGACCATAAATATTTTGTAATTGAAAATAGATTTTCTTGCATTATCTCTAGCTCCTTTAATTATTTTATCCTTTAATTCAGAATACGATAAGTACATTTTTTTGAAAGTGTAGGTTCTAGGTGGAGGAAATTTAGTTTGTTGCTTGCAGCATGCAACCAACTAAATTATACAACTATTTTATTACTTTGTAAAATCCAATTAATACTCATTAACGATAAATATAACTGTTTAAATTAAAATAATCCTAATTAACTTCTATTTTTGTACAATTTGCTATTTTTTTCTCTTCATGATTTTTGTAAATTGTTTATGATATAATTAAGTATATAGCAATTGTATGTAATAATTTGAAGGGGGGTTTAAAAGTGTCAAGCGAGATAAAAATAGTAACTTTTACACTTGGCAAGGAAAAATTTGGATTAGATATAATGAACGTTGATGCAGTAATTGAATACGAAGATACAACAAAATTACCTAATACTTCCGATTATTTTGAAGGAATAATTAATTATCGTGATGAAGAAGTTTTGCCAATTATAAATTTGCGTAAAAAATTCAAGCTCCCAGATTTTGAAAATAAGTCCCATGCGAAAGTTATAGTAGTTAAGATTGGAGATAAAAAAGTAGGGATTATGGTAGATGATGTTAAAAATGTTAGAAGTATTAATTCTAGTTTGATTGAAGAAAAGCCTAATATAGGGGGATTAAGAGGGGCTAAATTTATAAGTGGAATTGCTAGATTAGACGAAGGGATGCTCATTATTTTAGATATCGATAAGCTTATAAGTGAAGAAGACAAGATTGAAATAAATGAAATGGTTAACAGCTAAAAATTGTTTTTGGAAAATTAACATATAAAAATATGGCTGATGAGTTAAGCAACAGCCATATTTTATTTAAAATTTATATTTTTGTATTTTGGAGAGAGATTGTTTGGTATTTCTTTCTTTAATAGATTAGCAGCCTCAGAAACGTCATCGATCACAGATGCTATATTTTGGTTAACAATCTCTTCATAAAGTTCACTTCTATATATTTTTATATCATTAGGAGCTTCAAATCCAAGTTTGAGAGTACCATTATTAGATTCCAAAATAGTAATCTTTATGTTGTCTGATCCAACTTTTATTATAATTGATTCTCCAATTTTCCTGGATAGTATTAACACATTTATCCTCCATTTCTTTGAACCGATAGTAACTGATTATTTCTTTCGATTTCATCCTTCAAGTAATGCCTTATTTTATATTCTGTGTTTTCAATCAAGAGCTGTATACCTTTATTGTTATTTAATGAAATTATGATAGGTGCCGCTAAATTAATTGTTATATCTTCTTTGTTCTGAGGTATCGTTAATATACTGATAACCACTGCATCTTCTGGTTTTTCTAGTTGCAGATACTCTGAAATATCTTCGGGTAAAATAATTTCGTAGTCGCTTCTTATCAGTTGAGGCAAAATAACAGGAAACGCAACTTGTTTGTCTTCTAAAGAAACCAGCCACATAATAGGGAATGATGATTCTGGTTGTAATAAAGCAAACTTCCTGAGATTTTCAAATCCAGGGATACCATATTCAAATTCAATTATCTTTTCTTTATCTATTTTAACACTTCCAAGTTTGGTGTCAAAATCTTTTATCATATTTTAATATTACCTCCTTAAATAAAATCCACTAAAGTAGGTGGAATTATACTACTTGCAGCTTTTAAAGCAGCTTGTAATATAGTTTGTTGCATAGATAATTGCATTATCACTTCAGCAAGATCTGCATCAGATTCTTTGGACAGGAATTCTGTAGTAAAACTATCAAAATCGCCCATTCTCTTTAATGTCATTTCGAACATTCTTTCTACAGAACCCACTTTTGCTAATGAATTTAAAGATTTTGTTTGTATTTCATCTATATTTCCCAATTCTTTTTGAATTGAATCATTGTCCCCAGAGCCTATGGCTTTGGATAATCTATTTATAATTCCAAAAACAGAGGCCCCACTATCAGTAACAAACACATCGTAAACAGTTACTCCATATTCAATTTCTTGATCTGCTAAAGATATTTTGTTTCTAACATTGGCAGAAGGTGGGACAGTTATCTCAAAATCATCTGTTACGACCTTTTTATTATTTTGGGCTCCACCAAAGATATAGTTTCCTCCTATTTCAGTGTTTGCTATGCTTACAAGATGGGTGTTAATCTTGTCTAGTTCTTCTGTAATAGCATTTCGATCCTCTACACTAAGAGTACCGTGAGCGCCGCTAACAGCGAGTTCTTTAATTCTATAAAAAATACTACTTATCTCTTGAATTGAGGTATCATACATATTTACATAATTTTTTGCTGTTTGAATATTTGAGGTATATCTTTCAATTTCTCTTAAACGGCTGTCTAAATTAGATACCTTAGAAACTACTGCTGCGTTGTCTGAAGGGTATCTATATTTTTTCTCTGAAGTCAATTGAGAATTCAGTTCCGTGTATCTTCTTAAAATGTCATTTATATCTTGAAGAGTCTGTTTTGATAAAAGATTTTCTGTTATTCTCATAATAATTCCTCCCTATTTTTAAACAACGCCCATACTACTTACTACAGTACTTAACATTTGATCAATAGCAGTAATAACCCTTGCACAAGCATTAAATGCTTGTTGATATTTTATCAGATTTGTAACCTCTTCATCAATAGAAACGCCCATAACCCTTTCTCTTTCTATTGTTATTTGCGAATTTAGTGATTCACTGTTAAGTTTCATTTTTTGGGCAGTTTCACCTTTAACTCCTATTTCTGTAATCATATTAGCTAAAAAGTCAGAAAAACCAAGTCTTCCATTGTCTAAAATAGGAGAATACCTTAATTGAGTAATTTGATCCCAAACAGTAACACTACCAGCACCTATGGGTTGGTAATTATTTCCGTCAAATATCCCAAGATCAATAGCTAGCAATGATGGATTACTCATTAGATTTTGAGAAACAGAAATTTGATTTATAAGACCGATTTCTTTGTCTATTCTCAAAAGATCTGCTTTTGAAAACATACTTTCTATTCTGTCTGGTGAAAGATCTGGAGATGTAATTGTTATTATATTGTTTGAACTATCTTCAATTAACCCAAGAGCATCAAATAAATTTGCGTTACCTTTTATTACAACATTTGCTAGATCAAAATCAACAAAGTTACCCGCTCTTAAAACAAACTTTCCATGTGGGGTAATTGAAGCTGTAACTCCCATATTGGTAGCATTTATCTTTTCTACAAGGTCATTTGCTGTATCTTTAAGTGGATCTATTTCAATCTTTATACCGTTAATGCTCATTTCAACTTTTTCATTGGTACCTAATAAATTGTTTAATGTTGGCTTTGAAACATCCAACGCATCAAGAGTGATTTTTTGAGCATTCATTTCTGAAAGAGAACCTTCTATGTTATTTAAGACAATCGTATCAATATCGTTGTTAGGAACTTTGTTAGTTGGAATAATATAAATAAAACCATCATATTCAACAGCCTTTAGATAGCCTCCAGTGCCAGAGTTGATGTTATTAATAAGATCTGTATTATCATTAAAATCAATTGTATAAGTATTATCATCTATTGTAAATTCTATAGAACCACTTACAACATCATCTGTAGAAATTTTATACGCACCAATTTCTTTAGTTGCAAAACCATATTCTTTTAAGAAGTTACCTCCAAAATCAATTATTAGTTGATCTTTAAGGTCATCTCCAGCCGTATCTAAATACAATGCCTTACTGGCTGAGTCATATTTTATATTAGGTGTGAATGGAGAAGGTGAGTTAGTATCTCCTGTAATAGAATACAACTTAAGATCAGTCAGATCAGTCACGACTATATTTGGGTTTGAATTGTAACTTTTAAGGCTAGTAACATATTGAATAGTATTGGGGTGAAAAACATCTTTTATTCCTGCAATTCTAAACAGTCTTGTATCTTCTAAGCCTTTTTTACTTGTTAAGTCAGAAAAAAAGTTGGCTCCTGTTATTGTACCTGTTGCATCCCAACCTTCTTTATATATAAGGTTTGTAGAATCTACTAAAAATAATCCAAATTCGTCTATTTGTCTGCGATAAGATGGTATAATTTCATCCCTTAACTCAAAAAGGGCTGCAATCGTTCCGTCACTAAATTCCAATAAGTTATTTCCTATATAGGTTTGATAAGTATCCTGGGTTCCGGGAAGTACTGCTAACTTTATTTCTTGATAATAACTTCCATTCAAGACCATTTGATTTCCAAGTGTAATAGATATTTGATTGTTAGCTAAAGAATTGACTTTTATGTCAGATAATTTGGATAACTCATCCAAAAGTCTATCTCTCTCATCTAATAGATCATTTGGAGAAGTACCTAATGCACCTGAAGTTAATAATTTTCTATTTAAGTCAGATATACGAACTAGATAACTATTAATTTGATTTGTTTTAAGTTTAATATCAGAATTAATATCGCTTTGTAACTCCCTTAAGCGATAATCAAAATCTTTCATTGTGTTGATAAGTTCATCGGCTCGTGAAACGATTTGAGCCTTAGCAGCCTCGTTTGAAGGATCGGTTTTTAATTCTTCAATAGCGGCCCAAAAAGAATCATACATATTCCTAATACCTGTCTCACCAGGTTCTCCCAGAAGTTGTTCAGTATAATGAATGTTAGAATATATATTATCCCAATAATTGAGTCTTGAAGTAGTTTCTCTATATTGAAGATCTAAAAACTCGTCTCTTATTCTTCTTATATCAGAAACGTTCGATCCTGTTCCATATGCGACGGTTCTTCCAGCACTTCCTAAACCAGTCATATATATAGGAGGATTAGTAACAATTATAGGCGTTTGTCTAGAATATCCAGGGGTATTGGCATTAGAAAGGTTATGAGCAACAACGCTCATAGCAGTTTTGTTTGTGTATAATCCTAATAAACCGGTATTCAACATTCCATTTAAAGTCATCGCACACATACTAACCACTCCACTCTTTTGAAGGAAGGTTTAATTCCAAATCTTTTCCAGATTTATCGTAAGTTTTTTGACGGGATATCGAATTACCACTTAAAATTCTATATATAAAATCATTCAAAGTGGATTGAAATGCAATAAGCTCATTTAAAAGGTTAACTTCATAAACAAGGTCTTTTAAATTACTAACTAATTGAGATAATGATAAAGCTACATTTTCATTTTTTTTAGCCAAAAAATCAATAACTGATTCTAGGTTGTTTTCTATTTTGTTGTCAACACAACATTCCTTTACTAGATCATATCTAAGCTGTTCTATTTCTTGAAATGCACGAGCTTTTTTTTCTATTTCTAATAACATGGAATTAATCGCTTCAACAGACATTTTGTTTGTAAGATCTTCACGGAGTGTTTGAAAACACAATCTCAATTCTATGATGCATTCATTTTCCCTTTCTAAAGTCTGTTCTAGTATAGTAAAATTAAAAATATAAATCACCGCCCTATTCAAACATTTTATTCACGATTCTATCAATATCAATTTGATAAGATGCGTTTTTTATAGATTCTCGTAATTTTTCAACAAGGTCTTCTCTCACTTCAGGTATCTTATTTGATAATTCTATATACTTCCTTGATTCTCCTGTTATTCCATAAACACTTTCTTTATTTTGAACACGCAAGTCCTTGTTTTCAGGTACTCTTTTGGTATTTGTCTCTTTTATGTTTTTTAATAAATTTTGATTTATAGGGTTGATGTTATTTATATCCATTTATAACCCCTCCTTTCAATTATTAGCTCTGATTCATTAGGGATGGTGAAAATACATTTAATGAAACATTAACGGAACAACAGCTTTTATGTTTTTTCATAGTACTTATCGTCTTATTTTATTATTTCATTAGAAATTTTGCAAGTTATTGTTTGGTGATCAATATTAAAGACTCATGTAATTTTTTGTTAAAAAAAGAATATAAAAGTTTACTTGACAATGATGAATTTTTTTCTTATAATCTTTTTAGACAAGCCTAAAATTATAAGGAGGTGTCTAAAATGGAAGGAAAAATACCTTTAATAGGTGAGAAGTTTCCTGAGATGGTGGTAGTAACTACAGATGGCAAGAAAGAGTTACCTAAGGATTACAAAGGTAAATGGTTGGTTTTGTTTAGTCATCCTGGAGATTTTACTCCAGTATGTACTACCGAATTTGTTGAATTTGCTAAAAAATATGATGACTTTAAGAAAATCAACGCAGAGTTATTGGGGCTTTCTATCGATCAAGTACATGCCCATATAAAATGGTTAGAATGGATTGAAGAAAATATAGGAGTTGAGATTAAATTTCCAGTAATAGCAGATTCTATGGGAAGAGTTGCCTCAAAGCTTGGTATGGTAGATCCTGAAAAAGGTTCCAGTACAGTTAGAGCTGTGTTTGTAGTAGATCCTGAGGGAACAATCAGATTAATTTTATATTATCCATCAGAAGTTGGAAGAAATATCAATGAAGTTATTAGGGCGGTAAAAGCCTTGCAAATTGCTGATAAATATCATGTTGCTGTTCCTGGAAATTGGCCAGAAAATTCTATATTAGGAGATAAAGTAATAATTCCTCCTGCTTCAACTTATAAAGATGCGATGGAAAGAAAAGCATCTGATCAAGAGGGTTTCGATTGGTGGTTTAAAGTTAAAGAAGTAAATAAATGATTTTCGTAATAATGAATAAAAGCTGCTTGATTAATCAAGCAGCTTTTATTTAAAATTACTTGAAGTTACTAAACTGGAATATTTAATAAATGAGTTGCTAAAGCAAAGTAAATAGTTAATGAAACTGCATCTGCTATAGTTGTAATTAGTGGACCAGCCATCACAGTCGGGTCAATGTGGAACAATTGTGCGATGATGGGTAACGCTCCACCTATCACATTAGCAACACAAACCGCAGACATTAAAGCTATAGAAACAGTAAATGCAATTTCTACAGGATAGCCTTCCAAAAAGTGTATTTTTAAAAAGTTAACCGTAGCTAATCCAATAACAATGATTACACTTATCTGTATTTCTTTCCAAATAACTTTGAATATATCTTTGTATTTAATTTCGCCTAACGTTAAACTTCTTATTATCATTGTAGAAGATTGAGAACCTGCATTACCCGCAGTATCCATTAAAATAGGAATAAAAGCAACTAATCCAACTACTTGTTGAAGAGTGGCTTCATATTTACTTATAATGTATGCACTTATAGTTCCAGAAATCATCAATATTAACAGCCACCAAAATCTTTTTCTAGCTAATGTAAAAGGACTAGTGGACATGTATGGTTTGTCACTGGGTGACATACCTCCAATGTGATGAATATCTTCTGTAGTTTCTTCTTCAATTGCATCTAAGATATCATCGACAGTAATTATCCCTACTAATCTTTTTTCACTATCTACGACTGGAACTGCTATTAAGTCGTACTTTCTAAAGATTTGGGCTACAGTTTCTTGATCGTCATGCGTGTTAACATAAATTATATCTTTACGCATAATATCCTCAACTTTTGCGTCAGGAGGTGCTAAGACAAGCTCTTTCAAGGAAACTATTCCTTCTAACTTTCTTTTTGAATCCGTTACATAACAGTTATAGACCATTTCAACATCTTGACCTTCTCTTCGTATCTTATCCAAGGCTTCTTGTACAGTGCGTTCTTTTTTGAGATCTATAAATTCTATTGTCATTAAGCTTCCAGCAGAGTTTGGAGGATACTTTAAAAATTGATTAATTAGCTTACGTTCTGCTTCTGTTGAGTTTTTTAAAATTCTACTAACAACATTGGCTGGCATCTCTTCTAAAAAGTCAATTTTATCATCAAAAAACAAATCATCGATTATCTCCATGAGTTTTTTATCGTCGATTGCAAGAGATATTTCTGCTTGTAATTCAGATGAAAGATAGGAAAAAACATCCGCAGCCTTTTCTTTTGGGAGGAGCCTAAAAGCAATAATTGCCTGGGTTGACTCTAGCTCCTCTAATAATTCTGCTATATCTTGTGGTGGCATGTCTTGAATTTTTCTTCTAAATTCTATATATTTTTTCTCTTCGAGAAGTTTTTCAAGTTCTTCTACAACCATTTTATTACCCCCAGTACAAGTTTTATCAAATAAAAGTCATAAACCTTAATTGGTCTGACTGCAAAAAAGTAGTGATTGCATCAGGTTATTAAATATCAAAAGGCATATGAATTAATACGTGATTTTCAGATTTAATTAATGGTAAACTTATAATTTATTAAAATACATTAATAACTAATAATCTTCACAAACAACGGCTTAACTAAGGAAGAAATATATAAAAAACTAAAAAGTATATAAGAAAAAAACTTAGAAGCCCTGAAAAAACAGAAGAAGGTACCCTTAAAAAACATGTGGTTATGATTTAGAAAGAGTGAAAAAAACATTCAAAAAAAATTCAACTAACACCATTAGTAAATCTACTTATAAATCATTAAAATAAAATCCATTTCTAAATCTGGTGTTTTTAGAATTTCGTATTTGATTATCTTGTCTTAATTCTATTTCACCTTTTGCTTAAACTTTATTTTTAAATGGTGGGCAGATGACTATCATTAGCCACATGAAAAACCATCTGGATTATACTACAAAAATTAAATATTTTCAACCAAAAAAGAGATTGTACAAAAAAAAGTAACTTTGAAAACTTAAAAGTAAATATCTTTTAACTTTTATCTAAGCTTCAATAATTTTATATTTTTTACTAGTTTTAGATATTAGATAATGGTATTTGATATAATATTTTAACTACAAGAAATAGTAATACCAAAAGATGAGTTTTTTAAAAAATGTTGTATGGAACTTATAATGGGTAACAGGGCGCAGCCCTCCTCCCCTTGGTACAAGTACCAAAAAGTTGTAATAGTTAATTTATGTTTTTGAATTTAAAAGGGTAATAGGGCGAAGCCCTCCTCCCCTTGGTACAAGTATCAGAAAAGATTGTAATAGTTAATTTATGTTTTTGAATTTAAAAGGGTAACAGGGCGCAGCCCTCCTCCCCTTGATACAAGTATCAAAAAGTTGTAATAGTTAATTTATGTTTTTGAATTTAAAAGGGTAACAGGGCGGAGCCCTTATCCCCTTGATACAAGTACCAAAAAGTTAAAGAATTAAGAGTTAGTGAAGATTAGAAATAGGAAGATATTTTGTAAAAAATCAAATCTAAAAAATACATATAATAAGGATTTCAGGATTTTTAAAGTGAATAATTTTTATTTGAAAGGAGGGAATGGCGCATTGATCTCCACCATATAGAAGAGGATGGAGTATCCTGTGCCTAAAATTGATGAAAAAGCAACGTTTGAATAATCTTATAAAATTGATGCAAGACAACAATATTTTCCAAGCGATAATAACATCAACGCCTTCTATATTTTATTTTACAGGAGAATGGATTGAACCAGGTGAACGACTATTAGCCTTGTATATAAACATTTCTGGAGAAGTCAAGTTAATCATAAATGAAATGTTTAAGGTAAAAAATGTAGATAAAAATATATTGTTAACTTACTCTGATTCTGATAATCCAATTGACCTTTTAGCAGATGTATTAATTGATGAAAAAACTATAGGAATTGATGAAAAATGGCAAGCAGGTTTTTTCTTAGAGCTTCTTAATTTATCTAAAAACTACTTATTTAAGAATGTATCTCCACTTATTGCCAGCTTGAGGATGGTAAAAGATGAAGAGGAAATAAAACATATGAAAGTTTCATCTGAGATTAACGATAAAACAATGGAAAAAGTGATAAAAGTTGTTCCAGAAATGCTTTCAGAACGATTATTGGCTAAAGCTGTAAAAAATATTTTTGAAAGGGAAGGAGCAGACAACATCTCTTTTGAGCCGATAGTGGCTTATGGATTAAATGCAGCAGATCCACACCATGTGCCTGATTCTACAAAGATTAAAGATGGAGATGCTGTAGTAATTGATATAGGATGCATAAAAAATCATTATTGTTCTGATATGACAAGGACAGTATTCTTTGGAAACCCTGTTGATACATTCAAAAGAATTTATGATATCGTTTTAGAGGCTAATTTAAAAGCTATAGATTGTATTAAGCCAGGAATAAAAGCATGTGAAATAGATAAAGTGGCTCGTGAAGTTATTACTAAACGAGGATACGGTGATTATTTTATACATAGAACAGGACATGGTGTAGGAATTGAAATTCATGAAATGCCATACATATCTTCAAATAGTGAGGTTATTTTAGAAGCGGGAATGATTTTTTCTATAGAACCTGGTATTTATCTTCCTAATGTTGGAGGGGTACGAATAGAAGATTTAGTTTTAGTAACAAAAAACGGATGTGAAATTTTGAATAATTATTCGAAAAGTTTAACTATAGTTTGATATACTTAATGGTCACAGTAAATGAGGCATTACACCATATTGATTAAATGAGTTTAAAAATATTGTATGTTATAATAGTTATAGAGAAACTACCATAACCGAAAGGGGGTAGTAGCATGTATAAAGAAATGGTTTTCGAAGATCTTTTGAGCGAAATTGCTTCTTCAAACATGTCTGCTGACGGTGGAACAGTAGCAGCTCTGGTTGGTACCTTAGCAGCATCATTAGGCAGTAAAATAGCTAATTACACAGTTACTGAAGGAATAAACGAAGATTATGAAGTTACTTTAGAAAGTGTACTTGAAAATCTTTTAGAGATAAAAGAGAAATTGTTAGACTATTCAGATAAATCTTCTCATTATATTGGAAAATTTCATAGTGAAGAAGGCGTTGAAAAACGAGAAGAAGATATTAAAAAGGCAGCGATAATATCTTTTAACATAGCAAAACTAAGTTATAATATTTTGAAAAATTGTTTTACGTTATACAAATATGGGGATCCCGCATTGAGACCAGAAACAAAGATTACTTGTTATTTAGCCTGGGCAGCATTAAATTCAGCAATAACTTTAGTAAATGCTAATCTTGACCAGATAGATAATGGAGAAGAAAAGGCGAATCTCCTTCAAGATACCATAGAATTTAGTAATGAAGCTAATGCATTGATCAAAAAGTTAAAGGAGGAAATACATATCTAAATGTCAGAATCACCTATAAAGTTTGAACTCTTACATATAGACAAATACACGGGTGCAAGAAGAGGTAGAATAACCACAAGACATGGAGTGATTGAGACACCTGTTTTTATGCCTGTAGGTACTAATGCAACAGTAAAGGGAATAACAAATGATCAACTTAATGAAATTGGTACAGAAATTATTCTTTCCAACGCATTTCATTTATATTTAAGGCCAGGTTTAGAAGTATTGGATTATTATAAAGGATTACACAATTTTATGAACTGGAAAAAACCTATTTTAACTGATAGCGGAGGGTTTCAGGTTTTTTCGCTTCCAAATAAAAAGTTCAGTGAAGATGGAATTATTTTTAAATCGCCTTTAGATGGATTAGAGATAGAACTCACTCCTGAAAAGTCTTTGAATATACAGAATGTGATAGGCTCTGATATAGCGATGGTTTTAGATGTTTGTGTAAATTCATTGTCGTCTTATGAGACTGTAAAAGAGAGTGTTCAAAAAACTTTTAATTGGGCTTTAAGGTCAAGAGAGTATCATAATAATAAAAATCAAGCTTTATTTGGTATTGTACAAGGTGGATTATATGAAGATTTAAGAGAGATTAGCTTAAAACAAATTACTTCGTTGGATTTTGATGGATATGCTATGGGAGGACTTGCTGTAGGTGAAAAATATCAAGACTCTGAAAAAGTTTTGAAGGCTTTTGGAAATAAATTTCCAGAAAATAAACCAAGATATATCATGGGAATAGGTTCACCTACTATGATGTTTTTATCTGTAGAAAATGGAATGGATATGTTTGATTGTGTGTTGCCTACTAGAATGGGAAGACACGGAACAGCTTTAACCATGCAAGGTAAATTAAATTTAAAATCTTCAAAGGTTAGATATGATGATCAGCCAATAGACGATGAATGTGATTGCTATACATGCAAAAATCATTCTAGAGGGTATATTCATCATCTGTTCAAAAGGGACGAAATGTTAGGGAAAATCTTGTTGAGCATTCACAATCTAAGATTCAACATTTCGTTAGTTGAAAAGATGAGAAATGCTATTGAAATAGACGAATTCAAGTATTTTAAAGAAGAGTTTTTTCGTAATTCAGGTTACTCCCTAACTAATTAAGTCAGAGGAGGGATTACCATGAAATCGTTTATGAAGTACTACAATGAAATAAAGTCTTTGTATCAAAATCAATTAGATCTTACAAAAAAACTAGGAGAAATTCCCAATGTCTTTTCTCGAAATGTAAGTAAACTTTTAGAGATGATTTATGGAGAGGACAAAATCGATTCAAAAGTTATTTCAGGATACATAGAATTTGTTCCAGATCAAGAACCTTACTTTAGATTAAAGCAACAATTAATTGATTTTTTGGGGGAAGATTGGGAAAATAGTGATCTATCAAGTATTATCGGAAAAATGGCGAAAACAGCTTACAATAGATATAAACGAATTATGGATGATCACGATAGAACAGAAACCTTTAGGCTATCTTAAATAAAGGGGGTAAACCCCCTTTATTTAACGATGTTATTAATCTTGAAAGGTGGATAGGTGTTATTATTAAGAAAGAATTAGACACCATAAAAAAGATGGATAGAGATATTACAATAAAAATTAAAAAAATCGAAAATATATTTTGGAAAATATTTTTTATTGTTTATATTATTTTCATTTTGTATTTATCACTATCAAAACCCTTATTAAATTACAGTACTTTCAAAGGAGAAGACAAAATAGTACATTTTATATCTTACTTTTTAGGTGCTGACCTCTTTTTTACAGCGTTTTATAAGAAATCAAAGAAGGTATATTTTGTAATATTCCTTATTGTTTTTTCATTGCTTCCTTTTTTAACAGAGTGGTTTCAAAGTTTTACGTATTATCATACTTATAGCAAATTTGATATGTTAGCTAGTTATAGTGGTGCGGTAGTTGGATTTTTATTCTTCTTTTTTAAATATAAGGCTTTTAGTGAAGAGTAATCGTGCTATATTAAGAAGGGAGATGAGGAAATATATTAAAAGAAGTTCTATGAAAGAGGTGTCACGATTGAATAATATAAAATATGCAATAGTATATTTAGACTTAGATCCAGATTATGCTAAATTGAATAACTTACCAGTAAAGTTACCATTATTAGCAGAAGATTTTCAAAAAGCGAGGGCAACAAATAAAATACCTTTAGAATATATTTTAAGAGGTTTAGAAGCAGAGGTAGAAGTAAACAAAAATAATAAATATTATTTATCATACCTTGTTTATTACTATTATGAGGCTTTTAAGAAGTGTTTATATGAAGAAAATTATGAAATGGCTGAAACATATTTAAATAAAGCAAAAGAAATTTATCTAGATTACAGGTATTATTTTTATACAGGTTTATATTTTAAAAAACTTGGAAATTATGAGATGGCAGAATTGAATTTGAAGCAATGCTTAAAAGAAAAACCTAATTTTGCATATGGATATTTTGAATTAGGTAATTTGATGTTTGAAAGAAAAATATATGACGAGGCTATTGACAATTATTCTAAAGCTGTTGAAATTGAAAAAGATTTTACTTTAGGTTATCTAAAGATAGCAGATGTTCTTATTGAAAATGCAAGATATGAAGAGGCAATAAATTATCTTCAAAAATGTATAGAAATAGATAAGAATTTTATTTCTGCTTATGAAAGACTTGGAGTGATTTTTAATGTTTTGCAAAGATACAATGACGCAAATTATATCCACCAAAAGGCATTAGAAATAGACGAAAACAACTTTCAGATATATTACAATAATGCCCATTCGTTGGCAAGACTTGCAAGACATCACGAAGCAATTGAGTCTTTAGAAAAAGCGTTAAAACTACAAGAAACAGATTACGTACTTCATGAACTATGTTTAGAATATAAAAACATGGGAAGATACCTAGATGCGATAGAGGTTGAAGAAAGGGCTTTGGAAATTGCACAAGAAGAAAATATCAACCTCATAAGAATTACACTATTAAAACTTGCTTTAATTGTAGAAGATGAAGAGAGATTTAAAAAATATTTCAATTCTTTACACGGAACTGAATTCTACCAAGCTGCTTTACATTTAAAAATACTATTTGATTTGTCGCAAGGCAAAATAAATGAGGTCAAAGAAACATTATTGCAAAATGAAGAAATTGTAGGATTCGGATTATTGTTTGAAAGATTAGATAATTTAGACTATTATCTTGACAAGTTAGAGACTAACCTTGATAATGAGATAGCAGACTCAATAATGGAGAGCATCAATGAATTTGGAATGATAGATCCATTTTTACTCTCAGACAATCTAGAAGCCAGAGGAATAAAGTCAGAATATCTTAATTGGTTGAAAGATTTATCCGATAACCCCAAACCATCTCCAGAAGGTTTAGAAATAGTAATTAACGGATTACTATTATCAGGATTTAATTATGGACTTTCAGAAAGAGTTGCGGTCGCTTTATCCAGATATCTCTGGAAGGATGGCAATGGTTTAGCTTTTGGTAGATTATTATTAAGATTTTATCAAGATAGGGTGTTTGGAGATAAAGCTTCATTAGAGGTATTTATAGAGGAAAACATAGAAGAGATAAAGGATATGTCTTTTTATTTTGCGAGGATATTTGCCCAATATGACGATTATTTGATGGATTTTGATTCTCTTTTAGAATTTGAGATCAAAGATTTTATAGATGCTTTAAAGGTGTTTATATCTGCTGTAAGAATAGAAATTAGCAAAGAAGAAGTCTCAATAGAAAAATTTAAAGATGAAAAAGTCAGAAAATTGATGATTTTTATCGATGCTCTTAACAGACTGTGAGGTGCTCAATGTGCTAAAAAATTTAGGAAAATCATTCTTTGTTTCTATTTTCTTTTTGTTACCTTCAATAATATTAGGCTCGTCTATTTTGCTTTTATCACCTGCTGATAATGCTATTGATGTTGATATTAGGATTTCGTTTCGGTGGCAACCGTCAGAAGAAATTAAGGATAAAGAATTGAGTTACAGTATATTTGTTTCTGAAGATACGCTTATTGATGAAAAAGATCTTATGTTAGCAAATATATTTTCAAACTTTTATACAGGTGATGTTCTTAAACCCGAAACTACATATTATTGGAAAATTGAGGCAACTGATAAAGAAGGTAATACATATGAGAGTGATGTGGCAAAATTCACTACTAGAAAATTGCGAGCAGGCGATGCATACGTCATATTTTTTGAAGAATACTTAAAAATTGTACCCCTAGACGATAATTTTGTAGGTGTAAAAAAGAATGAAGTAATATTAATGAATAAATCAAAGGAATTAATAAAAAGTTTAAAGATTAATGCCGAAATAAAAGACGTTCTTTCAACAGGCAATTTATTACTAATTATTACTGAGAAAGGTACATCTATTTACGATAATAAATTAAACACCATTGTTTACCAAATAAATGATCAAGTAATTGGAATCGCAGCACAAAATGTTTTATATAATAACGATAAAATATATGTATTTAAAGACTTTTCTACTGCTCCGATAGAAAAAGAGATAAAAAACATCAAAAAAGCTTTTGTAATTGATGGATTTCTATATGTTTTAACCCAAGAAGCGCTACTTAAAATTAACTCAAATTTTGAAGTAACAAATACATATTCATTTGTAGAGTCAACTTATGATTTTGATTATATATTTTCTAATGAAGAAATTAGAATTGTTGTTTTAACAAATAAAGGAATAATCTTATTAAATGATGACTTGACAGAGATTTCAGAAACCCGATTTCAAATAGAGACAAAAAATTATGAAAGAAAAATTTTTTCTTATTACGATAAGCTTGCCTTACTATCTGGCAACAACAATTTAAATTTTTATGATTATGATTTAAACCTAATTAAAACGTTAAACTATACAGAAAGTTTTAATTACTTTTTATCTGCAAATGAAAAAGAGTTTATATTAGTCGGAGATAGTATTAAAGCATACTCTTTTGATGATAACAAATTGAAATGGAGCTATTCTACCATTAACAAATTTAACATTATTACAGAACCATTAATGTATAAAGATGGGTTAATAATTGGATTGAAAGACTTTCTAACTAGATTCTTAGTCTTTTATGATGATTTTGATGAAACATATTATTTTAATCGATACGCCAATGAAGTATTACAAATAAAAGAAGAAATTCTAGAAAAAGTAGAAGAAGAGGTATCTGAAAAATTAAAGTTCGAAGAAACAATTGAATCAACTTCGCTTACAGCAGAAACTGAAATCCCTAAAGTTTTGGAAGAAATTACACAGCCATCGACACCTGTTCTGGAAAGCGAAGATGTTGAAGAATTAATTAAAGATGAGACAATAGAACCAGCACCTACTCCATCTGCTACTGAGGCAGAAACTGAAATAGAGATACAAAAACCATCTCAAATCGAAGACATAATTTCACCAGAGACACCTCAAGCTATTACCCAGGAACCTACTCCAATTGTAGTTCCTGAACCGCCACAAAGTATTGAAAAGCCTGCTGAAGTTTCACCTAAGGCAACAGATATAAGCTTAAAAGAACTTATTCAAAGCTTGATTGTTCCAAAAAAGGTAAAAGAAGAACCTACCGAGAAGAAAATAGAAGAAACTGAAATTACAAAGTTATTTGATAAACCTTACAATGAATATATCTACGGCAGTATTTTTGAAGACGATAACTTTTATCTATATGGTTATGAGGGCAAAGATGAATGGGATGCAAAAGTCTGGAAATTAGATAAATATGGAGAAATAGTTTGGGAAACAACGTTACCCGGAGATAAAACAGATTTCTTTAGAGACGCTATAGTTATAACGGAAGATGCAACAACCATGGCTAAATCAATAGTATGCGTCGGAGATACATTAAGTTATGGACTAAATGGTAATGTTTTTATTGCATCTATAAGTGATGAAGGAACAGTGAATTATCAGTTTGATTATGGGGATATCGGTAGAGATAGTGGAATAAAAGTACTTAAAATAGATGATGAAAGTTATGCAGTGGCTGGAAATTTATTTATCAACAAAAGATTAACCGATGTATTTGTAACAAAATATCTTAACGACGGTACAAGAATTTGGACCAAAAATTTTGGAGGGAATGATTCGGAAATTACCGTTGATATAAAAAATACTCAAGACCAGGGATTTATGGTATTTGGGGCAACAAGGTCTTTTGGAGCAGGTGGTTTTGATGTCTATGTACTAAAAATTGATTTTTATGGAAATATGAAATGGTCAAATGTATTTGGAGATAGCAACGATAATGTTGCAATAGGTGTTGTACAAGAAGGTAGACAATATTATGTGTTGTATGAAACAACTTCCAACCCGCTTATATTCGGATTTTTAGAAGTAGATGAATTAAATGGTTTTGGAGACTCGTTTGAGTACACGGTTGAAGAGATGGAAAAATTATTGGGATTCACTAAAATAGAAGATAAATATATAGCATATGGTTATCGTGTTCAAGACAACAAAAAAGTCGGAATTATCTATGAGATAAGCAAAAAGAATAGAATATTTAAAGAAATTAAAAAATATGAGTTTGAAAGCGATTTTGAAATCAGGAGTGTCGTTAAACCGGAAAACTCTGATTATTTATATGTTTTTGGTAACACAATTAATGGTGACAAACAAAACATTGTTATGATAAAAGAAAAAATAGACAATTAAGAGATCTTGTAGCTTGATAATCTTCAATTATCAAGCTACAAATGAAGATTTGGGAGGTTACATACTTTCAAAATGTGTATCTCAGGGGATAGTCAATTACCCACCGCCCCTAGAGGCGGGGGCTTGTAGAAATACAAGCTCGGTTGATTAGCCTATGTCATTAGTTTTTGCTAATGATTAGTTATAGCAGAATATATAGTCACCGTGGGATGCTCCACAAGTCCCATGCTCTGAGGGTAATGGTTAAACATCTCTGAGGGGTAGGAGAAGTGCTGTTACCATTAAACCTGCTATAACATTGGCGATGTGGACCTACAGGCTTCGGCCTGACTTACCTTGATGGAGGTAAATTGTATGGAATGAAGCCTGTTCAAAAACCATTAAAGGACGCAACATTTATGTCTACTATAAGATGGAAATTGGTCAATGCGCTGATGTGTGACTACACTTACGGTTATATTACAAAATCCAAAAGAGTAAGTCTTGGTTTGGAAAAGACACATTATAACGATGCATTTTGCATAGCAGGTGGAATTAATCAACAGAGAATAGAACCTATCTATTTTGAGCAAATTAGGAGAAACAATCGTTCACTCGAAAAGTTCTATGATGCAAAATATGTTGATATAAGAGATAAGTCTATTAAAACAGGACAAGAGCTTTTCTGTGGTAGAAGGACACGGAACAAAAACTTAAATGAAGAAAATCTTCATAAGTATCGTGGAGCTAAAAAATCAAAAGGCAGAAGAAATATTCGTAAGCAAAGATACGCTTATCAGCCTAAAGATATTGTTACCTTTGAGAGCAAAAAATATTCAGTTCAAGGTGTACAGAACAAAGGTGAATATATTAAGCTAATGGAAATGTCTAAGCCAGTTAAAACAGATTTAGTTAAGCCCTATATGTTTGAAAGGATTTAGTATGTTTTATAACTGCAATTCATCACCCACTTACAGAAGTGGGAGTCTTCTTGCAGGAAAATAATAAATAGGAAGGACGCCCTAATTAGGGCGTCCTCAAAATTTTATTAGATTTTTATATAAGGCATTTAAATAGGGTCTAGGGCGAAGCCCCCTACACTTTATTAAAAGTATCAAATATGAATAATTCTTAAAGTAAGGAGAAATATTAATGAATACATGTTCTGTTTTTGGAAAATGTGGAGGCTGCAACAAATTAAATATTGATTACGAAAAACAATTAGAAAGTAAAGAACGCAACATTTTTAAGATGTTGAAAGAATATCAAATAAATCCTGACAACTACCATGGAATAATTCCCTCACCAAATGTATATGGTTACAGAAATAAGATGGAATATTCTTTTGGTAATGAATATAAAGATGGTCCGCTTGTATTAGGTCTAAGAGGTAAAAAGAAAAAGTACGATGTATTCTATACAAGAGATTGTAAACTAGTAAATGAAGACTTCAATATAATTGTTTCTGAAACATGTGAATTTTTTAGAAGAAAAAATATTCCTTTTCGAAATTATAAAAATCATACCGGTTATTTAAGAAATTTGAGTATAAGAAGAGGGTATTATACAGACGAAATACTTGTAAATTTGGTAACTTCTTTTGAAGAATCTTATGATGAAGAAGTTCATGAGTGGCAAGAACTTATGTTGAATTTACAGTTAGACGGAACAATTGTTTCCATAATTCAAAGTAAAACAGAATCAAAAGCTAATGTAGTAAAAGCCGATGAAATGAAAGTGCTATACGGTAGGACTTATTTTTTTGAAAAAATACTAGACCTCATTTTTAAAATTGGACCTTTTTCATTCTTTCAGACGAACACAAAAGGTGCAGAAGTTTTGTATCAAACTGCACTATCTTATGCTGATAATACTGATCTGGTTTACGACTTTTATTGTGGTACGGGTACTATTTCTTTGTTACTTTCAAAAAAGGCTAAGCAAGTTTTTGGAATAGAAATACTAGAAGAGGCAGTGAGAGCTGCAAAAGATAATGCTGACTTAAATAACATTAAAAACGTTCAATTTTACAATGAAGATGTGAAAGAATTTATTAAAAAAAGAGAATCTTTTGAAACGCCTGATTATATAGTTGTTGATCCTCCAAGAGCCGGTCTTCATCCAAATCTTATTAGATTTATAAAAGAAAAAAAGTTTGAAAAGGTTATTTATATTTCATGTAATCCCAAAACTTTAATCCCAAATATAAAAGAGTTATCAGAAGTATATACATTATCAGATTTTCATTTGGTTGATATGTTTCCACATACAGATCATGTGGAGTGTGTGGTGTTGATGTCAAGGCTGTAAGCCTTTATTTTACTAGGTTTCCGGAAGTACATCCAAGTTGTCTACTCAACCTAAAGGTTCAAAATACGTACATGGGAACATATCGACGATTATTTTTGAGGTAAAATTTGAACTCCAAAATTAGCAGGGTTGAGTTGACAGAATAGATAACAGCCTTTTTTCATAGGGGTTGAGGAGACAGGATGGATGTACATTTAATGCAGGTATACTCATTTTCTGAAAAGACTTTATTTATTATGTATATAGTTGTAATATGTTGAAATTGTTCGTTTTTTCGCATATAATAAAAATTGGAATTTTGTGTTCTGCGAGGTATTCATAATGGATTACTTAACGACAAAACAAGCAGCTGAAAAATGGAATATATCCCCACGCAGAGTTCAAGTTTTATTCGAACAGGGGCGCATTAAGGGCGCTGTTCGTTTGGGTTGGGCGTGGGCTATACCAAAGGATGCGGAAAAGCCTGAAGATGCGAGACGTAGAAGGAAATTAAAGGAAAAACTGAGGTGAGAAAACGATAATGTTTTATAAGATGATTCAGAGAAAAAGAGATATGTGGTACTCTTCTTCAGAGTGTACCATTGATGAATTGATATCCTACATAGTTAATAAAGGTGAAATGCGCGACGTACAAATTGATGCAATTAAAACTTATTTGTATTTAAAGATAGCTTGCGAAAATAAACCACTGTGGGAATTATTCTCCAGAGGCTATTTTAACAATTTAAATGTTGATGATTTAGAAGTTAAAGCTTCATTAAGAGAGAAATTGCAAAACAATCCGGCAGCGCTAGCTTTGTATGAGTATTCTACCTTGAAAAATGAGAAAGATGAACAAGTTTCAGAAAAGCTGGAAAAGGCAATAATAAATGAAATTGATAATATAGATTTTGTGGATATATTTAAAAAAATCTTTTACAATGTGTCATACACAGATTACCTTTTTAGTCTGCCTATGGGAGCTGGCAAAACTTATTTAATGGCAGCTTTTATATATTTGGATTTGTATTTTGCTGTAAACGAGCCCGATAATAATGCATTTGCTCACAATTTTATTATATTTGCACCATCAGGCCTAAAAAGTTCTGTAGTGCCCAGCTTAAAAACTATTAAAAAATTCGATCCTCTATGGATTCTTCCCGATCCTGCTGCCAGTGACATTAAGAGAATCATTAAATTTGAGATTCTTGATCAAAATAAAGCGGAAAAAAGAAGTAATAAAACAAGAAATCCAAATGTACAGAAAATTGCCGCCTATCAGCCTTTTGATCAATTAATAGGTTTGGTTGCCATAACCAACGCTGAGAAAGTAATCTTAGACCGTGTTGAAGTCAGGGATGGACAATTAAGTTTATTTGAGGATAGCGAGGATGAAAAGGACAGGCAGGCTAATGAACTTAGAAATCTGATTGGGAAAATTCCAAATATGGCGATTTTTATTGATGAGGTGCATCACGCTTCAACAGATGAGATTAAGTTGAGAGCAGTAGTAAACGATTGGATGGAAAAGAACAATACGATCAATTCTGTTATTGGATTTTCGGGTACACCGTATTTAGATAAGGCATATCCTGTTGAAATAACGAAAACTTTGAATATAAAAAGTATAGAAATTGCCAATACGGTATATTATTACCCGCTAATTCAAGGGATTGATAATTTCTTAAAGCGTCCTGTGGTTAAAATTTCAAATCAAGAAGATAGTCTTCAAATTATTGAAGATGGAGTAAGGGATTTTTTGAACACTTATAAGGATAAGACTTACGCGGGAGATTTGACATCCAAATTAGCGATATACTGCGGTAAAGGAAAGCACAAAAGTGCAATTGATTATCTGGAAGAAGAAGTTTACCCTTGTGTAGCAAAGATTGTGGAAGAATACGGGATGGATCCCAAAGAGACTATATTAAAGTATCATAAGGGGAATAAGAAGCATCCCATATCTGCCGAAAGCAAGCTTGAATTTGAAGCGTTGGATATGCCATTTTCAAAAATACGCATAATACTTCTTGTGCATATAGGAAAGGAAGGCTGGGACTGCCGTAGCTTAACTGGGGTTATCTTGTCGCAAAAAGGCGATTGTCCCATTAACATGGTGTTGCAGACTTCCTGCAGATGTTTGCGTCAGGTTGAAAAAGGCAAACATGAATCGGCACTGATTTGGCTTAATCAATACAATGCCGAAAAACTTAACATGCAGCTTGAGAAGAAGCATAATATCTCTATTAAAGAATTTGAAAAAGGTGCAAATAAAGCTGATAAAGAGATTAAGCGTTACAGCCGGATGGATTATTTAAAACTCCCAAAAATAGACTATTATCAGCTCAGAGTACATTATGATTGCATTATTAAGGGAAAACCTCAGATTTTGAACCCGAAATTATCGGATGTTATTACTCCAGAAAGTAAACAAGCCTCCATAGTAAAAATTCAGGATTTTGAACAAAGACTTCTGGGAATGGATGTAAAAAAAGCAATGGAGACTGAACCTGTAAATTATAACCGATGGTTATATGATATTAGCAAGGAAAGTTTTGGTATGCTGCCAGTTTCGATATTGAGGCAACATGATGAGTTTTTGCGCCAGATTTTTAATGAGATCACATTGTTGAAAAATGGTGTTAGATATTTCAGTTCAGTTTTTAACATTAAGATAATTAATCAAAATATACGCAAGCTATTTTATGAAAAGCGTGATTTGCGAACCACAGAGGAGGTTATCCCACAGGATGCCCGCCTTCTAAAAATTGAAAGCCTGACATCACCAGTGAATACTTCTGAACCGGAAAGCTATTATCCACCGCAGGATATAACGGAGAAAATTATTCTAGAAGACAAAGGGCAGCTAAAACCTGATAAAAAGGCTATGGAAATGATGAAGCTTGCTGAGGAAACCGAAAATTGGGATATTCTTAAACAACTAAAATCGAAATATATGTCTCACCCTGAAAAAGACCGCTCTTTCCACTATCTTCCTTATAGGCTGGATAGTAATTTTGAAAGGCTTTTATTAGAGCAGGTACTTGCATTAGCTGCAGCAAAAAAACGAAATCTCGAAATATATTATAACGGGGACAACTCGCTGACTGAATTCAAAATTCGCTGTTATAAAGGAAGCAGTGGGCGTAAACGATATATTGGTACGTATACACCTGATTTTCTAATTATCAAACGTAAGAATGGGAAAATTTATAAAGCAATAATTGTTGAAACCAAAGGAAGTTTATATGCTAAAGACGAGATCTTTCAGTTAAAGAGAACCTTTGTTGAAAAAGAGTTTATAGAAATCAATCAAAATAAAGCCGGGTATCCGAAGTTTAAGTACCTGTATTTAGAAGATAGTTTGACTGAATCCGAGCTCATAATAAAAACAGTAAGCGCAATTGAAGATTTTTTCGAGGAGGAAATGTAAATGGCAATTAAATATGTTCCATATTATCCTGATCCTGTCGAAGGACAAGCTATATTGGATAATTTTAAAAGAATGCTAAAATATAAAAGCGCAGGAGATGTTAAGAGAAGACTTGAACGAGGAATGCCTTTGTATGAACTGAAAAAAGTTGAAACTGTCGGTAAAAACCCGAACGGTAATATGTTAATTCGCGGGGAATGTATATCAGCTTGTGCATATCTGAAGGAACAGGGAATTGAAGTAGACCTTATATACATAGACCCTCCTTTTGCAAGTGGAGCTGATTATGCTAAAAAGGTATATATACGTCGTAATCCTAAAGTTGCGGAAGCGATAGCCCAAGCAGGAAAGGAACTGGACATAGAAGAGCTTAAAACTTTTGAAGAAAAAATGTACGGTGATATATGGCGTAAAGAAGATTATCTCAATTGGATGTATGAAAACCTCATGGCAATTAAAAGCGTTATGAGCGAAACGGCATCAATATTTGTACATTTAGATTGGCATATAGGGCATTATGTGAAAATATTGATGGATGAGATTTTTGGAGAAGATAAGCTGATTAACGAAATAATATGGTATTATCCGGATAATTTCCAAGGTAATGTAAAAGGTTTTGCAACAAACCATAATAACATATTTTGGTATAGTAAAAACGAAACATATATTTCTAATAAAGTTATAATTCCACTTGATAAGCCAGTTAAGAGAGATAAACGAATATGGTCAAAAGAGTTGGGAAAATTGGTTTCTGCACGTAACGATGATGGGACTTTGATATATGAAGAGTTTACAGAAAAAAAGGCAGATGATGTTTGGACTATAGGACAAACATCAGTAACTAAGTCTACTAGTAATGAATATATGGATTATCCGACTCAGAAACCAGAAGAATTATTAAGAAGAATAATAGAAGCTTCTACTAATGAAGGTATGCTTGTTGCTGACTTTTTTGGTGGCAGCGGAGTTACTGCAGCGGTTGCAAATAAGCTTGGTCGTCGCTTTATTCATTGCGATATCGGCATTAATTCTATCCAGATAACCCGTGACAGGCTTATAGCAGACAAAGCTGAGTTTGATATTTATGAAATTAAGGACGGAGTATCTTTATATAGAAACCCAACCCAAACAATGGAGAAGATAAAAAAATTAATACCCGGACTTAAGAATGAAAAAAGTCTAGGTGACTTCTGGGCAGGAGCTATATCTGACAGTAAGCTGGGTCTGGTACCCGTATATATACCAAACTTAATGGACAGCAGTTCTAAATTGCTTGACAAAGCAATGATGTTCCGCATTATGCATGAGGCTATTCCTGACCTTCCATCTAATGTAAAGAAAGTAATTATTTATTATGTTGATGTCGATAATTTAGAGGAAATTCAAAAATTTATTGATGATGAAGAAGATGTCATTATTGAAATTGAATTGCGAGATTTGAAGGATATACTTGACGATGCGGTATTTGAAGATTATGCTGAGTTTAAAGTTTCAAAAGTACAGGAGTCGCTCATTCCGGAGTATATAGTTGAAATTACTAATTTTCAAAGTGACAGGGTTAGCCGAAAAATCGATGAGTATAACCAGAAAGGATATGCAAATACATTAATTACATCCGATGATGAAGACATAGAAGATGATGATTACGAAGATTACAATGAAGACGGTGAAAATGTTGTGCCTAGCAAGAAAAAGTTTACCCCTATTTTGATTAGCGAAACTGGACTTGAATTAATTGAGTATATTTCTCTTGACTGTACTAATCAGGACGGAGTTTGGCACAGTGACAGCGAGATTAAAATTGACAAGCTTGGATATGTTATTGTAAATGGAACCAAGACTAAAAATTTTTGGGATGGGACCATCAAATGTGAGAAAAAACCTTTGAGGCTAAAGATCCGTAATATTTGTGGCGACGAAACGATATGGAAATTATCAGTTTAACCTAGCAAATCTGTGGAAGACATATTGTATTTTATGAAATTACAATAATGAAGAATATAATTTGCCTTTTCTAAAAACACCCATACGGGTGTTTTTATATATGGTAAATTTGATTTATCAATCCGGAAAAGGAGTTGATGCCTATGATTGCACTGATACAGGCATAGATTTTATAACAAAACCAAAGGAGGAAATCAATAATGATTGGAATCGAGCAATACCGAAAAATCCAGGAGTACAAAGCACTTGGACTTGCTCAGACAAGAACCGCAAAAGCACTGGGGATAACCTATTCTTCTGTCAGCAAATACTGGAATATGAGCGAAGAAGATTATGTAAGGGAAGCTGAAAAGGAAAGGTACCACATGGATAACTATCGTCAGTACATACTGGAACATTTGAAAATTTGTCCACAAATGAGGGATACAAACATCTATCTCAAATTGGTGGAGGCCTTCCCTGATCTACAAGTTAAACGAGCTACATTCTACCGCTATATGAAAGCCTTAAGGGAACAGCACGGGTATCCGCATGCCAGTAAACGTAAAACCTCACCCCGTGAAATTTCTCCACCGGGATATGAAGCGCAGGCGGATTTTGGTCAATACAAACTTAAGGACATGTACGGGCGAATTGTACGAATATATTTCTTCTGCATGGTTCTGAGTTATAGCAGAATGAAATTTGTTTATTTTTCACCGGATCCCTTTACAACCAAAACAGCCATTAAAGCTCATAACTATGCATTCCAATATTTTGGAGGAAGAACACAGACTATTCTTTATGACCTTGACCGTGTCTATGTAGTCAGTGAAAATCTGGGAAATATCATATTCGTACCAGCCTTTGAAGAATATGTTAAGCGTATAGGTTACAATGTTTCGCTATGTAGACCAAGAGATCCTCAAAGTAAGGGCAAGGTTGAAGAGGTGATTGGATACATAAAGCAAAGTTTTCTTGAGGGCAGGATATACACCGGAATTGATTGCCTTAACAGTGCTGCCCTTTCATGGTTGGATAGGGAAGGCAACGGGCGAATACATACTGTGACCAGAAAAGTGCCGCGTGAAATGTTCATGGAAGAGCAAAAATACCTGCTCCATGTCAAACCTTATTCCGAAGTATCAAGCACTGTTGCCTCCTTTGATAAGGATGGAGTTGTAAATTATAAAGGCAACCGTTATCTGATTAATACAGGTATGATGGATGCTCATAAACGCATTCGCATTGAAGATGATGGTGAAATGCTTTTGTTCTATGATGCTGAAACAAATGATTTATTGGCTAAATATCCAGTCACAGAAGATACCGGGCAGTTGTTCAAACCAGAAGAAAATTACAGCAGAGACAGGGTTTCTTTAACCATCATAAAACAATATTTTGCAGAATACGAAATAGCTCAGGAATTCATTCGCCGGATGGAGCAGCAACAGCCGAAATATTTTAATACACATTGCATTCGATTATACCGGATGACAAAGTTTTATACAATTGGACAATTGCTTGATGGAATAGAATACTGCATTGATACTGAACGCTGCAGTGCCTATGAGCTTTTGGCTTATCTCATGTATCAGTACGGAGAGCATATAGCTAAGAAGTTTTTGCCGAATCAGCAGTATTTTAATCATTTGGCGAGGAGTAAAGAAATAAGGAGGGAAATCGATGGCTGATATAACAGAAATCCGTGAATTGGCCCAAAAGCTCAACCTTTGGAATATCGCAAGGGGATATATTGATTTGAATGATGAGAAACTATCAAACCTTGACTATCTTAAGATGGTGTTAGAAAAAGAATTGGAGATTAGGGTCAGGCAAAAATACACCAAGCTGAGGAAGGCAAGTAAGCTTCCAAACAAAGCATTTGACGCATCGAATTCAAACAAGGGCTTAAAATGGCAGATTAAACAGTTATCCAACCTGACATGGCTTAAGGAAGAGCAAAACTTAATCCTGCTGGGAAAATGCGGGACGGGTAAGACCGGTCTTGCAGCGCAACTTGGAGAAACTGCAATCAGCAATGGACATAAAACCTATTATGCGCCTTTTGATAATTTTATCGCAGTGGCAGAAAAGAAAGCCACAAATCCAAAAGCAGAAGCGATCTTTTCTTATATGCAGGAATGTGACTTAATTATTATTGATGATGTCTTTTATGTGGAACCAACCAGGGCAGAACTGCAGGTTTTCTACCGGGCAGTTACCTTTCTTAATGAAACCAGAAGCATTATTTTTATAACCAATCGTGAACTGTCAGCATGGATAGATGCAGCTGAGGATAAGCATCTTTGCCAGACTTTATTGGACAGAATGACGGTCAATTGTCAAATTGTTCGTTTGACTGACAAGTAAATAAAAACACTCACTTCTTTTTTAATAGGGGCAAATACCTCGTTTGAAAACAATGCCGAAAAACGGCTTAAAATAGATGCAAAAAATCTCACGAAATTCAAAGAACTGCTTAACTTTTGAGATTTTCTGCAGTTTATAGGGTAGGGGGGTCTAAATCTCTACCGCTTTTCATCCCGGAAACGGGCGGGGGGTCACGCGCGAAAAATCGCAGTTTCAAACGGGGTATATCCCCTGTTTATTTTTACATGAATCGAGGTGATGTGTATGGCAAAGGACGGTACCAACCGCGGCGGGGCACGTATTGGTGCAGGACAGAAGAAAAAGCCTCTGGCGGATAAGATTTTGGAAGGAAACCCCGGCAGACGAAAGCTCATGGTAATGGAGTTTACGGATGCTGCGGAACTGGAAGGAGAGAGCATGCCGCCACCGAGGGATTATCTTGCTGCAAAGCAGAAGAACGGAAAAACAACACTGGCGGTGGAAATATACGAAAAAACATGGCAGTGGCTTAAGGAACGCAGGTGTGTTCACCTTATCCCTGCGCAGCTTATAGAGCAATATGCCCAGAGTGTGGCGCGGTGGATCCAGTGCGAGGAATGTATCACTGAATTTGGCTTTCTTGCTAAGCATCCGACAACTGGCAATGCCATCCCGTCACCTTATGTGGCTATGAGTCAAAGCTTTATGAAACAGGCCAATAACCTGTGGTATCAAATTTATCAAGTCGTGCGGGAAAACTGTGCTACCGAATACAAAGGGGCTACTCCCCACGATGATGTGATGGAAAAACTCCTGACAGCCAGGAGGGGTGGCTGATGCATAAAACAAATTCAATCTTTCTTAGGGAACTAAGAAAATATAAAGACCGTTTAACGAAGCAGCAGTTTAAGACTCTGCGGGGGCAAGTAATAAACGGAGATTGTGAGGGCGCAAAAAAGGGTCTTAAGAAAATATTGAACAGGAGAATGCAGTATGAACATACAAAAAATATCTGTTGAAAAACTTAATCCAGCAGCATACAACCCGCGCAAGGATTTAAAACCTGGCGATAAGGAATATGAAAAGCTAAAACGGTCAATAGAGGAATTTGGCTATGTGGAGCCTGTTATCTGGAACCAAAAAACAGGTAATGTGGTAGGCGGGCATCAACGCTTAAAGGTTTTGCTGGACTTGGGACAGACAGAGATAGATTGCGTCGTTGTAGATCTTGACCCCCAGAGGGAAAAAGCGCTCAATCTTGCCCTCAATAAGATTCAGGGAGAGTGGGACGAGAATAAACTGGCTGAACTGATGGCTGAGTTGGACGCAGGTGCCTTTGATGTTTCGCTTACAGGGTTTGACGCTTCTGAAATAGACGAACTGCTCAACCGATGGTACTCCAAAGAGGCGATACAAGACAGCTTTGACATAGATAAAGCGCATGAGGAAATTGTGCAGCGCGAGCCTGTAACGAAGCGGGGCGATATCTGGCTTCTCGGAAATCATCGCTTGATGTGCGGCGACTCTACTAAGGATGAGGATTTTGAGAAGTTGATGGAAGGGTGTCACGCACAGATGGCAGTGACTTCCCCTCCATATGGGGTAGGCAAAGAATATGAAAAGGCCGGGATTGAACCATGGTTCGAGACAGTACGCCCAGTGATTAGAAACCTGTGCAGGTATGCAGATATTGTCTGCTGGAACTTAGGTGATCTCTATGCCACCGGCTCTCAGTTTATTGAACCCACCAGTGTTTACAGTGTGAACATGTTTTTGGAAAACGGTTACCGCCCTATCTGGATCCGCATTTGGAAGAAGCAAGGGCAAAATTTCGGCGTAGGACCCTATCATCTTGTTTCAAACAAGCCGGTTCAGCAGTATGAGTATATTTCAGCCTTCAGCAATAAAGGAGAAGTTGAGGAATATAACGATCAGGAATATGTATGGCTTTCAGCCTTTGCGGGACACAGTTATAAATTTGTGAAAAGGCTTACAAAGGAAGAACGCAAGAAATGGGGCTATGCTGGGATATGGGAGATGACCACTGTACGGGCAAACAAGGAGCATCCTGCAATGTTCCCTGTGGAGCTTCCATGGCGGTGCATCAAAATGCACAGCGACAAAGGAGGTATTGTGCTTGAGCCGTTCTCTGGCAGTGGAACCACTATAATTGCGGCTGAACAGACCGAGCGTAAATGCTACGCAATGGAGTTATCCCCTGTTTACTGTGATTTAGCTGTTAAGCGCTGGGAGGAATTCACCGGCGAAAAAGCCGTCAAACTGGAGGGTTAAGATTTATGGATATACTGAAAATACCAGCAGAAAAATTAAAACCTTCGAAATATAACCCGCGGAAAGATTTAAAGCCTGGTGACCCTGAATATGAAAAATTACGTCGGTCTATTGAAGAGTTTGGATATGTAGAGCCGGTTATATGGAATAAACGCACCGGGAACATTGTCGGCGGACATCAGCGTTATAAAGTACTTACAGCTTTGGGGTATAAGGAGATCGACTGTGTTGTAGTTGATTTGGATGAACAGCGGGAAAAGGCGCTCAATGTTGCACTGAATAAAATCAGCGGCGAGTTTGATATTCCGCTTTTGACCGATCTGCTTATGGACTTAAATGAAGATGGCTTTGACGTTTCTCTTACCGGGTTTGATGCTTCGGAAATTGATGAGTTGTTCCGTGATAAAACAACCGCTAATGTCAAAGAGGATAATTTCGATACAGAAAAGGCAATTGCAGAGATTAAAACTCCGGTTACCAAAAAAGGCGACATATGGGTACTTGGCAGCCACCGTCTGATGTGCGGTGATAGCACCATGCTTTCAGATGTGCAAAAGCTGATGAACGGACAAAAGGCGAGATTTGTTTTCACCGACCCACCCTGGAATGTTGATTACGGTTCAGATACCAGGCATCCGAGCTGGAAACCGAGGCAAATTTTAAATGACAAGATGAGCACCGAGGAATTCGGCGCTTTTTTATTGCGTGCTTTTAACTGTATGCGGGAGATTTCTGAAGTCGGATGCATGACCTATGTGGTAATGAGTGCTCAGGAATGGGGCAGTTTGATGAACGTCATGCGGGAGGCAGGGTATCACTGGTCGAGCACAATTATATGGAAAAAAGACAGCTTGGTACTATCAAGAAAGGACTATCATACCCAGTACGAGCCGATCTGGTATGGTTGGCTTGAAGGAACACGCCTTTGCCCGCTTAAAGACCGTAAACAGTCAGATGTTTGGGAGATACCCCGTCCTAAAGTATCGGAGGAGCACCCGACCATGAAGCCGGTTTCGCTTGTAGCAAAGGCAATGCTCAACAGTTCCCATACTGGAGATTTAGCCCTTGACCTGTTCGGTGGTTCTGGTACGACAATGATTGCGGCACAGCAGACCGGGCGGGTTTGTTTTATGATGGAGCTTGACCCGAAATACTGTGATGTGATTGTAAAGCGCTATGTTTCACAATTTGGCGCAGATTCAGTATTCTTGGTAACAGGTAGTGAAAAAATACCTTACGCGGAAACACAGATTGATTAAAAATGTCCTTGCTTTCCCCTCAAAACAGAGCGTTAATGTACTCCACCAAAAAGGAAAGGTGGGATTTTTTATGGGAATCAAAAATGTTTTAGCTTATTTGAGGGGAGGTGTATGGCATGAGCAATAACAGCTTTCGCTTTTCACAGAAGATTGTCGGTCAGGAGAGAAAAGCCATTGCCTCGGTCATAGCTGAAGCCCTTGAAGGCCAGGTGCGCTATGCCGGAGCACCGGAGTTTTTGTATGAGATTAAAGACGAAAAATCTGCTGGCAGTTGGACGATTGACAGGGACAGTGTGGTTCACTCACCGAAAATCAGTCTCAATGAAATAAAAACCATCCGTTCAGTTATTGACACGTTGAATGTGGAGGGCTTTTCAGCAGAGGGGACCATGACAATTACTCTTTCGTTGGAGGGCTTTAGCGCGATTAGCCTTGAAAACCTAAATAATATGCTGGCCAGCAAAGAGACATTGATAAAGAAGGCAATGTTGATTGAGGGGGAACTTGTAGTCTTAGCTGAAAATGATGAGATTTCCTTCCCTTTCTGGAACGCGACTCTAAATACTGATGAAGTGCAGACCTATATAACGCTGGCAAAGCAGATGGCAGAACAGGCAAAATTACAGATGCGAGTACTGCGCAAAGAAAAACCAACAGATAATGAAAAATATGCTTTTCGCTGTTTCCTGCTTAGGTTGGGATTTATAGGAGATGACTTCAAAACCGAACGCAAGGTACTGCTTTCAAGACTGTCCGGTAACGGGGCGTATCGGAAAGGCAGAGCAAAGGCGGTGGACGAAAATGAATGATTTTCATAGCACCGCCTTCTTTGTCAAGCATCCGTTTAGAATAGAGGATTTAAAAGTGCCGCATCGGTATGAGACGAGGAAACGATTTGTAGTTGTAAAAACTATCGAGCTATCAAAGATTGATTATGATAATTTCGTTGCCGACCTATGTGTTGATCGCATTTTCATTGAGGAAAATAAAGGGCTTTGTCACGTTAATGAGGATGGAGTGTGGCGTTGTCTGCTGGTTAAGCAGCGGGGACAGTCTGATGGAATGTTGGTAATGCCGGATGGTAGAGATTACCCAAAGTATGCCGCATATTATCCTGGAGAGGAGGACGAACTATGAGTGCAAGAGGCTTCCCTTCAAAAGAAACAGTCCTTCGCATTAAAGAGCAGTATCTGCCGGGAACACGTGTTGAGCTTATCTGCATGGATGATCCGTATTCTAAGCTGAAACCGGGAGACCAAGGAACAGTACTTTCGTGGATGATATCGGAACTGTTCATATCAACTGGGACTGCGGTTCTTCTTTGGGTGTAGCCTATGGTATAGATGTGATCAGAAAGCTGTAAATGTACACAATTCAAGATGTGTAAAATTGTTCAAAATCCAGTGGAAACTCACGCAGAATTGCCTTGCTATCCTGTGTTTTCAATGGCCTAATGTACACTGCCAAAGGTCAAAAAACACAGAGAAAGCGAGGAGAAAGCGCAATGATGCTTACAACGAGATTTGGAATCGAGGTAGAATTGACGGGGATGACAAGAAAACAAGCGGCAAAAACTGCAGCAGCTTTTCTTGGAGGGAGGGTTGAATCCAGCGGAGATTATTACGATACCCAAAAGGTTATTGCACCGGATGGACGGATATGGAAATTCATGAGCGACGGGAGCATCCGGACTCAGAAAAAGGAAAACGGCAGGATTGTGGCGGCTGGCCGGGAATATAGCGTCGAGTTGGTAAGCCCGATACTGACATACCGCGAAGACATTGAAACCCTGCAGGAATTGATAAGGAGGCTTCGCAGGGCGGGAGGTTTTGCAAACACAAGCTGCGGAATCCATATCCATATAGACGGGGCAAACCACACGCCGCGCAGCATCCGCAATTTTATCAACATTATCGCCAGTAAGAATGACCTTTTCTATAAGGCATTGCAGATTGCACCGGACAGGATGCGGTTTTACAAAAAGATGGATGCGGCACTGGTTGAGAAGATGAATCGGCGTAAGCCCAAAACCATGGCGGCGATTGAGAGCATCTGGTACGAAGGTTACAGCGAAAGCCGAAGCACCCATTACCATAATAGCAGGTACCACTTTTTGAACCTGCACAGCTTTTTTAACGGCAACGGGACGATTGAGCTTCGAGGCTTTAACAGCGAACTTCATGCGGGAAAAATTAGAAGCTACATAGTGCTTGCCCTTGCGTTAAACCATCAGGCGTTAACGCAAAAATGCGCTTCCAGCAAAAAGCCGCAAGTTGAAAATGAGAAGTTTGCCATGCGGACATATCTCAACCGCATAGGGCTTATCGGTGACGAGTTCAAAAACTGCCGGGAGCACCTTTGCAAACACCTTGATGGTAACGCGGCATGGCGGTTTCGGGCAGCATAGATAGACAAGCGCAGGGGTGGATCTCCGCCTCTGCCTTGGTAAATACAAGGAGGATGATACGATGAGCAAAGAAAAAGGAACCATATATTTAGCATACGGAAGCAATCTGAACTTAAGGCAGATGGCATACCGCTGCCCAACGGCAAAAGTGCTGGGGAGTGCAAAACTCACAGGATACCGGCTGTTATTCAGAGGAGGGAATGGCGGCGCAGTAGCGACAATAGAAAAACAAAAAGGTGAAAGTGTACCGGTACTGCTTTGGAGAATCATGCCTAATGATGAGAAAGCGCTGGACAGATATGAAGGTTATCCGCATCTATACCGGAAAGAAACGGTTAAGGTACGTTTCAAAGGTCAGTGGGTACCCGCAATGGTGTATATCATGAATGAAGGCAGACCTTTGGGAGCACCGGGTCGTTACTATTACGAGGTGATCCGGCAGGGCTATATAGATGCGGGTTTTGATATTTCGTTTCTCAATAAAGCGGTAAGAGATTCAATTTCAGCGGCAGAGAAGTCAGAGGTGTAGGACATGGGTAACGAGAATCTGATAGCTGATAAGATTTATCGGCAGATTATGGCCATACGGGACAGCGGTGCCTGCAATATGTTTGACTTGCCAAGAGTACAGGAAGAGGCATATAAAATGGGGTTTTATGAATTAGTAGTATTTCTTAATGAACACAAGAAAGAATATGCCGAGTTTATCCTGACAGGCAAACGATAACGGTTATAACGTAACAAGTTTCATAGAAATCCACTAAGGAGAGGAACTTCATCCATGAGGTTCCTTTTTTCTTGCTCAATTTTAGGAAAGGAGGCGGCAAAGCTGCGGAAGTTAAAACGGTATAAACCAACCAAGTTTATGGCGGAAGGTTCCCGATACGACAAGGAAGCGGCGGATGCCGCTGTTACTTTTATAAACTGCCTGAAGCATACCAAGGGTGAATGGTATGGAATGCCTTTTGAATTAATTGACTGGCAGGAACAGATTGTCCGGGACATATTCGGCATCTTGAAACCTAACGGATACAGGCAGTTCAACACAGCCTATATAGAAATTCCAAAAAAGCAGGGTAAGAGCGAACTTGCAGCGGCAATCGCTTTATACCTGACATGCGGTGATTTCGAGCATGGTGGCGAGGTTTACGGGTGTGCATCTGACCGTCAGCAGGCATCCATTGTTTTCGACGTTGCGGTAGATATGGTGGAACAGTGTCCGGCATTAAAGTCTCGAATTAAACCAATGCTGTCGCAGAAGCGGCTGGTATATAAACCGTTAGGCAGTTTTTATCAGGTGCTTTCAGCGGAGGCATATACGAAACATGGGCTAAACGTCCATGGTGTGGTATTTGACGAACTTCATGCTCAGCCAAACAGGGATCTTTATGATGTAATGCTTCACGGATCCGGCGATGCAAGAAAACAACCGCTGTTTTTCCTGATCACAACTGCTGGCACAGACCGCAATTCCATCTGCTGGGAAGTGCACCAAAAGGCTGAGGATATTCTTCAAGGGCGTAAGATAGATCCGACTTTCTACCCTGTTATCTACAGCGCAGCCGATACCGATGACTGGACAAGTGAAAAGGTATGGAGAAAGGTTAACCCGTCACTGGGCATTACAGTTGACATCGAAAAATTGAGGGTGGCTTGTGAAAATGCCAAGCAAAATCCTGCAGAGGAAAATTTATTCCGTCAGCTCCGCTTAAATCAGTGGGTGAAACAATCGGTGCGCTGGATGCCAATGGATAAGTGGGATAAGTGTACGTTTCCTGTTGATGCAGAAAAATTGCGCGGCAGAACATGTTACGGAGGACTTGACTTGTCATCTACTACCGATATTACCGCCTTTGTGCTGGTGTTTCCACCGCTTGATGAATCTGACAAATATCAGGTTCTACCTTTTTTCTGGATACCGGAGGAAAATATTGATCAGCGTGTGCGGAGAGATCATGTACCTTATGATGTCTGGGAGAGGCAGGGCTTTTTATATACCACTGAGGGTAACGTCGTGCATTATGGCTTTATCGAGACCTTTATTGAGGAACTCGGAATGAAATATAACATTAAGGAAATAGCCTTTGACCGCTGGGGAGCAATTCAGATGACGCAAAACCTCGAGGCTTTGGGTTTTACGGTTGTTTCATTCGGTCAGGGCTTCAAGGATATGTCCCCGCCTACAAAAGAGTTGATGAAGCTGACATTGGAAGAACGCATCGCTCATGGCGGTAATCCAGTACTGCGGTGGATGATGGACAATATCTATGTCAAAACCGATCCCGCCGGAAACATTAAGCCGGATAAAGAAAAATCCACCGAGAGAATAGATGGCGCGGTTGCGCTCATCATGGCGCTTGACCGCGCGTTAAGGCATGGAGGAGAAAATATCGGTTCAGTCTATGATGAGCGTGGGCTTTTAATACTCTAAATTTCTTCTATAGTTCGAACAATCCGCATTGAAGCCGTACCGGTTTTTTCATAACAGGATGCTGAAGTAAAGTATTTAGCGGGTGTAGCCTTAGGTAAGTCTTTTTGAACGCTAGGTTCATAACCAAATGGTGCAAGAATCGACTTTACCATACGACCGATGACAGTTCTTGTGAAACCGTCCCTTAAGTCTATGGTGGGGTTATTGCTATTATCAAAAAAGCTCTCGACTTCGCTGACACAAGCTGATAATGCTGGCTTGCCTGCATTTGAAGCATCTATCATAGCAATTATGTTTTCTTCTTTCGAGAGAATGTTGAAAATAGCAATTGCATCAGGATTATTGGCAAATTTTGAGCAATTAGGATTTTCCTTGAGAAAATCATTAAAAGTAGCTTTCATTATACAAATCCCCTTTCAGGTAGTTAATTTTACATATGTAATATAACATATGTAAAATTAGATGTCAATGAGTTATTTATAAAAAGTATTATCGGAGAGTGATGCCTATGAAAATCTTTTCCCGTTTGTTCAAAGCAAGGGATAAGCCGAAAAACAGTCTGTTCGGTAATGCATATAGCTTTTTCTTCGGCGGCACATCCAGCGGAAAGACTGTCAATGAGCGGACTGCAATGCAGACAACGGCAGTGTATGCCTGTGTAAGGATACTTGCAGAAGCCATCGCCGGGCTTCCGCTTCATGTGTACCGCTATAAAGAAGACGGTGGCAAAGAAAAAGCGTTGACCCACCCGCTCTATTATTTACTCCATGACGAACCAAACCCTGAGATGAGTTCATTCGTGTTCCGAGAAACACTAATGAGTCATCTTCTTTTATGGGGAAATGCTTACGCTCAGATTATCAGGGACGGTTCCGGACGAGTGCTGGCGCTTTATCCACTTTTGCCAAACAAAATGACGGTAGACAGGGCTCCAAACGGAGAACTGTTTTACACTTATCGGCGCGACAGCGATGAGAGTAGGGTTAATCCAAAAGCAGGCCTTATATACCTACGAAGTGATGAGGTTCTTCACATCCCGGGACTCGGTTTTGACGGACTGATCGGATACTCCCCTATCGCTATGGCCAAGAACGCCATAGGCATGGCTATTGCCTGTGAAGAGTACGGTGCATCCTTTTTTGCCAACGGTGCAAATCCGGGCGGTGTGCTGGAACATCCCGGCGTATTAAAGGATCCAGCAAAGGTGCGTGAAAGCTGGAACGCTGTCTATCAAGGCAGTGCCAACGCTCACCGCATTGCCGTTCTGGAAGAGGGCATGAAGTTCCAGCCAATCGGCATCCCGCCTGAACAGGCACAGTTTCTGGAGACAAGAAAATTCCAGATAAACGAGATCGCCCGGATATTCCGCGTGCCTCCCCATATGGTTGGAGACCTTGAAAAGTCGAGCTTTTCAAACATCGAGCAGCAGTCTCTGGAATTTGTCAAATACACGCTTGATCCGTGGGTGGTGCGCTGGGAACAGGCTCTTCAAAAGGCGCTGCTTTTACCGTCGGAGAAGCGGACATACTTTGTCAAGTTCAATGTGGATGGCCTTCTGCGCGGGGATTATGCAAGCCGCATGAACGGTTATGCCGTAGCACGCCAGAACGGCTGGATGTCTGCTAACGATATCCGAGAGCTTGAGAACATGAACCGGATACCAGAGGAGTTGGGCGGTGACCTGTATCTCATCAACGGTAATATGACCAAGCTTGCCGATGCTGGAGCATTTGCAGGAAAAACCAATGCTGAAACGGAGGGATCAAAAAGATGAACAAATCACAAAAACCAAGGCCGGTTCGCCGTTTCTGGAACTGGATACAAAACGATGACGGTAGCCGGACATTATATCTTGACGGACCTATAGCCGAAGAAAGCTGGCTGGGAGACGAAGTGACTCCCAAACAGTTCAAATCAGAGCTGTTATCCGGAGAGGGCGATATAACGATCTGGATCAACAGCCCGGGCGGTGATATATTTGCAGCCAACCAGATTTACAACATGCTTATGGATTACAAAGGCAAAGTGACGGTAAAGATTGACGGTATTGCAGCCAGCGCCGCTTCGGTCATAGCTATGGCCGGAGGTGACGTCTTTATGTCACCAGTCAGCATGATGATGATTCACAACCCTATGACAATAGCCATCGGTGATACGGAAGAAATGGAGAAAGCTATCGCAATGCTGGAAGAAATAAAGGAATCCATCATCAACGCTTATGAGCTGAAAACCAGACTTTCCAGGGCAAAAATATCGCACCTAATGGATGCAGAAAGCTGGTTTAACGCAAGAAAAGCGGTGGAACTTGGCTTTGCCGATGGAATCTTGTTTATGGAGGATGAATCATTCCCATCCGAATTTGAAGTATCAGGAGGAATGATCTTCAGCAGGCAGGCAGTAACAAATTCCATCCTGCGAAAGCTTAAACCAAAAGAAAAACCAAAAGGAACCCCGATTGAGTCGCTTGAGAAGCGGCTTTTTCTACTTTTACCCCACTAAATCTGCGATTTAGCGGGGACCCCAAATAAAACCGTAAGGAGGATTTGATTATGAGCAAAATACTGGAACTGCGTGAAAAACGCGCTAAAGTATGGGAAGCTGCTAAAGCTTTCCTCGACAGCAAACGCGGGAACGACGGACTGCTTTCACCGGAGGATACCGCGACTTATGAAAAAATGGAAGCCGACGTTATTGCGCTGGGCAAAGAAATAGAGCGTCTTGAGCGTCAGGCTGCCATAGATTTGGAACTGTCAAAACCGTTGAATATTCCTATTACAGACAAACCCACTTCCATATCTGGCAACAATGAAAAAACCGGACGTGCCAGCGATGAGTACAGGCAGTCTTTCTGGAACATGATGCGCGGCAGGCGCAAATATGACGTACACAACGCGCTGCAGATTGGAGAGGACACCGAAGGTGGATATCTTGTTCCCGACGACTTTGAGCGTACTCTTGTGGAAGCACTGGAGGAGGAGAATATATTTAGGCAGATTGCCAATGTTATTACCACGTCCAGCGGTGACAAGAAAATTCCTGTGGTGGCAAGCAAGGGTACTGCATCCTGGGTGGATGAGGAAGGCCAGATTCCCGAAAGCGATGACTCCTTTGCACAGGTATCCATCGGCGCATATAAGCTGGCTACTATGATCAAGGTGTCAGAGGAATTGTTAAACGATAGTGTATTCAACCTTGAACAGTATATAGCCAAAGAATTCGCCCGCCGAATCGGAGCAAAAGAGGAGGAAGCATTTTTTATCGGCGACGGATCTGGCAAGCCAACCGGTATCTTGGCGGATAACGGCGGTGGCGAGATAGGAGTAACCGCGGCGAGCGCGACAGCTATTACCCTTGACGAGATCATGGACTTGTTCTACAGTCTAAAGTCTCCGTACCGCAGGAACGCTGTATTCATTATGAATGATTCGACAATTAAAGCTATAAGGAAGCTCAAAGACAACAACGGTCAGTATCTCTGGCAGCCTTCTGTAACTGCTGGAACACCGGATACTATCCTCAATCGTCCAGTTAAAACTTCTGCATTTATGCCAGCCATTGCCGCCGGAGCAAAAACGATTGTATTCGGCGATTTTTCTTATTACTGGGTGGCAGACCGTCAAGGCAGGGTTTTTAAGCGGCTTAATGAGTTGTATGCTGCGACCGGACAAGTTGGATTCATGGCAACCCAGCGTGTAGATGGAAAGCTGGTACTGTCTGAAGCAGTCAAGATACTGCAGCAGAAATCAACTTAATGAAAACGGAGGGCTGCGGCATGGAACTTTTGGAGAAGGTTAAAGCAAACCTCATATTGCAACACAACGAAGATGACGCACTTTTACAAGAGTATATCAAAGCCGCAGTGGCCTATGCGGAAAGTTACCAGAAAAAGCCGGAAGGATATTATGCCGAAAACCCCATGCCGCCTACTACTGAGCAGGCTGTCATTATGCTGTCGAGCCATTTTTATGAAAGCAGGGATGGCTCGACGGCTGGCTTTTTTGGAGATAGTGTGCAGGCAGGACAGCAGGTATGGAATACAGTAAATCTATTGCTGCGGCTCGACCGGGATTGGAAGATATAGGGGCCCCCGCAAAGTCATCCGACTTTGTGGGGAGAGGACGAACAACGGAATGAATGAGCTTTTCGCGCTTGCGCGGAAACGAATGATATGGAGTTTGTGAGGACGATATGAGCTTTGGAAAAATGAAAACTTTCGTGGACATTATCTCAGTCAAGCCGGTTAAGGATAGTGAGGGTTTTACTGAAAAAGATGATGTCATTCTTGCTTCGGTAAGGGCATACAAGGAAGATAGGCATGGCAGTGAAAAATGGGCAAACAGGGCGGCGTTTTCGCAGGCGTCTGCCCTGTTCCGCTTCCGTAAGATACCTAACCTGGAAGTTACCACAGATCTTGTACTCGTTTGCAGCGATGGCAGGTACAACATTATCAGTGTTGAGGACGTAAAAGGACGTGGAATGTATATTGAGGTGCTTGCGGAAAAAGTGAAATCAAGCAAAGCATAAAAGGAGGGGCTGCAACGTGGCTAAGGTGGAAGTTAAATTGCCGGAACAGTTCTTGCTCAAGTTATCCAGACTTGGAGAAAGAACAGACGAAATCATACCTAAGGTGCTGGAAGCAGGCGGGGAAGTGGTTCTTTCAAAAGTGAAGTCCAATCTTCAGTCAGTTATCGGGAGCGGCACTAAATATCCGTCCAGAGCAACCGGTGAATTGGTAAATGCTTTGGGACTCTCTCCTGCCAAACAGGACAGGGATGGAAACCACAACATAAAAATCGGCTTTACTGAACCAAGGAAGGATGGGGAAAGCAATGCGAAGATTGCCAATATTATTGAGTATGGCAAGTCCGGGCAGCCTCCAAGGCCCTTTTTGAAACCGGCAAAATCAGCTACAAGGAAGTCCTGCATCGAAGTAATGAAGTCAAGACTGGAACAGGAGCTGGGTCGTATATGAGCATATTGTCAGAATTAAACTCGTTATTGGATGGTTTGGGTATCCCCATTGAAACCGGGGTATTTAGCGGTGTACCGCCAGATGAGTACCTTGTCATTACTCCGATGACAGATACATTTGAAGTTTTTGCAGACAACCGGCCTCAGGTAGAAACCCAGGAGGTAAGGTTGTCTTTATTTATAAAGGGAAACTACACTGCCCGTAAAAGCGAAATAGTGAACACATTGCTTCAAGCAGGCTTTACCATTACCGACAGGCGGTATATAGGCCATGAGGACGATACCGGCTATCACCACTATGCCATTGATGTGGCAAAAGAGTATGAAGTAAAGGAGGAATGAAAAACATGGCCACAATCGGACTGGACAGGTTATATTATGCCAAAATAACTGAGAATGAAAACGGAGAAGAGACATACGACACGCCTGTTCCGCTGGCTAAGGCTATTACGGCAGAGCTTTCTGTAGAACTAGCAGAGGCGACACTTTATGCCGATGACGGGGCGGCAGAAGTGGTCAAGGAATTTCAAAGCGGCACACTGACTCTTGGTGTTGCAGATATCGGAGTAGACGCTGCTGAGGTTTTGACGGGAGCCACCCTTGATGACAATAAGGTGCTGATTTCCACCAGTGAGGATGGAGGTGCGCCTGTGGCAATTGGCTTTAGAGCCAAGAAAGCTAACGGCAAGTACAGGTATTTTTGGCTTTACAGGGTTAAATTCGGAATCCCGGCGACAAATCTGCAGACGAAGGGCGACAGCATTACCTTTTCGACACCCACCATTGAAGGGACAGTCATGAGACGTAACAAACCAGATGGCCAGGGAAAGCACCCTTGGAAGGCGGAGGTCAGCGAAGACGATCCCGGTGTATCGCCTGAAACTATTACCGGCTGGTATACGGAAGTTTATGAGCCGGTATTTGCTGTGGGAGGAGGCAGTGAATGATGCAGGATAATGACAGAAGCGCGATTATCAAAATCGGCGATGAAGAATATCAGCTTATACTAACCACTAAAGCGACAAAGGAGATTGCAAAAAGATACGGCGGTCTTGAAAACCTCGGCACAAAACTGATGAAAACCGAGAACTTCGAAATGGCTCTTGACGAAGTGGTGTGGCTGATTACACTGCTGGCCAACCAGAGCATTTTGATACACAACCTCAAAAATCAAGAAAAGCGTGAACTCCTTACCGAAGAGACAGTGGAACTTCTCACATCTCCTTTGGAACTGGCAGCATATAAAAACGCTATTATGGAAGCAATGTTCAAGGGGACCAAAAGAAACGTTGAAAGTGAGGATGATTTAAAAAACACACCGGCCGAGTGAGCGATGAGGAATCGTTCACTCGGCTTTTATATTACGGCACTGTCCAGCTTAATCGTTCAGAGGAAGAAGTATGGCTCATGCCTATTGGATACCTGCTTGATTTATGGGAGTGCCATAAGCAGTTTTTAGGGCTGGCGAAACCAAAGCGTATGTTTACCATTGATGATGTGATACCTTATGGAATTTAAAAATTTTGCAGGAAAGGAGGCGGTTATGTGGCAGACAATTTTGGCCTGAAGATCGGGATTGAAGGCGAAAAGGAATTTAAAAACGCCATTCGTGAGATCAACCAAAGTTTTAAGGTACTGGGTAGCGAAATGAACCTGGTCGCATCTCAGTTCGACAAGCAGGATAAGTCAGTTGAAGCTGTTACTGCAAGAAACAAGGTGCTTAACAAAGAGATCGAATTGCAGAAAGAAAAAATAGCTACTTTGGAGAAAGCCCTTGCCAATGCCGCCTCATCTTTCGGAGAAACCGACAAGCGGACGCAGTCCTGGCAGATACAGCTCAACAACGCCAAAGCCGAGCTGAACAAAATGGAGCGCGAACTCGAACAGTCTGCTGAAAGTGCAGATGAACTTGGGGACGAATTGAAGGAAAGTGGAGACAATGCCGAAAAATCCGGCTCGAAATTTGAGAAACTGGGCAGCGTTCTTAAAGGTGTTGGCGCGGCTATGGGTGCTGCAGCGGCCGCAGCGGGCGCGGCTGCCATCAAGCTGGGAAAAGAGGTCGTGGAGCAGTTTGGTGAGCTTGAGCAGAACCTTGGCGGTTCTGAAGCTGTGTTTGGAGAATATGCTGCACGTATCCAAAAAACGGGAGAAGAAGCCTACAAGAATCTGGGCTTGTCCCAATCCGAGTACCTTGCCACCGCCAACAAAATGGGCGCACTGTTTCAGGGTGCTGGTGTCGATCAGCAAAAAAGTCTGGAGCTTACTGAGAAGGCCATGCAACGGGCGGCAGATATGGCTTCGGTTATGGGCATTGACATGCAGACTGCCATGGAATCCATCGCTGGCGCAGCCAAGGGTAACTTCACCATGATGGATAATCTGGGCGTCGCCATGAACGCCACTACCATCGAAGCTTATGCTCTTGCAAAAGGGCTGGATTTTGCCTGGAATAGCGCAACCAATGCCGAAAAGGCCGAGATCGCCATGCAGATGTTTTTTGAAAAAACCGAACAGTATGCTGGCAACTTCGCAAGAGAGTCTACCCAGACCATCAGCGGTTCCATTGGTCTTTTACAAGCCTCTCTAAGTTCGTTTATAGCAGGACTTGGCAATGCGAACGCTGATATGACGAACCTAACACAAAATCTTGTGGATGCCTTTCAGGCTGTAGTTAAAAATATTGTACCGGTTTTGGAAAATATAGTGGCTGCTCTGCCGGAGGCAACCGGTGCAATTATCTCAGCAGTCAAAGATCTGCTTCCCGTGCTGTTGCAAACTGTAACTGAATTGTTCTCTCAGGTGCTTCAAACTCTCTTGAGCCTGCTGCCGGAGCTGATCCCGGCGGCAGTAGATGCAGTCATGACCATTGCAGGTACACTCATTGATAACCTGCCTTTACTCATTGATGCAGCGGTGCAGCTAATCACAGCGTTGGTAATGGGGCTTGGAGAAGCATTACCTGAGCTAATTCCAGCAGCAGTTCAAGCAGTGATCACCATTGTGCAAGGGCTGCTGGATAATATGGACAAAATCCTTGAAGCTGCTTTTACATTGATTCAAGGACTGGCGCAGGGACTTTTAAATGCATTGCCAGAACTAATTGAAGCACTGCCGAGGATAATTACAACAATCATTGACTTTGTGACGAACAATATGCCGAAGATCATAGAATTGGGAATTACGCTTATCGTACAGCTTGCTGCCGGGCTTGTGAAAGCCATTCCAGAACTAGTAAAGTCTTTACCTCAGATTGTTGCGGCTATTATAGAAGGCTTGGGCAAGGCGGTTGTTTCAGTGGTTGAGATTGGTAAGAACATTGTAAAAGGCATCTGGGAAGGTATTAAAAGCCTTGGTAGCTGGATTAAGGATAAGGTTTCCGGTTTCTTTTCCGGTATTGTTGATGGAGTAAAGAATTTCCTCGGAATCAGATCTCCGTCCACTGTTTTTGAAGGCATTGGCGGCAATATGGCACTGGGTATTGGTGAGGGATTTGACAAGGCTATGGCCAGAGTGGCAGACGATATGCAAAATGCAGTGCCGACAGATTTTAATATATCTCCTGATATTAGTGTAAGTGGAAGAGGTGGATTTAGCGATTTAGCTTCCGGGCCGCTTGTTGTGGTGCAGCAGATGATTGTTCGTGGTGAAGAAGACATCCGCAGGATTTCACAGGAGTTATATAACCTGATGCAGACAGGTTCAAGGGCGCAGGGACGTTTTATAACAGCGTAATGGAGGGAAGCATATGGGATTTATCTACAATGGAATATCGTCGCAAAGTATGAAAATACGAGCAAGACTTACCAAATGGCAGGTCTCCCCTGCCCTGCGCAATTCCTTTGAAACTGTGCCGGGCAAAGCAGGTATTGCAGATTTTGGCTGCGACATATCAGAACGAAACATAATAATTAGCTGTAGTGTGCTTCCCCAGCGCAGTTTTGCTGAGCTTGTATCGGTTCTTGATAATGTTGCAGAATGGTTAAATCCGGAAAACGGGCTTAAGCAACTTGTTATAGATGATTTGCCCGACCGATATTTCATGGCTCGCTTATCAGAAGCGGTTGACTGTGAGCGGATATTGCGGACAGCGGGCAGCTTTGAACTTCGGTTTGTTTGTCCCGACCCGTATGTTTACGCGTTGGAAGATGAGATATTTGTTCTTTCTGAAACAGGTCTGCATGAGTTGGAGAGGGTTAAAGGAAATACGGATTCCAATCCGGTTTATCTCTTGAAGGGTTTGATATCAACGTCCTCATCAAGCTATATTTCGCTTATTACAAACGGCGAGGAATTGCTAATTGTTGGCTCATTATCTGAAGGTGAAACTCTGATTGTCGACTCCGGCATGGTAACAGCTAAGGTTATTGATGAAACAGGCCGAACCTTGAGAAATGGCCTTCCCAGCCTGCAGGATCTGAATTTTCCAATTCTCAGGAAAGGTGTTAATCATATTGAGATTGCCGCAGAAAACGCGACCTTTACCGAGTTAAAAATACAGGCAAAAAGCAGATGGAGGTGATAACATGGCGATAAAATCAATCCTGACAAACCAAGAGGATTTTACCGGGGAGTTTCCTGTAACATCAAGGACGTCTGCTTTATGGCGATTTAATGAAAAAACACCAGACGAAAATCTTCAGCTTATAGACTCATCGGGACATGGCAGACATTTTACCATCTCCGGCTGGTCAGGGACATCGGCAAACCTTATTGCTGGAAGATTCGGAAGATACTTCAGGCAAAATATTGTTAATCCGACTTCTGAAAAGACCCATCTTATAGCAGAAAATGATGGGAGTTTCTTTAGCAATCTGGGCGAAAAGATTGTTGTAGGCGGTTGGATTAATCCTACCACCTATTCGGTCGGCCAGACATATATACCCATATTCAATACCCGCCAAGGACCCGGTCAGCCAATTTTTTATGTTTCACTTTATCAAGGGAGACTTAGGCTTATGTTGTATAACTCCTCCGGCACACTAATCTACGACCAGAGCGAAACAGCTACCATTACCTTGAAAAACGGCGGCTGGTATTTTATCGCCTCCATCATTGAAGTAAGCAACAAAAAGGTACAGAACATCATATGCGATCGCAGCGACGGGGCAACCTGGGTGTCACCTGTGCGTTTCTTTTCGGGAGAGCTGAATCGGGAATGTATAGCAGACATTATTATGGGGATGCATGCAAATACCTACTACTATGCCGGAGGCTTCGACGACTGGTTTCTGGAAACGGACTCACAGCTTACAGCTGATGATTTGCTGTTATATTTTAAGTCGTCTTTACATGCAAACGGTGGGGATGCGGCTTCGGATGTAGATGCTTTGGCAGAGCCTAGCGCAGTCACCCTTAAAGCAACAGATGGCGAGTATCCTGCAAGTGGCGTACTTTATACAAGGGCGGTTCCATGTGCATTATCGGGCAGCGGTCGTGTAGCTGTGACAAGCGAATATACTGCAGGTGTTACTTCAGTGTCTCTAGTAGAGACCAGCACAAGCGATGATCTTGAAGAATGGTCTGCATGGCAGGCTGTGGGAACCAGCGGTGAACTTCAATCGCCAAATCGGCAATATATAAGGTTCCGTGTTACCCTTACCAGCAGCGATCCGTTGAGGACGCCAAAACTTCTGGAAATACAGCTTCATGATATACCGAAAGCGCCCTATGAGAAATTAGGCTTTGCCCGTCCTGTGGTTTTGGATAAAAACGGAGCATGGGAAGCTGTTCTTGAAAATGCCTTTGATATCATTGTCACTGGTGAGGTGAACGGTGCGGATACGTTGGAATTCAAGCTTCCGTTCCATGATCCAAAAAGAAGCGCGCTGGAAAATGAAAAACAAGTGCAAATCGTAAATGACATTTACCGGATCCGAACCTTAACGGACAATAAAAGCGAAGATGGGCGTGTTATTACGCAAGTATATGCTGAAGCGGTATTTTACGATCTGTCTTTCAGTGCGGAAAAAGAACCTAGAGAATTCAATGCAGATACTGCAGATGTTCCGATGCAATATGCACTTTTGGGAACAGGTTGGACAGTAGGAAATGTTACTGTCACTACGAAACGGACATGGCAGTGTACAGAAAAAAATGCCTTATCCATCCTTCGCGCCGTACAGAATATTTATGGCGGCGATCTGGTGTTTGACAGCGCCAACCGCCAGGTACACCTTTTGACTTTTAGTGGTACTGATAGCGGAGCGCTTTTTTCATATAGAAAGAATTTGAAAAGTATTCAGCGGGTAGTCGATACACGCGAATTAGTGACAAGGCTCTATGCTTATGGAAAGGACGGATTGACCTTCGCTTCAATTAATGGAGGTAAGGCATACGTGGAAGATTACACTTTTTCCAGTGAAGTGAGGGTGTCGACGCTTGATTGTTCGTCGTTTACAAATCCGTATCAGATGCTGGAATATGCAAAAATGCGGCTTGCAGAATATTCGAAGCCTCGCGTTTCTTATGTACTGTCTGCAATGGATTTATCTGCGCTAACCGGTTATGAGCACGAAGCATGGAAACTGGGTGATATTGTTACAGTGGACGATAAAGAACTAGGCCTTTTGGTAAAGACTCGTGTTGTGAGAAGGCAGTATAACTTGCAGGAGCCATGGAAAACAGTGATTGAGCTTTCAACTAAACTGCGGGAACTTGGCGATTCTTCAGCACAGTGGGACAAGGCAGCGGATGCGCTGTCCTCAGCAGAGTTGATAAACCGTCAGGAAATTAAAGATATGGTACCATTCAACCATCTGCGCAATTCCAGAGCGGATGATGGTTTTGCCTACTGGGTCAATTCCGGCTTTGAAGTGGATACTGAGAATGGTGTTTCTGGAACTGCTTCCTTCAAGGCTGTTGGTGTACCTGGTATGACAAAGAGCCTGTCACAGACGGTATACCCAGCAACACGTAAAAGCTATACATTTTCAGCGCAGATTGCTTCCGAAAACCTTGAAAAGGGCGAAAACGGCCAGGTTGGTGCTGAGATAGTCATTGAATACGAGGACGGTACAACAGAAACAAGATTTATAGACCTGATTTGAGGGTGATGATATGGCATATTTCAATCAGATTGCACACAGTATTTCTCCCAAAAGTATCAGCAGAGTCAAATCTATCACCATCAGGCTGTGCGTCACTGACTGCACCGGCACAGTGTACTTTACAGACTTATTGCTTCAGGGCGGTTCGGTTTCCACTGGATGGATCGGGCATGTGTGCGAGATACAGTGGACATTGGACGGGTAATGAGCCGCTAAAATTATTTTCTGCCTAACACATGCTCCCAGTAGCATCGGAAAAGGCAGAGCCACTGAACATAAAGAATCTCTGTAGGAGTAATATTTTTATTTTGCACACCAGCCTGACGGAATGCCCTAGATAACTGCTTGCTTGTAAAAAGACTGCGGAATCCATATTTTAGTGCCTTTGAAACAAATTGTTCATAGGCAAACCACTGGTTTGCGGGTATGTCCGGTTGGCTCTTTTTCTTAAGGTGAAGAAGTACTACATCAACGCCCGGTTTGGGATGAAAATCTTCCCTGCTGAAATAGTAAGCAATATCCAAATCAAATCTGGGCTTTATAAGCAGTGAACGCAATGATTCTGAAGGCTTACCCATGAAACGCTTGGCTGCGCCTTTTTCCATGGTAAGCCATGCTTCAGAAGGTGCGTTTTTGCATTCCGTCAATTTTCGCATAATATCCGTAGTGAAGCAAAAGGGAATGTTTGAAAAAACCTTATAATCTTCGGATTGAGGAAGCTTCCACTTCATAAAATCCTGATGATATATACGGATATTTTTGACGTCCTTGAATTTTGCTGTCAATTTATTATATAAACGCCCGTCAATTTCAATTGCCGAAACTTTCCGGCATCTTTTTATCAAGAAACCTGTTATATGACCCTTTCCCGGGCCAATTTCAATCACATGATCATCCTTGTTAAGGGTTGTTCTGCGAATAATTCTGTTGATAATTTTGTAACTTGTTAAAAAGTTTTGAGATACCCAAATGGGCGGAGTTGTCCCTTTTTTTCTATTTTGGGGCATAAAAAATACACCTCTTTCGGTTTTTTTTTTAATCGAAAAAGGGTGCACTAAAACAAAGACGCTGCTATTGAGCTATCTTTTGTTCAGGGCACCTTTATTTACGAATACGAAAAATACCACACATAGCTGTATACTAGCCTCCAAATATAAAATCTAATTATAGTTTAGCATTAATGCCTATGTTTGTCAAATAGTTTTGGAGGAAAAAACTATGCAGTTTTCAAGATTTGCGGAAACCATACAACTAAAAAGCAATAAGCATGTGGTGAGCGTAACTGTGACACTCAAGATCTCCGACTGTAACGGAATTATCTATTTCACCGACATGCAGCTTCAGGATGGAGATCAGTTGACAGGCTATACCGTCCACACGAGCAAAATGTTAACGAAAATGCAGGAAAACGGGCAGCCAGTTCCGCCCCGGCATTATAACGGTGTGGTGCGAACAGCGGAGACTGTAGTCTTATTCAACCTTGGCAAAACTTCTGCTGGTCTTGACTGTTATATCTATCCTATACAGGATATGGCCGCAGGGAGTATTGAACTATCCCAAGGTGTAGGTGCGCATAAGGTAAAGTTCCTTGACCCGGTTAATGCAGGCGATGAGCTGACACTCAAGGCTTCCACCCGCCAATGCCTAAAAAACGGAAGTCAGACTCCTAAGGATGGGTTTTATCAATATTCTGCGGCATGGGACAGCAAACATACAGTGAAACTGGAAGAGAGAAAATCGGCGCGGGTGCTCTTTGAATTTCAGGAGATGCAAGAGGGCGGTGACCGGTTGTGAGGGGTTTCTTAAAAGGCAAACGGTGCATGGTGTGGAGTTTTATGGGAAATGCCCGAATGTATGAAGCACTTAGAGACTATGGCGACCGCCTTGATACGGTAGGCATTTTTACTTTTGAGGTTGACGCAACAGGTACAATCACTGAAACCGGTACCAGCATCAGCAGCATGCTTCCGTATATTCAGAAATGGCCGCACATTAAGTGGCTGCTCACTATTATGAATCATGGAATAGCCAATATTTTTACTACACTTCGCAACAACGAAAACGGTGCAAAGGATAAGTTTCTCACTGAAATCATCCGAATAATGAACAAGTATCCATGGTGCGCTGGGGTAGATATTGACCTTGAGCGCGGTGGAGGTTATGAAAACAAGGATGCGGCGAATGCTTTATTTAGGGATATATATAATACAGTTAAGTGTTATGATGCAACAAAGCTTGTCAACATCTGCCTGCCGGGTATGACCGGCGTTCAAGGCTCGGTGGGCGGTGAAAACTGGTGTATTTATGCCGATCTTAACGACTATTGCGATACCGCCGCCATCATGAGCTATGGCATGGCATGGGCGGGCTCTGCTCCCGGCCCAGTATCTCCTCGTGACTGGCTTGAGGGCATATATGATTATGCTATTTCCGTTATGTCACCCGATAAGATATTCATGGGGTTGCCTGCTTATGGCTGGAACTGGAGGATTCATGATACACCTGAAAACCTTGGAATAACCTATCGAGGAGTGTCTAATACCTACTATGCGGCAAAATACTGGATGACTGGGGTTTACAATTTCACAGGCGATGCACCGCCCCAGCCGTTTATTCCAATTGTGGCTTACTGGGATGACTATAACAAAGTACCTTGGGCTCTTCCTCATGTATATGATTATATGGAAGGATGGGATTCTATATCCTGGGAATATCCGCTGCTAAAAGGGGTTTATAACAGGCGAAGATATTTGACAAGCTATGGCAAGGAGCAGAAATCGGAGTTCGGAACCATTTATATTGACAGGAACGGAGTTCCGGATGAATACGAAGGAAATGTCATTATTACTGATGAGATGGCCTCACTTGGAGATGACCAGGCGTCAGCAGAGTACCGTTTTGAGATAAGAGAAGCGGGATATTACGATATTGCAGTACAGCTTTGCTTTCCTTACTGGGACAAAAATGCGATTATCGTTTCCCTTGATGGTGAATCAAAGACTTTCAGCGAGAACCGTTTATGGTGGCCATACTGGAGAAGAGTTTGCTGGTTGACACTTGTAAAAGGTGTATTTCTCCAAGAGGGAACGCATGCTGTCAGCATAAGCGGTGGTGTGCCGGGAGTCCAGTTTTACGGTTTTAGGGTTTGCAGTGGATTTTCGGAGTATCCCTTTGCCGGTGAAGCCAGCTTTATGCTCTCTCCTCGTCGGTTCAAGGATGTAAATGGTGTGATGGTTGAGCCGGATCGAGGTTTTAAACTGACCTTTGAAATGTTGCGAAGAAAACCCGACTCGGCGCTTATTTGGTATGAGGATTTTCGGGACAGGAACATCCTGCCTGAAAATTACTGGACTGTGTTAGATGGCGAATGGGATGTTCGGCAAGACCCAGACAGCACAGAAAGTCGCCCATATTCCCAGCTCGAGGGATATGGCAAACTTGCATGGAAATACGACGGGTTTTCCGATATTCATATCCGGGCAAGGCTGGCTTTCCCTCAAAATAGCAGTGGACGGGCTGGGGTGTTCCTTGGGGATATTTTCTGCTGCTTAAATTATGACACGCAAAGAGTCGAGCTTTATCAAGGTAATTCCTTGCTTGGCAGCTACTCCGCCAGTTTCTCAAAAACTGCAGATGCCGATCTTCGTGCTAATCCGAATATGTATACTATAGAAATGCGAAAACGCGGCAATAAGGTAAGAGTATATTCTGGTGCAGCTTCAACCCTGCGTTTCACAGTGAATGTAACCGGTGGTAGTGGTTATGCAGGGTACTGCTCGGACAACCGGACGGTATGCGAGCTGCTGCGGCTGGGCGATGCGTGGGTATATGAACCATACGAGCGTTTTGATGTGGAACTTCCGGATGGAACTATAACCAGCTTTGGCAGGCTTGCTCGCACTGGTGTCACGTGGGATGATGAATTTCAGGTGTTTTCAGTAAATAGCGATGTGGAGGAATCGGCAACTCGCAATGAGGACATTTCGATGGACTATGATTTTTTCCACTCGCAGCTTTTGACGCTTTCTTGCGGTAATGACTATAAAGTAAAGATTATACCGAAAGATATCAATATCTGGATATCCCGTCTCTTCCTCGGAGATGCAGATGGTTTTTCTATTCTGTATTATCAGGATGTGGACAGCCTTGTTTACTGGGCAAACGAAGCGGCTTATCGATGGAGACTGCGAGGTATAGCCATCTGGTCTCTTGGGCAGGAGGATATGCGGTTGTGGGAGGCGCTTCCGAAGCAAATATAGATTAGAAGTTTTAATTTTCAGCGCTTTGCTTTAAGGCAGGGCGCTTTTTTATATGCAAAATTCAAGTTGAACGGAGGGTTAAGACAATGAAAACAGTATGGAACTGGATACAGGCGGTTTTTACTGCTATTGGCGGATTTCTTGGCTGGTTTCTTGGAGAGCTGGATGGATTTTTATATGCACTCATCGCTTTTGTAGCCATTGACTATGTGACCGGAGTGATGTGTGCCGTTGTAGACAGAAAGCTTTCGAGTGAAGTCGGGGCCAAGGGCATCTTTAAGAAAGTGCTTATTTTTGTACTTGTAGGTGTAGGACACATCATCGACAGCCAGGTGCTCGGTAATGGCGGGGCAATCCGGACAGCAGTGATTTTCTTTTACCTGAGTAACGAGGGAGTTTCAATTCTTGAGAATGCAGCACATATAGGACTGCCCATTCCTGAAAAGCTGAAAAACGCATTGGAACAACTGCATGGTCGCTCAAATGAGGAGGATGAAAAGAAATGAAGCTTTTTACTAAATACATGACGCGAAACGATTGCTATACAGCAGGTCGCAAAATCACGCCTAAAGGAATCATGGTACATTCGACGGCTGTGCCGGGTGTAATGGCGGCTGAGTGGTTTTCCCGTTGAAACAAATCTTACAAAGCCGGTGAAATAAACAGGCAGGTATGTGTACATGCTTTTGTAGACGATAAAGAGGTTTGGCAATACTTGCCTTGGGATCATCGCGGGTGGCATGCAGGAGGAGCAGCCAACAATACCCATATTGGCTTTGAAATCTGTGAGCCTGCTGGGTTTTCGTATAAATCCGGGTCGGTAATGGTGGGTTATGATGCAGCAAAGCAGGAAGATTATTTCCGTAAAGCGTGGCAGAATACTGTTGAACTCTGCGTTATGCTCTGCAAGAAGTACGGTCTTAATGAGAATGACATCATCTGCCACTCCGAAGGATATAAGCTCGGTATTGCCAGCAACCATGCTGATGTGATGCACTGGTTTCCCAAGCATGGGGAGAATATGGACACTTTCCGTAAAGCAGTAAAAAAAGCGCTGGAGAACAGTACAGATACCAATACTGATATTGGAATTGGAGATATGGTGGAGTTTAAGGACAGTGTAAAGAATTACTACCCCGGCAGTGTGGAAGTTCCAACGTGGGTTAAAAATGACTATTACCACAGGGTCACGCAGACTTTATACAAAGGCAAGCCGGTCATAAAAGGCGGCAAAGAATGTGTTTTGCTTGGCAAAAAGGTTAAGAAATCCGGCGGTCAAGAAATTGCAGGCATAAACACTTGGGTAGCAAAAGAAAACCTTGCAATTGTAAACAGCATTCCTGATAACAAGGGCAATAGAACCTATACAGTTCAAAAAGGCGACACCTTATGGAGAATAGCGGAAAAAGAACTCGGCAGAGGAACAAGATATCCGGAGATTAAGGAACTCAATGGCCTGACTTCAGATACTATTTACCCCGGACAAGTTCTCAAATTGCCGGAATAACGATAAAGGACAGCTAATCGCGACTGTCCTAAGTTTTTATAGGAGGTGCTTGAATGATAGAGGCGGCTAATCATTTACCATATAACCCGCAGGAAACGAACTATACAAAGATATCACAGGAGGAAATTCAAAGAGAGGTTGATTACTGGCGGGCGTACAAAATTCTGCAGAGGATGCTTAAGGCGGGACTGATTTCAGAAGAAGAATTCAACAAAATCGACAAGTTGAACCGCAAAACTTTCTCGCCGATGTATGCACAGCTTATGGCCTAATTAGCTTGCTATTAGCGGCACACAGAGGTAACATGTCACATGCCCAAAGGAGGTGAAAACAGTGAGAAAGGTAACAAGGATTGATGGAAACAATGCTCTCCAAGCTTTCAAGCCAAAGGTGAGGGTAGCGGCTTATTGCAGGGTTTCAACAGACAGTGATGAGCAAATGGCAAGCCTGGAAGCACAAAAGGACCATTATGAATCCTATATAAAAGCAAATCCTGATTGGGAATTTGCAGGGATTTATTATGATGAAGGCATATCAGGCACAAAAAAGGAAAACCGAACTGGACTTTTGAGACTGCTTGCAGATTGCGAAAACAAAAAAATTGACTTTATTATAACCAAGTCGGTCAGCAGATTTGCCAGAAACACAACCGACTGTATTGAGATGGTGAGAAAACTTACCGATCTCGGTGTTTTCATCTATTTCGAGAAAGAGAATATAAACACACAGCGCATGGAAGGCGAATTGGTGCTGACAATTTTGAGCAGTCTTGCAGAAAACGAGTCATTATCCATTGCAGAAAATAGTAAGTGGTCTATCAGACGTAGGTTCCAAAACGGAACATACAAAATTTCGTATCCTCCCTATGGTTACGATTATGTGGATGGAAAGCTATTTATCAATAAAGAACAGGCTGAAATCGTAAAGCGGATTTTTTCCGAGGCTTTGGACGGTAAAGGCACACAGAAAATTGCAGATGGGCTAAATTCCGATAAAATCCCAACAAAGAGAGGTTCACACTGGACAGCGACAACTATCCGCGGCATTTTAAGCAATGAAAAATATACTGGGGATGTCCTTCTGCAAAAAACCTATACAGATGAGAATTTTAAGCGGCATTATAATCATGGGGAAAAAGATCAATACATGATAAAAGATCATCATGAAGCCATTATATCCCATGAGGAATTTGAAGCCGCCCAAGAGATATTAAAGCAAAGAGGAAAAGAAAAAGGTGTAATTAAGGGAAGCAGCAAGTATCAAAAACGCTACCCTTTCTCTGGGAAAATCAAATGCGCAGAATGTGGCAGCAGTTTTAAGCGTCGAATTCATGGCAGCGGTGACCGTAAATATATTGCATGGTGCTGCACAAAGCACATAAAGGACGCATCAAGCTGCTCCATGAAGTTTGTCAGAGAGGATGCGATCCATCAGGCCTTCGTTGTTATGATTAATAAGCTTATTTTCGGTCATAAATTCATTCTAAGACCATTGCTGCAAAGCTTAAAGAAGACAAATTACTCAGATAACATAACAAAGATTCAGGAGATGGAAACAAAAATCAAAGAAAATACGGAGCGGGTTCAGGTAATCATGGGACTTATGGCTAAGGGATACCTGGAACCCGCTCTTTTTAATGCCCAGAAAAATGAGCTGCTTAAAGAAGCGGCTTTATTAAAAGAACAAAAAGAAGCCATAAAACGCGCAATCGATGGGAGTCAGACTATCCTTGTTGAGGTTGAGAAGCTTCTTAAATTTGCAACGAAAGCTGAAAAGCAGATTGATGCATTCGATATCGAAATATTTGAGGATTTTACCCGCGAAATCATTGTGTTTTCACAAGAAGAAATAGGTTTCAAAATGAAATGCGGGTTGAACTTAAGGGAAAGGTTGGTGAAATGATGAGCCATATACCTTTTGGATATGCCATTCAAAACGGCAGGGCTGTCGTTAATGAAGAGGAAGCAGTTAAGATTAAGAAACTATTTGAGGCTTATCTTTCCGGGCTTTCTTTAGCCGAGGCGGCTCAAAAAGCGGGCATTAAGCGTTACCACACATCTATTGCAAGAATGCTGACAGATAAACGGTATGTTGAGGATAAATTTTATCCGCCAATTATCAGCAAGGACACATTTGAAAAAGCACAACTGGAAAGACGCAGACGAGCTGAGGCGCTTGGCAGGATTTATGAACATAAAGGAAATGAAAAGAAATGCCTGAATTTTAGGTTTCATGCTTCAATGCCAGATAATCTATACGATGATCCATTTCAGCAGGCAGAGTATGCTTATAGTCTTATTAAGAGCGAGGTGATTTTAGATGACAACCAGGAATGTTACGATAATTCCTGCTCGTAAGCGAATTGGGAATAGTGCAAAGGCCGAGGAATTACCTAAGCTTCGGGTAGCAGCTTACTGCCGTGTTTCTACGGACAGCGAGGAGCAGGCAACCAGTTATGAAGCACAAATTGAGCATTACACTAATTACATTAAAAGCAATCCCGAATGGGAGTTAGCCGGTATATTTGCAGATGAAGGTATTACCGGAACTAACACAAAAAAGCGTGAAGAATTTAACCGGATGATAGAAGAATGCATGCAGGGCAAAATCGATATGATAATTACGAAATCTATCAGCCGGTTTGCAAGAAACACGCTTGACTGCCTAAAGTACATAAGGCAGCTTAAAGAAAAAAATATTCCGGTTTACTTTGAAAAAGAAAATATAAACACATTGGATACCAAAGGAGAAATCCTGTTGACCATTATGGCATCTTTGGCACAGCAAGAAAGCCAATCGTTAAGCCAGAATGTAAAACTGGGTATTCAGTACCGATATCAGCAAGGAAAAATCCATATTAATCACAACCGGTTTCTTGGCTATACAAAGGATAAGGATGGCAATTTAGTTATCGTACCTGAAGAAGCAGAGATCGTTAAACGCATTTACAGAGAATACCTTGAAGGTTCCAGTATGCTACAGATAGCAAGAGGTCTGGAAGCTGACGGAATTCTGACAGGTGCAGGCAATCCCAGATGGCATACCAGCACCATCAATAAGATTTTGAGGAATGAAAAATATATCGGTGATGCGCTGTTGCAGAAAACCTATACAGTAGATTTTTTATCGAAGAAAAGGGTGGCCAATAACGGCATAGTTCCTCAATACTATGTAGAAAACAGCCATGAGCCCATAATCCCGCGTGAAATTTATATGCAGGTTCAGGAAGAGCTTGTCCGCAGAAGATGTGTGCATATAAGTAAGAACGGAAAGAAGAGAAACTACAGCAATAATCATCCCTTATCCCAAATGGTGTTCTGCGGCAAGTGTCATGAAGTATTCCGCAGGGTTCATTGGAATAACCGAGGGAAAAAATCCATCGTTTGGAGATGCGTCAGCAGATTGGAAAACACCGGTTTGTTTTGTACCGCTTCCACTATACTTGAAGATACTCTCAAAGAGAAGATTGTAGAAGCTATCAATATAGCCGTCAGCGGGAAAAACTCTTTCCTGGCCATACTGAAAAAGAATATTGAAACCGTATTAAACGAGGATTTGGACGAGAGTACGGCAGATATTGATAAAAGGCTGGAAGAGCTTCAAGCCGAGTTGATCCAATTGGCAAATTCAAAGGAAGCATATGATAATATTGTCAATGAGATTTACCGCTTACGGGACTTAAGGCAAGAAACCCTTTCAAGAAACGCTCTCCGTCAAGATAAGCGGGATCGGATCGCTGAGATGACGGACTTCCTTAATATGCAAACCGGTGGTATTACGGAATTTGATGATAAACTGGTTAGAAAACTAATTGAAAAGGCAACTGTATATAATGACAGGCTAGTGGTAGAGTTTAAGTCAGGGTTAGAAATAGAAGTAAACCTATAAGCTCGTATTAAGATAGCCGCCAGTAGGGGAAGAGTACTTATACTATTATAAATAACTACAGGAGACATAATTGGATTACCGATTGCGGGAGCAGAAGCAAAATGCGCTGGTTAAAAATGCAGAGCGTGAAGGAAGAAGCAGCGAATAGCTGAAATGAC